>NZ_DASXYM010000064.1:0-8210 GCF_036502485.1 Occallatibacter sp. | reverse complement strand
GAAGAGGAAGGACTGGGCGCGGCCTTCTATTGGACCTTGACCTACGCACTCTATCGAGTAATGCGGATCTATAACCACGACGACGCATTGCAGTACGAAGAGCGCATGCGGGAGTACGCAGAGGAAGACGAAGAGAATCGCAGCCAATACGAGTTTCCCGAAGTCGAGAAGGCCCTGCCGGAGTGCATTCGAAGGACATTGAAGCGCGATCATCGAAGCGCCATCACGGAGGCCCGTCGCCTGCTTTCGAAACACGGGAGCGGCCGGTACGGCAGCTGGATTAAGCGACTGCGCAAAATTCAGCTGCTCTCGCGGATCCCTTTGCGACAGGACCAATCCTTTCGAGAGGACGGTGGCTACGACGGCATTCCGTTGCCGTCGCTGGTGGTGGCCTTCAAGGAACATGATGCCATCGTCGCCTGCTTTGATGAAGAAGGCCAATACATGCTGGAGGGAAGCTCGGAGCCGACTCTGGGTGTGATCTTTTCTCCGCACAAGCAGGAAGAGGTCCGACGCGCGGTGCGCGCGGTCGGGAGGTTTGTTGCGCTGAACCATGAGCTCTTCCGGCTGGTGGAGGAGTTTCAAGACTGGGAGAAATGCGATGGAGATACATGTCTCAATCGGAGAGAACCAGCGCTTCGAGCTGCGTGAAGCGCTCCTGGTCTACGGAGATCGGCAGCGCAGCTTCGTGACCCGGCACCAGGTGATGCTCCACAAGAATGCTCCGCCTACTCTCGAACCGGCCCAGCCTCTCACCGTCGCCTTTATCGAATCGCTCGTGCGTTCGCTTTATGGGGGATCGACAGCCGAAGTGCTGCCAGAACATATCCTCGCCAAGAGCGATCGCACGATTGTGTGGTGGACTTGTGGCTGCCGCCGGCAGATGTTCTACCAGAATTCTGAAGGGAAGGCCGCGGAGCTGAATGGCCGGTTCTTCCCACAGCCTCCTCTGGTGTGGCGGGTTGACGGCGGCGATCTCAAGATTCGGGCACTGATGGATAACAAGCGACCGGGCGCAGGAACGAAACTGGCTGTCGCTCCCTTCTGGAATCTCTCGGAGGATGGACGCGTCTGCATTGGCACGATGCGCCACCCCGATGCCGCCTCCGTGAAAAGCATTTCCGAATGGGAGCACGGCTTCTACGAAAGCGCGTTCACACACGCCAATGTGGGCCGCTTGACCCGCCATGCGGGAGGATTTGAGGGATTGTGGAGCGGCCTCGATAAACGCAAAATGTTTCCGGTTGAAACACTGATCCAGTTGCCCCAGACGCTGGCGCAGTTCGTTCGCGGTGAGAGGGGGTAGTATGCGGATTGAGCACACACTTCCGCCAGGCCTGCTCCACCAGCGCGCCGTCCGAGTTCTGGTGATTGGCGCAGGGGGCACGGGCAGCGCCATCGTCATGGGACTGCCGTATCTCGATCAGGCAATGCGTGTATGGGGCCATCGATACGGCATCGAGGTTGCCATGATGGACGCCGACACGGTTTCTGAAACCAACTGCGTCAGGCAGCCCTTCTCGGCCTCCGACATCGGCCAGAACAAGGCCACTGTCCTGATCAACCGCATCAACTTGTTCTGGGGCACGAACTGGTCGGCGATCCCGAATCACTTTCATCCACGCTCTTTTGAGCGAGGTTATGACCGGTGCCCGGATCTTGTGATCGGTTGCGTCGATACGCGCAGCGCGCGAAAAGCCATTGAGGATTCCTTCTCTCGGACTTTGAGCCAGACCTATTATTGGCTCGATCTTGGGAATAATGCGGCCAGCGGACAATATGTTCTTGGTCAGCCCCTGAATGCGCGCAATCGCAGGAAGGCGATCCGCCTGCGAACGGTCAGCGAACTCTACCCGGAGATTGTCGATGCTGAGGCTGGTGAGGATCCCTTGCCGAGCTGCTCGGCCGTTGAAGCCCTTGACCGGCAGGAGCCATTCATCAATCAGACTCTGGCGTCGAGCGCTCTTGCCATGATGGCTCAGCTGTTTCGCTACGGCAAGCTGACCCATCACGGCGCCTTCTTCAATGCGAAAACGGGACAGATGTGCGCGCTGCCCGTCGATCCCGCACTTTGGTCGAAGACAAAGAGACGGACCAGAAGAATTCATTAGGCAATCACGTCTAGGTGAAATTCTTTTGAGGAAGTTAAGCTGTGCTTCAAAGGGTATTGGAGACTACCGATGAAGATGACCCTCGATCCCGATCTCGCAATAGAAGCAAAGGCGCTGGTTGCACTGGCATTTCGCAACGGTCCGATTGAAGGCTTGCACGCCGGAACGCCATGCCCGGCATGCAACGGCAAAGCGGAGGTCTCGCACATCTCCGACGACGAGATGAAATCGATCATGAAGTCGGCGGTCGATACCGTTTACCGCCTCTTATGGAAGCGAGATCACGACCCAAGGGAATATCAGGAAAGCCGGGCGCTGGGACGACGTTTCACCATTCATTGGGACGATCCGGAACTCAAGGGGCCGGTCAAAAGAGGGCCTCGCCCCAAATAACATTTCGCCCCAAATAACACGTCAAGGAGACATCCATGTTCAAAGAGCTTGCTCCGTATCTGCGGCAGCGCGCCGTTCTGCTGACCGTCACCTCCATCGAAGAAGATCAGATTCGCATGAACGTCATCCCGCAGAAGCTCAAGGATGGCGAGAACGCCGCTCTCACGACGCCGTTGACCGTGACCGGAACGGCCGAAGAGCTTGACCGGGATCTGCCGGGGACTTTGGTTGATTTCGTCTCAGCTCACATGCAATTGAAGAACACCCTGGACAGGGCGAAGGCTGAGATGGATGCGGCTGCGAAGACCGCGCAGGCCGAAGCCCGTTCAAAGACCAAGGCACCGGCGAAGAAGGAACCTCCGAAGCCGGAGACCGGCGCTCAAGAGATTCCGAAGTCCGCCCAGCCAGTAAAGCTGGAACCTCCGAAGACTGCCAGCCTCTTCGATGCGCCCGCATCCGCAACTTCCGCGGCCACAGCTGACGTGGAAGATAATGAGGAGATTCTCGGGGCACTCGAAGAAGACGACCAGATCGACGAGGACGTCGAACTGGATGAGGCGGCTTAGGACGACCGAACGATTTGGTTGAGGACATGGCCCAGATTCGCGTGGAGCCGGGGGCCGTTTCAGGCGTCGAGAAGCTTGCGGATCTTGCTCTGGACCGGGCCCGCAGGCTGGAACTGCCGTCCATCGAACCGTCCTTCTAACGATTTGCCCTCAATCGGGTCTTCGAAGCAGGCTTCGGCATCCACAAATGCGGCGATAGCACGCTCAAACCCAGGGTCACTCGCAGAAAACTTTTGAAGCGCTGACAGCCCCGCTTCGAGGCTGGCTCCCCTGGGGCTCCGCTGATTGAGGTAACTCTTGATCGCCTCCGTCAACAACTGTTCGATGGGTCGCCCCTCGAGTTCACCGATGTGCTCCAGGGCAGTTCGGTCTTCTTGGTCGATTCTCAGAGTGAAAGAGAGCTTAGCCATTTCTGAAGGCTACGCAAAGCCAAACATGATTTCAATGTTGGAGTCTGATATCAGGTCAGGCTCTGAGCTGGCGGGTCTCCCTGAGCCATTCGTTCAATTTGCCGCAGTTCTTGATACGACGGCAATCCGGTAGTGGGTCAGTTTGAAATCGACACCCCCCAGGCATGAGCGGCCCATCCGCACAGAGCGCCGAAGATCACTCCTGTAATCAGGACAGGTGTATAGGCTTTCGTGATAATCGCGTCTGGAATGCTGATGAGTAGTCCGACCAGTGCTCCGGCTAATGCGGGATGAAAAGGCAACTTCACATTTGCCGCAAGGAATCCGATGGCGAAGCGGCTGAAGAATGCACCAGCTAAGGCCGTGGGCTTGTCGGGAAATTTCATCGGGAGCATGAGCAGGACATCAACGATGCCAGCGGCCAGTCCCAGCAAGAGTCCTAGCACGAGTCGATTCATCGCGGGATTCTATCAAACATGGTCACTGCCGGCTAACGCAAGAAGCGCCAGCCGTGAATTTCAAACTGACCCACCACCCGGCAATCCTGCTTTGTTGCTAGTCGTCGAAATCAGCATTACACTTACTGGTAGGAGTAATGCCATGCAGATTACCAGCAAAGGACAGGTCACGATTCCGCAAGAGGTTCGCATTCGCCTCGGGCTTCTTCCGCATACTGAAGTCGAATTCGAGCTGGCTGACGATCATGCCCGCATCCGCAAAGTTCATCGTAGCAAGGCCTTGGGAGCACGAGGCCGAAGCGCTCTCAGCGCCCTGAGCGGTGCTGCTGATGCCCGAATGTCCACCGACGAGATTATGGCACTGACGCGCGGAGGCAGCCGAAGCGGGAGGACGAAAAAGTGAAGCCGGTTCTGGCCAACATTGCCGCGCGGCTTGCCAATTGCAACGGCATCCTCGTTGACAGCAATATCCTGCTGGACATCGCCACTCAAGATCCGAAATGGGCAGCGTGGTCGGGCAGCGCCCTTGCCGAATGCGCTGAACACGCGGCGCTCGTGATCAATCCCATCATCTACGCAGAAGTATCGATCGGATTTCACACCATCGAAGCCTTGAATGCCGCGCTTCCCATTCGCATTTTTGAAAGAGCGCACCTTCCCTGGGAGGCAGGTTTTATGGCAGGCAAGTGCTTCCTCGATTACCGGAAACGGGGCGGAGTGCGAACGACGCCTCTGCCCGATTTCTATATTGGCGCGCACGCCGCCGTTGATCGGCTTGCGCTGCTCACGCGTGATGACGCCCGCTACCGCACCTACTTTCCCAAAGTCGAAGTCCTCGCTCCTAAAAACAATCCTATCTAAAGGTGCCACGGGTTCTTAGAACCTGGTTGATTCTGCTTCCGCTCTTCCATTGAATCGCGACATATCCGGCTGAATTCCCCTTCCCGAGGAAATCCCCATGAAACCATCGAAGCTTTACGAGGCGCTTCACGCGCTGATCGGCGAACGTGTGCCTCTGCATATCTGGGGTGCGTGCGGAGTAGGCAAATCACAGATCGTCTCCCAGGTCGCCAGGGATCTGGACTACGACTTTCTTGATGTGCGCGCCGTGCAGCTTGACCCGGTCGATCTCCGGGGACTGCCCCGCATTTCGGCCGATCAGACAGAGTGGGTTCCGCCCAGATTTCTACCGACGACAGGCAAAGGCATTCTCTTTCTCGATGAGTTGACCTCTGCACCGCAAATGACCCAGGCGGGTTGCTACCAGTTGGTGCTCGACCGAAAGCTCGGTGAATATACGCTGCCCGCTGATTGGGTTGTCATCGCCGCCGGCAATCCGGCCTCCGAGCGTGGAGTCCATTTTGCAATGCCGCGACCGCTGCGCAACCGATTCGTTCATCTAGACCTTGAACCGGATCTCGACGACTGGTGCCGGTGGGCGGTGAAGGCCCATGTCCGTCCCGAAATTATCGCCTTCCTGCGCTTCAAACCCGAGCTTCTGCATACGTCGGATGCGACGTCGGACGCCAACGCCTGGCCCACTCCGCGTTCCTGGGAGATGGCATCGCAGGTGCTTTGCGGGATCGCCCGCCGTCAGAAGACGCAGTTTCTCTCCGGAACCAGCGAGTTTGAGGCGCAGCTTCTGGATGGCACCGTCGGGCCGGCGGCGGCTTCAGAGCTAGTCGCTTTCATCCGGCTGTTTCGCCAGTTGCCTTCGATTGACGAAATCCTCCTAAACCCCACGACGGCGGCGCTTCCCACAGAGCCTTCAGCGCAAATCGCAATCGCTACCGCCCTGGGGAGGGCCTTGAGCGACACCTCGGTAGGGAGAGGAATCGCGTATCTCGACCGGATGCCGACTGAGATGCGAGTGATGGCAATGCGTGATGCGGCGGCGCGGGACACCGCCATAACACACACTCCGGAATTCGTTCGCTTCGGAGTGGATTACCGGGAGGTCATCCAATGATTACTGAGCGCGCAATGCTCGCCGCCGTCCACATCAGCATCTGGACGGCCGTCAAACACGACCGAAAGGTTAGCCGCGATGTCGCGGACCAACATGGGGCACACCAGGGCGCTGGCCGTTATAACAAGCAGCTCCTGCGCAGCGCAGACAAGCTGGATGAGCTCCGCACGCTCGCCGGGCAGATCCGGCAGCATTTCTACAAGATCACCCTGCCGTGGTCCGACGAAGGGTTCCGGCTCCTGCCGGCGAACTTCTACTTCGATCTCATGGCGCGGATGCGCGAGTTCGAGGCCGGCTTCGAGCAGGGAGTGGAAAGCTTTCTCGGCGTCTATCCCCAGTACATCGAGCAGGTGAGGCCGGAGTTGAACGGGCTCTTCCGCGAGGAAGACTATCCGTCCGCAGAGAAGCTGCGGAAGAAGTTCGGCGTCAAGCTCGAAGTGCTGCCCATCCCGTCTGGCGCCGACTTCCGTGTCCAGATGTCGGCCGAGGAGCGGGCGCGGGTCTCGCGCGAGATCGATGCCAACGTCCGCGAATCGCTGATGCGCGGAACTGAAGACCTCTGGAAGCGGCTGCGCGAGGTGGTCGCTCACATGGTCGATCGGCTCAATGAGCCGGAGTCGCGCTTCCACGGTTCCTTGGTCACCAATGTCCTGGACCTCGTGGAGATCCTGCCGCGGCTCAACGTCAATGGCGACTCGGACCTCAACCGTTTTGCGGAGCAAGTCAAAGAGCGGCTGTGCAATTACTCCGCTCAGGACCTCAAGAAGCATGACCTGCTGCGCGTCACCACGGCCGCCGACGCTGCCAACATCGTTGCCGAAATGGATGGCCTGTTGCGGAGCCGCGAAACGGCAGAACCCGCTGAGACCCCGAGCGCCGACGACATCTTCAACCGCATGTCCGCGTATATGGAGGCGCCTGCAGCAGCATGAGACATGAGACGCCAACCTCACTGCGTGTTCAGAAAGCTCGCACATCTCTCATCCTGGACCATCCTTTTTTCGGCTCGCTTTTGTTTCGATTGAAGGGGCGCGAGTGCCGGTCGATTCAAACGATGGCTACGGATGGAGTGTCGCTCTTCTACAACCCCGATTTTGTTGAGACTCTGAACGCCGCGACTCTGGCCGGAACCCTGGCGCACGAGGTCATGCACCCGGCACTGCACCATCATGTACGCCGCTCCGGTCGCGATCCGAAACGGTGGAACGTAGCTTGTGACTTCGCCATCAATCCCCTGCTTGTTGACGCCGGACTCAGCCTGCCTGATGGGGTTTTGATCGATAACCGCTTTCGTGGGATGAGTGCGGAGCAAATCTACAACCTTCTTGAATCGGAATCGGAATCGGAAGCAGAGCAGGACTCGGGCAAAGAGGATGGAGACGACGAGCACGGAGGAGAGGATTCGACAGGGGAAGAATCAGGTGACAGCGATTCAAACTCACCTTCCACACCCGTTACCGAAGGCGGGATAGGCCAGGTGCTCGACGCGCCACCACCGGACGAGGAAACCTCAACTATCGAAGAACAGGCGAGGAAGTGGGATGTGGCGGTCAACCAGGCCACGACAGTTGCCCGGCAGGCGGGCAAGGTTCCGGCCGGCCTCCACCGAATCCTGGATGGGGCGGCAGAGGCGGCGGTTAATTGGCGAGAATTGCTACGCCGGCTCTGGTCGGATACGGCGCCGGCTGACTATTGCTGGATGCGCCCCAACCGCCGTCATGTCTGGGCCGGTCTCTACTTGCCGGGAGTGGTGCGCGAGGGCGTCGGGGAGATCGCGATCGCCGTCGATTGCTCGGGTTCTGTGAATGGACGGCAACTGAGGCTTTTTGAGGCCGAGTTGCGTTCGATTCTCGACGGCCAGCGGCCGGAGCGGGTCCATGTTCTCTACTTCGATTCAGAGGTGCAGAAGGTGGAAACGTACTCGTCCGGCCAACCGGTTCACCTTGACCCCGTCGGGGGCGGAGGAACCGAATTTGGCCCATGCTTTGATTGGCTCGAAGAGCACGGGATTCTGCCGCAGACCCTCGTCTTTCTGACAGATCTGTATGGCTCATTCCCACCATCCGCTCCCGCCTATCCCGTCCTATGGGCTTCGACCGGAAGCCGGAAGGCGCCATTCGGCGAAGTCATCCCGATGCAGGCGGCCTAGTCCCAGAGGGCCGGTGAGCTGCCCCCTTCGGTTAGTCCGGGTAAGTGAGAGCACTCGGGTTTGAGTTTAGCTGCAAATTCAGCCCGCAGCAGTCGTCGAGGCTGTGCGAATGTGGGAAGCGCTTTTTGCTTTCCACATTTGCATAGCCTGTTGC
>NZ_DASXYM010000063.1:0-44650 GCF_036502485.1 Occallatibacter sp. | reverse complement strand
GAGCTCTGCGCCGGCCGCGCACAGATGTCGTTTGACAATCTCTTTTAATCTGACCCTGATCTTTAAATAAGTACCAATCGCCCACGCACATAACTGAGGGGGTTAGATGCTGGATTGTGAATTCTGGATGACAAGCGGGGGGGGGTGGGCAGCGACGCGCGGGTGAGGTGGCGAATGCTTGCTCGGATCAAGGCTCAGTTGTTTGAATTCGCAGCTTATCGGCAGGACGGAACACACCGTGGAAGAGGCCGTATCAGTGGCCCGTTCGGATTGAGTTTTCCGCAGCCTGTGATGCGTGCCGTTGTGACAAAGCCCTGTGGTGGTCGGAATCACTCGAGGATGACGGGGGGGTCGGGTTGGTGTTTGCGGGTGGTGAGGGTGATGGCTGCGCCGAGGATGAGGGATCCGCCGACCCAGGCGAAGGGGCCGAGGTGCTCGCCCAGCAGCCGCACGCCGAGGAAGGAGCCCATTGCGGGCTCGATGTTGAGAAATACGCCGGCTCGCGATGTGGGCACGTGATGGATGCCCCAGTTCCAGAGCAGGGTAGTGGTGGCGGTGCAGGCCAGGCCGGAGGCGGCCAGGGCACCCCAGGCCTTGGGGCTGACGTGCGTGAAGGGGACGGGGGCACTGTGGTTGGGAAGCCAGTGGATGAGCACGCGGGGGCCAAGGATCCAGGCAGCCAGCATGACCGTGCCGGCGAGCAGGGTGTACGCGGTGACCACGGGGGGACTGTGCGTTTCCATCAGCTTTTTGCTGAGCAGCACCCAGGCGAGGGAGAGGCACAGAGAGAGGACGACGAGCAGATCGCCATGGAGGGTAGGCTGGCCGCGTGACGGATGCCCGTGGGTGCCGCCGAGCACGATGAGCCCGGCGCCGATGCTGGAGCAGCACAGCGCCACCCAGCCGAGCAAGTCCAGGCGCTCCGCGGCGAACAAAGCGGCTGCTCCGGCCAGCAGCACTGGAAGGGTTCCGACCATCAGGGAGGCGTGGCTGACGGTGGTACGGGCCAGCCCATGGAACTGCATGAGGAACTGCAGGGGTACGCCCAGAAACGCGGAGATCAGGAGCATGCGCGTTTCGGCCCAGGTGAGGCGTACGCGATGGGTCAGAGCCACGGGCAGGAGTCCCGCACAGGCGAAGAAGAAGCGGTAGAGCACCATGTACTCGACGCTCATCTCATTCATGGCGATACGGCCAAAGAAGAAGCCGGTGCCCCAGAGGCAGCCGGCCAGCGCGCACGCGCCGTAGCCCAGCCACATTGTTCGCCTGCTTGTCATTGGGGCGTTGCGGTTCATTCTTTCTAACTGTCGCATACGGCGAGCGGGGCAGCGGTCAGCCGTCAGCGGTCAGCTCTCAGCTTTGGGATAGGGGGGAGGCGGGCGCCTGACAAGGGGCGATGGGATGGGCGAGAATAGTTGCAATGGCGAAGCTGTATTTTCCAGCGCGCGTGTGGACCGGAACGGCAGCGGGGCTGGTGATGGCCGCCTTGCTGGTTGCGTGCGCGCCGGGTGCGGGAGGGCAGGGTGTGCTGCCCAAGGGCCTGTTCGCTTCAAAGAAGAAGAGTGCTCCTGGGTCTTCAGCGCAGGTGCGTTCCACGGTGCCGCCGGCCTATTCGATTGCCGGGGAACCGCTGGGATTTTCGCCGCCGGCCGCTTTCTACCTGGGCATGCGCACTTCGCTGATGTCGCTCGATTTTCTGGACGAGGACCGGCTGCTGTTCACATTTCGCGTGCCGGGCCTGATCCATCGCACCACGCGTAATGAAGAGACCGAGAACCAGCGCAAGGTGCGCGCCGTGGTGCTGAAGCTGCCGCAGGGAACCGTGGACGCGGAGGCGGTGTGGACCCTGCATGATCGCGGACGCTATCTCTATAACCTTGGCAACGGCCAGTTCCTTTTGCGCGACCTCGATGCCATTCAGATCGGCGACGCGGCTCTGCAACTGAAGCCATTTTTGCAGTTTCCGGGCCCGGTGGAGTGGGTAGAGATGGATCCTTCGCGCCACTACCTGGTGACGGGTTCGACGGAGCCGCCGACGCAGGCGTCGCGTCCGGAGAAGGCTCCAAGCCCCTCGAGGGGCACGGTCGACGTGTTCTCGGACGCGCCCTCTCCGGGGGAGAAGCCCGATCTGGTTCTGCGCATCGTTCGCCGCGAAGACGGGAAGGTGATGCTGGTGAGCCATGTGCATTCGGCCGTGCACCTGCCTATCAATGGCGAGGGGTACCTGGAGCTGCTGCGCGGCACGGGGATGGCGTGGACGCTGAATTTTGATTACTTCTCCGGCGGAAGCGGGGTGGTGGGGAAGTTGGATTCGGCATGCCTGCCCACGCTGGACTTTATCTCCGCGTCAGAAATTCTGGGGACCACGTGCAGCTCAGACGGCGACCCGCGGCTGGTGGCGATGGGGCTAAACGGAAAACGGTTGTGGCAGAACGCCTCGCTGGGGGCGGCAGTGTGGCCTTTGCTGGTGACGAATGCGACGGGAAGCCGGTTTGCGCGGGAGTCGCTGATGGCGAACCATGCGATGAACACGATCGCTCCGCTGGAGCCTGAGGACATCAAGGGGCAGGACGTGCAGGTTGTGGACGCGGCGACGGGCAAGGTGGTTCTGCGGGCGGCGGCCAGCCCGATTTTCGATATTGGCGGCAACGTGGCGATCTCTCCTTCAGGGCAGCGGGTGGCGATTATGATGGATGGAAATCTGCAGATGTTTGAGTTGCCTGCGCCGCCGCCGGTACCCGAGATGGGCATCCAGCATTGACCTGTGAGGCACACTACTGCCCCACACTTAGACAAGCCGTGTACACTTTCTTCCGGGAGAAAAACTTTTGGCCACGGCTGCCCTCCACTACGCTGCTGCTGCGGCCTCCGACCGCGGTCGCAAGCGCGCCAACAACCAGGACGCATTCGGGTTCTCGATCGAGCACGGCATTTACGTTGTGTGCGACGGGATGGGCGGCGCGGCGGGCGGCGAGATTGCCAGCTCCATCGCCGTGGATGAGGTGCTTCAGGTGCTCACTGCGCGGGACCCGTCCGCTCCGATTCCCAAGGTGGCGGAAGACGCCGTGTGCACCGCCAACAATGCCGTATACGCGCGTTCGCAGCGGAATGCCAATCTTTCGGGAATGGGCACCACGCTGGTGGCGCTGGTTGTAGAACAGTCGACGGTGTGGGTGTTCAATGTCGGGGACAGCCGCTGTTATCGGTTGCGCAACGGAAAACTGGAGCAGCTCACGCTGGACCACTCGCTGGTAGAGGAGCAGGTGCGGCTGGGGCGGATGTCAAAGCACGAGGCGCAGCGTTCGCCGCTGCGGAACGTGATCACCCGTGCGGTGGGCACGCAGAATTGCGTGACGCCGGATTGTTTTCAGTTTGAAGCGCAGCCCGGCGACCTGTTTCTGCTGTGCTCCGACGGGCTGACCCGCGAGCTGCCGGATGCGGAGATTCAGGAGCGCCTGGGGGGAGATGATCCGCTGCAGGAGCGGACGGACCGGCTGGTTGAGGCGGCCAACAAGGCCGGCGGCCGGGATAACATCACGTGCATTGTGGTGCAGGCGCGGGTGTGATGTCCAGGTGATCAGGTGATCAGGTGATCGAGTGCTGGAGCACTTGATCACCTGATCACTTGCGCTTCACGCCGTCTCGAAGTGCTTTTCGATCTCCTCGAGGGTCTTGCCTTTGGTTTCGGGCAGGAAGAGCAGAACGGTGAAGAAGTAGACCACTGTGCATCCCACGAAGACGAAGAACATGCTGGCGTAGCCGTGCTTGCCGACGACGGGCAGGAAGACGGCGGCAAGGGTAGTAGAGACGAGCTGGTTGAGGACCAGCGCGACGCTCATGCCGTTGGAGCGGATGCGGGTGGGCATGAGTTCGCTGAGGGCGAGCCAGACGCAGACGCCTGGACCCATCGCGTAGAAGCCGACGAAGACGTAAAGGCAGATGGCCATGAGCCAGCCGTTGGTGGCGCTGGGCACTTGCTGCACGTAGGCGTGATCGATGTGCAGGGGGGCGGTGCGCGCGGCGTCGAGGTTGGCGAAGGGATTGCGGAAGAAGGCTTCGACTTTGCCGCCGGGCAGCGCAGCTTTGCGGTTGACGTCGATGGCCGCGGTGGCGTCGCCGAGGCGAACCGGCGTGGTGCTGCCGGTGAAATCGCCATAGGAGTAGACCACCCAGAGGGCCTGTTCGCCGCCAGGGGTCACGCCCAGGGTGCGGGTTGTCTGCTCATCGAGTCGGAAGGTTAGCTGCTGGTCGCTGCTGATCATCGGCTGCACGGCGCCGGCAACGTCGACGCGATGTCTCTCACTGCGCGTAAACAGCAGGGCGGCGACGGAGAGCGAGACGATGATGCCGGAGGTTCCGACGAGGAAGAGGAACTTGCGCCCTTTGCGGTCCACCAGCGTCATGCCGACCGCGGTAAGCAGGAAGTTCATCATCGTAAACAACACGTAGCCCCAGTGCGCCTGCACGTCGGAGAGGCCGCTGGAGATGAGGATGTCGGTATTGAAGCCGACGACGGAGTTGATGCCGGTGGCGGTGTTGCAGGAGAGGATGACGCAGGCCAGCAGGAAGGGCAGGATGAAGCGGCGCTGGAGCAGGGGTTCGCGGCCGCCCTGGTGGCTGGCGGATTTGGACGTGGCCTGGGAGGCTGTCTCACCCATTTCGCGCAATTCGAGGGCGGCTTGATCGGCAGTGCGGGAGCGAAGGAGGGCGGCGTGTGCCTGATCGGAATTGCCGCGGCGGAAGAGCCAGCGGGGGGACTCGGAGATGAAGAAGCTGCCGAAGACGAAGAACAGGCCGGGAGGCAAGGACATCCAGAAGATGCTGCGCCAGGCGTAGTCTTTGGCGTGGAAGAGGTCGCCGGCAGATCCGGTGCGCGCGACGGCGTCGACGTGATAGCTGACCAGTACGCCGATGATGGCGGCGGCGAAGATGCCGAGGGTGAGCATCCACTGGAAGACGCCGGTGCCGCGGCCGCGCTTCTGGGCGGACAGGCATTCGGCGAGGTAGAGGGGAACGACGACGCCGACGAGGCCGCCGCTCATGCCCTGCAGCAGCCTCCCGAAGAACAGGGCGCTGTAACTCTGCGAAAGCGCGATGACGGGGATGCTGAGGGTGAAGGCGACGCCGCTGACGATCATGAGGGGCTTGCGGCCCATCCAGTCGGCGAGGATGCCGGCAAACAGCGTGGAGAAGACGCTGCCCAGCAAAACCGCGGCAACGATGATGGACAACTCGGCGGGCGTGAGGTGCGAGGTCGCTTCGAGGTAGGGGACGGCGCCGCCGACGATGCCCACGTCGATGCCGTAGAGCAGGCCGCCGAGGCCGGCGACGAGCAGCAGAAAGCGGTTGTAGCGAATGAGCTTGTTCTCTTCAGCAATGGCGGGCATCAGCGGAACTCCAGAAGACGTGGTTGCACTCGCGGCGATTCGCAGATAAGAGAATTGCGCACGCGCGGCGCATGGGCCGCCCGAAAGAAATGGGTGGCGTGGATTCTCGTTGCAAGCTTACAACAGCGGAAGGGCGGACGGTTGCGGCCCGCCGTTACGTGGAGATGGAGACCGCGGGCGCTTTGCGGACCTCGCCGAGCTGGTCGCGCCAGAAGTGCGCCGCACCCACCAGGGGAGCCTGATCCCATAGCGCCGATTGGACGAGGCAGAAGCCAAGCCCGGAGATCTCCTTTTCCGCAGCGGGGAGGAACAGCCAAGCCGAACGTGCGATGCCGCCGCCGGCGACCACCATGTCGGGCCGGAAGGGCGCCACCACATCTCGCAAAACCTGGCCGAGGTGGCGGCCAAAGGTCTCGAATACCTCGCGCGCGTCATCCTCTTTGTCGGCCGCCGCGGCGATGGCGGATACCTCGAGGTCGCTGCCCGTGCGAGCCAGGTAGTCGGATTTCACGGCGCGCGTCGAGATCAGGTCTTCGACTGTGCCATCGCCGTAGGGGTAGTCCCAGATCTCGCCGCCGGGAGGCACGCCTTCTCCTTCGCGCACCTGCACGCCATCGATGGCAAATGCGCAGCCGATGCCGGTGCCGAGGGTGAGCCCGACGGCACGTTTGGCGCCTTTCACCGCGCCTGCGCCCACCTCACCGAGCAGGTATGCACCGGCGTCGTTGAGAAAGCGGAACTGGTCCCGGTTCCAGCCGAAGCGATCAGCGAGTGCGCCCCGCAGGTCTTTGCGATAGAGGGCAGTCAGCTTGTGCTCCATGAGGCTCATGCCGGTCTCGCAGTCGAAGGGGAAGGGAACTGCGAGCGACGCGCCCGCGATGTCGGTCTCGCCGTTTGCGGCCTGCGTGCCGAGGCGATGCAGAAGGTCAGCGAATGCCTCGAACGTATCGATGCCCACCAGGGAAGCGTCTTGGGCGCGCACCACTCGCAGATTGGCAAGGTCGATGAGGCCTGCGCTCACGTGGCTGCCGCCCACATCAAAGGTCAAAACAAAGTTGCTACCAGGTGTACTCAGTCCAGGGCCGCCTCTCAAACCGAAAAGTTTGATCTCCGATTGCATAGGTAAGGCGCGGGTCTCTCTGCCTGTTGGCGTTTGAGCACGCACCAATTTGATCGATGATAACGGTATCATGGCGGCGGCACGGCAGGATAGGATGTACGCGCATGAAAAATTCGTGTCAACGCAACTCGTTCGCCTTGAAGCTTGGCCGCGCGGCGGCCGTTTGCACCGTGATGATTTCGGTTATGGCATCGTGCCCTGCGCGCGCGCAGCAGATCCCGCAGGAAGTATATGGGCCATGGAGCGCCGTGATTCTGCCGGATGGGCCGGGGCTGATGGAGCCGGCGCCCGGCGAGTGGGGCGGGCGCTCGAAGGTGTCGACGCTGCCGTCGGGGATTCTGGCGGGGGACGCCCGATGGACGCTGGCGTTCTGGTTCAACGCCGCTGACCCGGCGAGCCGGAACGGATTGACGCTGCTGGCGGGCATCGGCGATCCAGGCGCGAAGGATGCGCGCTTTGTGGCATTCGTGGATGGCCGGCTGGGTTTGTGGCTGGGGCGCGGACAGGAGCGCTTTGTTACGGCGGGCACGGGCGTGAGCGAGGGATGGCACTTCGTCGTGGCGAGCAGCGACGGGAGCACGGTTACGCTCTACGGCGACGGTAGGGCGGTGGCGTCGTCTGCCTACTCGCAGGGCAATGTCGCGGCGCAACTGTGGATGGCTCCCGCCGCGGGCGAGCATCACTTTGGAGGAAAGATTGCGTACCTCAGGGTCTACGACCAGGTGCTGACGGCTGCGCAGGTTCAGCAGATGGCGGCCGAGATACCGGATTTTGATCTGCCGCAGTATACGGAAGCTTCGGCGCACTGGCCGGTGCAGACGCGGGGGATGGCGGGACAGCTTGAGCCGCAGGATCCGTTGACGCTGCCGCGCAGCAACGCCGCGCCCCAGAAGCCGATTGCCAGGCCGCTTACCGCGGAGGAGCAACAGACGCGATTGGAAGGCGGCAATCCGTGGACGATTCGCGGCGGCTGGAAGCTGGCAGAGGCGGATGACATAAAGGCGAGTGGCGCGGAGATTTCAAAGCAGGGATTCGAGAGTTCCAAACCACGCGGCGGACAGCGCAAGATCGATCATTGGCTGCCGGCGACAGTACCCGGCACGGTGCTGACCACGCTGATCGACCGCGGCATCTATCCCGATCCTGATTACGGGCTCAACAATCTCGCGATTCCCGACAAGCTGGCGCACCAGGACTACTGGTATCGCGTGGAGTTTCCCTCGGCGATAGAGACTGGCGGGCGGCGGATGACGCTCACCTTCAACGGCATCAATTACGCGGCGGAGGCCTGGCTCAACGGTCACAAACTGGGCGATGTGACAGGCGCGTTTATCCGCGGCAGCTTTGAGGTGACGGACGAGCTGGCGACCAGCGGCATGAATGCGCTGGCTGTGCGCGTGAGCCCGCCGCCGCATCCCGGGCTGGCGCAGGAGGAGTCGATCAAGGCGGGGCCGGGAGAGAACGGTGGAATTCAGATGCTGGATGGACCGACGTTTGGCGCGACGGAAGGATGGGACTGGATCCCGACCATTCGCGACCGCAACACCGGCATCTGGCAGGATGTGACGCTGACGGCGGAAGGCCCGGTCAGCGTGGGCGATGTGAACGTCATCACCACCTTGCCCAAGCACGACAACAGCGAGGCGGACATTGAAATTGAAGCTCCCCTGGTTGATACGAATGACAAGGGCGTGGAGGGCGATCTGACCGCCAGCTTTGACGATGTGAAGGTGACGAAGCACCTGCGCATCGGCCCCGGCGAAACCGTGGTCAGGCTCAGCGCCGCGGAGTATCCGCAATTGCGCGTGACGAACCCGAAGCTATGGTGGCCGAACGGCTATGGCGATCCTGCGCTGCACCACCTCGGCGTAAGTTTTGCGGTATCCGGCGGGCCGGCGAGCTCGACACAGTCGATCGACTTTGGCATGCGCGAAGTGAGCTACGAGCTGTCACTGTTTGACGCGACCGGACATTTGCGCCGGGTTGAGGTGCTGCCCAGCCGCACGCATGATGAGGGGCTGCCACTCATCGATGAATCGCACAAGGGCATTCGGCAGATCGAGGATAGAACGCCGAACCTGGCTGGGCCCGGCGAAAAGCTGCCCGACTGGATGAAGCATGCGTGGGTGCACACGCTTGCGAGCGGAGCCGATGGTTCCGCGTCCATTCGGCCGGTAGAAGGCGAGTGGCCGGGCACCGATCTGGTGATCAAGGTGAATGGCGTGCGCATTGCGGCGCGCGGGGGCAACTGGGGCATGGACGACAGCCGCAAGCGCGTTTCCGTGAAGAATCTGGAGCCGTACTTCCGCCTGCATCGGGACGCGCACGTCAACATGATTCGCAACTGGATGGGCCAGAACACGGAGGAGAGTTTTTACGCTCTTGCCGACAAGTACGGCCTGATGGTGTGGAACGATTTCTGGGAGTCCACGCAGACTTACAACCTTGAAGCGCAGGATCCGCAACTGTTCCTCGCCAATGCACGGGACACCATTCTGCACTTCCGCCATCATCCATCGATTGTGTTGTGGTGCGGGCGCAACGAAGGTGTTCCGCAACCGATTCTCAATGAAGGTCTGGCCGCGCTGGTGCGCACGCTCGATCACACGCGCTATTACACCGGCAGCTCGAACCAGGTGAACTTGCGCAACTCTGGTCCATACCAGCTGCAGCCGCTGGAGACGTACTATCGCATCAACCGCGGTTTCAGCGTGGAACTCGGCATTCCCAGCGTGCCCACGCTTGAGGGCATCAAGGCGTTCATCCCCGAGCCGGACCGCTGGCCGATCTCTGACACCTGGGCTTATCACGATTGGCACCAGTTAGGAAACGGCGCGGTGAAGCCATTCATGGATACGATGGCGCGCGAGTTTGGTGCGCCCGCGAATCTTGAGGACTTCGAGCGCAAGGCGCAGATGATCGATTACGCCGCGCATCGCGCCATCTTCGAAGGCTTTGCCGCGCACCTGTGGCAACCCAACTCCGCGCGCATGATCTGGATGACGCAGCCGGCCTGGCCGTCGACGGAGTGGAATTTCCTAGGCCACGATTACGATACGCAGTCGAGTTTTTACGGTACGCAGAAGGCATGCGAACCGGTGCACGCGCAACTTAGTCTTGAGGACAACACGATCGACCTGATCAATCTGAATGCAGCGCGGACGTTGAAGGTGCGGACGCGGGTGGTTGGGCTGGACGGGAAGATGCTCAGCGATGAAACTGCGCCGGTGCAGGCTGCAGCGAATGCGCGCACTGCGGTGGGCAAGCTCGATCTGGATAGGCTCGCCGGCGGTCATGCGGTATTTGTGAAGCTTGATGTGACGGATGCGGATGGCAAGCAGGTGAGCGATAACTTCTACTGGTGGGCGAAGGATGAAGCGACGCTCAAGGAACTGGACCAGCTTTCGCAGGAGAGCCTGACTGCGTCGGTGACTCAATCTGGAGGTGAAGGCAACGGCGAGGCTTCCATCGGGGTCAAGCTCCAGAACACGAGTGCGGTTCCGGCGGTTCTGGCGAAGCTCACGCTGATCGATGAGAAGACCGGAGAACGAATTCTTCCGGCGTACTATAGCGAAAATTATGTGTCGCTTCTGCCTGGCGAAACCCGCGTCGTGACGGTGCAATATCGCTCGGGCAGCGAGAAACCTTCCATCGCGGTGCGCGGTTGGAATGTTGCGAACGCCACGATTGCGGTGAAATAAAAATCGGGTCGCGTCCGGGGGGATCGCGACCCATTGCTGCTTCTCCACACTTTTATTGCGAAATCAGATCGGCCACCACTTCGATCTCCTGGCGTCGTGTGGTGCCGGGCACGTCGATCGATCCGAGCACCACGGGCTTGTTTCCGGCGAGAGCCGACGTTCCTTCAAGGAGTGTCTGGCTGATGACGGGGTCGGGCGCGGCAACTCCGGATTTCTCATCGGTGACGGCGGACTGCTCAACCTTGGTGCGAAGAGCTGTGCCCTCGATGCTCGCCTCGATGTTGAGCCCTATGTCGATGTACTGCACCTGCGAGCTTTGTGACGCATTCGCTGCTTCTCCGGACATGCCGGTGATGAGGGGCACGCGCTTGCCGTGCCTCAGCACTGTCTTGCCGCCCGCTGCTACGACCACGGAGTAGTGCTGTGTGGCCGTTTTCCTGCCGTTTTCCACGTCGCTCAGGTTGTAAGTGACGCGATAGATCTTCTTCGGCCGGTCGAGCTCCGCAACCATCTTCTTCGCGGCTTGCATATCTTCGCTGGTGCCGCGGATGGTGATGGCGAGTTGGCCGGCGACGCCATAGACGTGGGTGCGAGGGAAGTTGTTGCGCAGCGCAGTCTGAACATCGTTCATGTCGTTCATGCTGGTGACGTTCGAGAGGAAGACCGTCTCGCTCGTCTCTGGAGCAGTGCTGATCGCCGTGTTTCTGGTTTCGCCCGGCGACGCCTGGGCCGATGTCAAAGGCGATGCCATCGCTGCGAACAGCGCGCATCCCGCAATGATCGAAACACCAATCCGTGTGCCCCGCAAGGTCATGTTCCGCCTCCCAAAATGTTGCTCAGAACGCCCGCTTGCTGCTGATCGCGCTGCGGCGCTTCTAATTCAACAGGACGCAGAGACCAAGAATTCGCTCGAACACCGGACGCGGGTTGGGTTTGCTTGTCTTCGCGAATGCCCTCTGCTATGGTTCATGGGAACGATCTCAGCCAGCTAAATCAGCTGTAGATGCGCTGGATCGTTCTGCGGCAAACACGTGATTGCCGCGATGACTGGCAGGAGTTTTCGTAATGCTCTCAGGGCCGCACGCATTTCTGTTTCGCCTCTCTCCTCACGCTGCACGCAAGTTCATCTTCGGCGCACTTCTGGCGGTGGCGCCCGCGTCTTTATTGGCGAAGACGGTGGTTTTCTGGCAGCCGGGTTTCCCTACAACGGGCAGCGACGCGGTTGAGCGAGGGGCACTTGAGCAGGCCCTCAACGGACTCAGTCCCGTGTTTGACGATCTGGATGCGCTTAACAAGGACGGTGCGTTCACGAATGCCGATCTGCTGGTGCTGCCGTATGGATCGAGCGTGCCTGTGGATGCGTGGGGCGCGATTGAACGCTATGTGCACGGGGGCGGGAATCTGTTGATTCTTGGCGGGCAGCCGCTGCAGGTTCCTGTGGTGCGCGCGGGTGGGAAGTTTGAGCCTATGCGCGCGCAGAATGCGTATGCGGGCGAGCTCCGATTCAGCAACACCTACGAGGTTCCCGTTGCAGCCGATGCGCAGTTCCGTTGGCGTGACCGGTACAGGATGGACAGCACGCCGCAGATCCGCGCGCGCAGGTTCTTCGCGGTGGAAGGACACCTTGACGGCCTGGGCTATATGGCGGAGAAGGACGGCACACTCACTGCGGCTCCGGTCATCGTTGCCGATCACGTTGATGGCGCGGGCAGCAGGATCGTAGCGCTGGATTTCGATGCTGCACCGGGGTACTGGCAGAGCGCCGATGGTGTTGCGCTGATGCGGATCGCGGCGGGTTATGCGAGGCAGGGTGCGCTGAGCTTCAGTGTGGAAACGCTGTTCTCGACGCTGCGGCCCGGCGAACCGCCGGTGCTCACAATCCATTTGCGCGAGCCGCGGGCGGAGCGCGCGCATCAGAGTGTAACCGGCGAAGTGAAGATGATCCTCAGCTCGGAAAAAGGGACGATTGATTCGTCTGCGGTTCCAATGACGCACGGGGGAGTTGCCGACATTTCTGCGCCGTTTCACAAGCCATTGGCAGCGGGGTTTTATATGGTTCGCGCTGTGTACAGCGAGAACGGGCAGTTCCGCGGGGAATACGAGAACGGATTCTGGGTCGAAGATGCGGGCGCGGTTGCAGGGGGCGAACGGGTGGAGGCGCACGGTGATTTTCTTGCGCGTGATGGCGCTCCGTTTTTTCCGGTGGGCACGAACTATTTCTCTACGGAAGCAGACGGATGGGATTTTTCCGGACCGCGCAATGCGGCGGTGTGGGAGCGCGACTTCGCGGAGATGGAGCAGCACGGTGTCAACTTTGTGCGCACCGGGGTGTGGATGCACTTTGGGCGGTTTACGCAGGAGACTGCTGGAGGCGGAGCGAGCGAGCGGTTTCTGCGTAACGTGGAGGCGTTTCTGCTGTGCGCACAGCGCCACCATATTGTTGTGAACTTCACGCTGTTTGCGTTTGCGCCGCGTTCAGGGGATCGCGGCTGGGGCGATCATGACGGAACGCCGCCCAATCCCTATCTTGATGCGGGGGCACTGCGGGAGCAGCAGGCCTATGCGCGATCGGTGGTAGGGCGGTTCAAGGATGCGCCGTTCGTGACGTGGGACCTGATCAACGAGCCGAGCTTTTCTAATCCGCGCGTGATCTTCAAAGGAAATATGCCGAATGGGGACCCCGCGGAGGTTGCCGCCTGGCATAAATGGCTGCGAGAGAAGTACAGCGATGATCTGGGTGCGCTTGCGAATGCGTGGTCCACTCCGGCGGATAAGCTTGGCAGCTTCGAGGCGGTGGGGTTGCCGGCGGCTGCTGATCTGAGTGCAGAGCGTTACGGGAATCCGCGCGAGGTCCGCGCCCTGGACTACAACCTGTTCGCGCAGGATATGTTCGCGAACTGGGTGCGCAACATGGTCTCGCTGATTCGCGAGACCGGCAGCAGGCAACTCGTCAATGTGGGGCAGGATGAAGGCGGCGTGACCGACCGTGTGCTCAACCAGTTTTATGGCGCCGCGGGCGTAGGGTTTACTACGAATCACACGTATTGGCAGGACGATGCGCTGCTGTGGGATTCGATTGCGGCCAAGCGGCCGGGGCTGGCCAACATCACCGGCGAGACGGGCTATCAGCCGGTGTGGTCGCCGGACGGCGCGTGGCGCTACAACGAGTTCACCGGGCTGGGGCTGACCATGCGCAAGTGGGCGCTGGGTTTCGCTGCAGGCTCGAGCGGAGCGGTGCAGTGGGACTGGGATCGGGAAGCGGATTTCGGTATGAAGCGCAGCGATGGTTCTTCAAAGATATGGGAGAACCAGATGCGCGCGCTTGGCGAGTTTGCGAAGAAGGCCGCGCCCGCGGCCACGGCTCTCATCCAGCCTGACGTGGCTATTGTGCTGCCGCAGTCGCTGCAACTCTCGGTGGAGAACAAGATTGCGCTGGAGGCGCAGCAGAGCGCGGTGCGTGCGCTGTATGGATATGCGCGGTCGCAGGCGTACGCGGTAGGTGAGTATCAGATTGATCTGATCGGGCATCCGAAGCTCATCCTTCTGCCTGCGCCGATGGGACTGACGGACAAGGCATGGGAGACGATTGTCGATCGCGTGAACAGCGGGGCGACGCTGCTGGTGACGGGCCCGTTCAATGGGGATGCGCATCTGCATGCTACGGGACGCGCGCGGGCTCTGGGATTCGGCTACGCGGAGGCTCCGCTTACGATTCGCGAGAACGCAGTGAAGTTTCCATGGGGCGAAGAGCGCGTTGTTTTTGGCGGCAGCAAGACGACGATGCTGACGCAGGCTGTGCTCGCGGATGGATCAGCGTGGACGGAAAAGCCCATGGGGAACGGGCGCATTCTTTTCTCTCCGCTTCCTCTTGAGCTCGGCGATGATCTGGCGGTGGTGGGCAACGCGTATCGTTATGCGCTGAAGAGCGCGGGCGTGGCGCCTGTCTACACGACGACGCTGAGCGATCCAGGCATTCTGGTTGCCCCGACGATTCTGCCGAAGGCCACGCTTTACGTGATCACGTCGGAGTCGAATCAGCCGCAGGTCACGTTTACCGATGCGCGCAGCGGGAAGTCTCTCACAGGCAGAGTGGAGCCGGGTGGCGCGGCCATTGTGCTGATCGGCACGGATGGCAAGGTGTCTGCATCATGGAATTGGACCGCGCAGTAATCCGGATTCGATCACGGGTTCGGGGCGCGAATTGTCGAAGAGCTCAAGCAGATACCGCAGAAACCACAAGCACGGAATCATGGGGACAAAGGCGATTCCATTCTTCAGCGCTGTGGCCAGGGGGCTGAGCATCTGCGCGCGCGGCAGATAGATGACGCTGGGCAGGAGGATTGCGACGGCAACCGCGCCGATCCAGTGGCGGCCCAGGGTGTGGAGCCACCGCAGGAGCAATCCGATCAGCACCGACGCGACGATAACGCCGGCAATGCCGCCGGCGATCCACGCTTCTGCCAGGTAGCTCGATCCTGCTCCGAAGCCCTGTCGGTATGCGGCCGCATTGAGGTAGACGGAGATGTCGTTGTCAAAGAGCTCACCCTGGCCAAAGTGCGGAGCTGAATAGAACGCCTGGAGGAGTTCGCTCTCCATGTAGGAGCGGACATGCGGCGCGAACAGTTGTCGATCCTCAACGGCGATCTGCGTCACTCCCATGGAGATTCCCTGGCCGACCACAAAGCCGGCGGGGCCTATGAGAGCTGTCGAACGCATCTCGCGAAAGCCGCTGATGGCGACGGCGAGAAAGCTTCCGGCGAGAGCGACGGCGACGAGCGTACCGAGCCTGAACTTCCGGCCCGTCTTCAGATTCCGCAGGAACCACAAGGTGATCAAAAACAGGAAGACTTTGCCGCGCATTCCGATAGCCAGTTCGAGCACGGAAGTGGAGAGGAAGGCCGTGGTGACCCAGGCCAGACGCTTGCCGTTGCGTTCCAACACATAGACCAGCAGGAATGCGTTGTAGGCGAACAGGGACAAGAGCCGCACTGCACCACCGGCGCTCTCCGCAACATCCTGACTTTGGGTGAAGATGGCGAGATACCCGCCGTGGCTGCGGATGAACTGCAGGTACTCATAGTTCTTGTAGAGCACGAACGGAAACGTGAGGGCGAGCAGCGCGTACGCGGCACGAAGCCACTGCCGGCCGGCGCCGGGGCGCAGCGTGACGGGCGCAACGTTCCACGAGCACACGGCGTACACGCAGGTTGCCGAGAGCAGGATGATGAGGAGGGTGATTTCAGAGGCTGCCGCAGAGACCTGCAGAGGCAGAAGCGTTTGCACTACCACTTCGAAGGGGTCCGGCGCAGCGCCTGCGACATAGCCAATGAGCCGGCCCATTTGAAAGAGCAGGATCATGCCGAGAAAGAGAAAGCAGGGGTGACGGCCGCCGCCGAAGCGCCGCCATGCGAGATAGACGAGGAGGGCATAGAGCGCCAGGCTGATCCAGAGGCAGCCGGTCAGGTCAACCCAGTGGCACAACACAGCCAGCGTGGCGATCAGTACGGCAGAGAGGAGCAGCGTGGCTTCAGTTGCGGTTGTCATCTGCAGTTCCGCCGGATCAGACGGTTCCTTCGCGGCGCGCTATGGCGGTGCGGATACGCTGCATCATCGAATGCGTGCGCGGATCCTCGTTCATCTTCTGGAAGCGTGCATGCAGCAGGGCAATGAAAATGCCGAGGAAGAATCCGGCGCATGCAGCGGCCAGCACCATGAGTGTGCGCTGCGGGAAGGAACGCTTGTCAGGCGGATAAGCTGGGTCGACGACCTGGATCAGCGATCCTTCACGCGCTTCATCCAGCCGCGCCAGTTCCAGTTGTTTCGAGAGCAGCGCGAACTCCGCCTCGTAGTACTTTACGTCGCGCATTTTGCGCACGTACTCGAGACCGGCCTCGGTCACCTGGCCCTTGGGGATGATCATTCCATCCACGTCCTGCGAGCCGGTCAGTTTCCGCATCTGGGCGCGCAAGGCGGCAAGCTCTTGCTGCGCCTGCGCCAACCCCGCGTTTTGATCCGTCGCATAAGCGCGCATGGTGTCAATCTGCACCTGCTTGGCCGCGATCTGCGCGCGCATATAGGCCGCCGACTCGATCAGCGCGCGGGCCTGGCTGTCGAGCGATATCAGGCCGGTCTTCTGCTCAGTATTTTTCATCGCGTCTTCGGCGTCGGCCAGATGCTTCCTGGTCTCATCCACCTGTCCCTGCAAGAAGACGCGACGCTGGCCTGCTTCAGTAATGGCCAGATGCTTTGAGAGCGTCTGGAACTCATCGACATACGCATTGGCGATTTCTGCGGCGCGCCTGGGGTCGTGATCTTCCACCGCAATGTGTATCAGCCCGTCCTTCTGGCCGCCCTCGACGGATGCGCGTTTCTCAAATTTTTTGCGCGTATCTGAAAGGAACTTCTTTCCGTATTCCTGCTGCAGGTTGAAGCGATGAATCAGAGCGTCCTCGACCACGCGGCTCTTGAACATGCTCACGTACATGTCGTTCTGATTTTTGAGTCCAAGGCCCCCGCCCGCAAGCGACGCAATCGAACCTAGCCCGCCGAATTCCGACGCCAGCGCAGAGGTCAAAGCCGAGCTCTGCTGCGCGGGAGGCATGATGGTCACTTCCGCTGTGTAGCGCACCGGCAGCAGGAGAGCCAGGGCAATGCCGATCACGGAGGCCACGACTGCAGCTCCGGCAATCAATCGCCACCGCTCGGCGAGAATCAGCAGCAGCGTGAGGAAACGCACGTCGGTGCGCGGTGGGTCGCTCGTCGCGCCGTGTTCGTGCAGGTCGTGCGGGATGTGGATTTCAGTGCGCATTGTTCTTTCGTAGTCTGCCCAGTTTGGTTCAGCCAATTTACCTCAGAGTATTGATGGCGGCAGCTCCGAAGGCGAGCTGCGCGAAGATTTGCGTCCAGTCCAGCACGCCTCGCAGAGCGGACGGCTTGATGGTCTTCTCCGGCACGATGACGGTATCTCCTGGATTGAGTCTCAGGTTTTCAAAGCCGTCGTTCCAGAGGCCATTGACGGTGGTCTTGCTGACCACCGCCCCGTTGGCTCTTACGATGAACATGCGCTTTTTGTCCGCGTTGGAATTGGGTCCGCCGGCCAGTTTCAGGAAGGATTCCACGTCCCCGTTCTGGCGGTAGATGAACGAATTCTGATTGAACACCGCGCCCAGCACATTCACGGTGGAAGGCAGCGAGGGGATCAGGAACGTATCGCCATTTTCGAGTTTAATCTCAGGAATGGCAGCCGCGCTGTCCGACTCCGGCGTGAACTGGAAAACGATGCGGCCGTTGGCGCGGACCTGCTGCAATTGCGCAAGGAGCGCCTGCTCGCTGGCCTGGGCGGCGTTTACGCTGGCCAAATCCTGCGCGTTCGATGCGGGAGCGGCGGCGAGGGCAAGATTGCCGCGCTGCATCTGCAACGCGTATTCGTGAACGGACTCGTCGATGCGGCGCTGCTGCAGAATTCTGGTGGACTCGCGCGTGAACACGGAGCCGTAAAGATACGCATTCGGCGTCAACCCGCCGGCTCGCTCGACAAGCTGGCGCAATGTTTCGCCGGGCAAGACGCTGTAAGTGCCAGCGTGCCCAAACTCCCCTTCGAGCCGCACCAGCGTTGTCTGTTCGGCGATGGGAACGTGGATATCCGCCTGCGAAAACACAGTCACCACGTCGCCGGGCTGCAGCGCGAGATCCTGCGACTGATCGTGATCGATGACGAGCTTGCCCAAGTCGAACGGGACAAGCTGCGTCTTCAGGGTGGTTGCATCCATGCGCTCGATCACGGCATAACTCCAGTCGATCTCCGGGACGTTCAGTCGCACGATGGTCTTCTGCGCAGGAGGGGGCGTGAGCGTCTGGTTGCGGGACTCGTCCTGCTCGGCGAGGGCGGATTGGTTCCCTTTCGTCGCGGCGTTGCGCTGGGTGGCAGTTGCATCACTGCCGTTCTGCTCATTGGCATTCTCTACCTGGCCTGCCGGCACAGGAAATCCGGGATATGGTGTCTGGGCTTCTGTAGCGCCCGGCGTCTGCTGGCTCATGTTTGCGGCCGCCCGCGCCTGCTGCTGTGCGGCAGCCTGCGCTATGTCCATCGCTGACGCGGGCTGGCGCAGATTCGACAATGCGGGTGCGGGCTGGAACTCTTGCGCGGCCAGCCCCAGCTGTGCGCGTTTCCACCAGTAATCACGGGTCAGGAGCGATTCGCGATCCGGAATCAGATCACTCAGTCGCATGCCGTCGTGCCACGCAAAGCGGCCCGGATTCGCGGTGTTGCCGCGCAGGGTGACGGTCTTGTTGAACCGCGATACGAGTGACAGCACGTGTACCACGTCGCCATCCTCAAGGGCGGTAGCGCGTCCGGCTGCGTCCAGGCGAATCTCCACGGCCGCGCGCCCACTGTGCTCCACGGTGCGCTCGAGGGAGGCGCGTGCCTGGGATGCGAGGGAGGTCACGCCGCCCGCGTCCTGCAGCACCCGATCCAAAGTGTCGCCGGGCAGTAATTCATAGATCGCTGGCCGCCGCACGCTGCCGATGAGCGCCACCTGCTGGCCGACCGGGGGGATATGGATGAGATCGCCCGGGAGCAGCTTGGCGTCCTTTGACTTGTCTCCATTGACCAGGAGCGCATACAAATCGAGTGTGGTGATGATCTGTCCATTACGGCGCAGATCGATGCGCCGCATCGAGCCTTGCACTGAAGGGCCTCCGCTGGCGAAGAGCGCATCGATCAGCGTTGCCAGCGAACTAACCGTGTACACGCCGGGTCGTCTTGCCTCGCCGGTTACGTAGACCTGAATGGATCGAATCTGTCCCAGGTCGACCTGAAGCTGGAAGTTGCGGTATTGGCGGCCGACAGCGTCGTGAATGTGCTGCTGCAATTCGCTGAAGGGGAGCCCGGCCACATGCACCTGGCCGATCTGCGGCAGGTACACATCGCCGGTGCGGTCCACGCGCACGTTGGCGTTGAAGTTCACCTGCCCCCAAACCCGAATGCGCAACTGGTCGTCAGGACCGAGAACGTAGTCCGGCGGCACCGGGGTATTCTCCAGCGGGGCGAAGGTGGACGGCACGTTCTGAAAGAGGTTTGCGCCGTACATGGGCAGAACTGTGCCGGTGGTGGAGGCTACGAACTTCTGAAACTCCGTGAGCGGCTCCGGCGGCATGGGAATGGTTGCGGGAGTGGCCGGGGCGTTTCGCGAGCGAGTCCCATCGTCTGTATAGGTGGGTACGCGTCCCGGTTGGCCGGTCGTAAATCCATTGTCGGCGCCGCCGGCCGCTGGCATCCCTGGCGACATCCAGCCAGTCCCGCGGCCCTGCATGCACTGGGGCGAAGACGCCAGCGACGGATCGGAACAGTCCAGAGTTGTGCCGGTGGGGTTCTGTTGCGAGCCCAGTCCATCGCTGGAGGAGGGGTACGCTGAAGGAAATTGCTGGGCGTGGGCAATAAGAGCAAAGAGCGGTGTTGCCACCGTCATCAAAAGTCGCGTTCGCATGAGTTTTCCGTGCCTTCTTGCTATGAGTCTTCGTCGAACCTGAGGCGAAGTGGAATCGTCGCTCTATGCTGCGTCGTCCATGTCGCCCGCAAACTCATCAGTCAACTCAGGAACAAACGTTTGCGGTCTCAAGGTTGTAGTTGCCGGGATAGCGAAGCGAGGCGGCGCCAGTCTCCCCAGGTGTTCTGGCGCATGTTTCCACATCAGCTCGCGCAACTCGCGACGCGCATCCACTGAGCAATGCAGACAGCGCACCAAGGTGCGCGCCAGCACGCTAACATCGTTCACAAACGTAGCCCGTTCCATGTAGCGGATGTCGAGTTCGGCCTTGATGGGCTTCACCACCGCCTCATAGAATCCAACGACGTCATGCCCCGGCACTTCCATCAGCATTCTTTCCTCATGGCGGAAGGCCAGCGTTGCCTGTCCCGTGAGTCCCGGCCGATAGGGCATGTGCAGCATCTCATGCTGCGGCAGCTTTGGCCTTGGACCCACAAGGCTCATGTCTCCTTTCAGTACGTTCCAGAACTGTGGCAGCTCATCGAGCTTGTAACGCCGCAGCAGACGGCCCACTGGAGTGATGCGCAAGTCATTGTGCACGGTGTGACTGGGCCCGGTGAAGGTTCGCTGCCAGCGCATGGAGCGAAATTTGTAGAGCTCAAATTCCCTCCCGTTGCTCCCCATTCTCCGCTGTTTGAAGAACACCGGGCCGGAGGAGGTGCACCGCACCGCAATCCAACACAGCGCCACTACCGGAAGCAGGAGCAGCAGGGCAGTTCCCGCCAACCCACAATCGAAAACTCTACGTGCACGGGAAGAGACCCAGGGACTGCTTTTAACCTCCGGGTGCGGGTGTTTTCTGCCCTGGCCGTTGTGCGGCCCTGTTTTCCGCACTGCTCCCAACACCGGATAACAACCTATGAGTGCGATATGAGATGAAATCTGACCCACTGATAAAACGTTCACCAACTGCTCCCCTCCACGCGATCGGAAAGTTCGCGGTTTCCCACCTCAAGCCCGTGGGCCACGTTACGCCGAGTGGACTTTGCCCCCTTGCAGTAAACAACCAACCGTTCAAAGAGAACTCGAAATGAATGAAACCAGAAGTCTTGATGGGAGGCAAAGGTGGACGCAGCAGCCTCTTGGAGACGTAAGACGCTGATTTGCGGGAAAGGTTTGCCTCGGATTGGGGAAGCGGACAAGTTGTTGCGGCGATATGTGAGTGTCGCGTGATAAGCTTTTTTTGCTCAACGTCCATCCAACATGCCGTTATCGAAGGGCAGCAGAATTCCATCAGGTCGTTCTACGACCATGGCCGACGTGGCGAAGCTTGCCGGCGTGGGTAAGATGACTGTTTCCCGTCTCCTGAGCGGCAGCGCCAATGTGTCAAAGGAAACCGCGGAGCGGGTGCAGCGCGCCATTCGCATGCTCAACTACCAGCCCAATGAGCTGGCCCGCAGCCTGCGTTCGCCGCACTCGAAGACGATTGCGCTGATTCTGCCGTACCTCTACGACCCATTCTTCGCTACCTGTGCACACGCGGTCTCCACGGTCGCCACGCAGCATGGCTATTCGGTTCTGATCACCACGTCTGACGAGAAGGCGGATGTGGAGCAGAAGCAGGCGGCTCTCATGCTCCGCCGCCGCATTGACGGCATGATCATCATTCCTGCGCCCAACGACGATGACTACCTGCGCAGCAAGGAGTTCGAGAATGTGCACATCGTCACGCTGGACCGCCCTGCGGCGCAATCGCGGTTTGACTCGGTGCTGGTGAACAATCGGGCCGGGGCGCGCGCCGGGGTGGCGCACCTGATCGATCACGGGCATAAGGTTATTGCGTTCCTGGGTCTGGCGAAAAGCCTGTTCACGATGCAGGCGCGGTACAACGGCTATCGCGAGGCAATGTCGAGTGCCTCACTCGCGCCGGAGAACTACGTTGAGTGCCGGTCTCCGGAAGAGACGGTTACCCTGGTGCACGCGCTGATGACGGGCAAGAAGCCGCCCAGCGCGCTGTTTGCCGGCAACAACCTGACGATGCGCTACCTGCTGCATGCGTTAAATACGTTGCGTATCGATGTGCCGCGCCAGATTGCGCTGGCAGGCTTTGACGACTTCGACATTGCAGACGTGTTGCAGCCCGCGCTCACCGTGGTGCGCCAACCTGTCTACCAGGTGGGCGAAATGGCCGCGAATCTTCTGTTCCAGAGGATTGCGCGCGGGGAGTATCCCACCAAGGGACACCGCGTCGTGCTGTCCACCGAACTCGTGGTTCGCCGCTCCTGCGGGTGCCATAGCGAGTCCATTGTGACCTTTGCCGCGAAAAGTGTGGCGGATACGACAGACGAATAAGGTTCAAGCTCGTCCGCGTCGCTCCGCCAACCGTGTTCCCGTGTCCTTTAAACGGCCCGTCGCCCGGTAATCAGGTTAATGATCAGTACGATTACGGCGACCACCAACAGCAGGTGAATCAGGCTGCCGGCGATATGGAAGCTGAATCCCAGGATCCAGAGGATCAACAGGATCACGAAGATTGTCCAGAGCATGCGTAACGTCTCCTTTTTGTGGTTGCATGCGCCCGAAGAGAAACAACGCAGCCTACCGGGCGCTACCCTCGGTTGGATGCAGGTTTGGGCAGAGCTCAGGGCAAGCGATTCAGAATTTGCGGGATAGCTGTTTCAGCGCGTTGAATGGAGAGTTGCTGGGGCGCAGTTCCTGAGGTTTCAACTGGCGAGCGCCAGCACTCCGGCCGCCCAACGGCCGTCCCGCATCAGTTCTCTACCAGCTCCAGCCCAAGTTCCAGCATGGCAGGGAACTCCAGCATGGTCTGCGCCACCGGGCTCCAGTTCTTGCGGTGCAGCGGTGTTGGACCCAGGCGCGCCAGCGCCGCCATGTGCTCAGCCGAGCAGTAACCCTTGTGGCTCGCCAAACCGTAGCCGGGATATTCGCTATCCAGTTCGACGATCATGCGGTCGCGATAGACCTTGGCAAGAATGCTGGCCGCGGCGATTGAATAACTTGTTCCATCGCCTTGCACGACGGCCTGCTGCGGGCATGCAAAATCGATCGTATCCAGGCCGTCAATCAGCAGGTAGTCCGGTGACAGCGCCAGGTGCTCCACCGCGCGCTTCATGGCCAGCAGAGAGGCGTTGCGGATGTTGATCTTATTGATCGTCTCGACGTCGATGGCGGCGATGGCCCAGGCGACGGCGTTGGCGCGGATTTCAATGTCGAGTTGATTGCGCTTTTTTTCGGAGAGCTTCTTGGAGTCGTTCAGCCCGTCGAGGCGGCACTTGGGCGCCAGGATGACGGCCGCGGCCACTACCGGCCCGAACATCGGTCCGCGGCCCACCTCGTCCAGTCCGGCAATGCGCAGGGCGCCGCATTTGCGGGCCGCCCGCTCCAGCTTCCAGCCGCACACAGGACTGGGCGCACAGGCCTTCTTGTCCAGGGAGCGGAGTGCCGGGGTTTTCGCCATGGCATCAGTATAGGGTCAGCGGGCCTGTGGGAAAGCTGGGCAGAATCCGGACATCTCCCATACCGGTGCCGTGACTGGTCCCTTTAGGGCCGCCGCGCTGCGGCCTGCGCGGCATAAAACGACTTGGTTTCCGCGAAGGTGTGCGGAAGGATGCGTCCCACCATCCAGCAGCCCTCGCGCAGGGTGGTCACAGCCACTTCGCCCGCGAACTCCACCTCGTAATCCCCATCGGGCAGATCGGTAGGAGCTTCAATGATGGCGCAGTGCGAGTAAACCGGCCGCGAGGCCTCGGCAAGGACCGTTTTGGTGGCAAGTAATTCGCAGGCGGCTTCGCGACCCATTCCGCGAAGGACGCCACTGGAAAGAACGGCAAACCGCATGAAGAACCTCGCAGAAGAGTATTGGCCTAAGTTGGATGGCGGACATATCGGGAAGAGTTGCTTGCATCCACCACCGCCACGCCAGGCAGAGCATTCAGGGGTTCTGCGCGTTGGACACCGCGAAGGTGCCGATGATGCCGTCGAACAGGCCCTCCGGCGTATACATCGGGGTTCCCTGGACATCCACCCAGACGGAACTGCCGTCGGCGCGGCGCAGTCTGAAGTGGAATGGCGCTGCACTGCCGGCCTGTTTGGACGAGAAGAGCCGCTGCGCGGCGGCCAGATCTTCCGGGAAGACGAACTGGAGTGAGTGCTCGCCGGCAAGGTTGGCCGCCGATGTCCCCAGGATCTCAGCCATGGCGTCGTTGGCATAAACGGTGTGCGCGTCGGCATCGATGATCCAGATACCTTTCGTCTGGATGGAAGGAGAGAAAAAAGCCATAAGCTTTGGATGACAGGCGGGGCGGCGTGGAGGCGTGGAGGTGCGAAATTGCGAGTTTCGATGCGTGAATTGCATTCGTGGGGCGACCTGGCGCTTGTCTCACCCAAACCTGGGGTGAAGCTTTTAAACTGAAGGACGTATGGTCCTTCACTTCCTCGTCCGTGGCCGCGTGCAGGGGGTTGGCTTTCGCTGGTTCGTGCACCGCGAGGCCAGCGAACTCGAACTGCGCGGCTGGGTCCGCAACACTGAAGACGGCGACGTGGAGATCGTGGCTTGCGGCGATCCCCGCGACCTGAACGAACTGCGCTCCAGCCTGCGCCGAGGGCCGCGCGGGGCCCGCGTCGATAATGTCCTCGAGCACTATCTCGCCGAATCCGAGGCTGCAGGCCTCAGCGCCTTCCGGATCGAAGGGGCCTGGTAGGCGGTTTCCCCAGAACAGGGTTTAGCACTTCGGCAATCGCGGATGTCTGTTAACTCTTCCGGTTGCAACACCCGGCGGCAGCGGTCATTTTGGGTTGAACCAGATCTCCGAGAGTGGTCTCAACTCCAACATGAACGTTACAACCCTTGGTCCTGCCGCGTATCCTGCACCCCGCAAACGCTGGGTTGACGACCGCAGCCGCGTTCCCGCCACCATCGTGCGAGACGGCGATGATCCTGCCGGCGATGAGCTTCTCTTCGAGCTTGCCGGCGCCCGCGAAAAGCTCTTTTTCGATCCCGCTCAGACCCGCGCCGGAATCGTCACGTGCGGAGGGCTATGCCCAGGGCTCAACGACGTGATCCGGTCGCTCTACTTCGAACTGCACCACGCCTACGGCGTGAAAGAGGTGTTCGGGTTTCGCTGGGGATACCAGGGGCTTGATCCGCAGAAGGGTATTGAGCCAATCCAGCTTTCGCACTCGGTTGTTGACCGCATTCACCTGCAGGGCGGCACGGTTCTTGGAACGTCGCGCGGCCCGGTTGATAAGGTCCGCGCCGTTGAGAACCTGATCCGCCGCGGCATCAACATTCTCTTCACGGTGGGCGGCGATGGCACGCAGCGCGGCGCGCGCGACCTCTACCTCGAGGCCCAGCATCACGGGCACAAACTCGCCGTGGTCGGCATCCCCAAGACCATCGACAGCGACATTCCTTTTGTCGCGCGCTCCTTCGGATATCTCACTGCCATTGACGAGGCAGCCCGCGTGCTTGATCGCGCGCATACGGAGGTGCGCAGCGTACAGAATGGCATTGCGGTTGTGAAACTGATGGGGCGGCATGCCGGATTTCTCACTGCCGGGGCCACCATGGCCAGCCAGGATGTGAACTTCACCCTGGTCCCAGAAGTCGGTTTCCGGCTTGACGGGCCGGGAGGGTTCCTTCAGGCCCTGGAAGAGCGGGTGGTGGATCGCGGCCACGCCGTGATCGCGGTGGCTGAAGGCGCAGGACAGGACCTGTTTGCCACTGCCGAGACGGCGCGCGACGCCTCAGGCAACGCGCGCCTCAAGGACATCGGTCCCCTCCTGGTGGAGAGAATCGGAGAGTGGTTCCGCGGAAGAAATGTCCCGTTCATCATGCGCTATTTCGATCCCAGCTATTTTGTGCGCAGCAGCCCGGCCAATGCGGAGGATTCAATTCTTTGCGACCAGTTTGCGCGCCACGCCGTGCACGCCGGAATGGCAGGCAAAACCGGCCTGGTTATCGGCTATCTGCACGATCAGTTCATTCACGTGCCCATCGATCTGCTAGCCACACAGGAAAAGCGCATCGATCCCAACGGAGCCATCTGGAACGCGGTTCTGGCGGCCACCGGCCAGCCGAAACAATTTGCATAAGGCAGCCCGGGTTGAATTTCCGCAAGAGTCCTGCTCCGGTGGGCCCAGACGGGCCGGCTAAAGAATGCTGGCGTGTTCTGGCTTTTCTCTGTCGGCCCTCGTGTCCACATACCCACGGTGATTCAAGACACTGAGCGGGCCCACGCGCAGGCGGTACTCTGCGGTTCACCTTGCAGTTCATCCGGTTTGGCCCTGGGCCGACATTGGGCTGGCCTGCTTCCACGGCTCTGCGACATGGAGGATAAATCCGTATGCTCACGCTTGAAGTTCTGCAAACGCTCTGGCCCAACGGAAACCATCGCGTCCTCGGACTGCTGGAAGGCCTTGCCGCCGCCGCGCCCGACGTGTTTCCTCGTTACGGCCTCAACGACGACCTCGCCATCGCCCACGCCATGGCCCAGTTTTCAGTGGAATGCGGCGCGGGCACGGCGATGGAGGAGAACCTCAACTACAGCGCGCAAGGACTGCTCGACACCTGGCCGTCGCGTTTCAACGCCGGCAACGTGAACGATTACGCGCGCAATCCGCAGAAGATTGCAGACTTCGTTTATGGCGGACGCATGGGCAACGCGCTGCCGCCCGCTAATGATGGCTGGAACTATCGTGGACGTGGCCTTGCCCAGGTCACGGGTCGTAACAACTACCAGGCGCTGACCGACAAGTACGGACTGGACATGATCAACAATCCGGACCTTGCCAAGGATCCGTCCAAGGCTCTGGAGGTTGCGGTGGCCCAGTTCTGCGAATGCGGGTGCCTTCCCTTTGCCGAGGCGGATGACGTAAAAGGCGTGACACACAAGCTGAATGGGGGATTCAACGGCCTGGCCGACCGTCAGGCCTGGCTGGTGAAGTGGAAGGCGGCACTGCAAGTGGGTGCGGCTGCTCCACCGGAACCGGCCGGCGTGGGGAACTGATCCGGGGCTGCGGCTCGCGGAAAAGCTTGAGCCATCCAATGTGCGAAGGCACGGCTCCGGCCGTGCCTTTGCTGCTGAATCAAGCCCGGTTGCGCCCCCGGACTTATTCGTCGTAGTGCAGCAGGCTGAACACGTCGTACCCGGGGAAACGGTCGCGGCCTTTGAGGAAGTCGAGTTCCACGGCGAAGCCAAGGCCGGCGATCTCGCCCCCCAACTGCTTGACCAGCTTGACGGTCGCCTGCATGGTGCCGCCGGTTGCCAGCAGGTCATCGACCAGGATTACGCTCTGCCCGGGCTGAATGGCGTCGAGGTGGATTTCGAGCGTGTCGGTGCCATACTCCAGATCGTAGGAGACGCGGGCGACGGGAGCGGGCAGCTTGCGGGGCTTGCGCACGGGCACAAATCCGGCGTTAAGCCGGTAAGCGAGGGCGGGTCCGAAGATGAAGCCGCGGGCTTCAATGCCGAGCACAAGATCAATCTTCCGGGAAAGATAGTGGGCCGCCATGGCATCAATGAGCTGCGCAAAGCCGGTCTTGTCCTTGAGCAGGGTAGTGATGTCGTAGAACAGGATGCCTGGCTTGGGGAAGTCGGGAACCGTGCGCACCAGCGCTTTGAGGAAGTCAACGTCAACTGGCTTTTGATTTTCTGGCATAGGTAAATTATAAAGTGCGGCCGGTTTGAGCCGGCAGATGCGCTCTTCTCCGGCGCTATGCTGGGAAGGCATGCCGCGCCGTCCTTCCAAGCCCCAAGCTCCACAGACCTCGAATCCTTCAGACGATCCCTTCGCGTGCTTCCATCCAGTTACAGCGGAGTGGTTCAAGGCTGTATTCGACGCGCCCACGCCGCCCCAGCGCATGGGCTGGCCGGTGATTGCGCGCGGCGAAAACGCGCTGATCCTGGCGCCCACCGGAACCGGCAAGACACTGACTGCGTTTTTGTGGTGCCTGGACCGGTTGATGCTGCAAGGCAGGGAAAAAGGGAAAGAGGGAACAGAGGAACGAGAAGACAGGGGCCCTTCGGCTTCGCTCGGGGCAGGCTCCGGGACAGAGGGGCAGAGGGACAAGGATGGCTCGGAGCGCTGGGGAACGCGGATCGTCTATGTATCGCCGCTGAAGGCCTTGGCGGTGGACGTGGAGCGCAATCTGCGCTCGCCGCTGGCGGGGATCGCGAACATGGCGCGGCGTATGGGCGTGGCGTTTCGCGAGCCCACCATCAGCGTCCGCACCGGCGACACGCCGCAGCAGGAGCGCGCGCGGTTTCGGCGCGACCCCGCCGACATCCTCATCACTACACCGGAGTCGCTGTACCTGCTGTTGACCTCGCAGTCCGCCGAGGCCCTTCGCAACGTGGACACCGTAATTATTGATGAGATTCACGCTCTCGTACCCACCAAGCGCGGCGCGCATCTTACGTTGACCATGGAAAGGCTGGAGGCGCTGGTGGGCAGGCCTGTCCAGCGGATTGGGCTGTCGGCGACGCAGAGGCCGCTCGAAGAAGTGGCGCGGTTCCTTGGCGGAGTGGAGATCGAGGGACCAGGGATCAGGGACCAGGGACCAGAACGGCAGGGATCAGGGGGTAGGGAGAAGGGCGGAGAAAAGGGCCGCGACGACAATGCGGGCGAGAACATTGAGGCCCTTGAGAATGCTCTCAAGGCGCAGGAAGCTGATGGGCCTGAAACTCCCGATTCCCTACTTCCTGTCAGCGAGCCGCTGCGCTATCGGCCGGTGACGATTGTGAATGCCAGTGCGCGCAAGGAATTGAAGCTGCGCATTGAGGTGCCGGTGGAAGACATGGCGCGGCTCAACACCATTGAGGAGATCCCCTCGGGTCCGGCTTCGCAGGCGCCCAAGCGCGTGTCGATCTGGGATGCGATTCATCCGCGCTTGCTGGAGATCATCCGCGAGCGGACTTCGACCATCCTGTTCGTCAACAGCCGCCAGGTGGCTGAGAGGCTGGCCGGCGCGCTCAACGAGCTCGCGGGCGAGCCCGTAGCCCGGGCGCATCACGGATCGCTGGCGGCGTCGCAGCGGGCGGTGATCGAAGAGCAGCTGAAGGCCGGGCAGATCAAGGCGCTCTGCGCGACGTCGACGCTCGAACTTGGCATCGACATGGGCGCGGTCGACCTTGTGATTCAGATTGAGTCGCCGCCGTCAGTAGCCAGCGGCATGCAGCGGATCGGCCGCGCGGGGCACAGTGTCAATGCCGTCAGCGAGGGCGTGCTGTTTCCCAAGTACCGCGCCGACCTGGTGGCGTGCGCGGCCGTGACGCGCGCGATGCACGACGGGCATATTGAGTCGACGCGCTACCCGCGTAATCCGCTGGATGTGCTGGCGCAGCAGATGGTGGCCATCGTTTCGCACCCGCCGAGGGCGGAGAACGAAAAGGCAGGCACCAGGGACCAGGGACCAGGGACCAGAAAAGCAGGGAAGAAGGGAAAGAGGGAAAGAGGTACAACGGCGGCCGTGGCGACGGCAGGGCTTTCTAGCTCCGCTGGCGCCGCTGACCCCGCTGTTTCCGTCGACGACCTTTACGATCTGGTTCGCCGCGCCGCGCCGTTTGGGGGGCTTACGCGATCGGCGTTCGATGGCGTGCTCGATCTGCTGAGCGGCCGCTATCCGTCGGACGAGTTTGCGGAGTTGCGTCCGCGGCTCACCTGGGATCGCGTGAAGAACGTAGTCACGGCGCGCGAGGGTGCCGGGCGGCTGGCGATTCTGAACGCCGGGACGATTCCCGACCGCGGGCTCTACGGGGTGTTTCTGGCGCATACCGAGGGCAAGTCGGTGCGTGTGGGCGAGCTCGACGAAGAGATGGTCTTCGAGTCGAGCCCCGGAGACACATTCATTCTGGGTGCGTCGACGTGGCGCATTGTCGACATCACGCACGATCGCGTGCTGGTGGAGCCGGCCCCAGGCGAGCCGGGCAAAATGCCATTCTGGAAAGGCGACGGGCCGGGACGGCCGCTGGAGTTCGGCCGGCGGATTGGTGCGCTGGTGCGCGAACTGCGCGACGTGCCGAAGCCGGTGGCGCTGACGCGGCTGGTGGCCGAACACGATCTGGATCCCAACGCGGCGGAAAACCTGCTGCAGTTTCTCGATGATCAGCAGGCCGCGACGGGGTACGTTCCCGATGATCGAACCATTGTGGTGGAGCGCGTGCGCGATGAACTGGGCGACTGGCGCATGTGCGTGCTCACGCCGTTCGGGAACCGCATTCACACGCCCTGGGCCATGGCGGTTGCGGCCCGGATGCGTGCGGCCGGCGGCCCGGATGTGGAGATGATCTGGGGCGACGACGGATTTGTGCTGCGCTTCCCGGATACGGATGAGCCGCCCGACTCGGACTGGATCATGGTGGAGGCGCGCGAGGCACTGCAGCTTGTACTCCATCAGTTGGGCTCGACGGCGCTGTTTGCAGGCCGCTTCCGCGAGGCTGCGGGGCGTGCACTGCTGCTGCCGCGGCGCAGGCCGGATCAGCGTTCTCCGCTGTGGCAGCTACGCAAGCGGTCGTATGACCTGTTGAGCGTGGCCTCGAGGTATCCATCCTTTCCGATACTGCTGGAGGCGTACCGCGAGTGTTTGCGCGATGTATTCGATATGCCGGCGCTGATTGAGACCCTGCGGGCGATCGAACAGCGCCAGTTGCGCGTGCATGTCGTGGACACGCGCAAGGCTTCGCCGTTCGCGTCGTCGCTGCTGTTCAGTTACGTGGCGAATTTCCTTTATGACGGCGATGCGCCGCTGGCCGAGCGGCGGGCGCAGGCGCTCACCATCGACCAGGAGCAGTTGCGCGAAATCCTCGGAGAGGCGGATTTGCGTGAGCTGCTCGATCCCGAGGCCATCGCCGAGGTGGAAGAGACCGCCCAGTGCCTGGCGGAGAACTGGCGCGCGCGCTCGGCAGACGGCATTCACGATCTGCTGCTCAAGCTGGGAGACCTGTCGCGTGAGGAGTTGGCGCGGCGGGTTGTGTCTCCGGAGTTGCTGGAGCAGGTTGACCGCCTGGTGCGGGCGCGGCGTGTGCTGGAACTGCGCATTGCCGGCGCGCGCAGGCTGATTGCGGTGGAGGATGCCGCGCGATATCGCGATGCGCTTGGGGTTCCTCTGCCGCCGGGAATTGCGACTTCGCTGCTGGAGCCGGTGGCCCATCCGGTGCTGGAGCTGGTGAGGCGGTATGCACGCACGCATGGGCCGTTCACTACCAAAGACGTGGCGGAGCGCTTCGGGCTGGATGCGGGCGCGGTCGAGGCAGTGCTGCGGCAGTTGGGGCACGAGGGGCGGGTTCTGGAAGGCGGGTTTGTTCCCGGCGGCCTGCATCGCGAGTGGTGCGATGCGGAGATCCTGCGCCAGATCCGGCGCAAGTCGCTGGCCCGATTGCGGCGCGAAGTAGAGCCGGTGGAGCAGCACACGCTGGCGCGGTTCCTCACCCACTGGCAGGGATTGCTGAGGCCGCGGCGCAGCGGGCCCGCGCACCTCGATGCGCTGCTCGACGTGATCGAAAGTCTGCAGGGGGCGCCCCTACCGGCTTCGCTGCTGGAGACTTCGATACTGCCGGCGCGGATTGCGGGGTACGAGCCTGCGTGGCTCGATACGCTGATTGCAGCGGGCGAGGTGGCGTGGGTGGGGGTGGAGCCGTTGGGTGAGCGGGATGGGCGGATTGCGCTGTACCTCGCGGACAAGTTGCCGTTGCTCCTACCGGCGCGGGCCGCGACCGGATCCAGTGCGGAACCGCTAACGGAACGTGAGGAGAAGCTGCTGGCGGCACTCGAGTCGGCGGGCGCAAGCTTTTTTGAACCGCTGCATCAGGCGGTGGGCGGCGGGTATCCGGGGGAGTCGATTGACGCGCTGTGGAGCCTGGTGTGGCTCGGGCTGGTGACCAATGATTCCCTGCATGCGCTGCGCGCGTACACTACCAGGCCCGACTCGGCAAAGCCCACACGGAGGCCGCATCAGACCGGCGTCGTGTTTCGCTCGCGGAGGACCACGCCGCCGAATGCGCAGGGACGGTGGTCGGTGGTGAAAGACAGGGATCAGGGATCAGGGGCCAGGGACCAGAAAGACGGGGATCAGAAGAGCGCGACCGAGCGGAGTCATGCGCTGGCCATGCAGTTGTTGAGCCGGTATGGGATTCTGCTGCGCGAGCAGGTGGGGGCGGAGAATGTGCCGGGCGGATTCAGCGCGGTATATGACGTGTTGAAGGCGCTGGAGGAGTCGGGGCGGATCCGGCGCGGATACTTTGTGGCTGGACTGGGGGCGACGCAGTTTGCGCTCCCTGCGGCGGTGGATCTGCTGCGACAGTTGCGCGCAGAGCCGGATGCGGAGAAGCCGGAGTTTGTGCAGATGGCCGCGAGCGATCCGGCGAACCCATACGGGTCTGTGCTGAAGTGGCCGGAGCTGCCCGTAGCGGAGGAGGACTCGGAGGGGGTCCCCGCAGATAGGTCTTCGTCTGCGGGGCGTGAAACCGCTCCCAAGATGCTGACACGGGCGGCGTATGCGGAGGTGATCCTGCGCAACGGAGAATTGGTGGCGTGGGTGCGGAGGAACAACCCCAACCTGCTGGTGTTCGTGCCGGACGAGGAGCCGGAGCGGTCGCAGGCGGCGGAGGGGCTGGCGCAGTTCTTGTGGCAGCGCGGGCAGCAGCGGATGCAGGCGGACCGGCATCAGGGTGTGCTGATAACCACCGTCAACGGGCAGCCGGCGGGTTTGCACCTGATGGCACGGTTTTTGATGGACGCGGGATTCCATACCGGTCCATTGGGTTTGCATCTGCGGCGGACGTCAATGGCGATGATTCGGGAGGAACAGGTTGAGCCGGAGGAGTTGCAGTAAGTGCCGTGAGGACGGTCACAAATAGCCACACTTGGAAGTGGTGATGGTGGACCTTCGCAGATCGGTGTTTGGAGGGTATTTTTGAGCTTATGCCTGAAGGCGACACGATTTTCCGGGCGGCGCGGGCTCTGGGCAGGGCGCTTGGCGGCAAGACCATCACCGGCTTCCGCTCGGCCTATCCGTTGCTTACGCGGTTCCATGAGGATCATCCGCTGACGGGTCGGACGGTGGATAGCGTCGAATCGCGGGGCAAGTGGGTGCTCATGCACTTCTCCGGCGGAGCCACGCTGGTGACGCACATGCTGATGAAGGGGAGCTGGCACATCTACCGCCCGGGGGAACGATGGCAGGCGCCGGCCGGCGCGGCGCGGATCGTCATCGAGACGAGCGCGTACGTGGCCGTGGGGTTCAACGTGCCCGTGGCCGAGATACATACCGCCGAGACGCTGCGGCGGGAGCGGCGCATTCCCGCGGCCGAGGGCGATCTGCTGAGCGGGGACTTCGATCCCGAAACAGCCGTGGCGCGGATCCGGGCCGAGGCCGAAGGCGAACTGGGCGATGTGCTGCTGCGCCAGCGGGTCATGGCCGGCGTTGGGAACGTCTTCAAGTCTGAGGTGTGCTATGTGACGGGGTTGAATCCGTTCAGGAAGGTGGGCACACTGACGGACGCGGAGGTGCGCGAGGTCGTGGCGGTGGCACAGCAGCAGCTGGCAGCGAATGTCATGGAGGATTCAGGAAATCAAATTGTGACCTGGCGAGGTATCGGGCGGAGGACGACGCGGAACTCCGATCCCACCGAGAGTCTGTGGGTATATGGCCGGGCGGGGGAGCCGTGCCGCAAGTGCGGGACGCCAATTGAGCGGCGAATGCAGGGAAAGGATGCGCGAGTCACTTACTGGTGTCCTCAGTGCCAGCCGGGTTGAGGGCGTGAGGGTAAGGGGCAGGCTCGCGATGACAAGAGCTGCTCGCGGCATCCGGAGCGATCGACAGGCCAAAGACAAGGAATGTGGAGCCGATGTTTGCAGTCGCGGCGTAAGGATCGCATGAAGACCGGCGCCGGCGTGAACTTTCGCGGCATTGCCGTGACGCACTATCACCCGTATAACCACGCGCTCTCATTCACATCGCGCCTGGTGTTCTGGTGAGACTGGGTGAAAAACCTACGATGGTAGGATAGCCTCAGCGTCACGGTCAAACGTGGGCTACGGGGCATGTAGCAGATGACACCTACCGAATGAATAGCGCGCAAGACAGCCAGGGAAAAGAGAAGATGCCGTCGGCGAATTTCAATTGCATGCGGATTCTCAGCCTTGAAGCACGCCGTGCTGCGGAGACGGCCAAGCTGATTCGCACTTACGGTGGTGAGCCGCTTGTGGCTCCGGCCATGCGCGAAATCTCGCTGGACTCGCAAAAGCCGATTCTCGAGTTTGCGGAAGCGCTACTGCGCGGCGCCTACGACCTGGTGATCTTCACCACCGGCGTAGGCGTGAAGGCATTGGTGAAGACCGTGTCAGAGCACATGGATCGCGAGACCTTTGTGGAGGCCCTGCGCAAAGTGAGAATCGCGGCGCGAGGGCCCAAGTCTTCCAGCGCACTCCGCGAATTGCAGATACCCATCGCCGTGGTTGCGCCGGATCCCTACACCTGGCGCGCGCTGATGACTGCGATGGAAGCGAAGTTCGGATCAAGCCTGAGCGGCATGAACATCGCCGTGCAGGAGTACGGGATATCGAATCCTGAGTTGCTGACGGCGCTTGCGGAAAAAAGCATCTCCATCACGCGGCTGCCGGTGTACCAGTGGGCTCTGCCTGAAGACACGGAGCCGTTGCGCGAGGCGGTGATTGCGCTGGCCCACGGCCACGTGGATGTGGTTCTGTTTATGAACGCCGGACAAGTGATGCATCTGTTTCTGATGGCGGACCGCATGGGCTACACCGACGCGCTGCACGAGGGATTTAGAACCACCGTCCTCGGATCCATCGGGCCGAGCACGACCGAGGGACTGAACGCGTACGGAGTGGCGCCGGATTACGAACCCACGCAATCGAAAATGGGTTTCCTCATCAAGGAGCTATCGGAGCGATCCGCGGAGTTGCTGGAGAAGAAGCGCGCAGCGGCGGCATTGCACGTGCCTGCCGCGGCTGCGCATTGCCGGCGGCAGGCTCAGGGCGCACCAGATGCGCAGCCTGGCCGACATGGCTGAGAGCTACGGCTTCCGCACCGCATTTCAAAGCCACGTGTAGCAACTAACCGCGGCCCCTTCGCCCGTTGCGCTCCGATGCAGCGGACGCCAGCTCTGGCCGTCGTCGCTTGCCTCGAGGTTTCTCTGCGGCCGCCCCGTCATCATCGCCTCAATGAAATTGGGGTCTCTCATCGCATAGGTGATGGCGCGGATGGTCTGCGCAGCAGGGAACTCGTATTGGACCCATGAAATCTCTCCCACCGCGGCAATGGGGACCTTGGTGCTCTTCTCCAGATCGCCGTCACTCAGCATGGCCGCATCAAGCCCCTCGCCGCTGGACGTGATCTTCACCTGACCCGCGTCCATGGGAGCATCCGCGGCCGTGCGGCGATAGGCAATCACTGCAGCATCGGCGTAAAACCGCGGAGGATTCTCCGCCTCCCCGCCAAACTGTTCGTGGATGCCCATGTTCTGGAACGCCCCGGTATTCGACGGAGGATGCGGCAGCACGCCATGGAACGGCTGGCCGCCCTTCATCTGCGTCTCGCTCCACACATATTTCTTCATCCCCTGCGCGGCAGGAACCCACGGGCCGCCGCTCTCGCTCCACCCCGGCGAGCCCGCAATCGCCTCTTCCATGCCTAACTGGTCAGTCAACTTGGTGGCGTAGAGAAAGGCCTTCTTCCACTCAGGAGTCATGTAAGCCAGGCGCTTGTCCACCACCTGCGGCGTCTGCAGCGCCGCATCGAAGTTCTGGTATCCCGCCAATCCCACGCGATGCATCCACTCCAGATCCGCCTTGATTCCTTCTTCGGTGATGTTGCCATTCATCCAATGCCACCACACGCGCGGACGCGCACTGCTGGGCGGATTTTCAAACCCCTTCTTCAGGGCATCAGGCGTGCTCTGCCCACCGGCCGTACCAATGCCGAAACCAAAAACAATCGCCGCCAAGGCGTATTTCTTCCATGCCAAGCTCATTCCGCGTTTCTCTCCTGGTGGTCTGCTGTGGGCAACGGCTGAGGCTCGGTACAACACGAAAGGGAATTAAGAGCCGCTTCGCCGTGCTCGCGAGGGTCGACCCGCACTATAGGTTCGCAGCGGCAGGAGTGTCAAGAAAATATAAACTGTTTCTCTATTGAACATCCCTGCGCGTGCCGTCGCTAGCGAGTCTTTGGCCCGCACAAAATAGCTCAGCAGGAGGAACTGGCGAGCGCCTCCACACGGATAGGTATAGGCGCGCCATCCAGAGTGGCAACCCTCTGGGGTGTGCAACATGACTTGTTGAGGCGCGTGAGGTCTGCCTGCATTCCTTTGTTCGCTCTCAGCACGGTCAGTGTCTCGCGCAGGATTTTTGCGGCGCCCGTATCCGCAGGCACTGAAATCTTGTAGTGCACCCATTTTCCTTCCCGCCGCGCGGCAACAATGCCGGCACGCCTCAGATAGGCCAGGTGACGCGAAATCTTGGGTTGGCTTTGCCCCAGAATCTCAACGAAATAGCAGACGCACACCTCCCTGCCGTCCATCAGGTTCAACAGGCGGAGCCGGGTGCGATCCGACAACGCGGAAAACAAGAACGCCAGATCGTAGGCCTCAGGGGATCGACTCACATCCTTATCGTATACGCCTTGACAAATGTGTCCACTAGAAAATATATTCGCCTTGGCATATGCGAGGAGAAGCGATCATGGCAGCGAGCGTCCAGGAACAGGTCAAGGAAAAGTACGGAAACGCCGCACGCGCGGTGGCCGAGGCAGGCAATTTACAGGCGTGTTGCGATCCTGGTCTCCGGTGTTGCGATCCAATCACTACAAATCTCTACAGTGCCGATCAGACGGGAGCCGTTCCTGAGAAAGCAGTGAGAGCTTCTCTCGGATGCGGCAATCCGACTGCCCTGATCGACCTCCGGCACGGAGAAACCGTGCTTGATCTTGGCGCCGGAGGCGGCATCGATGTGCTGCTCTCCGCGCAACGCGTCGGGCCGACGGGTAAAGCCTACGGGCTCGATATGACCGACGAGATGCTGGCGCTTGCACGCGAAAATCAAAAGCAGGCGGGCCTCACGAACGTTGAGTTCCTCAAGGGAGAAATCGAGAATATCCCGTTGTCTGACAACTCGGTCGATGTGATCATTTCGAACTGCGTAATCAATCTGTCCTCAAACAAAGATCGTGTTCTCCGTGAAGCCTTTCGCGTGCTGAAGCCGGGCGGACGGTTCGCTGTTTCCGACGTGGTGGTTCGAGGAACCGTACCCGAAGAGGTACGCAAAAGCATGTTGCTCTGGGTAGGCTGCATCGCCGGCGCTCTCCAGCAGAGCGAGTACATCTCCAAGCTGAACGCCGCCGGATTCGAAGACGTATCGATCGAACCCATCCGCGTTTACAACGTGGAGGATGCCCGTCACTTCCTCACCGAGGCCGGCGTCGACGTGGATACCCTCGCTGCCGAGGTGAACGACAAGTTCTTCAGTGCCTTCATTCGCGCCACAAAGCCCGCGGCGGCCTGCTGCCAGGCGGGCTGCTGCACAACTGCGCTGGCGGGAGTGAAGGCATAAGACATGGCCGATCCCTACAACGTTCTGTTTCTCTGCACCGGCAACTCCGCGCGCTCCATCATGGCTGAGGCGATTTTGAACCATAGGGGCAACGGCAAGTTCACCGCCCACAGCGCGGGCAGCCATCCCAGCGGACAGCCGCGTCCCGAGGCAATTCGGCAGATCGAATCCGCAGGGATGTCCGCAGCCGGGTTGCGTAGCAAGTCATGGAACGAGTTCTCCGCGCCCAACGCACCCCGGCTCGATTTCATTTTCACGGTGTGCGACAACGCAGCAAAGGAGACATGTCCATACTGGGCGGGGCAGCCCATGACGGCGCACTGGGGCATCGCTGACCCTGCCGCGGTCAAGGGGACTCCAGAACAGATCGCCCGTGCATTCCGCGACGCCTTCACCGTGCTCGACCGCAGAATCGGACTGTTCCTCTCGTTGCCACTGGGGACGCTCGACACCATGGCTATCAAACGGGAGATCGACCGGATCGGCCAGTCCTGGGAGGCACGGTGAGCAAAAGTCGTTTGTCTTTTCTGGATCGCTACCTGACGGGATGGATCTTCGCGTCGATGCTGTTTGGAGTGGCGCTCGGCTGGTCTGCTCCAGGCGTGGTACCGTTCCTGAGCCGTTTCAGCGTGGGCACAACTTCAGTGCCCATCGCAGTTGGCTTGATCCTGATGATGTATCCGCCCTTCACGCGGGTCCGCTATGAAGAGATCCACGAGGTGTTCCGCAACAAGAAAGTGCTCGGTCTCTCGCTCGTGCAGAACTGGCTGATCGGGCCGGTTTTGATGTTCGCGCTCGCCATCGTATTCCTGCGCGGCTATCCGGAGTACATGGCCGGCCTCATCATGATCGGTCTGGCTCGTTGTATTGCCATGGTGATCGTGTGGAACGAGTTGGCGAAGGGCGATACCCAATATGCAGCCGGGCTGGTGGCGTTCAACTCTCTGTTCCAGGTTTTCTTTTACTCTCTCTACTCGTGGGTGTTTCTCTCGATTTTGCCCGGCTGGTTCGGTTTGCGCGGCACCCAGGTCAACGTTCCCATCAGTGAAATTGCCAGGAGTGTTTTCATCTACCTCGGAATCCCCCTTGTCGCCGGGTTCCTGACGCGCACCGTGCTGGTCCGGGCGAAAGGCCGCGAATGGTACGACCGTAAATTCGTGCCGCGCGTCGCCCCCATAACGCTCGTCGCCCTCCTGTTCACGATCGCGGTGATGTTCTCTCTCAAAGGCAGCTACATCGTGCGCCTGCCCCTGGACGTGCTCAGAATTGCCGTACCGCTCCTGATCTACTTCGCGCTCATGTTCCTGGTCTCGTTTTATATGAGCCGCAAACTGGGCGCGGATTACCCCAAAACCGCAACCCTTTCGTTCACAGCCGCCTCGAATAATTTCGAACTGGCGATTGCTGTTGCCGTATCCGTGTTCGGCATCAACTCAGGCGCGGCGTTCGCGGCTGTGATTGGGCCCCTGGTCGAAGTTCCAGTAATGATTGCGCTCGTCAACCTGGCGCTGTTCTTTCGACGCAAGTACTTCATCAGTCCCCAGCGAACGTGAGCTCTCGGTCCAGCTCGATTAATGCAAAATTGTCGGCAGGTTGCCGCCCCACCCGGGGCTGGCCGCACGGCTCACTGAATCCCGGCAAACCCCTCCCGCAGCCTCCGCCACGTGGTGTCCAGGTCCTCAGGAACCACCCGGGTTTCGCTCACCGTCGTCATGAAGTTGGTGTCGCCTACCCAGCGGGGCATGGCGTGCAGATGCAGGTGGCCGGCGACACCCGCTCCCGCCGCCTCCCCCAGATTTAACCCAAAATTAAAGCCCTGCGGCCGGTACACCGCGTCCAGAACCCGCTCCGTTTTCTGCGCCAGATCCATCATCTCGTGGGCGGCATCGGGGGGAACCTTGGCCAGCCGGTCCAGGTGAGCGTAGGGCATCACCATTACGTGCCCGGAGGTATAAGGATAGGCATTCAGGCTCACAAAGCAGTTGCTGCCGCGCACCACGATGCCCCCGGCGGCCTCGGCCCGATCCCGGCTCATGCCGTGTTCCACAACGTAATCCACCGCGGCAATCAGGTTGCAGAAAACGCATCCCAGGTCCCCGGGCCAGGCGTCCAGCTCCCGAGGGACGCCTTTCCTGGCCCGCTGATCGGCCCCGGTAATGTAGGCAAAACGCCACGGAGTCCAAAGAAGATCCATGTATGCAAGATAAGGCCTGGGGGCTGACCCCGCCCTCAGTCTCTCCGCGAGTCAAGCTCGAGCTTGTGTCCCGGCTTCAGCAGCACGTCGCCTCCGGTGGAGAAAAACGCCAGCGATACCGTTGTGATCGGGATCATCATCCATGGTTTGAACACCGTACCCGCCAGCTCGTCGGTCAGGTCCTTGGTGCCGATACCCGCCCCGCCATCCAGCAGCATGCTGGAAATCTGCCTCCCCCGGCCCGGCTGGATCTTTCCCTCATCGCCCACCCTCCTGGGGTGCACCACCACAGGCTGATCCAACACCAGCATCATGTGTCCGCGGCGGAAAAACCGCTTCGCCGGCGTAGTCACCAGGTGGCCCGTGTAGTTGCCGGAGGGGCATGCTACCGAAAACGGCGTCCCCGTTTCCATCCACGAGGAAGCGTAACTGGTCAGCTTGCAAGACTCGGCAGCTCCGGCGCGAGCTGCCACCAGAGCTGCAGCCGCCATACACAACCGCAAAACACGGCCATTTCTCATCTCTTTTGAGAATCCTTTAGGAAGATTGGGCTCTGAGAACGACTATACGGCCCGACGGTTGCAACTTGATATCAGCGCCTGGGCCGCGGAAGCCAGGAGAATTTCCATCGTTTTTCCGCCGTCAGCATCAGATAAGAGGTCCACTTTCAAGCGCGGCTGCCCCCTTTTGATTCGTTGACCATGAATCTGAAGGTTGATACACTTGAAAGCGTAGCTTCCTGCGCGGATTCCAGCAGTGAGCTGCGGCCGCCCTCCAGCCTGCAGTTGCCTGCCGGGTGTTTCCTAAAGGTGACGAATAATTTCTGGACCGGATTTCATCCCGGTCGAGAGCTCGTCCCTGAAGAAAACTCCGCATGCACATGCAGCCTTGAAGGGAATCTGGCCCAAGGCCACCTTCGCACCCGCTGCGTAGGGGTCCCGGTACACAAATAAGCAATTGGCCGGTGCATGGAGTCCTGGAGCAGCAGTGATGGCAGACGTCCTCAATCCCGAAACCGAGAGCACAACCCTGAACACCGAATTGGAAATGCCCACCCTCGAACAGCCTGCGACGGAGCAAGAACAGCCGTTGCACGAATCCACGTCCAACCCCGAGACCGCTGAAGTCAATCCTCCCGCGCTGGACGCCGATGCCCTAACCGAGCCCGTTGCTGCTACTGATCCTGTAGCCGATACCGAGCAGGTACCCGCAATCGAGCTTCAAGCCGCCCCCGAGCAGGCAGCCGCTACCGAACCGGTAGTTGCCGCTGAGCCGGTCGCTGCCGCTGAGCAGGCTGCTGGTGCCGAGCAGGCATCCGCGATCGAGCAGGCAATTGCCAGCGAGCCCGAAGCTGCAAACGAGCAGGTAGCCGACGCATCTGAAACGGCTCCCGCTGCTGTAGCAGCAGTTCCGGCCGCCGCGCCGGCGCACAAAGCCGCAAAGCATGCGCCCGACGCCGAGCACATGGACTCCATGGAAGACTTCTCCGCCGCTCTCGAAGCTTTCGAGCGCGAGCAGGCCGCCGAGGCCGCCGCTGTTGCCGAATATGGCGACAAGGTCGTTTCCGGCACGGTCATCAAGCAGACCGAGAAGCACCTGGTGGTTGACGTAGGTCTCAAGTCCGAGGGCCTCGTGCCTTTGGAGCAGGTTGTCGATCACACCGGCGCCGCCAAGTTCCAGGCCGGCGACGTGATCGAAGTCGTCATCGAGCGCGAGGAGCCGGAAGGCGGCTATCTCGTCAGCTACGAGAAGGCACAGCGCCTGCGGGTGTGGGACACGATCGAAAAGGCTGCAAACGAGAAGACTCCCGTGATCGGCACCATCGTGAGCCGCGTCAAGGGCGGTCTCACCGTCGACATCGGCATGAAGGCGTTCCTGCCCGGCTCGCAGCTCGAGATCCGGCCGGTCCGCAATCTCGACGGCTATCTCGGCCAGCAGATTGAAGTTCGCGTCATCAAGCTCAATAAGAAGCGCGGCAACGTGGTGGTCTCCCGCAAGGAGATTCTCGAGGAAGAGCAGAACTCCAAGCGTTCCAGCACCCTTGAGCAGCTCGGCGAGGGCGCCGTGCTTACCGGCACGGTGAAGAACCTGACCGACTACGGCGCGTTTGTTGACCTCGGCGGCATTGACGGCCTGCTGCACATCACGGACATGAGCTGGGGACGCCTCACGCATCCCCGCGACCTGGTCAACGTCGGCGACGAGATCCAGGTCAAGGTGCTCAAGTTCGACAAAGATAAGCAGCGCGTCTCGCTCGGCTTCAAACAGCTCACCCCTGACCCGTGGCTCGATGCCTCGGAGCGCTACCCGGTGGGTGCGCACGTCAAGGGCCGCGTCCTGTCGGTGACCGACTACGGCGCGTTCGTTGAGCTCGAGCAGGGCATTGAAGGCCTGGTTCACCTCTCCGAGATGACCTGGTCCAAGCGCCTCAAGCACCCCTCCAAGCTGGTCAAGCCCGGCGACGAGGTGGAGACGGTTGTCCTCAGCGTCAACCCCAACGACCGCCGCATCTCCCTGGGCATGAAGCAGCTTCTCGAAAACCCGTGGGAGCACCTGACGGAGCGTTACCCGGCCGGCACCATCGTGGAAGGCCGCGTACGCAACCTGACGGACTTCGGCGCCTTCATCGAAATCGAAGACGGCATCGACGGCCTTGTTCACGTCTCGAACCTGAGCTGGACCAAGCGCGTCAAGCACCCGTCTGAAGTCGTGAAGAAGGGCGAAAAGGTCAAGGCTGTCGTTCTCGGCGTCGAGCCGCAGAACCGCCGCCTCTCCCTGGGCATCAAGCAGCTCCAGCCCGATGTCTGGGAGAGCTTCTTCGCTACCCATCGCGTAGGAGACGTGGTGCACGGCAAGGTGCTGCGCACCGCTCAGTTCGGCGCTTTCGTCGAGATTGCCGAGGGTGTGGAAGGTCTTTGCCACATCTCCGAGGCAGTGAGCGACGACGGCACCCCGGCCAAGATGGACCAGGGCGACGAGCACGACTTCAAGATCATCAAGATCAACGTGGAAGAGAAGAAGGTAGGACTCAGCCTGCGCTCGACGGCTCACGAAGCCAGCCGCGCGACGGTGGAGCACTACAAGGAGAGCACCCACAAGGCTCCCGTCTCCAGCTCGACCACCACTCTCGGCGATCTGATCAACTGGCGCAAGAACGAGCGGTAACCACTCCACTCGTCCTTGACGGATACGGCAAAACGGCCACCCTTCGGGGTGGCCGTTTTGTTGATGGGCTCTCGCCTGCGATCGGCTTTCAGCCAGGCCGCTGCATCAGCCTTCGCCTCCCCTGCGTCCCGTTTGACGCCGGTGTGGCGAAGATAGGAGTTGGCGGAGCCCGGCGACGTGACCTCGATCGACACCTCCGCCCCCGCCGTCAGGCTGCCGCTGGTCGGCGTGGAGTGGCCGTTCTGTTTGCTCATTGCGTCTGGGTTGGCTCCGGCCGGCTCTCACTTCCCATCCACGCTGAACACCAGCAGCACGTTCCCCGGCGCTTCGCCAAATGTGTCGTACCCTGAGAGCACATAAACCATTCCACCGGCCACCACCGGTCCGGCCACACTGATCGACCCTCCCTTGGCGGGAACCTTGTTCACCGTCTCGAACGCCTCTCCGGTATCGAAATCCCAAAGCACCCGCCCTTCCGCGGACGAAAATGCCCGCAAATGCCCGTTTAAGGCGCCTGAAAACACCACGCCGGGAATGGCGGTCACGGCCGAGGTTTGCGCGGGGCTGCAAGGCTGGCGGCTATCGCACGGGGAGGGCTCAGCCATCCACACCTGCTTTCCTGTATCCAGCGAAAGCGCATACAGCCCGCCTCCCTTCGCCGGGTCCAGGCCCTGTGCGGTGAATGACTCATCCGAGATCGCAACATAGAGCCGTTTCCCATCGGTCGCCGGGCCCCACTCCACACCGCCCAGCATTCCTCCTTTTCCAAGTTGAGCCTTCCACAGCGGCTTGCCTTCCTGGTCGGGATCAATCCCGTACACCGCCCCCGACTTCTGCGCCACCAGCAGAATGCGGCGCCCGCCGGATCGCGACAGCAGTATGGGCGACGCGCCGAAATCGGAGTCCTGTCCTCCCGCATCCGGGCAATTCTTTGGCCCTGGCATCACGCACGACACGTTGAACGCGTCGTTGGCTGAGAACTGCCGCGACCACACAATTTTTCCCGTGTCCATCGCAAGCGCCAGCACCGCGTCGCTTCCTTCTGTCGGCGGATCGGAATAGTTGTCGCCCGTGGCCACGTAGATCAGCTTCTTGGCAACATCCACCGTCGGCGTGGACCAGACGCCCACACCCGACGGGCCCAGGCTGTGCGCGCCCAGCTTGTTCGTCCTGGCCACCGTCGCAGCCTGGTCGATCGTATACGCCTGCCAAAGCACCTCGCCGGTCGCAGCGTCGAGCGCCACCACACTCCCCCGGAAGGTGCAGCACACATAGCCCGGCACCATGGCCGCCCCCTCTTCAATCGATGCCACCGGCACGTATAACCGTCCCTCGTGGAAAAGCGGCGTTCCCGTCACCACCGCGGCTGGATGCTTCTCCACATGCGTCTGCCATACCGGCGTTCCGCTCACCGCGTCCACCGCGTGCACATTGGCTCCGCCGTCGCCGAAAAACACAAGCTTCTTCCCGCCCACAGTTCCCATCGCAAGCCCGCTCCGCAGCGGCGCCGGCAATTCCGTGGCCCAGCGCGAACATCCAGTGGACGCGTCTGCGGCATACAGCATGGTTCCGCCCCCAAACAGCACGGTTCCGTTCTCCACCACCGGCTGTGCGCGCATGGCCGTCACGTCAGGCACGCCGAACGCCCACTTCAACCGCAGCCGCCCCGTCGTCGCGGCGTTCAAACCAGCCGCGGCCGCCGGCTGGAAACGCAGGTTCGTCACGCCGCCGCCCCAGCTCGTCCACGCGTGCGCCGGATTTCCCGCAGCGGGCTCACCGTTCCCGCACCGGTTTGGCACCTGCGCCGCATCCACAGGCTCCGCCGTTTTGCGCCCCAGCCAATCTGCGAGCGCCATGCGCTGCTGTGCCGGAATTCCTGCCGCCTGCTCCTTCATTACGCCGGATCTCAGAACTTTGAGAATGTATCCGCTGGTTCGATGCTGCAACACGGAGCGCGGCGGGATCCTGGGCACCGCCTGATCGTGGCAACTCCCGCAGCGCTGGGCGTA
>NZ_DASXYM010000062.1:0-15824 GCF_036502485.1 Occallatibacter sp. | reverse complement strand
CGTGCCGATCAGCCTCGTTAGTTCAGCCAGTCTCCTGAAGCCAGACACCGCCCCGGTCTCCTCCCGGCAAACGCCTGCAAAATCTGCCTCCTGCACCGCCCGACGCAGTGTAGAATCGACGAGAATTTACCCATCCCACGGGAGAGAAAACGAATGGCAGAGGTCACCATTCAATTCGACGCGCAGCCCGGTACCGACATGGACGCGCTCGCACAAAAACTCCACGCAGAACTCGCCGGCCTCCCCTCGGTCGACACCGTTCAAGCCGAAGTCATGGATAGCCGCGATGCCACCGCCATCGCCACCACCATCATGGCCTGCATCGTCATGGCGCCCAAAATCATCGACGACGCCACCCGCATCGTCAACGCTCTCAAAAGCCTCGTGCAGGCATCCGACGGCCTCCGCTCCGCCATCGTCGAGGTCCGCGGCCGCCACATCCCCGTCGACAAGCTTCAGCCTTCTGATCTATCCGCTCCGAACGCCGCACACTGAGTTGCAACCAAGACGGCTGAGGATTTCCCATGGATTCTTCTGCCCAGCTCGCGTTTCTCTCCTACACCGACAGCGAAGGCGCCCATACCTTCCCGCTGCGCACCCCCACCGTCTCCATCGGCCGACAGACCGACCAGGACCTGCGCCTGCGGGACGGCTACGTCTCTCGGCGCCACGCCCTCATCCGCCTCGCCGGCTCCGCATACGAAGTCGTCGATCAGAACAGCTCGCTCGGCACCTTCGTGAACGGTGCGCGCGTCTCCCGCGCCGGCCTCCGCCCCGGCGACATCATCCAGCTCGGCTCGCCCAGCGCCATCAAGCTCCGCTTCAACACCGGCACTCCCGCACCGCAGCAGCGTGAACCCTCACTCGCTGAAGACCTCCTCGGCGCTCTCTCCCGCATATCGTTGGAAGGCAAGAACGAGCCCGCACCCGCCGGCGAACCCGGCCGCGAACTCGCCCAGCTCAATTTCCTCCTCTCTGCCGCCCGCAAGCTCAACTCCGGCCCCGCCCGTACCGACATCCTGCACGCCCTCCTGCAGCTCTCCATTCAGCTCACCGGCGTCGAACGCGGATTCGTCTTCCTCCGCGACGACACGCGGCCTGAACAGGGAGACGCCATGCGGCTCGCCCTCGGCCTTCGCTCCGACGGCACTCCCCTGCTCGACGACACCGGCATCTCGCACCGCGCCATCCACAGCGCCCTCCACGGTTCCTCCCGCTTCTACGTCAGCGATACCCGCGCCGACGCCGCGCGCTCTGAAAGCGTCATCGTCAACTTCATCCGCAGCATCTTCTGCATCCCCCTCCGCAAACGCTCTTCCGCAGCGCACCCCGGCACCCTCCTCGGCCTTCTCTATCTCGATAGCCAGGCCGACGCCGCCCGCCTCAACTCCATCGACCACGAACTGCTCGAAACCATCGCCAACGAAGCCGCCACCCTGCTTGAAAACGCTCTCCTCGCAGAACGAGAGATGCGCGCCCGCCAGACCGCCGAAGAGCTCGCCATCGCCGCGCGCATCCACGCCGGCCTCATGTCCGTCGATCTTCCCCAGGCGCCCTATGCCGCCCTTGAAGCCCGCGCCGTGCCCTGCAGCGAGATCGGCGGCGACTTCTACGACGCCGTCCTCCTCCCCGACGCCCTCGGCATCGTCATCGCCGACGTCTCCGGCAAAGGCATCCCCGCTTCCATCGTCGCCGCCACCCTGCAAGGCATCATCCACGCCCAGTTCCTCGCCAACCAGCCGCTCACCGCCATCGCCGCCGTCCTCAACCGCTTCCTCTGCACCCGCAGCGTCGGCAAATACGCGACCGCCGTGCTCATGAAGCTCCACCCCGGCGGTGAGCTCGAGTGGGTCAACTGCGGCCACATTCAGCCGCTCCTCGTCTCCAACGGCTCCGTCACCTCCCTCCTCGAATCCAACCTCATGGTCGGCCTCATCGCCGAAGCCACCTACACCGCCGCCAGCACCCGCCTCCAACCCGGCGACTCCATCCTCCTCGCTACCGATGGCATCCTTGAAGCTGAAAACGCCCGCGAAGAACAGTTCGGCACCGATCGCTTCCACGCCTGCGCCGCCTCCGCCAACATCCACGAGATTCTCCAACTCGTGAAAAACTTCCATGACCCCCACCCCGCCCAGGACGACTGCACCCTCCTCCACCTCCGCTACCTCGCCCACTAACCCCCAAAAACGCCTGTCATCCAAAAACCCTTGTCATCCAGAAACGCTTGTCATCCTGAAACGCTTGTCATCCAAATACGCTTGTCATCCTGAACGAAGTGAAGGACCCGCTTCTAGCCACCCCCACAAACCCGGTTGCCGGGTGCCCCATCCTGTCGCCTTTTTTCTGGCGACAGGTTGGGAAACCCACGAACCGCCCGTCATCCTGACCCGGCCGACTCGCGTGCCACGAGTTGCACCGTGGAATGAACCCAGAATGAGCCCGGAGATCGCGACCGCCAAGGCACAGTCCCGGAGTGACGGCAGGCCATTAGCCCAGGACAAAGTCCTGGGTACGCAGCCCAACACAATCTTCGGAGCCCCGTAGGGGCGGCGGAAAACTCAACCAACCAAACTGTTCGTGAGGAGCCGCAGGCAAGTCCGCATAATCCACCACCACCCCGGCACCCCACCCCTCGCCGCGTCCTTGTCTTTGCGACTAGCGTGGGAAACCCCACCCGCGCCCGACTCGCGTGCTACGAGTTGCACCGTGGAATGAACCCAGAATGAGCCCGGAGATCGCGACCGCCAAGGCACAGTCCCGGAGGGACGGCAGGCCATTAGCCCAGGACAAAGTCCTGGGTACGCAGCCCAACACAATCTTCGGAGCCCCGTAGGGGCGGCGGAAAACTCAACCAACCAGACTGTTCGTGAGGAGCCACAGGCAAAGTCCGCATAATCCGCCCCCCCTCGCCGCGTCGTTGTTTTGCGGCCAGGGCCGGATAACCCCGAAAAACCCTGTCAAGCCCCCCAACTTGAAGAAAACCCCCTCAACCCGCTGAAAACAAAGCAGAAAATAATTCCGAAAACCGTGTCAAAGTACCCATCGAATTTGCTAGCCTTGAAGTAGATCAGCAAAACACCAGCCCGCCGGCGCCCCCGGCGGCTTTTTCTTGCCCGAGAGGATCCCAACTCATGTCCATCCCGCTCTACAACTCAGCCACGGAAGCCGCCACCCCCCACCCCCCTCCCCATCACGCCATCGCCGCTGTCCAGCGCTGCCGGGCAGCCTTCTCGCAGGGCGCCGCAAACGGCGGTAAGAATCGCACCCTGGCCGACCAGGCCTACCGGGAAGCCATGCCCGACTTCACCGACCGGGCCTCCCTTCAGGACTTCATCTGCTGCGTCATCCGCGGCATGAATCTCCGCGTCTTCGGCCAAAAAGAAGGCTCGCGTCTCATCACAGGAGCACGCCACGCCCTCAGCGCCCTCCCTCCCGAATCCGTTCTGAGCTCAGAGGAGTAACCAGACGATTACCTGGTGGTCCCCTTTTTTCCTGCCCGCATGCATATACATTTTATGCAGTTAAATTATTCATAAAAATAGGCTTAGTAGTAAGACAAGACCCCCTCGAAACTTTCGCCCTGAACCCGAACAAAAAGCATAGATAAGGCGAAACCACCCACCAGGCAGGGGCCGGCGCCGTGTGTACGAAAACGTAACTCCCACCCCCCCCACCCACCCTGCCCTCGTTCCTCCCTGGGCCAAACCGGGCGGAAGCGACTGAACCCCACCCTCAACCGGGATGGCGGCGAAGCCGCGCTTGGCCCCACCGCAGGTGGTGACGGCGCTCACTGCCAATCGTGGTGAGGTTTGGGATAAAAGGGGTGGAGACTCCTGGCGCAATCCGCCCCAACCTCCCCGAACGCACGCACCAGAAAGAGAGCCGCCATGGCCGTTGCCGCCTTCGCCCCCGGTGTCCTCGACTTCCAGTCCTGCTGGGCCGACCTCGAACTCCCCGCCCACGTCCATCAAGTTCTCTCCGCCGCTCCGCTGGTCCAGACCCCCGAGACGCGCACCCAACTCCTCGATTGGGCCCTCGGCCGCACCTCCGGCGAAACCGATTGGACGCTCGGCAACCGCGACGACCACGGCGTCTATGAAGCCGTCTTTCAAACCCCCGGCCTTGGCCGCATCGCGGAAGCCGTCATCACCAAGGCCCGCAACGGCCTCGCCATCAACTTCCCGGATCCCGCCATGCGCCGCCGCGACCCTGACGCCATGGTCATCGGCGACAGCCTCCCCACAGACAAGCCCACCTACACCGAGCGCTTCGGCGAACCCTTCGACCAGACCCGCCAGCAGACGCTCGACTGGCTCAAAACCCAGGAACTCGTCGCCATGCCCTTTTACGCCGGCGAGGACAAGCTCGGTTACGGCTCGCTGCTCATCGTTCCCCGCCAGGCCGCCTTCTTCGCCGCTGCCTTAGCCGACCTCCAGGGCATGATCCCCCGCAGCCAGGTCCCCACGCATTTCCGCATTACCGGCGGCGTCCTCTTCGTCGCCCCACCCTTCCGCCACACCCACTTCGCCGGCCGCCAGGTCGTCGTTCATGACCGCGCCGCCACCCATCAGGAGGTCTTCGCCTACAACCTCTATCCCGGCCCCAGCGCCAAGAAGGGCGTTTACTCCATGCTCCTCGACATCGGCGAGCGCGAAGGCTGGACCACCAACCACTGCGCCGCTGTCGCCGTCATCACCCCCTACGAAAACCAGCTCATCCTCATGCATGAAGGCGCCTCCGGCGGCGGCAAATCCGAGATGACCGAACCCGTCCATCGCATGGAAGACGGCCGCCTCCTCATCGGCCGCAACGTCCTCACCAAAGAGGAGCGCACCCTCAACCTCCCCGAGGCCTGCCACCTCCGCCCCATCGCCGACGACATGGCCTGCGCCCATCCCAGCTACCAGGGCCGCTCCGGCCGCCTCACCATTGCCGATGCCGAAAACGCCTGGTTCGTCCGCGTCGATCACATTCACGCCTACGGCACCGCCCCCAACCTCGAGCGCCTCTGCATCGATCCCCCCGAGCCCCTCGTCTTCCTCAACCACTACATCGTCCCCGGCGGCACCTGCCTCACCTGGGAGCACGTCGAAGACGCTCCCGGAAAGGTTTGCCCCAACCCCCGCGTCATCCTTCCCCGCCGCATGATCACCGACATCGCCGCCGGCCCGCGCAACGTCGATGTCCGCTCCTTCGGCGTCCGCTGCCCGGCCACCCACAAAGACGCGCGCCTCTACGGCATCCTCGGCCTCATGCACGTGCTCTCGCCGGCGCTCGCCTGGCTCTGGCGCCTGGTCGCGCCGCGCGGCCATGCCAACCCCAGCATCCAGGCCAGCAAGTCAAAGGAAATGCAATCCGAAGGAGTCGGCTCCTATTGGGCATTCGCCACCGGTCGCCGCGTCGACCAGGCCAACCTGCTCCTCCGCCAGATCATCGACACACCCGAAACTCGCCACGTCCTCATCCCCAACCAGCACATTGGCGCCTGGAAAGTCGGCTTCATGGCGGAGTGGATCGCCCGGGAATACCTCGCCCGCCGCGGCTCGGCCAAGTTCGGCCGCGAGCAGGTGGACGAAGCTCCCTGCGCCCTCCTCGGCTACATCCCCAGCCAGCTCAAAGTGGAAGGCTCCATCATCCCGCGCGTCTTCTTCCGCGTTGAAGAGCAGATTCAGGGCGGCCCCGATGTCTACCAAGAAGGTGCCCGCCAGTGGCGCGAGTTCTTCGCTAAAGAACTCCAGCAGTTCCTCGTCCCCCACCTCGATCCCCTGGGCCGCACCATCATCGAAGCCTGCCTCGACAACGCGACGAACGACGACTACCGCCGCCTCATCCCACACCCCATGTTCCGCGACGAAGACCACTAGAGCGGAGTTGGCGGGTCAGCAAGTTAGCGGGTCAGCGACTCTGCCTTTCCGCCTCACGCCGCCCAGGCCGCACTCTTACCCCGATGGCGTCTAATCAACGTACGTCATGAAACACCTCGCCCTCTTCGCTTTCCTTCTCCTGGCGACCCCCGCCCACGCCACCACCGTCCCACCCCAACCCATCGTCCGCACCTACGACGTAAGCCTCATGCTCGACGGCCTTCACGCCAACCCGCAAATCGCCGTCATGCAGGGCAATCACCTCGACGTCTCCAACCGCGCCGAAGAATCCCTCCCCGCCTCCGTAGAAGCGAGCGGCATCTCCGTCCCCCTCACCTGGCAGCACAAGCCCGAACTCGACGAGCATCACTACCCCGACCTCGCCGTCCTCGTCTACGAATCCGCCCAACCCCGCCTCCGCCTTCGCTGGGCGTGGCGCGCGCCCGCTAGCCACGGCCCCATTGAGCACACAATCACCGTCGAGAACCTCGGCAACCAGGAGATATGGCTTCCCCTCATCGACTCCCTCCGCCTCGACATCCGTGTACACCCCGGCGACGACCCCCGCGCCTTCTACGTCGAAAAAGGCGCAGACAAACCTTCTCCGCAGGGCACTCACCTCGACACCATCGCCGACAGCTACAACTGGACCGGCACATCTTCCACCTACGCACATCCAGGCCCCGGCGAACCCCGCGAAATCATCCCTGCCGTCCTCGTCTTCAACAACGCACAACCCCAGCAAGGCTGGTACGCCGGCATCGAATTCAGCGGCCGCACCCGCATCTCCGTTGAACGTCACGCCAACCGCATCACCGCGGTCCTCGGCCTGAATCCGGTCCCCGGCCCCTTCCGCACCCGCCTGACTCCCGGCGGCAGCTTTGAAACCCCGACCGTCTTCTTCGGCGCCTTCTCGGGCGGGCCTGACGGCGCTGCCAATCAGCTCCGCCCCTGGATCCGCGCCGCCCTCGGCAACCCCCTCACCTGGAAAGATCCTCACTATCCTTACGTGGTCAACAACAGTTGGGGCAGCGGCATGGCCGTCGACGAGCCCCTCGCCCTTCGCATGATCACCGAATCCAAAGAGCTCGGTGTCGAAATGTTCCACATCGACGCCGGCTGGTTCCGCGGCGTCGGCGACTGGTACCCCGACCCCAACAAATTCCCGCGCGGGCTCGCCCCCATCGCCGACGAAGCCCACCGCCAGGGCCTCCGCTTCGGCATCTGGGTCGACTGGACGCAGGCCGGCATCAGCCCGGAACATGACGCGCTCAACGTCCGCGACCCCAAAGTCGCCGACTGGATCGTCAGCGATCTCCCGCCCAACTGGAAGCCAGAAGAGTTCAAAGGTGAGACCGTCGACCTCGGCGTTCCCGCCGCCCACGACCATCTACTGAAAGAGGTCAACCGCCTCATCGACGACAACCACCTCGACATGCTCGAGCAGGACGGCTACCTCGTCGCGCAGGGCTGCATCCGACGCGATCACCCACACGCCCCTCCCAACCAGAGCACCATCAGGATCACCCACGACTCCGGCTTCGACTTTGTCGATGCCGATAACTCCACCGACGTCAGCTACCACGCCACCCGCGCCTACTACGACATCTACGCCCGCACCCGCGCCCGCCACCCCGGCCTTCTCTTCGAGATCTGCAACGACGGCGGCCGCATGATCGACTTCGGCTCCGCCGCCCACGGCGACTACTTCTCCATGACCGACTCCTACGACCCGCTCTCCAACCGCCGCGCCTTCTACGACACCAGCTACATGCTCCCCACCGCCATGCTTGAAAGCTACGTGGAAAAATGGCCCACTCCCTGGCCCGAAAACTTCCTCTACATGCTGCGCAGCGGCATGATGGGCTGGCTCACCCTCATGCTCGACACCTCCGCCTGGACACCCGAGCAGCATCAGTCCGCGAAAGACGCCATCGCCCTTTACAAGGAGAAACTCCGCCCCCTCATCCGTGACGCCCAGCTCTTCCACATCTCGCCTCGCCCGGATGGTATGCACTGGGACGCTCTCGAATACTGGAACCCCGCCCGCAAGCAGGGTGTCGTCTACGCCTTCCGCGGCTCAGCCCCCGGCGAGCCGCAACACGCCTTCCCGCTCGCGGGCCTCGACCCCGCCCAAACCTACACCCTGCACTTCCAGGACGGCACCTCGCCCGACCGACCCGCCACAGGCCGCGAACTCCTGCAAGGCCTCACCCTCACCCTCGCCCAGCCCCTCAGCTCCGAACTGGTGTTCCTCACAGGCGCGCCGCCGCCTCGCTGAAACATCCCCGTGCCCTTTCCTGGCGACTTCTTTCTGTCGACAGGATGGGGAGACCACGAACCTCACTCGGCCTCTGCCCGTTCCACCACAAATCGCCGGCTTCTTTCTGTAGACAGAGTGAAACGGCGAATCCACCACTTTTCCTCGGCCACGACTCTCCGCACCACTGGCGTGTGACTTCCATCACTGCCACACACGTCTCTCTTCCGCGAAACTAGAACCGTTCAAGTGACCTGGAACACCTAAGCGAGACGGAGGACCCGCAACCCCATGAGCAACCTCGAATCCCGCGCCACCCGCGCCGGCCTTATCTTCGCCGCCTGCCTCATCGCTTCCCTCGTCCTTGCCACCCTCGCAGGCTCCGCCTCCCCGCTGCGCTAAACGCCCTTCCGCATTCTCCCCTGAGTAGTCCAAAACAGGGAGGGCCGGAGCTTTCGCTCCGGCCCTCCCTCGTTCCTCTTTCCCTCTGTCCTTTTTCCCTGACTTTTACCCCTGGATATCGAACTGCTCCGGATGCAGCGTGGCATCGCTCTTCACCAGGATGCTCTTGCCCGTCAGGTCTTCGAAGTCCGTCAACCAGCGTGCATTGTTGGCCTTCAGCACCTTCACCGTCTCAGGGTGGACGCGCACCAGCACATCGGGATTCTCGAAGTGCCGCCGCATCTTCCGCAGCTCAATGTAGATCTCGTTAGCCACCGTGGCCGGGCTCTTCACCATGCCGGTTGCCTGGCAGGTGGGGCACGGCACGCTCAGCGTCCGCTCCAGTGACTGCTTCACGCGCTTACGCGTAATCGCCACCAGTCCGAAATCGTTGAATTGAAGCACCTTGGTCGGCGCCCGATCCTGCTTCAGCGCCTCTTCGAGCGCCGCCATTACCTTGAAGCGGTTCTTGCGCTCGTCCATGTCGATGAAGTCGATGATGATGATGCCGCCCAGGTCGCGCAGCCGGATCTGCCGCACAATCTCCGGAATCGCATCCAGGTTCGTCTTGACGATGGTGTCTTCAAGCCGCGCCGTCTTGCCCACGTACTTGCCGGTGTTGATATCGATTGCCACCAGCGCCTCGGTCTGGTTGATCACAATCGATCCACCCGACTTCAGCCATACCTTGGACCGCAGTGCCTTCGAGATTTCATCCTGAATCCCGAAGTGATCAAACAGCGGCGTCTCCTTGGTGTAGAGCTTCACCCTGCGCACCATGTTGGGCGCAAAGCGATTCAGGAAGCGCACAATCCGCTCGTAGTCGTCCTGCGAATCCACCCAGATGGCCGAGAAGTTCTCGCTTACCTGGTCACGCAGGATCCGCTCGATCAGCGACAAATCGTGGTAGATCAGCGCAGGCGACTTGGATTTCTCAGAGCGATCCTTGATCTCGTCCCACAGGTGAATCAGGAACCGCAGGTCGGCGCGGAGTTCTTCCTCGCTCGCACCCTCAGCCGCGGTGCGCACAATGAAGCCGCCGCCCGTCTCGCCACGCTCACTGATTAGAATCCGCTTCAGGCGCTGACGCTCGTCGTCCGACGCGATCTTGCGGCTCACGCCAACGTGAGAAACCGTGGGCATGAACACCAGGAACCGGCCCGGCAGCGCTATGTGGCTCGTGATCCGCGCACCCTTCTTGGCAATGGGCTCCTTGGCGATCTGTACCAGAATCTCCTGACCCGGCTTCAGCAGATCGCTGATGATCGGCAGATCCGAGGTCTGCGCCGAACGGCGCGATGGCCCGCCGCGACGATTGCCGCCGGCGCCACGCTGCTGCTGACCGCGACGCCCCCGTCCGCCTCGATCACGGCGTTCGCGGTTCGGTGCGGGAGCACCTTCGGTCGCTACCGGCTCCTCGCCGCCCTCTTCTTCTTCGTCTTCATCGTCAATTTCAGCGTCCTCATCCGCTTCGGCAACCGCCTTGTCGTCGAACCGGAGTTGTATCTTGTGATCGAGGTGGGCCTCCTGCAACATCTCGCCCAGGTCTCCCGAGCGGATCGAGGTGTGGTGCTTCTCTTCTTCTTCGTAGTCCTCGAGATCGCCCTCTTCGTGCCGGTGATGGGAATGGCCGGGAGCGTCGAACTCCTCTTCCTCGATCGTCTCCTCCTCGACCAGGCCCTGCCCCGGCGCAAAGGTCGAAGCCGCTGTCGCCCGGCTCACGGACTCATGCTCGGTCGCCGCAGGCACACGTACGGCAGGGGGATACTCCGAGGCATCATCCTTCTTCTTCTTCCCACCGAGTCCAAACAGCCGGAACTCGCTCGGCGGCAGCGGATCCACATGATGCGAAGCGCTGCGGTCGTCCTCTTCCGCTTCGCCGTGTGCCGCGCCTTCCGCCGACGCGTCAACATGCCCTTCGTGCTCGGGCTGCTCGGCAGCCGCGGTGCGCGCTTCTTCTTCATTGACCGTCGCGCCGTGTTGCGCGTGCGACTCATGCTCGTGGCCCTGGTGCCCCCGCGACTCCGTGAAGAACGGATCGGCGAAGGGATCGGTTTCGGCCGCCGGAGCAGTCTCCGCAACCGGAGCAGCATCGGCCGCTTCGACCTCCGCCGGCGCGCCCGGAAGGTCCTCGATGGGCTGATCTTCCCCAACCAGTTCTTCTTCGACAAGCTCTTCAGCCTGGAGCGGCTGCTCCTCCGCCACGAACTCCTCTTCCTCTAGTTCTTCGACGCGCAGTGGCTGCTCTTCCGGCGTCACATAGGCCGACTCCATCATCTCGTCGCCAGACGCCGTCTCCTCCTGATATTCGAACCTGCTTCCCGCGTCGGAAAACACGCCCTGCGGCTCCGCATCCACCTGGCTCGCCGGTACCTCCGCCGCACGACTCCGATGCCGCGCCAGCGACTCGCCCGGCAACAGTCCGCTGCCATCCCAATGTAGCGGCGACTCCACCATCGTGGATGGCTTCGACGTCGACGACGGCCGCGCCCGCGCCGCGGGTTTCTGAGCCGTGGCCGCAGGCTGTACGCCGTACTTCGACAGCGACTCGCCCGGCAACACAAATGCCGGCGCTTCTGCCCGGCTCCCCGACAAAGGCTTTTCCTGCGATGCGGGCTGTCTTACCGAGACGGGCTGCCCGACCCTTCCTTGCGGCGCGGCCGGTGCCGCCGCTTCGCGCTCGTAATAGGAGTGCCGCTCACCCGATCCCTGCAGCTCACCGGTCACATCCAGTTCGGGAGCCGCCTGCGGATCGAGGTAGGTCTCTGCCGCAGCCTCAGTCTCCACCGGATCGGAGCCCGGCTGCGCGCCGCCGCGGCCGCCGCGCCGACGACGCCGTCCACGCCACCGCTTGCCGCCACCTTCCAGACCTTCTTCTTCCTGTTCTGCATGAACCGGCTCGGGAGGAAGCTGCACGGCCGTTTCTACGGGCTGCACTTCAATTGGCGCTTCCGGCGCCGGCCGCCGGTCGCCGCCTTGCTCACGGTCACGCCCGCGATCACGATCACGGCCGCCACGCTCCTGCCGCCCATCCCGTCGGCCACCGCGCTCGCCACCGCGCTCGCCACCTCGTTCGGCGCCGCGTTCGCCACCTCGTTCGGCGCCGCGTTCGCCGCCCTCGCGGTCCCGCTCGCCACCCTGGCGAACCTCGCGCGGTGCCTGGCTGCCGCCCGAGGCCGCCGCCCGTTCAATCTCGTCGCTCTCTTCCTGGTCTTCAAGCTCCAGAAAGTCTGTGACATACAGGAACGCGTCCCGCTCCAGTCCCAGATCTACAAACGCCGACTGCATGCCGGGGAGCACACGCGTCACGCGCCCGTTGTAAATGGAACCCGCCAGGGTGTATTCGTTTTCGCGTTCGTAATAAATTTCAGCGAGCTGGTCGTCTTCCAGAATCGCGAGCCGCGTCTCATGCGGCGTAGAGGAGATACAAATCTCTTTTGCCATCTTGCCTTTCCGCCCGGCGAAAATCGGCCGGGTCATACGGCAGGCCCAAGAGGGAAGTCGCGAATCCGGTAGGCAGGGGAATGGCAGGATGACCTGGAGACTCTGGAGCACCCGGAGACGTAAGCTGGCGGGCTAGATGCCGGCCAAGCTGGCGTACACGCGCCCCTGGGGGCGGCGGGGATCCAGGGAGTTCAACCTCAACCTGAGGCTGAACGCGATGTCTATGTGGCTGATCCTTTTGCAGAAATTTTGTGGCCAACCTGCTCCACGCCAACACAATCATTGACATGAACGGGGCCGTTACACTGACTGCAAACGCCCAGACGTGCCACGCTACCTGAGAGGGGTCATTGTTAGCCCTGCCTCTCGCGCGCTCCGGGGCACCTTGCCTGCAGCCAACCCGTTTCTGCGTGCTCATGAACCCAATCCTGCCGGGCCCGCGGTCCCTTTGGAACCTGGCCGGCCAAGTGATTGAAAACTCTTTCCTTGCGGCGCACCGTGCGCCGCTCTTTGGAACAAACCGTTTGATGCTGGCTAGTTCACGAACCGGCGCATGCGCACGTTATTCGCCACGCCCAGCGCCAGGAAGGTGAACAGTACCGAAGATCCGCCGTAACTCAATAACGGTAAAGGGATTCCGGTGACCGGCATAAAGCCTATGACCATGCCCACGTTGACCATGATCTGGAAGGTCAGCGCAGCCACAATCCCCATAATAATCAGAGATCCGGCAAGGTCGGCGGCTGTTTGAGCGTTTTGAATCAAACGCATCAATACAAGGAAGTATAGCAGCAGCACGAATATCGCGCCCACGAACCCATGTTCCTCGCAAAACGCCGCGAAGATAAAGTCCGCGTGCGGGATGGGAATGAACGCGCCCTGCGTCTGCGTCCCCTTCTCCGCGCCTTTGCCCCAGATGCCGCCCGCACCCACCGCGATTTTGGCTTGGAGCACCTGGTATCCGGCGCCGCGCGGATCATTGTCAGGGTTGATGAAGCCAGTCAGCCTCGCTTTCTGATAGGGCTTCAGTAGCTTGCCGCTGCTCCATCCGCCCATCACCAGCACCATGGCCGCAGTCACCAGGATCGCCGCCTGCTTCCAGTCGATCCCGCCCAGAAACAAGCCGATCACCAACACCGGCACGTAGGTCAGCGTCGTGCCCAGATCCGGCTGCTTCAGGATCAAGAGCAGCGGCACGCCCACCAGCCCAAAGGCTTTGAATATCTCCTTCCAGGTCAGCGACCTGCCTCCCAGGTTGGCGAAGTACCGCGCCACCATCAGGATCATCACCAGCTTCATCCACTCCGAGGGCTGAAAAAGGATGGGCCCCAGCTTGATCCAGCGCCGGGCGCCGAGAGCCTTATGTCCGATGCCGGGGACCAGCACCGCCGCCAGGGCCAATGCGAAGAACCCGTAGAACCACGGCACAATGTCGATCAGCTTGTGGTAGTCGATGCGTGAAAACAAAAACATCGCAAACAGGCCGCCCACCACCCACGCTACCTGCTTCTTGTCGAAACCAATGTACTTGGTGTGCAAGGTTGCGGAGTGAATCTCCATCACCGAGATCCCGCAGAGAAGCAGCACAATCAGCAGCAGTCCCCAGTCAAAATCGCGAAAGCTCAAGATGCGGCGCATTAGCGAAGCCCTTCTTTCCAGCGCAGTGGGACCGCGTCCAACAACGCCTCAAGGCTCACGGGCTTCATTGCCACCTGCTGTGCCGATGTTGCCGTATCCACGAAGAAATGCCCGCTGTGAAGCTGCTCGGCTACCCGCTTGGGATCGGCTCCGTCCGGAGTCGTCCACACCGCGCCTACTTCCACCGGCTTCACCGGTTCGCTCGCCTTCTGCAGCAGGTTGTTGGAGCGCTTACGCTCCTTATTTACATACGTGGTCACAATCGCCTGGGCAATGTGCGCCGAATTTGCGCCCCAGTCGCCGTGCTCCTGCAGCACCACCACGGCCAGTTCGGGATTGCGCCGCGGCACCATGCCCACGAACCAGGAGTTCGGCGTGCGGGCACCGCCTTTCACGTGTGTATCGCCGCCGCCCACCACCTGCGCCGTGCCCGTCTTGCCGGCAAAGTCCACGCCTTCAATATGGCTGGCTGCCGCCGTGCCGGTGGTGGTCGCCGCCGCCATGCCCTCTGTCACCGTCATCCAGGTACCAGGATCAAGGTTCACGGTCTTCTCGCCCGACCCGGGGAAGCTGTCGATGATCGCGTGCTGGAAATCCTCCGGCACCTGGCCGGCTATAACCGTGTGCGGCCGCACAAAGTGTCCATCGGAAGCGATCCCGCTCAGCGCCCGCAAAAGTTGCAGCGGCGTCACCTGCGTCTCGCCCTGCCCAATACCCACTGAGATCGTGTTGCCGGCATAGTACTTCTGGTGATAGTTCTTCCACTCCCACTGCGTCGACGGCATCACTCCCGACATCTCGTTGGGCAAATCGATCCCTGTTTTCTGGCTCAGGCCGAACGAGGTCGCGTACCTGGAAATCGTGTCGATTCCCAGCCTCTGCGCCAGCGCATAGAAAAACGTATCGCACGATAGAGGAATCGCCTGCTGAATCGCCAGCACGCCGTGATGTTTGTCGCAATGGAAGAAGCGTCCGTAGAATGTGCCGCCACCCGCGCAGTTCACGCGCATATCCTGTGCCACGCCCTCCTGCAGTCCGGCGGCGGACATGATGATCTTGAACGTCGATCCCGGCGCCAATTGATCCTGGATGGCCTTGTTCATCAGGGGGTGCCGCGGATCGGTAATGAGCTTGTTCCATTCGTTCCGCGTGATCCGCACCGCAAAAGCATTCGGGTCGTAGCTGGGGTGCGACACCAGCGCCAGAATGTCGCCATTGCGCGGATCCATCACCACCACCGCGCCGTTGTTTTCGCCCAGCGCAATCTCCGCCTCGCGTTGCAAATCAAGGTCGATCGTCAGCTTCAGGTCCTGGCCAGGCTTGGCGTGCTGCGTCCCCAGCACCCCCATCTCGCGCCCATGGCTGTCGACGATCACATCCTTCGACCCATCCTCGCCGCGCAGAACCTGGTCGTAGGTCTCCTCAATGCCCGCCTTCCCCACCACATCTCCCGGCTGATAAGCGGCATAGCGAGGATTGTTGTTCAGATCGTCTTCGCTCACCTCGCCCACATACCCGATCAGGTGCGCCGCGAACCCGTCCCGCGGATAGAGCCGCCGCTCCTCCTCAATCGTCTCCAGCTCCGGCAGCTCGTTCCTGTGCGCCTCAATAAAGGCCTGCTCGTCGGCGGTGATGTCCTGCTTGATGGGAATGGGCTGGTACCCCGCCGCACTGCGGAAGCGCTTCAGTGTCGCCTGCAACTGGTCAAGATCGAGGTGCAAGCCCTGTGCAATGATCGGCAGGTCGGCGTCCACGTTCTTGTTTTGCTCGCGCACCAGGAAGCACGTCACCGACGGGTAGTTATCAACGATCAGCCGCCCTTCACGATCGAAGAGTTTGCCTCGCGGCGCCAGGATGGGCACCTTGCGAATGCGGTTCTGCTCCGCCAGCTCGCGGAAGTTGGTCGCGCCCAGCACCTGCAGACGCCACAGGCCGGCGCCCAACGCCAACATCAGAAGCAGAATGCCGTACTGCACCGCCGCCGATTTCAGGGAGGAGAGCTTTTCGCCGCGATTACTGCGCTCGGAATACATGCGTTTCTCTATATACGATACAGCGAATCCAACTCGCACTCGCGACTTGCGCCACTCACAGTTGCACAGTCTGGATCAGGAGAAGTACTTGTTAGACGCACCCGTTCGGGATCGGCTTCACCTCTCGCCGCTTTCAGGCAA
>NZ_DASXYM010000061.1:0-98237 GCF_036502485.1 Occallatibacter sp. | reverse complement strand
ACGCGCTGCGGCGACTCGGGGCTTCGGCCGAGCTTTGGTCTCGTTCCGCGCACCGGCGCCATGGCGCTGAGTTGGACGATGGATAAGCTGGGGCCGATATGCCGCACGGCTGAGGACTGCGCCCTGGTGTTGGGCGCGATCTGGGGCGGGGATGGGAAAGATACGTCGGTCTCCCCCTACGCGGGTTTCTTGTGGGACCCCGGCCTCGACTGGCGCTCGCTGCGGGTGGGCTATCTCAAGAATGATTTTGACGATCCAAAGCCGTTCAAACCAGAGCAGGCGCCGGCGACGGAATCGGCAGAAGACAAGAAGAAGCGCGAAGATCGCAATGCGTATATGCAGGCGCGGAGTACACGCACAGCTTACGACCACAAGTTCGCCGTGGCCGCGCTGGACAAGTTGAAGAGCATGGGAGTCAACCTCATTCCTGTGGAGCTGCCCAGGCTGCCTTATGGCGCGATGGTGACGATGCTGGAATGCGAGGCGGCGGCCGCGTTTGACCAGCTCACCCTGAGTGGCCGGGACAAGCTGCTCACCGAGCAGGGGCCGGAAGACTGGCCCAACTCCTTCCGCACGGCGCGCTTTTTTCCCGCCGTCGAATACATCCAGGCGGCACGGGCCCGTACGCTCGCCGTGCAGCAGGTTGCGGCGCTGTTCGAGAAGGTCGACATCATTGTGGCGCCGACGGAGAGCACGCAACTGGTCGTCACCAACCTCACCGGGCATCCAGCGCTCATCGTGCCGAACGGCTTCCGCGGATCGGACGCGCCGCATCCGCCTAAGGAAGACGACGGCAATGACGACAACATCGGCGGCCCCGGTACGCCGGTGTCGATCACGTTCCTCGCCGGCCTTTATCACGATGCGAAGCTTGCGGCCTTCGGCAAGGCGTATCAGCATGCCACAGACTTTCACAAGCAGCATCCGAAGCTGGGCTGAAAGCCAGCGGAACTGGCGGAGTCAGACGCGTGCGCTCAACTTGTCAGCTTGTCGGGTGATATGGCGCGCAAAGGCCATGTCTGCATTCCGATAGATCCTTTACCTTTCATGCTCACCTCAAGCTGGGTTTCGCCCGGCTTCAGGCCGTAGACGCGGCTGGTGAGTGCTTCCCGCTCCCCGATGAAGGACTCGATGACCGAGCCATCGAGAAGCATGCGCAGATCCGGATGCGGCCATGGGAGCGCGGGGAAGGGAAATGCGATGTCGCCGCAGCGAACCTGCTTTGCCGGGACATCGAGGGTGAGCTCCCAGGCTGCCGGTCCATTCGAGATCAGCCGGATGGTGAGCACCGTATCGGTGAGCAGACTCAGGTGCAACGACAACTCGCGCTGCAGGTCGTCCAGCTTGCGGCGGAACGGCGTGCTCTCGCTCACCTTCACGCTCTCGGCGGGACCGCGCAGGCTCTCCACTTCTTTAGCCGGATGCATCTCAAGCTGGCCCTGCGCGCCCAGCGTGAGCACACGCGGAACCGACATGCAGCCGGACCAGCCGGCCGCGGAGAATTCCGCCTCGGGGCGCGTCTCGCGCAACCATCCCCACAGAATGCGCCGGCTGCCGGGCGCGGCGAAGCTCTTGGGCGCGTAGTACGCAGCGCCGTGATCCAGCACGCCGTTGCGCTCAGGCGTGTAGGTGTGTGCCTGCGCGTCGTAGTGGCCCGTGGTCCACAGCACCTTGTTCTCAGTGGAGTAAATGAGGCAGTGTTTGTCGCCCAGGGGGAAGAAGTCCGGGCACTCCCACATCTCGCCGGAGTCGCAGGGATTCGTCGCCTGCTTGCCGTTAGGCTTGCCTTCCACCATCTTGTGCAGATACTCCCACTGGCGCAGGTCGTGCGAGCGGTAGAGCAGCACGCAGCCTCCCTTGCCACGCTCCCCTGAGCCCACGCCGAGATACCAGGCATCGGCTTCCTTCCACGGGCAGGGATCGCGAAACCCCGTCACCTGGACGCCCGGCGGAGGAAGCGGGATGATGGGCTGCTCATCCTTCTTCCAGTGGAGGAGATCGTCGTCTTCCGCTACGGCAATCATCTGCGTCTCGCGCAGCTTGTCACCGCCATCGCGGATGGTAACCTGCTCGCGCGGCGCGTTCTGCACGCCGGTGTAAATGAAGGTGGGCTTGCCGTTGAACACCACCGCCGAACCGGAGAAGCAGCCTTCGCTATCCGCGCCGCCGGGGGTGGGCGCCATCGCAATCGGCTGATGCTTCCAGTGCACCATGTCGGTGCTGACGGCGTGGCCCCAATGCATGTCGCCCCAAACCGCGGCGTGCGGATTGACCTGGTAGAAGAGGTGATACTTCCCCTTCCAGAAAATCGGCCCGTTGGGGTCGTTCATCCAGTTGTGGGGCGGCAGCAGATGGCACGCAGGCCGATTCAAATCGTGAGCAATCGCGGCGGCGTCAGCCTCCATCATTGCCCGCAACGCACGCGGCCACACCGCCACAGTGGATGCTCCGGCAAGCCCGGCAATAAACCCTCGCCGCGTGCTCATAAGCCGCTGCGCCTTGCCGCCGATGCTGAAGAAGACAGCGCGTTCATGCGGGGAGAATAGCACGCGGCGCGCTGGTTATACCCGCGCAATGCGGTGCTAGAATCCGGCAGGAAAGGCCATGTCCATGAATAAGTTCTCTGCACGGTGTCTGCAAAGGCGGTGCCGCGACGTTTCTGCGTGTCACGTCTTCGTCGTTCTTCTCATGTCGGCGGCGGCAGGCCGCGCATGCGCCGCTCCCGCAGCCGCCGCGCCTAAACCCTGAGCTGATTCGTGCCGCAAAAGCAATCGCGATCCGGTCGTCCGGATCGCGATTGAGGCGCTGCACAGACGCGGATTATCTTGCCATGAGCTTCAACGTGTAGGCGTATTTGCAGCTTGCGCCCGAAGGCAGCGTCACCTCCAGCGCGTCGGCAGTCTGGTTCCAGGCCACCTTGTCCGAAGAGCCCAGCAGCTCGACATTCCCCACCGGCAGGACCGAACTGCCCATTGCGTGAATCGTGCCCTTGCCATCGCTGGGGCACGCCATGCCAATGGCGTAGACGGCATTGCCCTTTGCCGTGAAACGGAAATCCTGCGCCGTGTATGGCTTCGTGTCGGTGTCGTGGAACGCGCCGGCCACGATCTTCGTGGGGCCCTCCCCGTACGTCTTCCACGGCGTTGTTGAGTAGATCGCGTCGCCGTTCACCTTGAGCCATGCGCCCATTTCGCGCAGCGTGTTCTGCACTTCATCGGGGATGGTGCCGTCCGCGCGCGGGCCGAAGTTGAGCAGCAGGTTGCCGTTTTTGCTCACGATGTCCACGAGCTGGTGCACGAGGAATTCCGGCGACTTGAAGGTGTCGTGCTCAAGGTATCCCCAGCTTGCGTTCGAAATCGACGTGTCCGTCTGCCAGTGATCGGGGATGATGTGATCCTGCTGGCCGCGCTCGAAGTCGCGCACGCCTGCCTTCCAGTTGAGCGAGTAGTCCTTGAAGTCGATCACGCCCGTGTAGCCGTGGGCGGCAGCGTAGTTGTAGTAAAAGGCAGCAAACTCCCCCACCGCGTTACGAAACACGGGTTGACCGATCCACCAGTCGAAGTAGACGACTTCCGGCTTGTACTTTTCTATGAGTTCAGTGTCGCGGGCCAGCCAGTCCTCGGTCCATGCCCGGCTCACATAGGTCCAGTCGTTAACCAGATCGTGGCCGTCTCCGGCCGGAGGAAACCACTGGTGGGCTGGGCCGTAAAACGAGGCGTATTTGGGATCGTTCACGTCAGAGCGCATGGTGCGCCCGCCATCATAGAAAAAGTTGTGCTCGGCGCGATGGGAACTGAGGCCGAAGTGCAGGCCTTCCGCACGAATCGCTTTTGATAACTCACCCAGCGTGTCACGCTTCGGACCCATCTTGACTACGGTCCAGTCGGAAAGGCCGGAGTCATACATGGAAAAGCCATCGTGGTGCTCGGCTACGGGAATCACATACTGCGCGCCCGATTCCTTGAAGAGCTTAGCCCAGGCCGTGGCATCGAACTTCTCCGCTTTGAGGAGCGGGATGAAGTCCTTGTAGCCCTTCGACTCATCGCCTTTCGCAAAGCGATTGCGGAAGTCTTTATACGCGCCTTCTTTGGTCTGGTACATATTGCGCGGATACCACTCGTTTTCGGCGGCAGGCACCGCGTAGACGCCCCAGTGAATGAAGATGCCGAATTTGGCGTCCTTGTACCACTGCGGCTGTTGGTACTTCATGAGGGTGGCCCAGTCGGGGCGATAGGGGCCGTCGTTTGCCTGGCGATCGGCTTCTTTGAGCAGACGGCTGCGTTCTGCATCATACTTCGATACGGACCGCTGCCACTCGCGATCGATCGCGGCGGCAGACTTGACCCCCAGGGTGGGAGCAAGTGGATCAGTTGGCGTGCTTGAGGATTGCGCGGGTACTAACGGGCTCGCAGCAAGCGCGAGCAGAGGCAGGCAGAAAAGCAGCTTTTTCATGTCCGGGCAATCGTAAATTGACAGGTCGATCTCTGCAAAGGTTTACAGGTTCGCAAGTTCTAAGTCCAACGGAGAATAGGTAGATTGATCGGTTGCCTGCAACCGGATCAAACTCGGGAGGTCAATATGGGTGTGAAACTCACTTCCGCAATCTTCGCGGTTGTTGCAGTCGTTGGAAGCGCCTGCGCTTCGGCGCAGACCGATGTTGGTCTGAGCCTCTACGGCGCGTTCTCCGGAACAGTCGATGAGAATGGAATCACGCAGAGTCCCGCCGCCACCGCCGGCGGCATTTTCGAATTACGCCACATCGCAAACCCTATCCTCGGATTCGAGGGAACCTACTCTTACAATCGCGCCAATCGGCACTATGTATGCCCAACATCCTGTGGCGATGTCACCTTCGGCACAATCAAAGCCGACGCCCATCAGGTCACCGTCGACTGGGTTCCGTCGGTTCACGTGCTGAACCTCCGGCCCTTTGGGGTACTCGGCATTGGAGGGTTGTTCAACGTTCCCCAGGGCTCCGATCCGCAGGTCAGCACCAAAACAGGCTCTCAGGTGGTTTATGTCTACGGAGCGGGGCTGGACGTTACGGTCATTCCGCACTTCGGGTTGCGTTTCCAATATCGCGGCAATCTCTATAAGCCACCGGACGTGACGGATCTCTTTACGTCCGCCGACAAGTTTACCCACACAGCTCAACCGATGGTCGGCATCTTCATCCGGCTTTAGTCAAAACTTTTCGGGCTGGGCGCTATGGATGGCGTCCAGCCCAAAAAAAGGCGTTGACATATTCCCATATAGGAATGTTATCGTCTCTTCATGGCGAGAGCCGCAACCACTTCGGACGTATTCAATGCCGTAGCCGAACCGCGGCGCCGGCAGATTCTCATTCTCCTGCTCGACCGCGAACGGCCTGTGACGGAAATCGTGCAGGCCATACGGCTCGATCAGCCGTCCGTCTCGAAACATCTGCGCGTGCTGCATGAAGTGGGCCTTGTGCGGATGCGGCGCAACGGCCGGCACAAGCTTTACCAGACGCGCGCCGACGGCATCCGCCCCCTGCACGAGTGGGCTTCGACCTTTGAGCGCTACTGGAGCAGTCAGCTCCTGCGCGTCAAGCAGAGGGCCGAGCAGATGGCTCAACCGGACCAGAAAAAATCCACAATACACAAGGAGAAAGAATGATCGCAACAGCACCGGCAATCGAAGACCTGACGCTGAACATCACGCAGGAAATTCACGTGAATGCGCCGCTTGAAACCACCTTCGCAGCGCTGCTTGAACAGTTGTCGACGGCGAACGAGCACCCTGACGGCACGCCTATGCCGATGAAGCTCGAGCTTCGGCCAGGCGGCCGCTGGTATCGCGACCTGGGCGGCGACAACGGCCATTTCTGGGCCACCGTACAGGCCATCAGGCAGCCCACCCTGCTGGAGTTGTCCGGCCCGCTGTTCATGTCCTATCCGGCCATCAACAACGTGCAGTACCGGCTCGCCCAAAAGGATGGCGGCACCCTGATCAGCTTCCGTCATTCCGCATTCGGCCTCATTCAGGAGGAGCACAAGAAGGGCGTAACGACAGGCTGGAACCACATCCACGAGCAGGCACGGCAGCGCGCCGAGCGAGCTCATTCCTCTCGCTAACAAGGAACTCCCCCATCTACTTCCACCAAACAGGAGGGTCATCATTCCCATCGCAAAAACGTTACTTTCTGAATTCGAAATGCAGGCGCCGGTGACGCGCCGGTTTCTTGAGCGGCTGCCGGAAGAGAAGCTGAGCTGGAAGCCGCATGCAAAATCAATGACGGCGGGGCAGCTTGCGTTTCACCTTGCCTCAGTGCCTGGCGGTGTGGCGCAGTTTGTGCAGAGCAATCCTGCCCAGGCCCCAGACTTCAACTTTCACCAGCCGGCCAGTCTGGATGAAGTGCTGAAGACACTCGACGGGAGCATCGAAACGGTGCGAAATATATTGTCGGGCTCTGACGATGCCAACATGGAAGAGATCTGGCGTATGCAGGCCGGTGGCAGCGAAGTGCTCGCCATGCCGCGCGCAATGTTTCTGCGCGACGTGATGCTGAGCCACTGGTATCAGCACCGTGGGCAGTTCAGCGTGTACCTGCGGCTTCTCGACATTCCCGTACCGTCAAGCTGGGGGCCGAGCGCGGATGAGATGCCCGCAGGCATGCATCAGCAGGAGCCGGCGGCGGTGTAAGCCGTGCCGTCTCCGAATGAGCCTGAGCGCCAATCGCTCAGGCTCTTTCCTTGGCTTGCGTAGCTGGTTTAGCGGCCGGCGATGAGCATCAGCGGAGCGGGCTGGACAATGCACAGCTTCTGCCCGGCGAGGTCGCGGGTGGATCCGTCAGCGTATTCAAGCGCTTCAATCTTGATGGACTTTACCGCCGTGAAGCCGGGCAGCACCAACTCGGTCGCGAGACCACCCTCCGGCGCCGAGGTAAAGGTCACATTCAGCGTTCGGCGAATATCCGCCGAACGCGAGCCGGAGGCGTTCTCGATGCGTCCGCGAGCCGAGAGGCCGCGTGCTGTTACCGTCGCCCCGACGATCTTCAACGCGGAGGACTTGTCAACGGGATTTGTGAGGATCAGTTGAATGAGCTGGCCGGGCTTGGGCGGATTGCCTGTATCCGCATCGGGCCCTTTCCGCACCTTCACCAGATCAGTTGCGCTCCCCTGTTTGGCCTGCAGACCGACCGGGCACGCCTGTCCTCCGGGAACGGTGATGAACACGGTGCCGGACCGGGAATCTGCGGAGGTCGAGGACTCCATGCCTGCCACTCCGAAGGACCCGGCCGATTGCTGTCCGATGAGCAGGGAAGGCGCAACCAGCAAGCCTGCGAGCAGCGTTGACCTGACGTTCATGGCCCCACTCCTTCTGCTTCTTTTGACACGGCAAGAAGCGTCGACGTCACCACGATACGCCGTGTCTTTCTCGTATTCAAGCGTTGGTGCTGTCTGTCTTTTCGGAGGACATTCGCGTTCTGTGCGCTGTGTTACCGTGGGACTAAGCCCGTTGCTGCGCCAGTCCTCAAAAGGGTTGTCGGGCATGGCTTGGCGGAGGCGCCAAACGCAATGGCCGGCGGGTGCGTCAAAGGGAGTATATGCTTGGCAGCGCTGAGGTTTGGCGACCATCCGGGCAAGCGATTGAATGTCTGAGGAGCCGGAATTGACGCCCATCCCCGCGAACCCGGCCGCCCAGGCTGGGACCGAGTCAAACCCCGCGCCGCGGGTCTTAGCGGATACACCGGCCTCTTCAACCGCACATAAACATGGCTCGCAACGGATTCCCCGCTGGCTGGAACGGGCGGAGCTGTTCCTGCGGGTCCTGCTGCGTCTTTACATCGGTCTGGCTGTGTGTCTTGCGCCCTGGTTTCGCGCGTTCTGGGATCAGAATCCGATCTTCGTCCAATTCCCCAGCGTCGGCGCTTATGCGGCCAATGGTGCCGTGCGCGGCATCATATCGGGTCTGGGGTTGTTGAATCTCTGGATCGCATTTCGTGATGCGATTCGACATCGGGACGGATAGACATGGAAGTGACTCAGCAGGAGCCGGCTCACAGCAGCCGGACCGAGCAGGCCGCGGAACCTGAGCCTGCGACGGAAGCGAAGCTGCCCTCGGGCAGCGCGCCGCCGCCGCTGGATCGCGCACCGCTGGCCTATGAAAATTCAACTTTCTTGAACAGCGCCGATGGGCGCCTCATTCGCATTCTGGCGGAATATACTGAACCGCTGGCGCGATTCCGGCGCGAGCAGATTCAGGACACTGTGGTGTTCTTCGGGTCGGCGCGTTTTCGCGGCAAAGAAGAAGCCGACCACGAGCTTGAACTGCTCGATAACACCGGCGCGACCAGGCCGGCGCCGAGCGAAGAGCAGCCGGCCAGCATTCCGGATATTCGCGACGGTAAAGCTACAGACCTGCAGCGCAAGCGGGCCGTTGCAGCGGTGGAGATGGCGCGCTACTACGAAGATGCGCGGCGTCTCGCGTTTCTGCTGACGCAATGGTCCAAGGCCATTCCGTCGCGCCGCCATCGGTTTGTGGTTACCTCGGGCGGTGGGCCGGGCATTATGGAAGCCGCCAATCGCGGCGCGTATGAAGCAGGCGGCAAGACGATCGGACTCAACATTCGGCTGCCGTTTGAACAGACGCCCAATCCGTATGTCACTCCATCGCTCAACTTCGAGTTCCACTACTTTTTCATGCGCAAGCTGTGGTTTGCGTATCTGTCCAAGGCGCTGGTGGTTTTCCCGGGCGGATTCGGAACCCTCGACGAGATGTTCGAGATCCTTACATTGGCGCAGACTGAGAAGCTTGCAAAGAAGATCACCGTGGTGGTTTACGGATCCGAGTATTGGAAGAAGATCTTCAACCTGCAGGCGCTCGTCGACACGGGAGCCATCTCACCCAAAGACATCGATCTGTTCCAGTTTGCCGACACGCCAGAGCAAGCGTTCGAGATACTCAAACATGGGCTGACTGAGAACTACCTGACTCCGGAGGCGGCCGGCGGCCGCCGTCCGGAGATCAGCACCGAGCCGGAATTGCTGCCCGGCGTGAGCATTGAAGAATACCTCCCTCCTGAAGTCGCCAGAACGCGCCGATAGCGCCCTCATCTTTTTCCATCTCAGTGCGGACAAGTGATTGCGAGCGTTCCTCTCACGAGAGATGTGGCGTCGCAGTTCGCCGTGCCTACCGTGTCATTTGAGAGAGTGGTGGCACGCGAGGCGAAAGTGATCCTCAGGTCGGGGTGATTGCCTGTGACATTTGTCTGCACTCCGCTGACCGGAACCGTCTGCGCGAAGTTGATTGCACTGCCGTCGTCCAGGGCGATGCCGGCGCCGCTGTTCCCGGATACCTGCAGGGCTGCATAGTTGGTATCGAAAATGGCGGAATTGGCCAGCAGATTGACGCCGTTAGCCTGGTTTCCCTGCGCGCGGAGCGTGGTGGTGCTCGACGATCCCGAGAACTGCGGCGTATTGAAGATCGTCATGACCGATAGCGCTTCAAGGTGAACTCCGTCTCCTCCGTTTCCATTCGCCTGGACCTGTGCTCCTGCGTCCAGATCGAGCCCGGATTTTGAATCAAGCGCAATACCTTGCAAGCCATTTCCGCTGGCGGTGATGGCCCCGCCGAAGTCCACCATGTGCGCTCCAGATACCATGGTCAGTCCGATTGCAAAGTTGTTTGAGGCGTTGATGCTGGAAGCGCCATCGAGAAATCCCGCCGAATTCGTGCCGACTTGCACGCCCACAACGTTGCCGGTCGCGGTAAGGTTGCCGGCGGCCAAATTAAGGCTGGAGCCGTTGTTAACCTGAAGCCCGAAAACTGCGTTCCCGGTGCTGGCGAACGCGCCCACAATGTTCAGCGACGAGGTGGATTCAGCGTCCACCCCGTACAGCCCGTTGCCTGAACTGCTGCCGCCGTTCAGGGTTGCGGCGGAGTTTGCCCGCACCAGAATCCCGCTGAATGCGTTGCCACTTACGCTGACACTGCGCAATGTGACGCCGGAGCCATTCTGCGCAACCACGCCGTTGTTCCCGCTGCGTACGGAGAGTCCACTGAGCGTGACCCGCGGTGCGCCATTGATTGTGACGGCATCGCGCCCCGCGCCAAGGATTGCCGCCGTACCGCGGCCGTCCAGGGTGAGGCCCGGAGTGATGATCAACACCGGTCCAATGCAGTTTCCTTTCACAACGATAGTGCTGCCGGGCAAAGCGAACGTGACGGCAGTTTGAAGGGATTCTCCATGTGAGCAGTCCACATGAAAGGTGGGGTTGAATTGCGCGTAAGCAGCGGTGCTCAGCACTGAGACACACAGAGCCATTCGTAACGGGTGCATAGTATCTCCTCATTCGGTCTGGGCTGGGCACAGATCGGGAAAGGTCGAAGCGGAAGCAGCAGTAACGGTCTCGCCTGGGGATTGGCGATGTGATCGATCGCGGTCGCCATTATGCGCTGTTCCGCGGACCGATCGCAACGTATTTTGGCGCGCACTCCAACCTGTTGATGTTTCAGGTTCCTGCGCTCAATTGAACGCCTGTTCGTGGTGCATTAACCGTGCATTGACGGCTGCCGGAAATACTTGGTTGTAAGTAAATCGAACAGGCAAGCGGAATGAGGAGCAGCCATGCCCAACTCAACCGTCTCGTATCTGTGGCGCGACAAGAACGCAGCCCGTGGCTTTCGCACCGGCGTTTCTCTGCATAGTCACACCAACCAGTCGCATGAGACGCTCGACTTTCTTGCTAACCTGGGGAACCAGTATCCGCTGATCCGGCCATTGCTCGCGCGGCTGGAGAATCGCTCGCAGAAGTTTCATGGAGTGCGCATAGATTACGCGGCGAGTTACTGGACTCCGCCGATGACCCCTAAGCTTGCATTCAATCTCGAGAGCAAGCAGATCGAGGATCTCGACCTGCAGTCGATGGTATCGATTAGCGATCACGACAATATCAACGCCCCTATGCTGCTGCGCACCGTGCCGAGCGCGCGGCAGATTCCCGTTTCGGTGGAGTGGAGCGCTCCCTATAGCGGCGTGCAGGACTTTCATCTCGGCATTCACAATCTGCCCAGTGCGCGCGCGCAGCACTGGATGCAGACCCTGGCTGCATATACCCGGCGACCCAGCGATCAGCGGCTCACGGAGATCCTGGTGGCGCTCAACGAGGAGCCCAACGTGCTGGTGGTCTTCAATCACCCCATGTGGGATCTGTTCCTGATAGGAAGTAAGAAGCACGAGTTTCTGGTGAACGAGTTCCTCCTGAAGAACGGCAACTACCTGCATGCGCTGGAACTCAACGGGTTAAGGCCATGGGAAGAAAACCGTGCGGTGCGATCGTTGGCAGAGAAATGGAACATGCTGCTGATCTCCGGCGGGGACAGACACGGCGTGGAGCCAAACGCAAACGTCAATCTGACGAATGCGACAAGCTTTACGGAGTTTACGCATGAAGTGCGGAGAGAGAAGCGCAGCAACATTCTGTTCATGCCGCAATATGCGCAGCCGTGGAAACACCGCCTGCTGCAGTCAACGCTGGATGCGGTGCGCACCTATCCGGAGTTCCCGCAGGGATCGCGCACGTGGGATGAGCGCGTGTATCACCCTGATGCAGGCGGCGCCACCCGCCCGCTGAGCGAGATCTGGCCCAGCGGTGAAGCTCCCCGTGCAATTCGCTGGATGATGGCGATGGTGCTGTTGATGGGCAGCAGGCCGGTTTCGAGCGGGCTGCGCATGGCGTGGAACGACTCCCGCGAACTGCGCATGGCACTCGGCGAGCAAGAAGGCTGATCGACAACAACACAATGTTCACCCGACGAGAGAGACACATGCCGCGGGTGGCGTATTTTCCTGATTCGTTCCATGAAGTCAATGGTGTTGCACACACCAGCCGCAACTTCGAGGAGTTCGCACGAAGACACGGCCTGCCGTTCCTCTGCATCCGCGCGGGCGATCGGGAGCCGGAGTTGTTGCAGGATGGCAGCGTGTGGACCCTGGAACTGCCTCGGGGAATATTCTCCTTCGCACTCGAGAAGGACTTGCGACTCGATCCCGCTTTCCTTCGTCACATTCCGCAGATTGAAAATGTGCTGGCGCGTTTCCAGCCGGACTTGATCCACGTCACGGGGCCGAGCGACGTTGGCGTGGTGGGCGCCGGGCTTGCTCTTGCGCTCGATCTGCCGCTGGCAGCAAGCTGGCATACCAATCTGCACGAGTATGCGGCACGGCGCTCGGAGTGGCTCCTGCACCTGTTGCCGCGCTGGCAGGCTGAAGCCGCGGGGCAAAAGATCGAAGAGATGTCGTTCGCGATGGTGACAAAGTTTTATGCCTCCGCGGATGTGCTCTTCGCGCCCAATCAGGACCTATGCGCGTTGCTGGCCCGGCACGCTGCAAAACCCTGCCTCCTCATGCCACGCGGAGTGGATGCTGAGCTTTTTCATCCCCAAAGGCGCACCCGCCCGGAGGACGAACGGCCGCGGGTGCTGGGATTTGTGGGCAGGCTCTCCGTAGAGAAAAACGTAGCGCTTCTCGCCACAGTGCAGGAACAACTCGAGAAGGCCGGCGTGGGCGATTTTCGTTTCATGATCGTGGGGCATGGCATGGAGGAGACGTGGCTGCGCCAACGTCTGCCCGGGGCGAAGTTCACGGGCGTGCTGCGCGGCGAGGCGCTCGCGCGGGCTTACGCCAACATGGATCTGTTCGTGTTTCCCTCGCACACCGACACATTTGGAAATGTGGTGCTCGAAGCGCTCGCCAGTGGAGTTCCGGCGATTGTCACTCCGGATGGCGGACCGAAATCCATCGTGCGCGACGGCCTGACGGGACGCGTAGTGGCCGACGGTTCTTTCGCCGCGGCCATCGCGGAACTGCTCTCCAATCCGGCGAAGCATAACGCGATGCGGCAAGCGGCGCGAACTCATGCGGAAACGGCGAGCTGGGATGCCGTGTTCGAGGGCGTGTACCGGGGATACGAGGGCGTTCTGCCCCATGGCCGGCGTGCCGCGAGTCTATGCGACCAGGGTGCCGTTTCGCAGGTCGAGTGAGAAGGCGCTTTCTTTATCGCTCATCATGTTCCAGCCAAGCCCGTGAAGCGTGCCCCCTTCGAGCGCGTGCACGGTCACGCCTTCATCGGACAACTTGGGAGACTCCCAGCACTGGCCGTTGCGGCCCCAGGCCAGGATGGTGCGGCTCGCGATGAACAGCAGCAATCCGGCGTCGACAGCGGGAAGCACCTGCAACACGGGACGATAGGGAATCATCGTGAAGCACTCCGGTGCGGTGGTGTCGATCATGTAGGCATAGCCGCCCGACACTGCGCAGAGTTCCTGCTGGCTCGGAGTGGACCAGATGCCGCTCGGCACGATGGGGTCGCGGAAGCCCAGAGCACAAGTGGCGAGGAAGGGCCGCGCTCCTTCCGCCGCGGGCCGCACCAGCACTTCAAGCGCGCCGCGTTCAATCTCCTCCACTTCGCGCGGATACACATAATGCCGCGGTGGCAGGATGAGAGGGCGTGCGGGCAGGATCTCCGCCTTCCAGGCATGAGGGAAGGGAAGGTTAATCTCCGCAGTCACGGCTGCGCCTTGTAGGCCAGGATCCACGCCTTCTGCTCGGGCGTGTCTGGCACGCTCACGCCGCGAGCACGCTGGATAGCCGCGAGGGCAGTAGCCGGATTCCAACCAAGATGAATGAGCGAGCACGCGGCGGTGACGGTCGCGCGGCCAATGCAGCCACGGCAGTGCACGCCCACGGTTTCTCTGGCTGCAACCCGATCCGCAATGCCGTTGATGAACTGCCGAAAGGAAAGGACATCTTCGGGCACCTGCGCATCTGGAATGGGATAAGAGAGAAAACTCAGCCCCGCTCGCATCGCTGTGCCCTGCTCATCTTTCAAACCAACCCACTCTGCTTCATCCGGTTCAAGCAGAGACACAATCGTTTGAATGCCGCCCTGACGCAAACCTCGGAGGTCGTCTTCAAGACAATTATTTCCACGCGGGCGGAGCACAATCGCGAGATGCGGAGCGGCTTCCCCAGCTTTCCCTTTAATCCAGAAGATTTCGTTCACGTACCCAGACTCCTGAAAATAACTCAACGGATGCGGTGCAATTTACAGCTCTGATGCCAGCCAATGCTGCAGGCAGTTGATGAAGATGTTTCTCAAAAATGAAACGGATGCTTCAGTTTGCGCGGCCGCATCTTGTATATACCTATCAAGTGCTACTGAAAGTTTACCCTTGCCGTCCCCACGAGGTCTTTGATGAGCCGATTCGCCCCCGTGCTGTTTGCCGCTGCCGTTTCCACCTTCGCACTCGGCGCCATCCACGCGCGCGCGGCGGACTCAACGCAGACGCTCACTCAAAAGATCGCGGGCATGGAGCACAAAGACGGCTACTTCCCGCTCGACTGGGATGCAAAAGCCGGCAAGCTCTACCTGGAGATTCCGCGCTTCGATCAGGACTTCCTGCTGCTCGACCAGCTTCCGTATGGCATCGGTTCCAATGACATCGGCCTCGATCGTGGACAACTGGGCCGCCGCCGCGTGGCGCACTTCTCACGCGTGGGTGGCAAGGTGTTGCTGATCGAGCCGAACCTGGCGTACCGCTCGTCGGCAAAAGATCCAGACGAACGCATGGCGGTGACGCAATCGTTTGCCGAGTCCGTCCTTTGGGGATTCTCGATTGAGGCGGAGGAGAACGGGCGCGTCCTGGTCGATGCGACCAGCTTTTTTCTGCGCGACCCGCACGGCGTGGCGGAGACTCTGCAAGCCACGGGCCAGGGCGCATACAAAGTGGACGCAACGCGCAGCGCCATCGCGCTCGACAACACGAAAGACTTCCCGAACAACACTGAGGTTGAGGCCCTGCTGACCTTCGCATCTGAGGGCACACCGAAGGGCGAGTACGTTGCCGACGTCACACCCGATCCGCATGCGGTCACGGTGCGCGAGCACACTTCGATGGTTGAACTCCCCGAGCCCGGCTACAGGCCGCGGCGCTTCGATCCGCGCGCAGGCTACTTCGGCGTGGACTATCGCGATTACTCCGCGCCGCTTGGAGAGCCGCTCGATCAGCGTTTCATCGCCCGCCATCGGCTCGAGAAGAAAGATCCGAACGCCGCAGTGAGCGAGCCGGTGAAGCCCATCATCTACTACGTGGATCGGGGCGCGCCGGAGCCCATCCGCTCAGCGCTCGTCGAAGGCGCAAACTGGTGGGCGCAGGCCTTTGAAGCAGCCGGGTTCAAGAACGCATTCAAAGTGGAAGTGCTGCCGGAAGGCGCCGACCCCATGGATGTTCGCTACAACATGATTCAGTGGGTGCATCGCTACACGCGCGGCTGGAGCTACGGCGAGAGCGTGGTCGATCCGCGCACCGGCGAAATCATCAAGGGGCAGGTGACGCTCGGCAGCGGACGCGCGCGCCAGGACTACATGATTGCCGAGGCCCTGCTGTCCCCTTACGCTGAAGGCAAACCCATCCCCAAAGACATGGAAGCGATGGTGCTGGCCCGCACGCGCCAGCTGGCCGCGCATGAGGTAGGGCACACGCTGGGCCTGATGCACAATTTCGCGGCATCGTCCATCGCGCAGAGCACGTCGGTGATGGACTATCCGCATCCGTGGATCACGGTCGACGCCAATGGCCGGCCGGATCTGTCGCATGCGTACGCCGTTGGGATTGGCGCATGGGACAAGGCGGCCATCAAGTATGGCTACGCGCAGTTCCCTGCGGAGACGGACCAGCATGCCGCTCTCGACAAGATGTTGCGGGATGCCGAAGCCAACGGCCTGCGCTACATGACCGATGAAGATGCACGCCCCCTCGGCGGCGGACACCCCTATGCGCACCTTTGGGACAACGGCTCTTATCCTCCTGCCGAACTTAGGCGCATTCTCGCGGTTCGCAAAGCAGCGCTGGCCCGCTTCAGTGAGAACGCCATCCGCACCGGCACACCCATGGCGCAGCTTGAAGACACGTTCGTTCCCCTCTACCTGCTGCATCGCTATCAGACGGAGGCCGCTTCCAAGTGGGTTGGTGGATTGGACTATCGCTACGCGATGCGCGGCGATGGCGGCATGGTCACGGGGTTCCTTCCCGCGGACCAGCAGCGTGAGGCGCTCAAGGCGGTGCTGGAGACGCTCTCGCCGGAGAACCTGACACTGCCTGAGCCACTGCTGAAGATATTTCCTCCCCGCCCGCCGGGCTATCCGCGCACGCGCGAATCGTTTGGCGCCCGCACCGGGCTGACGTTCGATGCCGAGGGGCCAGTGGAAGCGGCCGCCTCGCTCGCATGTTCGCTGCTGTTCAATCCGGAGCGCGCCTCGCGCCTGGTGGAGCATCATGCGCGCCAGGAGCAACAGCCGTCCCTGCAGGAGGTGCTTGACTCCATTGTTCAGGCCACCTGGCAGGCGCCTCGCAAATCCGGGCTTGAGGCCCAAACGCAGTTCACGGTGGAGGACATCGTTCTCGATCACCTGATCCGCCTGGCGGCCTCCGGCGGTGGCGCAGGCCAGGCCGCGGGCGCGGCATTCCCCGCAGGCATCCGCATCGGCGGCAGCGGGGCAAGCGGCGCCGCATCGCCTGAAGCGCGTGCGCTCGCGATGGCGGAGATCGACAAACTGGACCGCTGGCTCAAGGACAGTGAGTCGGGCAGCTCGGCGGAGGGGGCTGCTCACCGTTCAGCCGCTATCGCTGAGATCGACCGCTTCCGGCAGGATCCCTCCAAATTCGCTCTCCCTTTGGAGCTCCCCACCCCGCCGGGCCAGCCCATTGGAGAAGATGGGGACGAGTATTGAGGAACGGGGTTCAATGTGGAACATCGCCGCAAAGGACCTCGTCGCGTTCGTATCGAACGAGGTGCGGCAAAAGTCCGGCTGTGCGAGAATCCATCCAGCTTCACTGGCGAGATTTCCGCTCTGAGTTCGCGCCGAGGCCCGCAGATTCCATGCAGCCCCCAAGCTCATTCTGGAGCGGGCGATTCATCTGGTGTGAGCACGTTCTGCGATAGTCCCGAAAGGAAAGACCCATGTGGAAGCAGAAATCAGAGAGCGTCTCCAGTCAGCCGTTTGTTCCCACTGAACCTGTGCGAGTCCCCACCCCCTTACAGACCGCGGATGTCCGGCCGAACGCGATTCGAGCCAGGGTTGACCAGGCGACCATCGCGAAGGGCATCGTCGTCCGTGGAGACATTACCGGCACTGATCCGCTCCATGTGGACGGCACAGTGGAGGGAACGATTCACATCCCCGGCGAGCGCGTCACCATCGGTCACGATGGAAACGTAGTCGCCGCGAAAGACCATCCAGGACCCTGCATCACCGCCCGCGAAATCGTCATCATGGGATCGGTGACCGGCAGCATTGTCGCCAGTGACCGTGTCGATCTGCGCGCCCATGCGACGCTCGCCGGGGACGTGAGCACGGCTCGGGTAAGCATTGAGGATGGCGCGTACTTTCGTGGGGGCATCGACATCCGGCGGGACGATGCGCCGGTCGCCGTCCAGACTCCTGACATTCCGCAGGAAATTGAGCCGGCGGACCCCGTCCACGTCTAGGCTTCGAGTGCAGGTGACGAGAAATGGCCCAGGGGATCGAAGGCCCGCCAGGCTGCCCCGCTCCACAGCCCCATGTGCGAGAATCATTCCATTGCAGTTTTGCCAGCCTTGCTCCGGGCGAATCCAGAAAAGCCGCAGGTATGTGAGGAGACGGCTATTTAGAATGGTGACAGCCGCGTGTCGTTCTATCGCCCTGCTTGTACGTTAATCCCCCGAGCGGCCAGGAAAGGAATTGTCTGAATCGTATGTGGAAACCAAGCCAACCCGAGCCCCCCGTGTCTAACACTCCCCAAGAGCCGGTGCGTCCGGCCCCCCCTTCAGCGGCAATGGAAACAGCCGGCCGCGCTGGCGGCTCCGCGACTGCAGGTGACCAGGCCACCATCAGCAAAGGTCTGTTTATCAAAGGCGAGATCTCCGGGTCTGAATCGCTGTTCATCGACGGCAAGGTTGAGGGCAGCGTCAACCTGAACGGCAATCGCGTCACGGTGGGCCGTAATGGCCATGTGGCCGCCAGCATCACCGCTCGCGAAGTGGTTGTGCTCGGCAAGGTCCGCGGCAATGTTACGGCGACCGATCGCGTGGATATTCGCGCCGAAGGCGCCCTCACCGGAGACGTGGCGGCGGCCCGCATCAGCATTGAAGACGGTGCGTTCTTCAAGGGCGGCATCGACATTCGCAAACCCGATGCCAAGAACCAGCCCGCGGCCGCTCCCGCCGGCGAAGCAGCCAAGCCGGTTCACTCCTAAGCATCGCCGAAAACTGAGTACTGCAAGCCTCGCTCACCCGTAAGACCGGGAGCGGGGCTTGTTTGCTTTCAGCCTCCTTTGCGCAGCCACATCGCGCAGCCCGCGCGGCGCGACAAACTTCCTGAGCTAAAACACTTTCGCGCTGTCCAGCAGCACCGTCACCGGCCCCTGATTGACCAGGGCCACGGACATCATGGCCTGGAACTGGCCCGTCTCGCAGTGCAGACCACGGTGGCGGATCTGGGCCACGAAATACTCGTATAGCTCGCGGGCACGCTCCGGGCGGGCCGCGTTATCGAACGAAGGCCGCTTGCCGCGCCGGACATCGCCATACAACGTGAATTGCGAGACGGCAAGTACCGCCCCGCCGGCCTCCCCCACGCTCCGATTCATCTTGCCGTCCTGGTCCTCAAAGATGCGCAGCCCCGCGATCTTATCAGCCAGATAGTCGGCATCCGCTTCGGCGTCCGTGGTGGCAACACCCAGCAGCACCAGTAGGCCCGGCCCGATTTCGCCAATAACCTTTTCATCCACAGTGACAGAAGCTCTCGAGACACGCTGTATGACGGCACGCATGCGTCCCAGCCTAGCATCAGGTTTCGAAACAGGCGTGCCGGCTCCATGTCTGTCCGGTTTCGGACAGTGACAATCAGGATTGAACATCTTCCCATTTCCCGCCGTCCAACACCGTCCCCGCGAATGTGCAACTTAGCGGTTTTGCTGCTGGCAGCCGGCGTGCATAAGTACGAATGTTCTCGTAGTTGAGTGATCGCAGGAAACTGCGTGGTGCAGTTGTCCCTGCGGTGACCGGCAGTCACCGGGCCCCCATCCTTCGCACCGCACTTACCGGAATCCCAAAGAATCACCATCCAAAGGCGGCAATTGATGCGAACTGTCCTTCAGGACCTGCGCTACTGTCTTCGTCAGATGGCTAAAACGCCGGGCTTTGCACTTACTGCCGTGTGTTCGCTGGCACTGGGCATTGGAGCGACCACAGCCGTGTTCAGCGTGGTTTACGCCATCGTTGTCGACCCTTATCCCTACGCCAATCCGGATCGGATGGTGCACATGCGGCTGCTCAAGCCCGATGGCTCCAATCGCGGCTTCGGATTGACAGGAGGACAGTGGCAGCGCATCCGTCAGTCCCCCGTGGTGGAGGATGCCTTCCTTACCGACGGGACCTGGAGCCTCACCATCACCGGAACCGACGTTCCTGAAGATGTGGAAGCCGATTACGTCAGCTCCAATACGTTCAGCTTCATGGGCGTGCCTTCCTATGTGGGAAGAAATCTCCAGCCCTCCGATGCAATCGATGGCCAGGATCCGCAGCCGGTCGCGGAGATGAGCTACAAGTTCTGGATGCGCCACTTCAATGGCGACACCTCGGTCATCGGCAAAACCATTCGTCTCATCGACCACACTTACACCGTGATAGGCATCGCTGCCCCCCGCTTTACCTGGGACGACTCCGACGTCTACCTGCCCAAAAAGATTACCCAGGAAACGGTCCCCGGCTACTACGTCGGGCTGCGTCTCCAGCCTGGGGTGACGCACGATCAGGCGAACGCCGCGCTGGCGCCTCTCATCGATCAGTTCCGCCAGGAAACTCCGAAGCACTTCCCGGATGAAAAAATGAAGTTCACGGTCATCGGCCTGAACGACGACTTCATGCACGACATCGGCGGTACGTTGTACCTGATGTTTGGCTCCGTCGCGCTGCTGCTCCTGATCGGTTGCGGGAACGTCTCGATTCTCCTCCTGGCACGCGCCACCGGCCGTCGCAGCGAGTTTGGAGTCCGCGCCGCAATTGGCGCCAGCCGCCGCCGTCTGGTTCGCCAACTGCTGACAGAGGCTCTCCTCCTGTCGCTCACCGGCGCCGCGCTCGGCGTGCTGCTGGCCTGGAAGCTGATCGGGATGATCGTAGCCAACCTGCCGGAATTCTCCTTCCCCCACGAAGCAGCCATCCATCTGAACATTCCAGTGCTGGTCTTCAGCATCTCTCTTGCTATGGCCACCGGCATCCTGTTCGGGCTGTGGCCGGCGATTGAGCTCTCCCGCCCCGACATCGCCAAAGCCATGCAGGCGAGTTCTCGAAAGACGACTGCCGCGGCAGGCCGGCAACGTCTCCACGGCGCCCTCATCTCCGGCCAGATCGCCCTTACCCTGCTGCTTCTCGCCGGTGCCGGTGCGGCCATCGAAGGATTCGTCCGCCTCTCCCAGACACCGCTCGGTTACGATCCGCACAACGTCATGTCGGTGGGCATTCCCATTCATCAAGGTACCTATGGCACCTGGGCCGAGCGTGCCAGCTACTTCGAAAAACTGATTGACGGGGTCCGCAGCGTGCCCGGCGTTTCTGCGGCCGCGATGTCTTCCAATGCAACACCGCCCGATAACGGATTCCGCACGCATTTTGAAATCTTAGGCCAGCCCTCCAGTCATGATCGGGAAGTGCGCTTCAACCTGGTCAGCCCCGAGTACTTTCGCGTCCTCAGCGTTCCGCTTCTGCAGGGCCGTCTTTGGAACGCCGATGAAAATCACCAGGGGATGGCTATAGGCGTGATTAACCAGGCACTGGCACGGCGCTTCTTCCCCAGCGGAGATGCCATCGGCCACTCCATCAAGGTTCCCGAGCTTGCATCGGTCGCCAGGCCTCCCTTCCTGCTGCTTTCACCTGCGGCCACAGGCCCGGTTCTAATCATCGGCGTGGTGGGAGACAAACTCGACGACGGGCTCGCCAAACCTGTCGCGCCGGAACTCTTCGTGCCTTATCCGTTCCTCACCACCATGTACACTCAGATCCTCGTCAAGTCCCAGGCCGCACCCATGGGGCTGCTTCATGCCATTCAGGTCAAAATCAACTCCATCGACCACGCGCAGCAGACCAACTCCAGGGTGCGCGATCTTGAGCACTGGATTCAGGAAACACCTGAGTGGGCCCGTGGCCATCTCGTCGCGTGGCTGTTTGGCGGTTTCGCCGCACTCGCCCTCGCGCTTGCCGCCGTCGGCCTGTACAGCGTTGTCTCCTATACCGTGGCGCAGCGCACCAACGAGCTTGGGATTCGTCTGGCGCTCGGGGCTCCGCGTTCCCACGTCCTCAAGCTGGTTTTCCTGTCGATGGTCGGCAGCGTCGGAGTGGGAGCAGGCGTCGGACTCGTTCTAAGCGTTGCCCTCAGCAGGGTCATGGCGCACTGGTCGCCGGAGAGTCAGGCGAGCTCGCGCGATCCAATCCTCATGCTTGCTGCCTCAAGCGCGCTCCTGCTGGTCACTCTGTTGGCCTGCGCCATCCCGGCTAGACGTGCTACTTCTGTGAATCCAGTCATCGCGCTTCGCTACGAATGACACGCCGGCAAATGCCGGAATCCGTGTTGACCAATCTAAGCAGCGCCGAAGAAACGACTCTCCAGAGGAGGGGTGCTCGCCTCTCCGGCTCAGCCGACCTGCGGCGCCGATCGAACCTCGCCAGGGAGCGTGTGGCCTCCCATGGCGAAGGCGGCGGGCACGGTCTCGCTCAGCCGTGCCGCCAACCCTGCAATCACTAGTTCAGATTGAAGACCACATGGATGGTGGTCTCCACTTCCACAGGTTCGCCGTTCAGCAGGTAAGGGCGGTAGCGCCACTGCCTGACAGCCTCGAGCGCCGCCTGCTGCAACATCGGAGAGCCGCTGACCACGCGCAGATTCTCAATGGCTCCTGCCTTTGAAATCACGGCCTGCAGCACCACCGCCCCTTGCGTGCGCGATGCCAACGCGATGGGTGGATAATGCGGAACAACGCGGTTGATCAGCATGCCCTCAGCCACGCCGCGGGAAATCGTGTACAGGCCGCGCGGCTCCTGGCGCACAACCACGGGCGGTTTGTAGATGGATTTCCCGAATGGATCGGCGCCAATCACAGTGCCGCCGTCGCCCATCGAAAGAGTCTCCCCATTGCCCGGTGCGCTCTCCTCGATGTGATTGTTAATGGCGCCTGGAATTCGCTGGGGCACCGTCAGTCGCATGTCCGCGAACTCGTGCGTCCCATGGAAGGTTTCAGCCCTCTGCTGTTGCTGCACTGGATGGCTCGCAGCCGGCGGAGGCGGCGGCACCACCAGCAGTAGACTCATCATCTGCTGCGGCAGCGCCTCAGGATAGATCAGCGGAATCGCAATAAGCGCCGCCAGAATGGCTCCGTTGAAGACGAATGCCGCCAGACTCCAGCCGCGGCTGCGGGTGCGAATGCGGTGTGCCGATTCAAAGGTGGAATCTTCAAACATGGCCTGCCTCCTTCAAGGTCGCCGCGCGGGAGGCAGAGCCGTTTTTCGGCGCGCGAGGGTCCCTGCCGGTCGCTGCGCAATCACGCGCGGCGAACGGACCTCACCCGCCTCGTCGGCGTTTAGTCCTCCGAGGCTTCACTCCGCACATCCCGTTCGGTACCACTGTGCTTGTGTAGACACCGCCTCCCGTGAAACTGTTCCCAGAGCAAAGAAGAAATGTGCGGCGGACGGTATTCTGCGTACTGTAAACTCCGGTCGATGACCGGGAACAACCTGGCGGGGTTAGAAATGAAGCTGCTTCGATTGTTTGTTTTCGCTGTAGTCGCAATCCACATCGCAGGCGCCCAGGATCGAGCGCAGGGTCCCAACCCTGAAGCCACTCTGCAATACATCCATGGCGCGTGGGATACGCTGACACGCTCGATGACCGACTGCCACTCGTTAGTCGATATCAAAGTCACAAGCAATCCCATCCTCTATTTGCCTGCCGGCTTGCCCATGCCCTCGCCGGTGCGCGAACTGACCGAGAAGTGCCACGTGCGCGTTCTCTCGCTTCCCAAGCCGATCCAGAAACTCGGCGACCTGGACCCGAAGGCACTCCCCGACGCGGGGCTGCTCTATCTGCCGGAGCCTTACGTGGTGCCCGGCGGCCGCTTCAACGAGATGTACGGCTGGGATAGCTTCTTCATCCTCCTGGGACTCGAGGCCGATCATCGCGAGGCCCTTGCCAAAAACATGGTCGACAATTTTCTGTTCGAGATTCAGAACTACGGCGGCGTCCTCAACGCCAACCGCACTTACTACCTGACCCGTTCGCAGCCGCCGTTTCTCACGTCCATGATCCTCGCCGTCTATGACAATCCCGCCAGCTTCCCGCGGACTCCGCAAGGCCGTGCCGATGCCCGCCTGTGGCTGGAGCAGGCCTACATGCTCGCGGAGAAGGACTACTCCACCTGGACGCGTCCCGAGCACCTGGCCGGCGCCACTGGGTTGGCCCGCTACTTCGACTACGGCAAGGGCCCGGTCCCGGAGATGGCCGACGACAACAGCTATTACCCGGACGTGATCCGCTGGATTGTTGCGCATCCCCACTCGGGCGGCGAAGCATTCCTCCTCAAAGGCAGAGAGCATCCCAATGCCGCCGAGTCGGAGCAACTGAAGCAGACCAGCTGCGACGTGGATGCGAGCGTGGTGTGCATGCGCGCCTGGGCCGCCGGATACCGGCTCACCAAGGACTTTTATCTGGGCGATCGCGCCATGCGCGAGTCGGGCTTCGACCCCAGCAACCGGTTCGGTCCCTTCAGCGGCGAGACGCACCACTTCGCACCGGTGTGCCTCAATAGCCTGCTCTATCGCTACGAGCGCGACATGGAGCACATGGCCAACCTGATGAACAAGCCGCAGGACGCGGTGCGATGGGGCCGCAGGTCGGTGAAGCGGAACGCGGCAATCCACAAATATCTCTGGTGGCCGAAGGAAGGCGTCTTTGCCGACTGGGATTTTGAGCACTCGAAGCCTGATCAGTACGCCTATATCTCGTCGCTCTACCCGTTGTGGGCCGGCGTCGCCACCGAGAGCGAAGCGCGGCAGGTTGTAGCCAAGCTGGGTCTGTTTGAGCGCCAGGGCGGCCTCTCCATGAGCAACACCAACACCGGCCTGCAATGGGACGAGCCCTTTGGATGGGCTCCCACCAACTGGATCTCGGTGTCGGGCCTTGAGACGGCCGGGTTCCACGAGGAGGCCGCGCGGATTGCGAAGAAGTTCAATCACACCGTCGATCGCGGCTTTGCGCAGGAGGGAACCATCCGCGAAAAGTACAACGTCGTCCAGGCCAACGCTGATGTGCAGGTGGCTACAGGCTACAAGCAGAACCAGATCGGCTTCGGCTGGACCAACTCGGTGTATTTGAAGATGAAGTCCCTCATGGAGAAGACAGCGGATGCTCCTGCCGCCAAGGGGCAATGACCCAATTGGGGGACTGACCCTTCACCTGAAAATGATTCCTGCTCCCTTACAATGTCCCCATGTGCGGAATCGTAGGGTATGTGGGCCGGAAAGAGGTCGTTCCGGTCATTATTGAAGGACTGCGCCGGCTCGAGTATCGGGGGTACGACTCGGCAGGCATCGCCGTGGGAGGCCCCGAAAGCGCTCTGCTGCAAGTGTGCCGCGCGCCAGGCAAGCTGCAAAACCTTGAGGGCGTACTCCGGGATACACCGCTCAAGGGCACCTTCGGCATCGGCCACACACGCTGGGCCACGCACGGCCGGCCCACCGAAGAGAATGCGCATCCTCACCGCGACTGCACGGGCCGCATTGTCGTCGTTCACAACGGAATCGTTGAGAACTACCTTGAGCTCAAGCGCGAACTCATCGCGCAGGGCCACAAGTTCGTCACCGAGACCGATACCGAAATCATCGCCCACCTCATCGAACAGGTCCAGAAGGATGCGGAAGCCGCCGGCAAGCCTCTCCCGCTTGAAGACGCCATCCGCGAGGCCGTGAAGCACCTCACCGGCGCGTTCGCACTGGGCATCCTTTCTTCTTCTGAACCCGACAAGATCATCGCCGCGCGCCTCGGTCCGCCGGTGGTCGTCGGCGTAGGCGAAGGCGAGTACTTCGTCGCCTCCGACGTGCCCGGCATCCTGCATCACACCCGCAATATGTACTTCCTCGCCGACGGCGACATGGCCATCCTCACGCCCGACGGCGTCACCCTGACCAACTTCGCCGGCGAGCCTGTGAAGCGCGAATTGCAACGCATCCAGTGGGATCCCATCCAGGCGGAAAAGGGCGGCTACAAGCACTTCATGCTCAAGGAAATCTGGGAGCAGCCGCGCGCCATTCGCGACACCACCCTGGGCCGCTTCTCGCTCGACTCCGGCAAAGTCTACCTCGGCGAAATGGACATCGACGACGAAGAGCTCGCCGCCGCCTCCAGCATCAACATCGCGGCATGCGGAACAAGCTGGCATGCGGGCATGGCCGGCAAATACATGATCGAGCGCCTCGCGCGCCTGCCAGTCGATGTCGACTACGCCAGCGAATACCGCTATCGCAATCCCATTCCCGATCGCAACGCCCTCGGCCTGCTCATCACCCAGTCCGGCGAGACCGCAGACACCCTCGCCGCGCAGCGCGAGATGAAAGCCCTCGGCTCCAAGACCGTCGCCATCTGCAACGTGGTGGGCGCCATGGTGGCGCGCGAAGCGCACGCCGCCATCTATACGCACGCCGGCCCGGAAATCGGCGTCGCTTCCACCAAAGCCTTCACCTCGCAGTTGACCGCGCTGTTTCTGCTCGCGCTCAAGCTGGGACAATTGCGTGGACGCCTCGACAAGGAGCGCTCCGTCGCCCTGATGGAGGAACTGAGCCGCACGCCCGCAAAGATTGAGGAGATTCTGCGCGTGTCTTCGCCGCAATGCGAACAACTCGCCAAGGAGTTTGCCAATGCGCGCGATTTCCTTTATCTCGGCCGCGGCATCCACTTCCCCATTGCCCTCGAAGGCGCGCTCAAGCTGAAGGAAATCTCCTACATCCACGCGGAAGGCTATCCTGCCGGCGAGATGAAACACGGCCCCAACGCGCTGATCGACGAGACGCTGCCCGTGGTGGTCCTGGCCACCCGCGACGAGACCGATCCGGCCTCCAAGCTGCGCTACGAAAAGACGCTGTCGAATGTCCAGGAAGTCACCGCGCGCTCCGGCCGCGTCATCGCCATTGCAACCGAGGGTGACACGACCATCGGGGAACTAGTTGAGCACGTCATCCACATCCCCGCCACAATCGAATTGCTCTCGCCGCTCCTGGAGATTGTTCCCCTGCAACTGCTGTCCTATTACATCGCCGTGCGCCGCGGCTGCGACGTCGACCAGCCTCGCAACCTCGCCAAATCCGTCACCGTTGAGTAAATTCGCAGGAGCGGCGGCGAAGGTACCCAGTGCCTCCCGCTGCCGCGCTGACGACTCGCTGTGAACGAGCCAGACGCAGGATGCGGCTGGCCAGTTTCACCGGTACCGAGCGGGGAATCAAGACGGCTCGCTGAATATAGGAGTACAAAATGATCCATCCCCGGATGCTGCGTAATCCATATTCAATGCAGTACGATAAGGCATCTTCGGACAACGCGAGGCAGGTCGCTCTGGCCCCTTGCCTGGCGTTATCCATCTCGAGCGGCGTGAACCGGTCTGAGCTGCTGGATTGCCTCGGGCATTCCCTCCGGAACCAGCCGTCAGCTCCGAACAGAACTTCGGGAGCAGGGAGTTAAATGCAATTGCGATGATGTTCGACAGCAACATCGTCAGTTTTGCGGGGTTCAGGAATCTAAATGGAAGGACGGGTGCCCCAGATCTCGTTCTAACCCGAGAAGCGGAATCCGGGGATGGCCGGCGCACTCCTCAAGTTCGGGAGCCGTCTGGCCTTGTATATTGTCGTGCTATAGGCTTAAAAGGAGAGGGCGGCCCCGCGTTTCCGTGGCCGGTTGTGTTCTCTACGAAGGAGGTTGTTGCAGTTGACTAAGAACGTTTTGCTCGCATGCCTGTTGTTCTTGCTCTCCCCCGCGCTTTTTGCGCAATCGGCTCCATCCGCCGAAGGCGGACGGAGGTCGATCTGGGTAGGGGCTGAGTTCTCATCCTTCAATCCGGACTGGGGCTGTCCGAATGCCTCGCCCTTCTCGTGCTGGGACCATCGCCTGCTGGGCGTCGCGGCGTTCGCCGACGCCAATCGGCTCATCGGCAGAATCGGGATGGAGGGGGAAGCCCGCTGGATGCCCTGGCACGGGGTGTCAGGCATTTCGGAATCAAACTACCTTATCGGTCCGCGCTTCCAGGTCCTTGGAGGCCGGCGACTGTCACTGAACGCGAAGTTCCTGGCCGGTGGCGCTACGTTCCAACAGAGGTCCAACACGGGTGGGTGGGCTGTTTTCGCGCCCGGGGCTACCCTGGGATATCGCATCTCCCCTCGCCTCGTGCTCCGAGGAGATTACGAGTATCAGATCTGGCCAGGGTTCGTTGGAACCAACGGGCCCCGCGGCCTCTCACCCAACGGATTCAGCGTGGGCGCAAGCTACCGCCTGTTCCACTGATCTTCCGCCATTTCTTGCGTGCGATGGCGAGGGCCGCCGGCCCTCGCCATCGCATGCATACCGCTTGAACAGGTTCGTTACTGAAAGTGCATCACAAAGCCTTCCACACCCACGTACTCCGGGTACGAAACAATCGTGGTGCCCACTTCCATGTCCACCGCGGTCGAATTAGCCACGTCATAGAATGCGTAAGCTTCGGTGTAGGCATACGAGTCCCAGAAGGGAACCCGCGTGTAGTCCACCATCGTGGCGAGGCTTCCGCCCACCGTGGGAGCTTCCACAACCCATTCGGCCGAATTGCCCTTCAGCGATACTCCCGCAGGCGCCGTGAATCCCACCTGCACCGACTGATTGGTGTTGAGGTTTGTCAGGTACGCATAGCCCTGGGTTGCCGATGTGTGCCACACTTCGACGAACACATCATCCCCCGCCGTCACCGGCAGACCGCTGATGCGGACCTCGCCGTAGGGATACCACTCATACCACGCCGAGTAAAACGTCGAGCGCGCGGTGCCGCTGCAATAAGCGTCAAACTCCACTCCCGCCTGCAGCACGTCCGATGATCCCCATCCGTCAATGCCATTCCACTCCGACCCATAAGCCCATCCGCCTGTGCAGGCGCCGGGACGCTGCTGCGCAATCGGAACCACCATGTCGTTGATGAGGTAATAGTAGGAGGAGGAACCGTAGCTGGTGGCGCCACTCAGAGCCACATAGCCGCTCCAGTTAGAGGAGTAGTAAGTGTTGCTCGGCTGCTGCGCCAGGCCGGGCTGTCTCTCCGCAGCGGCTGTGTTCACCTGTTTCTTGATCTGGGCTGGCCCATGATAGATGCTGGTCTGCTGCAGCTTCGGAGTCACCCGGGTCTTTGAATGCTGCATCGCTTCCGCCCAGCTCGCATAAGCCTTCACGTCGTTCTGATTGGGACGCGGGGGGAAGCCGTGATACGCAAGTTCTTCGTCTGATGCCGAGATCGGGTCGAAGTCGGCCGCAGGCGCTTCAATGGTGGTAGCACCCGGCAGACTCAACGCGTGCTCGTTGGGCTGCAGGTGACGCGGTGTGGCTATCGGATTTGCTAAGCTATTCTGCGCCACGATTGCTACAGGCGCAGCAAGGACTAGAGCCGCCGTAAGGGCGGACGACAGAGTTTTCATGTTCCAATTCCTTTAGGGGAGTTCTTACTCTGATGAAGCACCAGAGAATGTCTGCCTGATAGTGGAATTCTCCGCCAGAATCGTGACAGAGAATAAAAAACTCTTCTTCCCGCTGCGTCTTTCGCGTGGAGTTCGCCCGCTGCGCTCGGCCTGATTATTCAGCAGCACATTGAAGAACAACGGTCGAACCACGAGCCTCGCACGGAGACCCTTCCATCAGCATCGCAGCACCTATTTGCCAGTGTCCTTGAGAACCATCCCGCGCTTCGCGAACAAAGCCCGCACCTTTGCCTCCAGCCTCTCGCGATCGCTGTTGCGCTCTCCCATCAGCGGCTGCAGCGCAAACGTTGTTCCGCGCGGGAACTGCTGCAGCTTCGCGTCCAGCAACTCCATCGTGCGCGGCCCGTACTGCGCCACTCCAAATCCGGATGGATTCGCGAATCCCATAGGCTCCGTCGTGTCCGGCAACCTCACCTGATACGGAGCCCCGCTCGAGACCTGCACTCCGCGCAGCGAGCTGCACATTGCCTCACCTGCGCAGCGGGCCACCACACTGTCGATCAGTGCCTTGTCTGCCAGCCATCCCTGATTGGCCGTCACCGCGCGCGCCAGTTCCTCCCCAACGATGAAGTTGCCCGGGTCCGCCGGCGGCTTGTCCAATGCCTTGTTGAAGTAATTCGGATAGTTCTTCCAGTCCGGCTTCCACTCCTCGAAGCGCTTCAGCACGGGTGCCTTGTCCTCGGGCCTGCCGTAAGCTGTCAGATACTCAATCGCGCCGCGCACAACTTCTTCGCTGCTGTTCGCGAGATTCTCAACTGCAACATCATTCAGCACCGGCGCTGCCGTCTGCTGTGAGATCCACTGGAACAAACTCCCGCCGCAGCGGCCCTCATCCGCAGCGACCTCATGACGCAGCCGCGGCCGCGCTTCCTTTGGATTGAAGCGGGCCAGATAAGCCAGTGCATACACATGTGCGTCGCACGGGTACGCGTCCGTATGCGCATCCAGCTTGGCCATCATCTGCGGAGTCGCCGCACCAGTCCCAAACCGCACCAGCAATGAACCTAGTCTGCGTTCCGTCAACTGCTCCGTCGTCTCGACAAACGCCTTTGCCCAGGTCGGTTCGAATTCCGCGAGCGACTTGTCTGCCAGGAACGCGACCGCTTGTGCCGGCATCGTGGGCGATGAGCTTCCAATCTGTCGCAGCGCCTCCCTCCGCGCGGCCGCCGGATCAAGTTCATGCCAGCGTTGGAACGCCGCCGCTCGCAGGTCGGTGCTCGAGTAGGGCACATTTGCGTCGTCGTTCTCAAACGGCATCTCCGCCAGCTTTCGCAGCACAGCCACAAACTCCGCGGAGTTCAGCATGTCCCAGTGCTGGCGCAGATCGTCGATTTGGCTCCGCTCATCCAGATCGAAAAACGAAGAGGAGAGCAGCGACCCCATCCGCGCTTGCACCTCCGGTGTCTTTATCTCGCGTCCGAAAAGGAGCAGCGTCTGCACCGTCTGTGCTCGCGCCTTTCCCTCTTTCGACGCCACCGCCGCAAACACCTTCGGCCACAAAGCAGCCCTGCTGCTTCCTATCTGTGCTTCTATGCTCTCCATCTCCGAGCCCGGGCGCACCTGGAGAAAACAATAGGTCGAGAAGAACTCCGGCGATATAGGGAAATCCGCCTCCGCTATCCGCTTGTCCATCGCATGAAGTGCAATCGGGCGCATCGCATCCTTGAGACCGTCCAGACCCATCGCGGCCTCCCACTCCACATACCACCCAATGTTGCGCATCAGCCTGGAGAGCAGGTCGATTGCCTCCGGTGTGCCCAGGTACTTGAGCTCTCTCAGCGCGCCCTCGTCGAACTTCAAAGGATCGTTGACCGGCAGCCTCAAACGAATCTCCTCCAGGCGAGCCGACTGCCACTCCGCACGTGCGGCCTCGATGTGCAGGCGGATGGCCGCGCTCGGCGTCGGCCGTTCTTTCTCGTCGGTCTTGCCAGAGATGCGATGCGTGGTCACGGTCACCGTGTAGTCCCCGGGCTGCTCAAAGCGCACCCAGTCGTTCAGAACCATCGGGATGGCCGCCGGCTTGGCCTTTTCCAGGGGCGGCCATTGCCAGCCATGCCCCATCCGAATCATCCTCTGCTTGAAGTACAGCGCCAGCGGATCAGACCATCCCGTCGCAGGACTCACCGCGATCGTGTCCATATCGAATTCGCCGCCCCGCGGCGTCTTCCACGGGGCCGCCACATACACCCCATCCACCGGCGTAGCAATCGTGAGGTTAAGCACGATCGGCTCGCCCGTGTGGAACGTCGTCCGCCCATCCGCCGTCTGCACTTCGAGAGAAGGTTGCTGAGCCGCCATGGGGAGTGCGATCAGCGAAACAGCCAGCAAAACCGCGCCACGCCTCATGGGAGGAACTCCGATCGCAGCGATCATACCGCAGTCCTGTAGACGCTCTGATTGCCCGTTTGCCGGCAATAAAAAAGGCGCGGCCATCGCGGCCGCGCCCTTCAGAACCCCTTTCGCGCTACTTCTCTACGCTGAACGTCCACGTCGTCTCACTCGAATACGTCTGCCCCGGCTTCAGCTCCGTGCTCGGGAACGAAGAATGATTCGGCGAGTCAGGATAATGCTGCGTCTCCAGGCAGAGCCCGGTGCGGAAATCATACTTCCCGTTCGGCCCGGAGAACGAACCGTCCAGAAAGTTCCCGGTGTAGAACTGCACGCCCGGCTCGGTCGTTTCTTCCTCGAGCACGCGCCCGCTGGCCGGATCCTGTACCCGCGCCGCCGGATGCAGAGTGCCCATCTTTCCGTTCAGCACCCAGTTATGGTCATATCCCTTGCCCAGCTTGAGCTGCTCATCGTCCGCGTTGATACGCGCCCCAATCGTCTCCGCCTTCCTGAAGTCGAATGGTGTACCCGCCACCGGCTTCAGCTCGCCCGTCGGGATCAGCTTCGCATCCACCGGCGTCATCTTGTCGGCGTAAATCGTCATCTTCTCGTTCAGAATCGTTCCGCTGCCCGCGCCGGTCAGGTTGAAATACGTGTGGTTGGTCAGATTCACAATCGTTGGCTTGTCTGTCGTCGCGCTGTAGTGGATCGCAACCTTGTTGCCCTGCAGCGTATACCGCACATGCGCCGTCAGCTTGCCCGGAAACCCCTGGTCGCCATCCGGGCTTACCAGCGTGAACTCCACGCCCCCAGGGATCTCTTTCCCCGTCCAGTTGCGGCGGTCGAACCCATCCTTGCCGCCATGCAGCGTGTTGGTGCCCTCGTTCACGCTCAGCTGGTACTCCTTGCCGTCCAGCGTGAACTTGCCGTTCGCAACACGGTTCGCGTATCGCCCCGGCACCACACCGAAGTACGTCTTATTGTCCTTCACGTAATCCTCGAGCTTGTCATACCCCAGGACAACGTCGGCCTGCTTGCCGTTCCGGTCGGGTGTGGTGATCGAGACCACCCGCGCGCCAAAGGTCATCACCCGCATCTCCACCTGCGGAGACTTGAGTGTGTAAATGGTTACGGGCGAGCCGTCCGGCAGCTTGCCGAAATCGGCATGCGAAACAGCGGCGTGTGCAGCGGCAACACTAGTCATCATGGTCAGAATAACGCTCAGCATTCTCATGGTCTTGTTCCCAACCCTCAAGGGCATAGCCCAATGTATCCCAACAGCCTTCCCGTCCGGCGCAATCCACTCACCGGCCACACAATCCTGCGTCACACACGTGCGTGACGACCAGCACATCCAAACGGCCCACCCGGTCCCATAATCGAACTCCCTCAATTGGCTCCGATATGGATATCATTTCCAATCCGCGCGCTCGCTTCCTCCGCTTCGGTTCCGACGCACTCTGTTACCAGAAAATTAACTGGTCCGTTTTTTTGCCTTTGCCATCGAAAACAAGCTAAATGGCTCAACAGTCGAAGGTTAGCAGAAACCAAGTGGTGATTTAGATCACAATTTCGAGGCCCTCTCTCTCAGTAGCTCAGGCAGAATCCGAACCAGCGCGGCAACCAGGGGATTAACGAAAGAGTAAATACCCACCCCCCCCTACCAACCATCCTCCCCGGCTCCCTCACTCCTGGTTATGCGTCCCATACAGCCGCTTGCTGATCTCAAACTCGGCCCGCCCCCTCCCCGCCTGTCCCGAATCCCGATAAGCCTTCCCCAATTCGAAGTGCGCCTTCGGATTCTGCGGATCGAGACTCACAGCCTTCTCCAACGCCACTACCGCTTCCGCGGGCTGGCCGGAACCCAGCAGCGCGCGCCCCAGCTTCTCATGCCCCGGCGCCGACTCGGGAGCAATCATCACAGCCTTTCGCAGCACCGGCAAAGCCTCCGCCCACCGCGATTGATCCAGCAGCACTGACGCGTAGTCGATGTACGGCCACTCGTCCTTCACCTGGCGCTGATCGGCCCACAGTACCGCCGTGCGCAACGTCTTCTCCGCCAGCTCCGGCTTGTTTTGGCCGTCGTACGTGAGCCCCAGGTTCTCCTCAGCCTTCAAATGATCCGGCTTGAGCTGCAGCACCCGGGTAAACGCCGCCTCGGCATGGATGAAATCGTTCTGGGTGTAAAAGCACCGCCCCAGCGCGTAGAGCACGTCCACATTGTCCGGCTGCATCCCCAAGGCGATGCGCAGCCAGCGGATCGCGTCGTCATAGTCGTTCAGCTGCACATAATCAAACGCCACCGAACGAAGGTCCATCACATCGGGCTTGCGCAGTCCGGCCGCGCGCGTATACGTCTCCAGCGACTCCTTGTACTTGCGCTCCAGCCGCAGAACCATTCCCAGCCGGTACAGCACATCCCCTGATTGCGGGCTCTCTCCGGCCTTCTGCCTCAGCTCAGCCTCTTCCGCAGCCAGCGTCGCGCCCTCCGGCGCCGTCTCGCCGGCAAAGGTCTGGCTCTGCTTCGGCGCCACCACCTTCTCCGCGTTGCTCTCCTGTGCCGGCGCAGGCAGCACACAGCACACCAGCAATGCTGCTGCGGCCATCCAGAGGCAAAGCGAATCGGATTTCATCTCATCCTGACAAAGCATTTACTGGACCGCCGGCCACCCATCGGAGTCGAACACCAGCCGGTTCAATCCCAAAGTCGGCACTCCGCTGTTGCCCCCATCGTAGTAGTGATACACCAGCGTCGGAAGCGACGCCGTGCCGTCCACGCCCGTATCCGTGAAAACGCTCGCGCCGCCGGGGCCAATGATGTTGCCGTGCGAACTCACCAGAATAGTACCGCCGCCCACGGCAAGGTCGACCCCGCCACGATCCAGATAGGGCCCGGTAATCGTCTTCGCGCGGCCCACAATCGTCCGATACCTTGTGTTCACGCCGTTGCAGCACGCGTTGGTCGCCGCGAAATAGTAGTAGTAGCCCTTCCAGAAATAGATAAACGGCCCCTCTTCACCCGCCCCCCGCGCCCCGACGCCATACATCTTGGTGTCGATGCGCAATCCCGTCGTCGGATCCAGTTGGACTAGGTGCGTTCCGTCCTGCCACGATCCAAAGACCATCCACCATTTCCCGTCCGCATCCACAAGGGGTGCCGGATCGATGGCATTCCACGTCGACGTGCTGCTGAATCCCCAGGGATTATTCGCCGGCGGCGCGCTGCTGGCCGCAGTCCAGGAGGTCACCACGTACCCCTTGTCCGACCACGGACCGTAAGGTGTCGTGCTCGTCGCCAGCCCGATCACCGCCTCTGCGCCCGTCGAAGGCTCGTAAGGAATGGCGTAGTACTGGTAATACACTCCGTTGGCATAGAGCACGCTCGGCGCCCAGACGTCCGTATTCAGGCCGCTGTTGGCTGCAAGCGGCGCCTGCAAGCCGTTCCAGCTTGAGAAATCGGGCCCGACGATCGGGCAGTGCCGATCCGCGCTGAGCCATGCTGTTCCATCTGCCGCGCTGCACGCCCCCTCCGGCGAACTGCCATTCGTGTACGTGAACGTCTTGCCGTCCGTGGAGTAGGCCAGCGTCTGGTGCGTTCCGTAGAGCACGTAGTGATGCGTCGCCGGATCCTGAAGCATGTAGGGATCATGCACGTAGATCCCGGTTCCACTCACTGCGGTGGGAGCCGGATAGGCCGGGCTCGTCGTCGCACTCAGCGCCCACTCCTGGCACATGCAACCCGATCCCGAAGTGGCGCGCGCTCCCTGGTCCACCGTTGCTCCGGAGGAGTTTTCGAGGTAAAGCCCGCTGTTCACGTTCTTGATGAGGTAATTCCCGTCCGAGAGAAGATAGAACGACCACAAATGATCGCTCGTGCCGTTATCCGCCCACTGCACCGCCGCCGATGCCGCCGTCTTTGAAGCGTTCGTGATGCCAATTACCTGGTGCGTCAGCAGGTTCTCGACATTGAACTGCTGGTTATCCATCGGGATGAAGTGCCACAGCGCATCCGTTCCACCGGCGTCCGATTCCGTGACGATCGCTGTGCCCGCCGCTTGGCTCTGCCCGGAGATCCCTAGCACGCCACCAGTCTGCATGCTTTTCAGCTTGTACTGATAGTTGAAGCCGACGCTGGTGAGCGTTCCACTCTCAGGAGTGGACGTACTTCCTCCTCCTCCTCCGGTTGTGGTGGAGGTCCCGCCTCCGCCGCAACCCGACAGAGCTGCTATCGCACACGCTGAGACGAATACATGAAGAAGAGCTTTCAACGTTTACTCCCTTGAAGTTGCGTCAGCAACTTAGCGGAAAGCGCTTTCTCGGATGCACCTTCCCACATATCGACGAACCGGTTCGATCCGCCGGAAGTGCCCCTGGAAATCAGCTTGAATTCCGGAAAGCGCAAGTATCAACCAAATCCTGCGCGCCCGTCAAACCCCTCGAGGGAGTCGCGATCCATCGCCCCGCCGCTTGCCTGCTTCGCAGGTGCTACCCTACCATGGGTTGTCTGGTAAACGCTTGCTGCGCTGCCGCATCACTCCCCGGCAACGTCGAGGTGCGAATGAACGCTCGCCTGCTCACGCTCTTCACCTTCCTGGCTCTGCCTTGGGTCTACGCTCCCGCCCAGGATCCAGCCGCCCTCAGCCTTTCCGGCGACGTCGCCGGTACACACGACCCATCCATCGCCAGAGAAGGGAACCGCTACTACGTCTTTGCCACCGGTGGCGCCCCCGGCGGCGGTCAGTTTGCAGTCCGCTGCTCTGACAATCTGACCGACTGGAAGCGCTGCGGCAGCGTCTTCGACAAAGTACCGGACTGGATCCACCAGCAGAGCCCCAAGACCCGCGACCTCTGGGCCCCTGACATTTCCTTCTTCAAAGGCAAGTTCCACCTCTACTACGCCTTCTCTTCCTTCGGCTCCAACGTCTCCGGCATCGCGCTAGCTACCAACGATACCCTCGACCCATCCAGCCCCAAGTACCATTGGATCGACGAAGGGCTGGTGCTGCAATCCACCGCCACAGACGACTTCAACGCTATCGATCCCAACGTGGTGCTCGACGGCAAAGGCGTGCCGTGGCTCAGCCTGGGCAGCTTCTGGTCCGGAATCAAAATGCGCCGTCTGGATGCGGCAACCGGCAAGCTTTCGCCTGCCGACACGCGGACCTACTCCCTCGCCTCACGCCAGCCTCCCGAGCATCCGGAGCCCGCCCCGCCGGGGCTGCCTGCCAACTGGCAGGCCATCGAAGCTCCTTTCATCGTTCATCACGGCGATTACTACTACCTGTTTGTCTCCTTTGACCTCTGCTGCCGCGGCATTCACAGTACCTACCGCACCATGGTCGGCCGTTCAAGGCACGTCACTGGCCCTTATATCGACGCTGACCGAAAACCTATGATGCAGGGAGGCGGCACTCCCCTGCTTACCGCCAACCAGCGCTGGCTCGGTCCGGGCGGTGAGTCGGTGCTGCAGCGGCCCGGAGGCGACATCATCGTCTTCCATGCCTACGACGCGGCCACGGGCAGACCGTCCCTGCAAATTTCCACTCTGGCATGGAAGGATGGCTGGCCGCATGCCGCACTGGGCTCCGCCGCTGACCAGAAATGATGTTCGACTCGATCTGAAGCGGATTCCTCGGTTCTGCTAGGGTGAATAGAGTCGGTAGCCAGCACTGCAGTGACAACAGAAGGAGCACCTTCCTCCAAGTGAAACGTCGCCGCATTGCGATATACCTCCCCACTGAAATCACCCTGAGCCTCTTCCTCGCGTTCCCCGCCATTGCCCAGACCAAAGCCTCCGCGCCAGTCGCGCCCATCGCCGGCACAGCAGGGAAATTCGTTGAGATCAGCGATAAACTGGGCATCCATTTCCAGCACCAGGCGCCGCACACCTCTCGTAAATATCTGATCGAGACCATGGGTTCCGGTGTGGGCCTGTTCGACTGCGACAACGACGGCCGCCTCGACATCTTCCTCGTGAACGGGGCGCCCTACCCCGACCCAACTCCCCCCGGGACCATCCCCCAGAAGACCGGCCCGGAGTACTGGAACCGGCTTTATCACCAGAAGAAAGACGGCACGTTCGAGGACATCACCGAAAAGGCCGGCCTTCAAGGCGTGGGCTATGGCATGGGCGTGGCCATTGCCGACTACGACAACGACGGCTACGAGGACGTCTACGTCACCGGCTACGGGAGCAATCACCTGTACCACAACAACGGCAACTGCACCTTCACGGATGTGACCACTACCGCCGGCGTGGGGGGCGGCGGATGGTCCAGCAGTGCGGCCTGGGTTGACCTCGACCGCGATGGTCTCCTCGATCTTGTGGTCGATCGATACGTGACCTGGGACTGGGATGACAAGTTCTGCGGTCAGCCCGACAATCGCGGCTACTGCCATCCCGACGTATTCCAGCCCATCACCATGCTGGTCTACCACAATGACGGTCACGGCCATTTCACTGAGATCGCAAAGAAACTTGGCCTCGATCGGCCAGCCAAGGCCCTCGGTATCGCGGTGGCCGACTTCGATCGCGATGGCCGCCCTGATATCTTCGTCGCCAACGATTCCATGCCGGAGTTTCTGTTTCACCAGAAGAAGGACGGCACCTACGAAGAGGTGGGCCTCGAGAGCGGCGTTGCCGTCGACGGCGACGGCCGCACATTTGCCGGCATGGGCGTCGATTTTGCAGATTACGACAACGACGGGTTCCCGGATGCCGTCGTGACCGATCTCGCCAACCAGAAGTATGCGCTGTACCACAACGCGCATGATGGCACCTTCGACTACGCCAGCTATTCGACGGACGTGGCTGCCATGACCCTCATGCACTCCGGGTGGAGCCTGCGCTTCCTCGACTACGACAATGATGGCCGCAAAGATCTGCTGATTGCTCAGGGCCACGACCTCGACACGGTGGAGAAGAGCTACCCGCAACTCCACTATCGAGAGCCAATGATGCTCCTGCGCAACACCGGCAGAGGATTCAAGGATATTTCCGCCATGTCTGGCGAGGTCTTTCACCAAGCCTGGGTGGGGCGGGGAATGGCCATAGGAGATATCGACAACGACGGCCGCATCGACGCCGTTGTCAGCACCAACGGCGGACCTGCCCACGTCCTCCACAACGAAACCGCCGATACCGGCCACTGGATCACCCTCAAGCTTGTAGGTCACGCCAGCAACCGGGACGGCATCGGAGCGGTCATCAAAGTGACCGCTGGGGGCCAATCGCAGTGGGTGACGGTCACCACCAGCAGCGGATATCTGTCTTCCAGCGATCCGCGCGCGCATTTCGGCCTGGGTTCGGCCACTCACGCCGACTCCATCGACATTCAGTGGCCCAGCGGACGCTCGCAGTTGCTCAGTAACGTCTCAGGCGATCAGACCCTCCTAGTGGAAGAGCCGCAATAGTCGAGATTGCTTCCTACCCGATGCGCCAATGTAAACGTTTAACTAAGCCGATTTAGTAAATGCTTTTTGTGAGAGGAATCGCTTCCCCTAAGTTCTTCATTGCGATCATTTCTGGCACGCGAACCTGGATCGCTTCTCGCAGAGTTCCAATGGGCCCTCGTCCACAACAAACACCTATCGCCTGAGCGGAGAAAACATGGCTCGAGCTCCCCGTGTGGGGCAGGCTTTGCAAGGGGCAACCAGCCTTGGAAAACGCTTACTTGACAGCCGTATATTGCCCGGCCTACAATTCCTGCCGTTCCTCAGAACAGGAAGTTTTTAGCGGCGCGCGAGAAAACATTTACTTTCCACGCAGCCAAGACCTTGGCAACCTTCATCAGGAGGCAGTATGTTCCAAATTCCAAAATCAGGCTGGCGAGTGTGCCTTTGGGCCTTCGCAGTCTTGGCGATTTCCCTCTGTGGCTGGGCCCAGTCCACCCGAGGCTCCCTCGCCGGAACCGTCACAGATCCTACCGGCGCGGTCATCCCGGGCGCGAAAATCGTTGCCACGCAGCTTGAGACGCAGGTAAAGTACGAAACCGTCTCCACCACTGCCGGAACCTACCGGTTCCCCGAACTCGCCCTCGGACGCTACGACATTGCCGTAACCATGACCGGATTCAGCGCGGTCAACAATTCCGGTGTGCTAATCACCATCAACTCCACCTCGGTTTTGAACGTCACGCTTAACCCCGGTACGGTCTCCGAGTCCGTTACCGTAGACGCCAGTGCTCCCAGCGTCGAATCTCAGTCCTCTGACATTAGCGGCACTATCTCTCAACAGCAGATCAACGATCTGCCTCTGTCCATGGCCAACGGCGTAAGCGGCCTCCGCTCGCCTGAGACGTTCGCCTTTCTCGTGCCGGGCACGACGGGCCCGGGCGCGGGATCCGTCCAGTCGCCCAGTTCCATCACCGGCAACGGCGTCTTCTTTGCTCGCCTCGGCGGCGGCCAAAACTTCGGCACTGAGGTGATGCTCGATGGTTCCAGCATCACCCGCAGCGAAAACGGCTCTTCCTTTGACGAAACCTCGCCTTCCATTGAAGCTCTGCAGGAGTTCAAGGTCACCACCTCCGGCCCGTCCGCCGAGTTCGGCCGCAGCACAGCGGGCTTTGAGAGCTTCGCCACCAAGTCCGGCACCAATGGTTATCACGGCACGGCCTTCGGCATCATCAAGAACGCCGCCTTCGACGCCAACACCTGGTACAACAACGCTTATTGGGCCTACGACGCATGCACCGGCGATCGCTTAACCACCACCTCGAACTGCCGCGGCTTCCTCAAAGGTCAGGACAGCAAGTTCGACTACGGCGGCACCCTTGGTGGCCCGCTGCGCATGTTGAATCCAATCCATCCGAGCCGTATGCTCTACAACGGCCGGGATAAGACCTTCTTCTTCTTCGCCTGGGAGCAGTTCAAGTTCAACTACGGCAATACCAGCATCTCCACCGTTCCCACCGCGGACGAAAAGAACGGCGATTTTTCGGCCATTCTGGGCGCCACCAACAAATCCGCAGGCGTGAATCCCTGCACGGGAGAGTATCCCCTGCAGAACCAGATATTCGACCCTTCGTCAGTCAAAACATCTCCTGACGGCACCCCTTGTCGCACCGTGGCCTACAACAACAACGTTCTTCCTTCTGGTATCCGCGACTCCGCAAAAGCCATGCTGGCTGGCCTGCCCGATCCAAACCAGGCGCCGACTTCGACGAGCATCCACGGCTTCGCCAATAACTACGTGCAGACCGGCACCGGGACCAACGAGAACACCACCTTTACAGTGCGTATCGACGAGTCGATCAACGACTCCAACAAGGTGTTCTTCTCTTACAGCTCGCGCGACAACTTCCGCTACGGATCGCCCTCGCTCCCTGAACCGTACGTCAATAACACCTACCCACAAGATTTCCAGACCCACTACATTCGCGGCGGCTGGGATCACACCATCACGCCGAACATGTTGAATCACTTCAACGTCGGATACAACCGCACCAACAGCAAAAACTTCTCGAAGCAGATCGGCCAGCCGGTCAACACCACCACGCTCGGTCTGCCTGGCTTCTTCTCGGATGCCTTCCCATCGGTCGGCTTCGATGGATACGACGCCTACTCGAGCTGGGGCCTTGGCAACAACGGCGACAACATCGACAACGGCCTTCGTGCCAACGACAGCATCAGCTGGAGCAAGGGACGCCACAGCTTCAAGTTCGGTGTCGACTGGCGCTATCAGCAGTACAGCGTCATCCAAGAGAACATCCCTTACCTGAGCTTCCAGCGCAGCCAAACCGACATGGCGGCTGTCAATGGCGCCCAGGACGTCAGCGGTAACAGCCTCGCCAGCATGCTGCTCGGTCAGGTCGACTATGCCAGCCAGACCGTCTACAACAGCAATCCGCAGTGGAACTCCTGGTACATGGCCGGGTTTTTCCAGGACGATTACAAGGTCACTCCTAGCCTGACCTTAAACCTCGGATTTCGCTATGACATCGATATCCCGCGCGCAGAACATCACAACAACACTTCGGCATTCAGCTTCACCGCTCCCGATGCCCCGGCCGACAACCTCCCGGGTGCGCTGGTATTCGGCAGCAACTGCCACTGCAACGCCCGGTGGGCGGAGACCTGGAAAAAGGATCTTTCGCCACGCGTTGGTTTCGCGTACGTGCTTCCTCACACCGATGGGAAGGCTGTTCTGCGCGGCAGCGGTTCCATCATCTATGGCCCGTTGCAGTACTCTGACTTCGGCAGTTCCATGCAACTCGGCTACAGCCAATACCGCAGTGTCGGTTCCACCAACACGGGTCCGGGTACGGCCGCCGGCTTTACTCCGGCGTTCGATCTTGATTCGGGCTATAACCTCTGGACCGCAGACTACTTTGCCCCCAACACGGACCCCACGCAGCTGAATGGGCCCACCGGCGTTTTCAATCCTGTTGGCGGCGAAGTGATCACGCCGGAGATGGGACGTCCCTCAACCACCTATGGCTGGGGTCTGCAACTTCAGGACGAGATCGCCCACGACCTGATCTTCACCGTGGGTTACATCGGACAGGCGTCGCAGAACCTCCACTCCGGGTACCTGACCAATTCCAATAACATCAGTGACCAGTACTTCTCGCTCGGCGATCACCTTTGGAGTTCGAAAAACCGCATCAACACTCCGGGCGGATCTGTCGTGGTTGATGGCGATACCTACCAGGCGCCGTACAGCGGTTTTGCCGGCGCGCTTGGGCAATCGCTCCGTCCTTTCCCGCAGTACGACTACATCGCCGGCGATTGCTGCCTTGAGAATGTAGGCCACTCGTCGTACAACGCCATGACCGCATCGCTCAACCGTCACTTCCATCAGGGACTCAACCTGACTTTGTCGTACACTTGGTCGAAGAACCTCACCGATGCCGATTCGGCGCTGCCCTTCACAGTGTCGAACTACCGGTCGCAGACACAGAGCTCCACGAATCTTCACCTGGAGAAAGCGTATTCGATCCAGGACATTCCGCAGACTCTGTCCATCAGCTTCCTGTATCAGCTTCCCTTCGGCAAGGGCAAGCCTTTCCTCAACAACAACGGCCTTCTTAATCACGTCGTCGGAGGCTGGGAGATCGGCTCCATCCAGCGTTACCAGAGCGGGCAACCCATCGACTTTGGCTGCGCAACCGGCGCTGCCTATTACCAGAACTGCTTCCGCTTTAGCCGGGGTCCCGGCGGCCAGGGCGGTCTTGCTAATCCGACCTTCAAAAAGAACAAGAACCATGCCAACATCTTCAATGGCGAAACTTGGTTCAAGCCGGCTTATCGCCCGGCCGGAACCATCAACACCAGCGATCCTGGCGTGGCTATGTCCGACGCTGCTTTCGTCGACAAGAATCGCGTCGGCTACACCACCACCGGTCAGCAGTGGCTCCGCAAGGTCGCTCCTGACTGTCCCGAGGCCTGCTCGTGGGATCCATATGTCTTCGGCACCGGCATTGCGCGCGTGACAGAAGAAGTTACCGGGCCGCTGTACCTGGCGGAAGACATGAGCCTCCTCAAGAACATCGACATCGCAGAAGGATGGAAATTCGTCCTCAAGGTCGATGCCACGGACGTCTTCAACCGTCACCGTCAGGCCTACCCTGACACCAACCCAGCGAACGTAGGCTGCACGTCGGGCCTGTGCGGAAACTTCGGCATTCCGACCTCTACAGATTATGGTCCGCGTAACCTGCAGATCTCGGGGCGCATCACGTTTTAACCCTTTTCCTCCGGGGCCGGTCAACACCCGCGCCCCGGGTCTTTCCAACCTTCCGGTTCATTCCGGTTTCCTCAGGCCAGGTCAGCCTGGCCTGAATTTTCTGGGCATTCTGCAAGTGCCAGAATCAGCCCATACCCGTTTTCGTGTATGCGAACCCTCCCCATCCTCGCAGCAATCCTGCTGACCGTTGCGCTCCCGGGCGTGTTGCGTTCGCAATCGGCTGCCGGTGCAGACGATGGATTTTCCCTACTCCGAGCAGGCAAGCCAGAGCAGGCGCGCGAAGTGTTCGAAGCCGTACTCGCGAAAGATCCGGCGTCAACTGCTGCGCAATCCGGCGAGGTTCAGGCTAGCGAGCAGCTCGCCCTTCAGTACCGCGCCGCCGCTAACCGCGACGAGGCTCTCCGCACTCTGCTACGCGCAAAAGACCATGTGACTGGGTCCCCCCGCCTCTACTACGACCTTGGCATACTCGAAGATGAAATGCGACTCTTTCACGATGCGGACGAGTCGCTCGCGCACGCCGCGGAAAGCATGGGTAACGATCCTAACCTGCTCTACGCAATCGCCCGCGTGAAGATGGACCTCGGCCTACTCGGTCCGGCCGAAGAAGAGATGCAGGCCTACCTAAAACTCCGCCCGGAAGATGCCAGCGCCCATTACGGGCTCGGCCGCATCTACCAGATCGCTCTGCAGTTCGACAAAGCGCGCAGCGAATTCGCCCGTTCCATCGAATTGAAGCCGGTGCAGACTGAAGCCTATTACGAACTCGGTGATATCGCGCTCAAGCAGGGGCAGTTTCAAGATGCGCTCGTGCAGTTTGGCAAAACCCTTGAGCGCGATCCGCGCCACGGGGGCGCTCTGGAAGGTGCCGGCGAAACCAACTACAAACTCAAGCGCTACGATGATGCCCGGCAGTACCTTGAGCGAGCCGTAGATGCCGCCCCTGGCTACCCCCCGTGCCACTACTACCTCGGGCTCACGCTTGCGCGGCTCGGCCAGAAAGAAGCCTCGCAGCGCGAACTGGAAACAGCTTCCAAGATGTCCGAACAACAAAATGCCGCTGCCCCACTTCGACTGCAGCAATCAACGGCACCACCAAAACGGTAGCTTGAAGAGTCAACATCCAAAGCCGAAGCTGGAACGGAAGGTGGTTCTTTCACTCGGTACTCGCATCTCATATTTCAGCAAACGTTTCCCATTCCTCCTGTACTGTAGCGAAGGCAGCGCTGTAAAGTTCACGATACTTGAACTTCCTTGCAGTTACGGTATGATGTAAACGCCTTCTGGACAGCCCTGAATGAAAACGGTGGATGATGCCCCGAGTTACTAGACGTGCGCCGAAACCGAAATCTCAGATGGACATCCATACGGTGGCTAAGCGAGCCAACGTCTCGATCGCAACTGTCTCCAGAACCGTGAACCGCGTCCCGACGGTCAATCCCAAACTTGCCAAGCGGGTCTGGGATGCCATCCAGGAGCTTGGCTATTTCCCTAATACGCAGGCTCGTGCCCTAGGCTCCGGCCGCAGCGGAATCCTCGGTCTCATCGTATCGGAGATTACTAACCCCTTCTTCCCTGAACTCATTCAAGGATTCGAAGACGTAGCCGTCGAAAACCGCTACGAAATCCTAGTCAGCTCCACCAACTACGATCCCAAGCGCATGGAGCAGTGCATCCGCCGTATGATCGAGCGCAAGGTCGAAGGCGTCGCCGTGATGACCTTCGGCATCGAGCAGCCGCTCTTTGAGCAGCTAGCTCAGCGCAACATTCCACTCGTGCTGGTCGACGTCGGACCCGACCGGCCTGGGATAAGCCTTCTCAAGGTCGACTACTACCACGGAATCCGTCAGGGCGTGCAGCACCTAGCAGCGCTGGGACACAGAAAGATCGGCTTTGTCACCGGGCCGCCCGGCCTCCACTCCGCGGACTCCCGTGTCCACGCCTTCACCAAATCCATTGCGGAATGCGGCATCGCTCTCGACAATGATTGGATTGTTCCCGGCGACCACACCATGGAAGGCGGCATCGCGGCCATGGAGAAGATCCTTGCCGGTCCGCGTCAGCCCACCGCTGTCATGTGCTCCAATGACATGACCGCGCTTGGGGTGGTGCACAAGGCCTATCGCGCCGGCCTGCGCATACCGCATGATCTATCGGTGATCGGCTTCGACGACATTCACATGGCGCGCATCATGATTCCCCCATTGACCTCGATCCAAATGTCGCGCGTGGAACTGGCGCGCGCCGCCGTGTCCGCGTTGCGCGCGCGCGTTGAAGGCACTAGCCATCAGCGCGAGTACAAAATCGATACTCAACTCGTTGTCCGCGAATCCACCAGCTTCCCTCCCGGCACCCTGCAAGACCTGAAATCCGCGGCCACAGCCCCCTGGTATGGCAACGGCCGCTGAGTGATTGCCGTCGCATCAAGAATCACAGGAAGCGAGCGCCGTACGCTCCCCACAACGCGGTGAAGATGGGCATCGCTGCTGTGGTAACCTGAGGTCTGAACCTGATGGACGCAATCCCCGGGGCATCGTCTTCGATACAGCCGCTTTGCGACCGTCCGGCGCGCACTTTGCCTTGTTTGATCCCTGTGACTTCGTCTTCCTCTAATCCCCCCTCCGCCGCCCCCGCGATGCCTGATCAGTCTCTGAATTCCGGCTCTCTGGCGGCATCCGATCTATTTCCGTGGCTCCAAGGATTCGCTCCGCGCCGCTGGCTCTCCAACGGTCACCTGCAAACCATCGTTGGCAACTATCTGCCGCGCCCGCGTTTCACCCTCGATTCGACAGCCGAAACCGTCGAGGTCGATCCTTCCGATGGCAGCCGTGTCATGTGCTACGGACATTGGCATCGCGGTCACGATCTGAGGCTCAGGCTTACCGTCATCCTCGTACATGGTCTTGAAGGCTCTTCCGAATCGCGCTATATGCTTGGGCTTGCCGCTCGTGCCTGGAATGCCGGCTGCAACGTCGTTCGGATGAACATGCGCAACTGCGGAGACACCGACGCCCTCACGCCCACTCTCTATCACTCGGCCTTGTCCAACGATGTGGGTGCGATCGTCGACCATTACCGCGAGCGTTTCGGCCTGCAGCGCGTCGGGCTGGTCGGCTACTCCATGGGTGGGAATCTTGTCCTCAAACTGGCCGGTGAGTGGGGTCGCCGTGAACCGCTCTGCGGCGTCGCCGCCGTCTGCCCTGCCGTTGACCTCGCCGCCGGAGCCGACGCCTTGCACGAGCCTGCCAACCGCATTTATGAGTGGCATTTTCTCCGCCGCCTCATGAAGCGCTACCGCCGCAAAGCGGAGTTGTTCCCCGCCATCTACACCAAAACCGGAATCGGCCCCGTGCGCTCCCTGCGCGACTTCGACGACAAGATCGTCGCCCGCTATTGCGGCTTTAAAAACGCCGATGACTACTATTACCGCGCAGCGGCTGCCCGCGTCATCGACCGCATTGCCGTCCCTTCCCTTATCCTCCACGCGCTTGACGACCCGTTTATCCGCCTCACGCCTGAGACCCGTGCCAAGATCATCGCCAATCCCAGCATCTCTTTCATTGAGACAGACCACGGCGGCCATTGCGCCTATCTTGGTGTCCAGCCGGGCGATGAGATCCACTGGGCTGAGGCCACGGTGATCCGTTACCTGCTCGAACACAGTCGCAGCCATGGAAGCTGACTGGGAGTTCGAAATCGCTCCGGAGGCGCCCGTAATCGATGGTGCATGGTCCGGCCTCGTCGACCTGCGCGCGCATCCTGAAGGCGCATCGCGCTTGCCTGAAGCATCGACGCTGCCCGCGCTCGCCGGCACCCTCACATCCCTCAACGCCGACGCATCGCCCGTATGGACCGCCAAATGCGATATATGGAACCCCGGGGCCGTGGATCCGGATGAACTCGAAACGACGCCCGAAGCCGCGGCGCACGCACTCTCCTGCTACATCGACCTGATTCCGTCCTCGGATGCGTGGTCCACCCTTGACCACCTCGCCGACTGGTGCAGCAGACTCTGCGTCGTGCTTCGCGGAACTCCGCTGCGCCAGTGCCGCGCCGATCTCGTTGTTCGCAGCGCCTTCCTCACACCGGCGCAAACCGCACTTGGGATTACCCTCTACGTAACCGGCTGCGGCGCCACAGACGCAGCCGCGGCTGAAGCGCTTTCGTCCGCTCTCAACCTGCTTGCGCGCACCATCACCAGCGCCGACGCATAGCTAGCGTCACGCGAACTGCTGCAGGCTGAACCCCAACTCGTAGTTTTCGCCGTGCTGCAGCAGTTCTTCCCACGTGATCTCGGTCTTCTTCAAGCCCGCCATGCGTCCCAGCATGCAGCTCAGCGCCGTCTGCACGCCTTCTTCAATCTGATTGTGTCTGGGGCCTGAAACGATGCTGTCAATGAACGTGCGTTCCTTCTCGCGATCAGCGAACGCTAAGTTATCCGCGAAGCTGCCGTTCGCAGCGAACTGCCCTGATCCCGCCGCCGTCGCCTGCGAATCCTTCCACGACCATGCATGCGCACCCGTAATCTGAATCGGCCCCGAGTAGGGAACTGTCGCCGAACCCTGCTCCCCAAACAGCTTCAGCCCTGCATCGAAAGCCCCGTCACTTCCAAACTGTGTGGACGCGAACGAGAAGTGCACATTGTCGGGATACGTGTAGTCCACCTGGTAGTTATCCCAGCAGTCACCATAGTGCTTCAAGATATTGCGTCCGCCTGTGGCCGTCGCCTTCAAGGGCCGCGCACCCACCATCCAGTTGCACAAGTCGATAATGTGAATGTTTTGCTCGACGAGGATGTCGCCCGAGAGGGCGCGATCCCACAGCCAATTGCGTAGCCGGTACTCGTCCTTCCCTGCGCCCGGCCGATTCTTCTCGGTCGACGCTGGCGCGTTGTAGTTGCCGCTCACCGTAGCAACCTTTCCCAGGTCGCCCGCCTTGATCTTCTGCGCAATCGCCGCGATGGGGGGCGCATTGCGACATTGGAATCCCACATCCACGCTCTGGCTCGGCTGCACGCGCTTGGCAATCTCCAGCGCCTGCTTCGCCTGCTGTACATCGATGCCTACAGGCTTCTCGCAATACACATGCTTGCCAGACGCCACCGCTGCGCCAAGGTGCTGCACGTGGAAAAACGGCGGCGTCGAAATCTGAATCAGGTCCACGTCCTTTGAGTTGGCAAGCTGCTCAAACGCCTGCGAACCCCGGAACAACAGCCTGCTATCGATGGCCGCACGGCCCAGATCGGAATTCACCTTGTCGAAGTGCTTCTTGCCCGCGTCGAGCTGATCGGCAAAGATATCGGCCAGCGCAACCACCTGCGCCTGCGTGTTCTGCGAGAACGACACTGCCACCGCAGTACCGCGGTTTCCGCAGCCCAGCAGCCCGTGCCGCACCACTGAATTGGCTTCATATCCGAACGCAGTTTTCGACTTCAGCAATAGCATCGCCGAGGCCGCCTGTGCCCCGGTTTGAAGAAAGCGCCGACGGTTCATCTTCACTGGATTCCTTTTAGAGATTTTCAAAACTTCGCCAATCGTGCCGTTCATCCCACAACTTCGCGCAGAATGTTCTCGAGGTACATCTTCTCGTTGCGCACATCTTCAACCTGCTGCGGCCCTGAAGTCTCGCGCTCAATCGTTACCGCGCCCGCGTAGCCGATCTTGTGCAGCTTGGCGAAAACCGTACGGAAATCCACCAGGCCCTTGCCGATCAGCACCTCTTCACCCAACTTGCTCGGATCCGTGGGCCACCGCCCGTCCTTGGCGTGAATACTGCGAACGTGCGGCCCCAGAATGTCCACCGCGTCTACCGGGTTAGCTTTTCCGTAGAGAATCAGGTTCGCGGTGTCCAGACCCACTCCGAGATTCGGCAGATTCACATCGCGGATCACGCGCGACATAGTGGTTGGCGTCTCCTGCCCCGTCTCCATTAAAAAGTGCTGTCCGTTGCCATGGCAGTGCTGCGCAACGGTCTTGATCGCCTCCACGGTGCCCGGATATAAAGCATCCCCCGGGTCCTCAGGAATGAATCCGCAGTGCGTCTGCACCTGATTGAGACCCAGCAGCTTCGCAAAGTCAGATGTCTGGCGCAGAGCATCGATGCGCGCCGCGCGCATGGACGGGGGCACCAGCCCGATCGTAGACGGCCCCTTCAGGAAGTTCCACTCCAGCGGTGCCGGCCCAACCACCTCAACTGTTGTGGCCGCCACGTCATATTTCGCCAGCAGGTCCTTGATTTCCTTCGCCGCATCGGGGATGAACTTCCCGATGTACCCATCGAGGGAAAGAAAGCAATTCGAGAAACCCAGGTCGTGCACGCGCTTGATTGTCGCATCCGGCGATCCATACGGGCTGATCAGCAGCCCCACCGCCATCGGCTTCAGCTTGCTCTCACTCGACTGCGCACCGCTCAAGCTCGGCAAAAACAGATCCGCTACAATCGCGGAAGAAGCTGCTGCAAGAAAAGCACGTCGATCCATCCCTCGTTCCTCTCGAACCTTGAAGCGTGTTCAAGGCCTCCCGTGATCTGCTCCGCACTGACTGGTAACTCTAAAACATGAAACGCGCATTGGACAAGCGCTCGCCCCGCGGCGCCCACCCATTTTCGGTTGATTGCCCAATGTGCACGCGCCTGTGACAGAATTGGTGAGCGTTCGAGAAACCAGTCCATGCCCCGCAACGCGACACCAGAATCTGCCGCCGCACCACTCCGACCGCGTCCCGATATTCCGCGCCGCCGCTGGCGCATCGCCATGCTCCTCGGCATCGGCGTGCTCGTGAACTACTTCGATCGCGTCAACCTGTCTGTATCCTTCAACGGCCTGCACTCTGACTTCGGCATCTCCGACATCACCTTCGGGTATCTGCTTGGCGCTTACAACTGGACGTACGCGTTGTGCCAGCTGCCCATCGGCGTCTTCCTCGATCGCCTCGGCGTCAAGTTGGTCGGGCGCATCAGCATTCTCGTGTGGAGCGCGGCATCGTTCGCAGGCGCTGTGGCTCCCGGCATCAACGCCCTGTTCGGCGCGCGTTTCCTGCTCGGTGTTGGCGAGGCACCCACGTTCCCCGCCAATGCTAAAGCGGTCGGCGCATGGTTCCCGCGCCATGAGCGCAGCTTCTCCACCAGCTTCTTCGATTCCGCGGCAAAATTTGCCTCCGCCATCGGAGTTCCGCTCATCGGCGCGCTGTTCCTACGCGTCGGCTGGCGCATGAGCTTTGCCGCGACGGGCTTCATCAGCCTCGCCTACTTCGCGCTGTTCTACGTCATGTATCGCGAGCCGGAAGAAGATCGCGGGCTCACTCCTGAAGAACTCGGTTACATTCGGGCCGATCACGAAGCACATGAGCGTGAAACTCCGGTCTTCACCCTGGGTACTCTGCTCGGCAAGCGCAAGGTCATTGGCCTCGCCATCGGCTTCGGCTCTTACAACTATGTCTTCTACCTTCTGCTTACCTGGCTGCCGCGCTACCTCTCGGTCGCGCTGCACACTGACTTGATGCACTCGTTCCTCTATACCGGCGTTCCGTGGCTTGTCGCCACAGCGACAGACCTGCTCATCGGGGGCCTGCTCGTCGATCGCCTCGTGCAGCGCGGCTGGAACGCCAACCGGGTGCGCATGACCATTCTTGTGCTCGGGACAGCCTGCGGTCTCGGCATTCTCGGCGCCGGGTGGTCGCACACGCCGGTCGCCGCCATCACCTGGATCAGCATCTCCATTGGTGGCCTCTCCGCAGCCGCACCCGTCGGCTGGTCGGTCCCATCGCTCATCGCGCCCCGCACCAGTGTGGGGCGCGTCAGTGGAATCCTCAACTTCTCCAACCAACTCTCAGGCATCGCCGCGCCCATCGTCACCGGCTATCTCGTCAGCGCCCGCCATTCTTTCACCGGCGCCTTCATCGTCGCGGGATCCTACCTCGCCATCGGCATCTGTGCCTATCTGTTTCTCCTGCGCAACATGGACAGCATCACCGCCTAGCGAGTCCTACGCGCAATCAAAATCAGGCCTTCGGCTTCACCATCGCCCGCGTGCGACCAACTGAAATCCCGCCGTCCACCAGCAACGTCTGCCCGGTCACGTAGCGGCTTGCCTCAGACGCCAGAAACACAATTGCCCCATCCAGGTCATTCGGCATTCCCGGTCGCTTTGCCGGAATGCGCTCCACCAGGTACTCCACCCACTTCGGATCCTCGTACATCACGCGATTTTGGCTGGTCTTGAACCAGCCGGGAGCAAGGCAGTTCACCGTCACTCCATGCGGACTCCAATCGTCCGCCAAGCTCATCGTGAGCTGCCGAATCCCGCCGCGACTCGCGCCATAGGGCGCCAATCCCGCATAGCCGAACACGCTTGTCACCGAGCCGATATTGATGATCCGCCCATATCCGTGCGCCACCATACCGCGCGCAATGGCCTGCGCAACAAAGAAACTCCCGCGCAGATTCGTGTCCAGTACCAGGTTCCAGTCGTCCCAGGTCACATCGAGAGCCGGTTTACGCACGTTGCATCCGGCGTTGTTCACCAGCACGTGTATCTGCCCGACCGCCTCCGCCGCCTCCGCCGCCATGCGCTGAATACTCTCCTGGTCGCGCACGTCCAAATCCAGCGACACAGCCCGCCGACCCATCCCGCGGATCTCTTCTTCGAGTCCCGCGAGCGTCTCCCGTTTGCGGCTCGTAAGAACCAAGTCCGCTCCCGCCTTCGCCAGCGCGCGCGCAAAATACTGCCCCAGCCCGCGGCTAGTCCCGGTTACCAGTGCCACCTGTCCAGTCAGGTCGAACAGCTCATTCGTCATCGCGCGGCCTCCGGGCTCAGCACAATCTTCATCAGCCCCGGCTCGTGCGCATACAGACGCCGGAACCACTCCGCGCCCTCGCTCAGCGGAGCCACCGCTGTAATCAGCGGCTTCACCCGCACGGTCCCGTTGGTGATCATCTCAATGGCCTGCGGATACTCCCCGCAGGAGGCCGCGGTGCCCTGCAGCCGCAACTGCCGGCTTACCACCTTCTGCAGCGGAAGCCGCACCTCCGGCGTCACGTTTCCAATGAGCGTCACGGTCCCGCCCTTGCGCACCGCATCAATCGCGGTCTGTACGGTTTCGTCGCGTCCCACGGCCTCGAGAACCACATCCACCCCCGATCCGTCGGTCAGATCCTGGCACTTCCGCACCAGTTCGCTCCCCGACATAAGCAATGTTTCCGTGGCCCCGAGCTTCTTGGCCAGCGCCAGCCGGGTCGGATCCACATCGGCGATAAACACGCGGCTGCATCCAGCGGCCCGCGCCGCCTGCAGCGTCAGCAGCCCGATCATCCCGGCGCCAATCACCAGCGCTGTCTCGCCGCCGCGCAGATCGCTCACCGCTACCGCATGCAGCGCCACGGAGACAGCCTCCAGCATCGCCGCCTCTTCAAACGGCAGCGCATCGGGCAGCTTGTACGTGATGCGCTCCGGAACCCGCACGTACTCCGCAAACGCCCCGTCGCGCCGATAGTCGCCACATGACACGCCCAGCACCTCGCGCCTGTCGCAGAGATTTACCTCGCCGCGCCGGCAGAAGGGGCACTCGCCGCAATAGATGGTCGAATCAAACGTGACGCGATCGCCCACCGCGAACCGCTGCACCCCCGGCCCGACCTCCGCCACCATGCCTGCGGCCTCATGCCCCATCACGAGCGGCGGAATGCGCCTTCCTGACGAGCCATCGAATCCATGCACATCACTGCCGCATATGCCGCACGCGGCCACGCGTACCAGCAGTTCGCCCCGCCCGGCTACAGGCTGCGGATGATCGAGATATTCCAGGTGGTTATATTCCGAAAGAACCAGCGCATTCATACACCGCATTGTGTCACAGCGGCGCAGCCTTGTTCGCCCGCACCGCACTCACCCACTCTGGGCTGGGCGCCCCAGGCCTCGATTCTGAAACCTGGAAACCACGAACGGGGCCAGCTGTCGTTTGCCCCCGGGGACGCGGTGCGGAGGCCGGCGCATGGCCTGGTCTATTTCGGCACCACCAGTAACGTAATTGACTGGGCCGGGTAACTCCCGGCGATTGTGCTTGTGGTCCCGCCCCCGCCTGGTGCCGTAATCGCGGCCGCCGGCCCCGCAACAATCTTCGTCAAGTCGGCCGCGCTGTACTGGTACACCTGCGCCGTAGCCCCCGAAGACGCGAAATTATCCAGCGCCAGCGTCGACGTCAGCGGTCCGTAGGTCTTGTTGATAACCACAATCGTCAGCGCCCCGTCGGACGCCCTCTCGGCGCTATACACGGCCAGCTTTCCCTGGTCCGCGCTCGTCGCGTTCAAAGCGGTGTCGCCGAACATCGAGTTCTTGCCGTCATAGTTGCGATACATCTCGAACGCAATCAGCCCCGGCAACTGCGTCTTCGGATCAGGCGCACCCCACAGCGTCGCCAGGTCTAACCCGTACTCGCCAAAGATGCCCAGCACGTCCGCCTGCGCAATCGCGCCGCTGATACTCTCCTGGCCGCCCCAGTTGTATTCCGTGAAGGCAACCTTCGTGCCCGGATAGTTGTTCGCCACCCACTTCTGCGCCATCGGAATCAGTTGCGGCGCCTGCAGCGGCGTGTTGCAACCTGCCGTGTAGTTCGCATCCGTGGTGTAATTCGGCTGCGGATAGTAGGGATCCGTATAGGTCGGATCCCAGAACACGCGCGTCGAATTGATGCGTATTTTCTGCTCCGCTGTGTCGCCTACGCTCGCCAGGCCCACGCCCTGCCCGTTGTACGTGCCGGCAAAATACGTGTGCAGGTCCAGATAGTCCAGCAGCCGTCCGCCGTAACCCGTTTCCGCCGCCTTGAACTGCTGCAGATAATACTCGATGAATGGAACGCCACCGTGGGCGGCGCGATCCACGGGATTGCTCCACGGCGAATAGCACGGCCCGCTGCCCCACCCGCTCTCCATGTCCTTCTTCGAGTAGAAGTAGTTCCACCAGTTGTCCACCACGGGCCCGCTCACTTCGGCGGTCGAATCCGCGTTCTTGATCTGCTCGGCCGTCGCGATCCCGTTATTGGTCACTTCGTCGTAAGTCGATGGCGATGGGTGCACATCGCGATGCACGGCATCCCACCACGCCGGCTCGTTGTCCAGGTCATAGATGGCTACGCCACCCTTTGCGGCGGTGCCAAATTTGCCCACCAGGTACTTCACCCAGTCGTAGCTCCAGCTTGAGTCCACCTTCAGACTGTTCTTGGTCGGATCGACCCCGGTGATGGCGCAGCCGTTCGCGTCTGTGCATCCGTTCACGCCCTGCGGATACACCCCATTTCCGCAACTGGACCGGTAAGGATCGAACGCAGCCTGACTGGGGAAGTCTGTGGAAGTAAAGCTGCACGTCCTGCTGTCCTTCGCAATCCAACCCAGCACCGGGACCGTACCCATGGTTTTTGCGCCGACCGCCAGATCGTTCTGCACCTGCTGATTGAAGCCGCTCGTATCCTGTTGCCCGGTCGCCCACTGGTTGTTTTCGTAATACCAGTCGCTCGCGGAGTTCGTCACGTCCAGCTTGTAGTTATAGCGCGACGTCGCATCGCCGCCCCATCGATCCACCGACAGATTCACCGCCTTCTCCGCGTCTGAACTTAGCGTGAACGCGTTCATCCCATAGATGTATGGGCTGATGGCATGCGTCTTCTTCGCCGCGTCCACCGTGAGCGCTGGCCCGGCTGAAGTCGCGGGCGGCGTCAGCGTAACTGTCACGCTCCCGCTCGCAGTCGCATCCTGCGTGCTCGTTGCGGTCACCACAACAGTCGCCGGCGCTGGAAAGGGCGTGTCATAAACCCCGCTCGAGCTGATCGTGCCCGCGCTCATCCCTGCGCACCCAGAGCACTTTACGGTCCACGTCACGGTGGAGCTGAACGTTCCCGTGCCCTTCACATCGGCCGCGAACTGCTGCTGCGTCCCGATCGTGGCCGTGTTGGGAGTCACTGTAATGGACGTGATCGGCGAAGCTGTCTTTACCGTCACGCTCGCCGTCCCTGACGCCGAATTGTACGTGCTCGCGCCTGCGGTGTCGGGCGTGTACTTCGCGCTGAGTGTTGCAGTCCCCGCAGTCAGAACTCCCGCCGTCACCTTGATGCTCGCTGCGCCGCTGCTCAGCGTCGTTGCAGAAGAAGAGTACGTGCCGCTCGTGAGCGTCACGGAGCCGGTCGGCGTTGCATGGCCTGAGCTCCCGCTCACCGTCACGGCGACTGTGAGGTCTTGTGCAGTTGTGATGGTTGCCGCTCCCGGGGTCACGGTCACCGTGGGCGTAACCAGCGTCGGAGGCGGTTGCTGGCTGCTTCCGCCACCTCCGCATCCCGCTGTGCAGGCGCAGGCCAATACCAGCAAAAAAGCAGCAAAACGGCTCAATGAGCACATGATATGCATCCTCTATCAGCACCGGGACACGAATCTCCCCCAAGAGCGATACGTGGAGCGAGCCAGGTACTAGGTTATGAGATCGGTACCATCTTACATTCTGAATTCGCCGATGCGCTGGCGGAATTCCAAAAAGGCGAAACGGGAGTGTTAGGCTCGGTCCTCGCCGCTCAACATGGCAATATGGACTTGAGACCTGCTCGCGCTTGCCCAGCGGTCAACGGCATATCCCGTATAGGAAGGACCTCGCTCAATGGCCGTTCAAGCCTCTCCCCAGACACTCGCCCCGTTCCTAATCGAACCGCGCTTCGTCCCCCGCGTGTGGGGCTTCGACGATCTGCGTCCCTGGTTCGACTGGAGCAGGTTTGAGAAGGGCAGGGAAGCCGGCGATCCCCTTGGCGAAGTGTGGCTTACCGGCGATGATTGCCACATCGCCACAGGCCCTTACAGCGGCAAAATCCTGGCAGATGTCATCGCCCAGGAGCCCCGTGCGATCCTCGGCCCCGTCGCTCCGCGCGTCGAGTCGCCCCTGCTCATCAAGGTCATCTTCGCGCGCGAGAAGCTGAGCGTGCAGGTCCACCCCGACGATAAGCTGGCGCAGAAATATGGCGACCCCCGCGGGAAAACGGAGTGCTGGTATGCCCTGGATTCCCAGCCTGACGCGCAGGTCGCCGCCGGACTCAAGCCCGGGGTCACCATGGACCAGGTCCGCGCCGGCATCCAGAATGGCACCCTGGAAGATAGTCTCAACGTGCTCCCTGTCGAACGGGGCGACATGATCTTTGTCGATGCGGGCACCGTTCACGCCATCTGGCCCGGCTCCATCCTGCTTGAAACCCAGCAGAACTGCGCCCTTACTTACCGCATGTACGACTACGGCCGCCCCCGCGAGCTGCACATCGAGAAATCGCTCGAAGCTACCCGCCTCACCACTCGCGCCGGCAAGGTCCTGCCCGTCAGCCGCCCTGACCGCACCATACTCGTCGATGTCGAATATTTCCGCGTCGAACGCCTGCCCGTCCGCAGTCAACGCAGTTCAGCCAGCCTTGCCGCCAGCGACGAGCCGGGTCCCGGATTGTCTTATCTGTTTGCGGCTGCTGGCTCGGCGCGGCTCACCGGCGAAGGATTCGAGCCGATCGAAATCCCCGCACGCGGCCTCGTCTGCGTGCCCGCCGTTGGTTCCGCTTTTGTCCTTGAAGATCTTGGGGGACTCGATCTCGTCCGTATGTCGCCGCGCTGGCCCGCAGCCATTTGATCTAAATCTCAGCGCAGCTTCAGAGCCAGCGGCCGCGATGCCATTGGTGCATCGCTCGACCCCGTGCAGTGCCGTGTTGAACTCGTTCCCGCAGCATACGATCGCGTCACGTGCAGCCGGTCCATCACCACAAACCGCGTCCGTACTCCACCGAGAACCTGCGGCAGCGTGGCAGGCATGTGGTTGCGATCCACAAAGATCACTAGCGCCGCGTCGCGCGGGTTATCGAGGCTTTGCCCCACGCCTACCCCGAAGAACCCCTTGTTCACCCGCATCAGGCTGCGGCCCATCTGATCCTTGGCGCGCATCGCATGGCTGAGCACAGCGGGCGCCAGCGCCACAGGGGGGGCGCCGCTGTTGTCGGTGGGCGCAGTTCCCAGAGCCACTGCCTCCGCCGTCGCGGAAACCACCACCGTCCGCACCCCATCGATGATCGCGGGGACGGTTGGCTCCGCGCGGTCGTCCACGTACACCACAACCGCGGACTCCCCGGCGTGATCGGTGCTTTTGCCCACGCTCACACCCCGAATCCCCGCTGCCGGATTCACCATGTTGCGTGCGGCAAACAAGGCCTGCTGCCCGCGTGTGATCTCCTCATCGCGCAGCACCAGCCCCTGTGCCTTCTCCACCGTGCTGTTGCCGTAGTTCAGGCAGCTCACAGGGTGATCCGCGCCGCCCACGAACGTGAAGCCGGCGCCATTCGTCACAGCCGCCAGCGCGTTCAGCACATCTCCCGCGGGATTCGCCACGCCCTGGCCCACGCCAGCAGCATCCGTCCCGCCCGCAAAGAACAGGCCCACCGGCTCTGCATTCGACGCGTTCACCACCAGAGAGCCCGAGTCCCCTGCGTCGCTGAAGCGGTCTCCGCTCACGCCCACCTGGTGCGTAAAGATTTTTGTCGTATAAGGCCGGGTCTCCGCGCAATCGGAGAAGTAATCCACGGCCACATCGAGGTCGATTGCGGACACCCCGCCGCACGTCAGCCCGGTGGTGCGTCCGCTCTTCGCCACCCTCATCTCCAGGTTGGCGGCCTCGCCGCGCCCACCGCTCGACGAAACTCCCGGGGGCGCCGCACTTAAAGCTCCGTCCGCTCCCCGCGCACCCAATTCCAAAATGCTGCCCGCGCTGTCCATCGTCCGGCTCGCCACCTGCGCAATCGCGGCATCCACATTCGTCTGCGGCGACTTCAGCGGTACCCACGCGCTCAGACTTGCCACCGGCACGGTGCCCGGCCCCGCCCCGTTGGGCGTGCAGTTGTTGTCAATCAACCCCGGCTGCACGATTGCATCGCCCACCGCTGCGTGGTCGCTCTTGGCCAACACGTGGTTGTTGCTCAGCACATACTGCCGACCCCCCGAGTCCTGCACCAGCGCGCCGAGTGTGCCGCTACAGCAATCGGCAATCGTGTTCCCACGCGCGTCGTAATCCGTGTTGTTGCCCCCCGAACTTCCCAGCGGCATCATCGTGGCCAGCATTTCCTGGTGGCCGATGGGATTGCTCGTCACCCCGGCCGTGTTCAGTAGTAGTTCGGTCGCGGTGCGCGAGGCCTTGCCGGCCGCCCCGCTCACCATTGCCACAACATAGGCGGCCGCCGTTGCGCCCAGCGTCGCCGGAGCCGTATACGTCACCGAGCACGTCGTAAAGGCCTTCGCGCCCCGGTCGCACAGCGTCGGACCCAGCGTGCCTGCTCCGCTGCCGGAGCCTGAAGCAGCACCGGCCAATGCGAAGTGGATGCCCGCCTGTCCCCCAGCCACCGCCAGCTTGCCGGAGATCGTCACGCTGCCGCCCGGCCCTACGGCGGCATTCTCCGGCGCCAGCGGCTGCAGGAACCCCGGCGTAATGGTCAGCCGCGCCCTCGCGATGGAGCCGGTTGAACCCTCCAGATGCGCTGTAACCGTCACTTCGGCGTGATCCGCCGTCAGATAACCCGGCGGCGTATACCGCCCCTGGGTATCGATGGCGCCCGGTCCGGCCACGCGGTCGCCGCCAGCAACGGACCACGTCACCTGGGCGGACGTTCCGTCGGCCAGCAGAGCCGCAAACTGATGGACCGCTTCGCCGTGCGCGTTCAAGGCATTGCAGCCGTTGCAACTCGTGTCAAGACTCGAAATTCCGGGAGTAATTGACAAGGCGGAACTAGCCGTTGCGGTTGTTCCCGCAGCAGCTCCGCACCCTGCCAGCACCGGCAGCACAAAAGCCAGCGCGGCGGCCAACAGGGCCGAGACCACCCTGCGGCCTATTCCGCTCGCGCCAGTCCAGCGGGCAGCCTTCAGCTGCCGCTTCGAAATGTAGGAAGGTTCCCGCACAGAAATCAAGCCGCTCCATGAGGGCTTGCGAAGGCACACCAACGCGTATGCCGGCATAAAGGGCAGACCTCAGTTTACTCGCGTCTCCGACCCGAATCTACAAACTGCGTCAAAGACGATCAGCTTCGGGGGAAACTGAATAGTCGGAAAGCGGAACCCCACTTTCGCCGTTAACATAGCCCTACGATGGTCAAGCACTTCGAAACCAGCCAGTGGGTGCCCTATCCGGTCGAACTCGTCTTCGCCTTCTTCGCCAATCCACACAACCTGCCACCGCTCATGCCGCCGGAGGTCGAGGCTCGCATCGAAGACATGCGCATCACCCCGCCCCCGCCTCGGCCCGTTCCCGCTGACCCATCGCGCCGCTTCCAGAGCCTTGCCGCGGGGGCCGGCTCGGAACTCCTCATCAGCTTTAAACCTGCCAAGTTCCTGCCCCGCGTCAGCTGGACTGCCCACATTGAGGAATTCGAGTGGAACAGCCACTTCCTGGACGAGATGATCCGCGGGCCCTTCAAGACCTTCCGCCACCGCCACGGCATCGCGCCCGAAGTTCGAAATCGGGAGGCAGGCACCTGCGTCACGGACTCAATCGACTTCGAATTGCCCGGCGGCATTGTCGGAGTGCTGGCCGCCCGCAAGGTTTGGAACCAGCTACAGCAGTCCTTTGCCTTCCGTCAGAAGCGCCTTCCCGAAATCCTCGCCATAGCTGCCCGGCAGGCCACCCGCAGTCAATAACCGCTACCTGCATTACTTCTTCAGCAGCCCCTCGCGATCCATCACATTCCCTTCCAGAATCAGCGTGCTGATCTTCCGCGCATTCCAGATATTGGCCGTAGGGTCCGCATCCAGCACCAGCACATCCGCTCGCCGCCCCGCCGCCACCGCGCCCAACTCGTTCCAGTTAAACTCCAACGCGTAATTATTGGTGGCCGCTGCCAGCGCCTCCCGCGGCGTCAGTCCCATGCGCACCAGCAACTCCAGTTCCACCTGCAGCGAGATGCCCGGAAACGAACCGTCCACCGGCGCACCCGACGCTGCCAGGTAATGCGGGAACGCCGCAAACAGCGCCTGGTTGATGTGCCACAGCCGCAGCGCGGACTGGTCGGCCTTCTTCTCCAGATTGGCTTCCACGTAGCGCTGCCCAATTCCCGGCAGATGCTTCGCCCACGAGGGCAGCGGATAGTTGATCTCACCCGTCTTACGATCCGGCGCGTTGGACAAGTGTGACGGATCGAGCAGAGCCGCCGCTGGTTCTTCCCACAGGTTGCGATGATCCGGCAGCCTCGAGAAGTACATCGCGAACGTGGGCATCAGCGCCGCATGGTGCGAAGCGATGAATTTCGCATAGCTGCGCACCCGCAGGTCGCTTGGCGGTACGCGCTCGGCATAGTCAAAGGCAGTGGTCGCCGGCGCTCCTTCAGGGTCCGCGGCTAGAGGCTGCTGCAGCTCATCGGGAATCGCACCCAGCTCATAGCTGCCCATGTGCACCAGCGCGTCCACCCCGGCCTCAATGCCAACCCGGAACGGCGTGGCCACAAACTCTCCGTAGGCGATGATGCCCATCTGATGTGCACGCGCAATCAGTGACTGCGTATTGGCCGCCGTGACGTGCGGCCCTATGTAGACGACCCGCGTCCCCAGTGCCTTGGTCGCCGCAAGCTGCTTGAGCGTCTCATCCGGAGGCAGTTCGGAGGCGCGGCCATACTGTCTCAGCCGAGCGCCCCAGCTTTCATGGCCAATCAGCAGGCTCCAGTCGTCGGTTGCGCCCACGGAGTCAATCAAATAGAGATGCGGCGCCGGGGTCACGCTTTGATCCACGTGCCCACGCCGGCTGTCGGAACGAACAACCGCGGTGGTCACGCCCATGTAGAGACTGGCGGAAGCCTGGCTCTGATCCGTCATCCCCACGTAGCCGTCCACCAGTCCGGGGAGGATGTATTTACCGGTGCAGTCGATAACCCGCGCACCTTTTGGCACCTGCAGAGTCGACGCGGGTCCGACCTCCGCCACTTTGCCGTTTTGAATGATCACCACGGCATCGTGCAGATCGCTCGCGGAGCGGCCCCAGTTCGAAACGTCAATGACCGTTCCGCCCGCCAGGACCAGCGGAGCAGCAGCCTGCGCCCAGCCCAGAACAGAGCCCAAGAACCACCCAGCTATCGCCAGCAGCAAACTACGGTCAAGTCGCATGAGTAAAGGTCTGTCTGGAATTGTCGCACGCCCAATCGCCCAAGTTGCGTCCCCACCCGATTACGATACCTGCTTGCCTCGCCGGTTGGCACGCCATCGGCGCAGGGAACCCGCTATCGACCCACGAGTGTCCTTGGTCTCCGTGCCGTTAGCAGCGGCACCACCTGGTCGTGTGCCGCCTCCACGGTCAGCCCGTATTTCTGCCGCAGCGCGTCTATTTTTCCGTGCTCGATGAACTGATCCGGCCACCCAATCCGCACCAGGGGAACCTTGCTCCCGATCTCCTCCAAGGTCTCCAGCACGGTCGACCCGAACCCGCTCATCTTCACGTGATCCTCAAACGTCACAAACGCCGCTACCCGCTCCGCGTAGCGCGCAATCATCTCGCGATCCACCGGCTTGATGAACCGCGGATTGATCAGCGCAGCCGAGTAGCCCTCGCCCTCGAGCCGTGCCGCAAGATCCATTGCCAGCGGCATCATGTGACCGAGGCCGAGAATCGCCACATCCGATCCGTCCGCCAGCACCTCCGCCTTGCCCAACGGCAACACCTGCGGAGGCCGCTTGGGCACGCCGATCACCGGGCCGCGTGGATAGCGGATCGCGCTCGGACCCTCCAGCGTCATCGCGGTCTTCATCATGTCGGCCAGTTCGGCCTCATCCTTCGGCGCCATCAGGGTCATGTCGGGAATCCCGCGCAGATACGCAATGTCGAAGAGACCATGATGGGTGGGCCCGTCATCGCCGCTGAGGCCGGCGCGGTCCATGCAGAACAGCACCGGCAGCTTCTGCAGCGCGACATCATGCACGATGGGGTCGAACGCCCGCTGCAGAAAGGTCGAATAGATGGCACACACCGGCCGGAAGCCGCGCGTCGCCATACCCGCCGCAAAGATTACCGCATGCTCCTCGGCAATCCCCACATCGAAATAACGCTTTGGATGGATTGGGCGGAACAGATCCAGCCCGGTTCCGTTTGGCATGGCCGCCGTAATTGCTACTACGCGCGAATCCTGATTGGCCAACTCCGCCAGGGAGGTGGCAAACGCCTCTGACCACGTCTGCTGACCCGCCGCCGTCTTGCCGGTTTCAGGATCGTACGGACCCAGTCCGTGGAATTTTTTTGTCAGATCCATCGCCGGCTGGAAGCCGCGCCCTTTCTGCGTCAGGACGTGCAGCAGCACCGGCCGGTCGGCATTCTTCAAAAACTTGAACGTCTCAAGCAGCAGCGGCAGGTTGTGCCCGTCCACCGGCCCGTAGTAGTCGAGGCCAAACTCCTCGAACAGCATCGACGGCCACAGCATGCCTTTAGCAGCTTCTTCAGCCCGTCGCATCACGTTCACCGCCGTCTTGCCGCCAATCTTCTCCACCACGCGCTTCGAGAGGTTATGCAGTTGCTGGTAGTGATCATTGGTCACCACTTTGTGGAAGTAGCGCGCAATCGCGCCCACGTTGCGGTCGATGGACCACTCGTTGTCATTCAGCACGATGATGAGGCGCTTGGTCTGGTCGGCAATGTTGTTGAGCGCCTCGAACGAGATGCCATTCGTAAACGCCGCATCGCCGGCCACCGCGATGACGTTCTCCGTGCCGCCTGCCAGGTCTCGCGCTACGGCCATGCCGAGCGCGGCGGACAGGGCCGTGCCCGCGTGCCCCGCGCCGTAGCAGTCGTGCTCGCATTCCGTGCGCAGCATGAAGCCGTTCAACCCGCCCGGCTGGCGAATGGTGCCGAATCGCTCTCTGCGCCCCGTGAGGAGCTTGTGCGTATACACCTGGTGGCTTACGTCGAACAGGAACTTGTCGCGGGGCGAGTCAAACACGTAGTGCATGGCCAGCGTCAGCTCCACCACGCCCAGGTTGGGTCCGAGATGGCCGCCCGTCTTTGCCAGGCTTTGAATAAGGAATGCGCGGATCTCTTCCGCGAGTACCGCCAGTTCTGCGGGGTTCAGGCTTTTGATGTCGGCGGGTGATTGAATTGAATCCAGCAGTGCTGCCATGGAATCCTTTTCGCCGGGGGCGCCGGATCGCGCGCCGTCTCCGGCTGTCTTCAAAAGTGATTTGACTCTGATTCGCGACGCAAGGTTCACCCGTGAGCTGCGAATCGACTCAAACCACTCGCGTGGCACCTGCCGATCAGTGTATGCCGATCCGCTGTATTACCAGCCCGATACGGCAAGAAAAAAGCCCCGCGACGCGGGGACTTTCTCGCAGGTTCTGCCACTGTGAAGTATACCAATCTACGAGTTGCCGCGCATCTTCACCGGACCTGGCACAGAGCTGGGCAGAGTTGCCGGGCGAACTTACCGGTGCGCCCAGACCTTCCATTCCTGCGGATTTCCGTTGGCGTCCCGGCTCAGTTCCCAGCGCTCCACAAACACTGAGTCGCCCGCCAGAGGCTCGAGTGCCACGCGCAGAACTTTCCTCACGGTCTGATCCGGATCTCCCGGCGCCACGTTCACATCGCCGGCCTGCAGGGTAATGATCATGCCGCGCCGGCCATCGCTGGTCACCGACATGGGATGCTTCGGAAACTGAAGCACAGACGGCTTGTCGCCGTAGTTCCACAGATGCGGCGTGACAAAGATGAACAGCAGAATCAGCGTCACCATCACGTCGTAATGGAAGTTTCCGCGCGGGTAGGTCCAGTAGAAGTAGCTCTTCAAAATCCGATTCATCTTCTTCCAATCTCAGGCAAGGTGCGGATTCCCAGCTTCCGCTAACTCCACTGCCTTTCAATTTTCTCAAGTCCGCCCATAGAGGGCCGCAACGCATCCGGTACGACGATCGAGCCATCGGCCTGCTGATAGTTCTCGAGAACCGCCAGCCACGTGCGCCCCACGGCAAGGCCGCTGCCGTTCAGGGTATGCACAAACTCGCTCTTGCTTTTGCCGCCCGCGGCCTTGAAACGGATGTTCGCGCGCCGCGCCTGGAATGCCTCGAAGTTCGAGCAGGACGAAATCTCCCGGTACAACTGCTGCCCGGGCAGCCACACTTCCAGATCAAATGTCTTGGCGGACGAGAAACCCGTATCGCCCGCGCACAGCAGCATGCGGCGATAGGGTAGTTCCAAGGCTTCGAGAATCTCCTCGGCATCCCGCGTGAGGCGTTCGTGCTCGGTGTCGGAGTCCTCCGGCTTCACAAACTTCACCAGCTCCACCTTTTGAAACTGATGCTGCCGGATGATTCCGCGCGTGTCTTTGCCTGCGGCTCCCGCCTCGGCCCGGAAACAGGGAGTGTAGGCGGTGAGCGCTATGGGCAGGCGTGCTTCATCGAGAACCTCGTCGCGGTACAGATTTGTGACAGGCACTTCGGCCGTCGGAATCAGCCAGTGGTCGGCATCGCGGAACTCGCCGCGAGCGGCGGCCTCCGCGTCGGAATCGGAACACCGGAACAGGTCTTCGGCGAACTTGGGCAACTGGCCGGTCCCGAACAGGCTGCGGCTGTTCACCATGAATGGCGGCAGAACCTCGGTGTAGCCGTGTCCGCCGGACTCCTTTGAGGCTGTGTGCCGATCGAGCATGAAGCCGATCAGCGCGCGCTCCAGCCTGGCGCCGGCGCCCATGTAGACCGCGAAGCGGGCGCCGCTCAGCTTGGCGGCTCGCTCGAGATCCAGAATTCCAAGGCTTTCGCCGAGTTCCCAGTGCGGCCTGGGCGCGAAGTCGAACTGGCGCTTCTCGCCCCACGTTTTGACGACGACGTTGTCCTCTTCGGAGCGTCCGGCTGGAACCTCGTCACGGGTGAGATTGGGAACGCTGGCCAGGGAGAATCGCAATTCGTCATCGAGCCTTGTGGCGGTCCTGTCGAGCTCGTCCAGCGTCTCCTTGAGCGTGCGGGTCTCCTCCATCAATGCCGTAGCGTCCTGGCCCTGGCGCTTCAACTGGCCTACCTGCTGGCTCAGATCGTTGCGCTTCGCTTTGAGGGTTTCAGCCTGGGTGATGGCCTGCCGGCGTTCCTGATCCAGGGTGCGGAAATTGCCCAGCAGCGCCGCCGGATCGGCACCGCGGGCGCGCAGTTTTTCTTCCACCAGGGCCAGGTTGCCCCGGACAAAATTCAGATCGAGCATGACTCACTAGTTTAGCAGTGGGGGGTGCTGTGGAAGGGGCGGCGCTTTGGGCGGTGAAAGCGGCGCCCGGATGGGCGCGAAAGGGGGGGGTGGGGGTTAATCAATGCGTTAATAGTTGGCTACAAGCGGGCTTGCGCGGCGGGGATGTATTCAAGTCCTTAGATGGGTGGATTTGTAATATAGATCACAATAAGAAAAGGATCAAGCCTTTACTGCTCAGCGGTTTATGACCGAGGTGCCGGTAAGGGATAAAAAATAAGCTCATAATTTTCTAGTAAACAATTTCGGATTTTCTGCGCAGAAGGCATCCCCCAGTATTTCGGGTTCGGGATGGCTGATTCGGGCACAAGTTCTCCTCCCCGCTGCGGAGCGGCAGGAGATGAGTATGCGCCGGTTCTGCCGGGAGGGCTGTGCGCGCGGTCACAGGCGGCTGTGCGCGGTCACAGGCGGCTGTGAGCGGATCGCAAACCAGGGAGGCAGGCGGGGGGGGGCGGGGGGGTAGGTGGTTTGTGTCTGGGAAGAGCACGCCGCCACCCCGACCCCGACCCCGACCCCCACCGCCACCCCCCTAAGCTATTTTCTGATCGTCGGCCTTCGATCCCGTTGGGCTCAATCGGCTGCCTGCGCCGAGCCGGGCGGCGCGGCCGGTGGCGGTGCCGCAGCGCCTGTCGGCCCGGCCTTGATCTGGTCTTCCCAACCCGGCAGCCGCTGATCGCCGGTGATCAGGCGCGCGCCGCGGGTAAAGCTGATGTAGCTCCAGAACCAGGAGAACAGCACAGCCACCCGGTTCCTGAACCCGATGAGGAAGAAGATGTGCACGACCAGCCAGGTGAGCCACGCGGGCCAGCCGCTGAGGTGCCCCTTGAACGGCCACTTTACGTCGGCCACGGCCGACATGCGTCCGATGGTGGCCATGTCGCCCTTGTCGAAGTATCGGAAAGCCGGGCGGGCTGCGCCTTTGAGGTCTGCCGCGACGATCTTGCCGATGTGGTCGCCCATCTGCATGGCGGGCTGCGCCACGCCGGGCACCTGCTTGCCGTCCTGCTCGAAGTGGGCCAGGTCGCCCAGCACAAACACGTTGGCGAGGCCGGCCGGATTGAGCTGGTCATCGACCGTCACGCAGCCGCGTCTGTCCGTGGCAAGACCCAGCATTTTGCCCAGCGGCGAAGCCTGCACGCCGGCGGCCCAGAGAATGACCGCCGCCTCCACTTTGCCGATGGGGTGGGGGCCGCCTGTCTCAACAAAGCCGGGCTGGATGCCGGTCACGTGGCACCCCAGGTGAACCTCCACCCCCAGTGCCTCCAATTCCTTCTGCGCCCTGGCGCTCAGGTCGGGCGGATAGGCGGCCAGCAGGCGCTCCCCGCCATCCAGCAGCAACACCTTTGCTTTCTGCGGGATGATGTGGCGGAAGTCGTGTTTCATGTAGTACTGCGCGATGTCGCGGATGGCCCCGGCGAGTTCCACCCCGGTGGGACCGCCGCCGATGACCACGAAGTTGAGCGGGGGGTGCCAGCCATGCTCCTGCATGTGGCGCTCGGCCAGCTCGAAGGCCAGCAGGACGCGGCGGCGAATTTCGGTGGCGTCCTCGATGGTTTTGAGCCCCGGCGCGGCCGCGGCCCACTCGTCGTGCCCGAAGTAGGAATGGGTCGATCCTGCAGCCACCACCAGGTAGTCGTAGGCGATGCGGGCGCCGCTTTTGAGGTTCACCTGCTGTGCCTGCGTGTCGAATCCAATCACCTCATCCATCAGCACTTGCGTGTTGGCCTGGTGGCGCACGATGCTGCGGATGGGGGACGCGATATCGGCTGGCGACAAAACCGCCAGAGCCACCTGGTAGAGCAGGGGCTGAAAGGTGTGGTGATTGCGGCGATCGATGAGGGTTACGTCGACAGGCAGATCGCCAAGGGCCTTGGCCGCGTGGATGCCGGCGAAGCCGCCGCCGATGATGACCACCCGTGGCGGATGGCCCGGAACCTGTTGAAGCGGTGCAGCTAGTTGGGTCAAAGCACGCCTCGCTTTCTATTAGGGGAGATGCGGCGAGGCGACGATTGGTTCAAAATCCCTGTGGTTTGGGGGGTGCCTGAAGGAGCTTTTCCGATGAAGTGCCTGTAATCCGCGGGCATGCATGCGGTCGTTCACCCATAGCGCAGCGGAGTAGACGGATGTGCCGCCGCCTGAGCGCGGTTGACTGCGGCGTTCCTTCCGAATTGCCGACAACTCGACCGCTACTGTGCCAATGCGCTGCGCTGGCACAGTAGCGGTCCACATGGGTGTTTAGAGATTTGGTGCGGCTGAGCGACTCGCGCCTTTTGGAACCGCGGTTCGAGGTGGGTAGGGCACGGATGGCCAATGCTGTTCCGGAACCCATTTCCCATGCACCTGTACAGCTCCGACCTGTGCGCCGCAAAGCTCGCAGGCATGCATAGCCCATTGCTCTCGATTTCTGTTTCGGGTAAGAACTACTTGCAAGTCATCGCTGAACTGGCTATCACACGGCTTTACTTGGGTCGGCATCATTCTCCTGTTCACTAAGTTTAGATGCGGCAAACCTGAACTTTCATCGGAACTTGGGACCGGATGGGTGAATGAGTAGTAAAAAACGAGGTTCGTGGCACACATTCCGGGCGAGTGACCCCCAACCCGGACGTACGGGCAGCGCGGTCAGGCGAACAGAAAGCGTAGTGACGGGTGGGCGACAGAGCGCCCGATATGAAGCCGATCGTAGAATCGGTCGAACCTAGACCTCTGAGCACAAACGATGAAAGGTTCGTTAGCGGATGAAGTTCGTGAAATCCGTTTCTTAAGTGGTTGACGAACCCGCCGATAAGTCACCTGGACCAGGAGACACTCACATGCCGCAGCTATCTCGACGCGCCTTTCTCGAGCCGTGTTTTGTCACTTGGAGTGTTTGGTGTCGGAGTCGAACTTGATGAGTCCATCCCGGTAGTCGATGTGCACCTTCATCGATTGGAGGGACTCCTGGCCGAGGAACCCCGCGATGGCCATCCCCGAGTCTCTCGTGAAGCGCGAGGTATCAAAGGTCGACAGGCAATTGAATTTCTGGGTTGTGCGGGCGAAGGAGAGCGAGACGCCGCAAGCGGTAAATTGATAGTCCACTTTGCCGCTGGTGTCCCTCACCTCGTATTTACTGTCTTTGTGGCCGTCGGCGATTTCGTGCCCGGCTTCGGGAGAGAGGACGGTTTCGCCGAAGGAGGTGTCGAGCAGAAACACGCTGGGGAATTTGTTGTTGACCAGAACGGGCAGAATCAGGTCACTGCCGGAGCGATACATCTCGGTGTAGTCACTCATTGCGGGCGCGACATATCGGTCGCTCAGGCCGTTTGCGGGTGTTCCTGCGGGCAGGGCGGGAAGGGGATCGAAGGCGAACTTGTGAGACGGATAGTCGATGGTCACGAGGAAATCCGACATCAGGGTCATGGAAATGATGCCGTCCACATCGCCCGAGAACTTGGCATCGATCACCTGCACGGCGCAGTTATGAAATTCGATGCCGCCGATGGAGATGGAATCGGCGAATGCGATATAGCCGCCTCTTGCGTCCTGGGGGCCGATGCCGGGCACCTGAAGCTGGTAGAGGGGCTTAAGGCCCAAGTGTTTGGCTGTTGAACTTAGGATCAGCAGTCCGCTTACGCCGTCGATGGGAAGACGCGGGTTGTAGCCGGTGTCGATGGCGAGCTGAATGTTGTGTGTATTGACGCTTGCCTGGAGGGCAGACCATGCGGGCCCGCCGGTGCGCACGCCGGTGACGCTGGAGAAGGGAACCATGGTGGCGGCGGGAGTGGAAGCGAGGGTGCAGGTGGGTTGGAGGTCCGGCGGCAGCTTCTTCAACTGTTCCAGTTGCAAGCGGCGCTCGGTCACAGCCTCGGCATCGTCTCCGCGGGGAGCGGCAACATAGGCCTCCAACTCCGGGAGTCGCCGGGCGGTAGGCAGGGTATCCATCCAGGCGGCGCGAATCTCAGGATCTTCGGGGTCCAGCGTATGAGCGGTGGCCAGGAACTTGCTTGCGGCGGCGTTGCGCGCATTCAGTTTCGCCAGCCTTGAAACGAGGAACAGTGTCCGCGGATTGCAGGGGTCCAGCCTGGCGGAGGCGGATGCGGTTTCCTGCGCTGCCCAGGGCTCTCCCTGGCGGAGTTCCAGTTCGCCACGCAGCGTCAACAACTCGGGCGCGGGGGACTTGTCGCCGAGGAGTGCATGGAGTTCGCCGGCGGCGTCGATGACTCTCTGCTGGCGCAAGAGGGAGTGGACGCGTCCGATGGCCGCGTCCGTTTGCGCCGGATTTTGAGCCAGGGCGGCTTTGTAGAGATCGGCTGCTTTGGCGAAATCGCCGGCGAGGTAGGCGGTGTCGGCGGTGGAGGGCGGAGGATGGTGAATCACTTTGCAGCTCACGGCAAAGAGGCCCTGAGCCGCGAGCCCGAAGAGCCCCAGAACGAAGACCGGGCGCAGGCGCGCGCCGCAGGAGTTGAGTAAAGCCAACACTCGTGGCATTCAAAAATCCTCAGGGAACTATGCGGGGAATGATATATCAGGGGCTGCGGAGGATGGGGTTAAAGCAAACGGGGGCGGGCGTGATGCAGGCGCCGCTCATCAGGAGATGCATCCGCGAGGAGACGCATCAGCGGGGGGGCGGGGGCGAGGCCAGCCGACTTACGAAGTCCTCAAGGAAGCTCCGCGCGTCGTAGAGGGCGGCTTTCGATTCTTCAAGGCGGCTGATCATCAACGCGCCTTCGAGCGTGGCGATGATGATGTTGGCGAGGGCCTGGGGGCGGGCCCCGGCGCGAATCTCCTTTCGGCGCAGTCCGCGGCTTACGATCTGCGCGATGCGGGCACGCCATTCGTTCAAGCCATTCCGGGCGAGGTCGCGGAGGACGGAGTTCCCGTCGTCGGCGTCAACGGCTGTATTGAGGAGGGGGCAACCGCCGGGGATGGCTGAAGGCGCCTCAACGAACTGCTCGATCAGTTTGCGCAGATGTTCGACTGCGTTGAGGGAAGGGTCAGCGGCGGGCATCCGGCTGGTCATTGCCCGCGACAATGCGTAACGGAAGGCCTCGGCGGCGAGTTCCTCCTTGCCGCTGAAGTGGCGGTAGAGGCCGCCCTTCTGAAGGCCGGTGGCCTCGAGGATGTCCTGCATGGAGCAGCCTGCGAACCCGAGCTGATTGAACAGCGGGGCTGCGTTTTCGATGATTCGCTGACGAGTGGTTGTTCCCTTGCTCACGGCGCCCTCCGGTCGAGGCTGGCAAAAAAAGACGCATCGGTCTCAAATCCAGCTGAATCCAACCTCGCGAGACCGTTCGGTCTCAATTCTACGCCTGTCGAGGTTGTATTTGGCTACGATTGCCGTTCCCGCTCCTTCTTCCCGCCGGGTGGATCTGACCAGGACGCGTCCGCAGGTGAATCCATGGGTCATTGCGTTGACGGTGACGCTGGCGACTTTCATGGAGCTGCTGGATACTTCGATCGCGAATGTGTCGCTGCCTTACATCGCGGGTGGACTGGGCCGTTCGTACGACGAGGTGACGTGGATTCTGACCACGTACCTTGTGGCCAATGCGGTGGTCTTGCCTTTGTCGGCGTGGCTTTCGCGGGTTCTGGGACGCAAGAATTACTACCTGCTGTGCGTGGCGCTGTTTACGGTCACGTCATTTTTGTGCGGCATCGCGCCGAGTCTTGGGGTGATGCTGTTTGCGCGTGTTCTGCAGGGCATTGGAGGGGGCGGTCTGGCGCCGGTGGAGCAGGCGATTCTGGTGGACACCTTTCCGCCGCACAAGCGGGCGGCGGCATTTGCGCTGTACACGATGGCGATTGTGACCGCGCCTGCCATTGGGCCGGTACTGGGCGGTTGGATCACGGACAACTACAACTGGCGGTGGGTGTTTTTCATTAACATCCCGGTCGGCATTCTGTCGATGGTGCTGACGAGCCGGTTTGTGCAGGATCCGGCCTCGTTCGCGGAAGAGCGCAAATCGATAAGGACGGCGGCGGGGAAGCTGAAGATTGACGGGATTGGGATTACGTTGATCGGGTTGGGATCGGGCGCGCTGGAGGTGGTGCTGGATCGCGGCGAGATCGATGACTGGTTTGGATCTGGATTTATCCAAGGTGCGAGCGTGCTGGGGCTGCTGTGCCTGACGGCGGCGGTGGTGTGGGAGCTGAAGCAGCGGGATCCGGTGATTGAGTTCCGGCTGCTGAGGATACGCAATTTTGCGATTGCGAATCTCTTCTACTTTATTTTCGGGTTTGGGCTGTTTGCGTCGACGACGATGATTCCGCAGATTCTGCAGACACTCTACGGCTATCGGGCGATTGATGCGGGGCTGGTGCTGGGGCCGGGCGCGTTTGTGATCACGCTGCTGGCGCCGGTGGGAGCGCAGATTTTGCAGCGAGGCGTGATCCGCCCGCAGTATCTACTGCTGGGTGCGCTGCTGGTGGTGGGAGTGTCGTTTCTGCATTACGGCAGGTTCAACCTGGAGACGGACTATGCGCATTATGCGTGGGCGCGGGCGCTGCAGGGTCTTGGCTATGCATTCTTCTTTGTGCCGCTGACGATGATTGCTTATTCGCAGTTGAAGCCAGACCAGAACAACAAGGCTTCGTCGCTGACGAATTTTTTCCGCAACTGGGGAGGGAGCTTCGGGATTGCGTTCGTCAATGCGGTGTCGGACCGCCGGCTGGAGTTTCATCAAGCGACGCTTGGAAGCAATCTGCCGGGGAGTTCGCAGGCGGTGCAAGGGCAGGTGGGCGGCGTGGCGAATTATCTTGCGGAGCGCGGAATGGTGAAAACGGATGCGGTGAAGGCGGCGTATGGGTATGTGTATTCGCACCTGCAGGCGCAGGCGCATTTTCTGGCCTTCATGGATTGCTTCTGGGTGATTGGGGTGCTGACGCTGGTTGCGGCTCCCATTGTGTTGCTGACTAAGCCATTTTCGGTTGGCGGCAAGGCGCCCGCGGGACATTGACTTGTCCCGAGGGGGCGGATCAGGAATGGGGTTCGAGCAGCGGCACAAACTTGCGGTCCTGTTCGTCGTATTGCTCGATGCGGCCGGAGAGGATGTCGTAATACCAGCCGAAGGTCTGCAGCTTGCCGTTGGCGCTGGCTTTGGCGACCGAGGGCTGCGCACGCAGGTTCATCAACTGCGCGACGACGTTGCCGCGAATCAGGGAGCAAAGCTCGGCGTGCTCGCCATCGGCGGGATTGAGCGGCTGGCGATGGCTGAAGGCGCCTTCGACGTGATCGAGCCAGCGCCGGGCGCGGGGGAGTTTGTCGAGCGAGGTGCGGTTGAGGGCAGCTTTGATGGCGCCGCAGTCGGAGTGACCGCAGTTGATGATGTAGGGAACTTTGAGAACGTCTACGGCATACTCGATGGTTGCGGACACGCCGTCTACGTCGTTCATGGTGATGGGCACCACGTTGCCGATGCTGCGGCTGATGAACAGGTCGCCGGGGCCGGTGCCGAGGATGAGGTCGGGAACGATGCGGGAGTCGGAACAGGTGATGAAGAGCCATTCGGGCGCCTGGCTTTCCGCCAGGAGATGAAATTGATTGCGGCGAGCGGGGAAGACGTCTTTCAGGAACTTGCGATGGCCTTCGAGGATGCGGTGCACGTGCGTGTGACCTCTGGATTCAGGGTAGCGTATTCAGGGGTCAGGGGTCAGGTTTGCAAGTGGCCAGGTGGTCAGGTCAGCAGGCTGTCCGGTGCGCGCTTGATCTGCTGATCGCTGAATCGCGGCATCGGCCACCTGACCACATGATCACTTGACCACCTGATCACTTGACCACCTGTCCAATCACTTGACTACCTGTCCACTTGTATAGTGATTTTCATGCTGAAGATTGGCCTTGGTGCCGCCGCAGTGATTGTGTGTTCCGCTTCTTTTGTTTGTTCCGCGCAGGCTTCCTCGCAAACGGTCGACACGCTCGATCCTGCGATCAAGTCGCGCATAGACCGCATTGCCGCGGGAGTGATGGAGCAGCGGGGGGTGCCATCGGCCTCGGTTGCCGTGGTGCAGGGCGGGAAGCTGGTGTACACGCGTGCCTACGGCAAGGCCCATATTGATCCCGACAAGGCTGCTACGCCGGACATGCGCTACTCCATCGGGTCGATCTCGAAGCAGTTCACGGCGTCGGCGATTTTAATCCTGCAGGAGCAGGGCAAGCTGAAGCTGGATGATGCGGTGGGCAAGTACGTGCCGGGCCTGACGCGCGGCGATGAGGTGACGGTTCGGCAGATTCTTTCGCACACGTCGGGCTATCAGGACTACTGGCCCGAGGACTACCTGATGACGCCGATGATGAAGCCGACCACGGCGCAATCCATTCTCGACACCTGGGCGAAGAAGCCGCTTGATTTTGAGCCGGGCACGCAGTGGCAGTACTCGAATACCAACTACGTGGTGGCAGGCATGATTGTCGAAAAGGTGAGCGGGCAGAAGCTGATGGAGTTTCTGGGCGAGCATATCTTTCACCCGCTTGGCATGAAGAGCGTGTGGGACACGGACCAGGAGAAGCTGACGCAGACGGACGCGACGGCGTACATCCGCGCCGCGCTGGGGCCGCTGCGCCCGGCGCCCAAAGAGGGCCGCAACTGGATGTTCGCGGCCGGCGAGCTGGCCATGACGGCGCACGACCTGGCGCTGTGGGACGAGAGCATGATCGCGCGCAGCGTGCTGAAGGCGGAGAGCTACAAGGAGATGTTTACCGAGGTGAAGCTCAAGGATGGCAAGGGTACGCATTACGGCCTGGGCGTGGAAGTGGGGGAGCATGACGGCAAGCTGGAGATTGAGCACAGCGGCGAGGTGACGGGCTTTGTGGCGGACAACATCGTGCTTCCCGACGATGGCGTGGCTGTGGTCGTTCTGACGAATCACATGGCGGGCGGCGCGGGGCAGATCGCCAGCCTGGCGGCCGACACCGTGGCGGGGACGAAACGCTCCGCCGCCGAAGAGCAGGCGCTGGCGATCTATCAGGGATTGCAGAAGGGCGAGATCGATCGGAGCCTGCTGGCTCCCAATCTCAACGACTATTTTGACGCGCAGACGGTGGCTGATTTCAAAAGCAGCCTGGGGCCGCTGGGCGAGCCGTTAAGTTTCCAGCAGGTGCGCGAGAGTCTGCGCGGCGGCATGACCATGCGCGCCTTTCGCATCGTCTATCCCACTCGGCGGTTGAGCCTGAGCACGTATACGTATCCTGACGGCAAGCTGGAGCAGTACCTGGTGGATCCGATGGATTGATAGAGGCAGGCAACAGGCAACAGGCAACAGGGAGCAGGCAGCAGGGAGCAGGAGATAGAACAGCGGGGGTCAGGCATTTGCCTGACACCCGCTCTGTTTGGCGTTGCGTTACGGAACGGTGACGGTGAAGGATTTCTTGACCAGAGACTGGTCCCATCCGGCGGCAAAGACGGTGACATTGTGGCTGCCGGGGGTGAGGCTCACGCTCTTGTTGAGGAAGGTGTAATTGGAGAAGCCGTCGATCTGCACGGCACGTTTGCTGCCGTCGATCCAGATTTCGACATCGCGCATGGGCTCGGTGCCTGATGCGCCGATGGCGAAGGGAACAGGAGAAGCGGCTGAGGACGCGGGAGAGCAGACGTTGATGCCTTTTGCGGCTGCAGGGGCATTGCACGTGGGGAAGCTGCCGGAGGTGGTGTTGATCTGCGTGGTAGTGGTGTAGCCGTCGCAACGGGAATCAGCACACTGCTGGATCACGAGGTCCGGTTTGGTGTCGAGATTGCCGCGCACCACCATGGGCGGATAGGGTATGCCGTATGTCATGCCGTCGCTGGATTTTTGTGCCCAGTAGACGGTCTGATCGGCATTGTAAGAGGCGTTGGCATTGCGGGTGAGAACATCGACATAGGGCGGGCCGAAGTACGCGTTGCTGCTATCCGCTTCCTGGACGATGAGGTCGTTGTAGCCGTTGCCGTCTAGATCGGCCACCTGGGCGGCGCCCGCGATGTAACGACCGACGAGCACAGAAGTGTGATTGGCGAAAGTGCGCCCCGTGTCGCCGTAATAGATCAGGACGCGATTCTTGTAAATCTGGGGCTGAACGGCGAGCACATCCGACCTACCGTCACTGTTGGCGTCGCCCACGGTAAAGGCGACATAGTTGTCGGAGGGCGTGGTGTCGGTCGAGGAAGTCAGGTTGATTGTCCTGGTCACCGGGAAATTACCCGCGCCGTCGCCGTAGAGGATGTAGGCCTTGCTGTAGGTCGTGTTATCGGTGAGCATCAGGTCGGCTTTGCCATCTCCGTCGAAGTCGCCGAGTTTAGCCCAGACGCCGAGCACTCCCATGGTGGGTCCGGCCGTAAATGTGCCGTTCCCCTTTCCGAAATAGACGTAGAGCCGGCCTTGGGAGGTCCAGGCCAGGTCGGTGAGATTGTCGTGGTTGAAGTCTGCGGCCACAGCACCTTCCGCGCTGCCTTCGCTGCTGTTGATGCTGACTGTGTTGTGCAGCGTAAATGTTCCCTTTCCGTTGTTGGCGTAGATGTAGATACCGTAGAAGCCATAGGCTGCTATGTCGATAAAGCCGTCGTTGGTGAAGTCGCCAAACACGAGGTTGCCGACCTGCGTATCGTTCGCGGGAACGGTGTAGGTCACGGGTGCGGCGTAAGTTCCGTTTCCGTTGGCAAGCTGCACGGCGAAGGTGTTTTGATCCCCGGCCTCGGGGTGGTATCCAAACGCGATGTCTTCATAGCCGTCGCCGTTCAGATCGGCATGAATGTACATGGGGGCGCCGCCCCCGAAATTCTGACTGTTGGGTTGCGTGTGGTTCTGGAAGCTGAGGGTAGCTGGGAAAGCTGCGGCGGGAAGGGCAAGAAACACCGCCAGGCGGGCACACGACATCGCTAACCGCATGGTTACAACTCCAGGGTCTTTAGATTTAAGTGCTAAGAGGGTACAGATCCGTACAGCCGTGAGATGCACGGGGGATTGGGGCGTGGTTGCCCCGAGACCCAAAAAGCGAATGCCGGTCACGATACACTGAAGAGTCAACAGGACTGAAGAAACCTATGTTTGAGAACCTTACAGAGAAGCTGCAGCGGGCATTCAAGCACCTTCGGGGGCAGGGCACGCTGAGTGAAGAGAACATCCAGGAAGCGCTGCGGGAGATCCGCGTGGCGCTCCTGGAGGCTGACGTCAACCTGAACGTGGTCAAGGAGTTGATCGATCACATCCGCGAGAAGGCGGTGGGCGCGGAAGTGATGACGGCGCTCTCGCCCTCTGAGCAGGTGATCAAGATTGTCCGCGATGAACTGGTAGGCCTGCTGGGGAAAGATACGGCGCGGTTCAAGTTTGCTTCGCAGCCGCCCACCGTGATCCTGATGGCGGGCCTGCAGGGTTCGGGTAAGACGACCACCTCGGGCAAGCTGGCTGCGTGGCTGAAGAAGGGTGGACATCGCCCCATTTTGGTCTCCGTCGACGTGTATCGTCCCGCGGCCCGCGAGCAGTTGAAGGTTGTGGCGAAACAGATTGACGCCAAGATCTACGAGGGCGACCTGAAGGGGGAGCAGCCGGGGTCGAAGCTTGTGGAGAGGCTGGCCAACGAGGCGCGGCGCGAGGCGCGCAATTTCGGCTTTGACACGCTGATTGTGGATACCGCCGGCCGCCTGCACATTGACGACGAGTTGATGACGGAGATGGAGGAGCTCAAGAAGCTGCTCAACCCGCAGGAGATCCTGTTTGTCGCCGATTCGATGACCGGACAGGATGCGGTCAACTCCGCCAAGCAGTTCCACGACCGCCTGGGGTTGACGGGCGTTGTGCTCACCAAGATGGACGGTGACGCGCGCGGCGGTGCGGCGCTGTCGATACGTCATGTGACGGGGCAGCCGATCAAGTTTATCGGCACGGGTGAAAAGGCTGATGCCTTCGAGGCGTTCCATCCCGACCGCATCGTGGGGCGGATTCTTGGCATGGGCGACATTCTCTCGCTGGTCGAAAAGGCGGAGGCGACGCTCGATCGCAAGAAGTCAGAGGAGTTTGCCAAGAAGGCGCTGTTGGGCGACGGGTTTACGCTTGAGGATTTTCGCGACCAGTTGAAGCAGATCAAGAAGCTCGGGTCGATGGAGAGCATTCTGAAGATGCTGCCATCGGTTGGCCCCTTCGCGGGCATGCAGCAGGCCGCCAGCCAGGTGGATGAGAAGCAGTTTGTGCGGCTGGAGGCGATGATCAATTCGATGACGCCGCTGGAGCGGCGAAACCACGAGATCATCTCCGGTACGCGCCGCAAGCGCATTGCCGCGGGCTCGGGGACCAGCGTGCAGGAAGTGAACCAATTGCTGCGGCAGTATGCGCAGATGTCCAAGATGTTCAAGTCCATGGGCAAGGGCGGGCTGGCCAAGCAGATGATGCGCGGGGGCATGGGCGCCCTGGGCATGGGCCGGCAGAAGTTCGGACGGTAAGCAGGGTGCGCATGACCACGACCAGCTTGCAGGATCAACTCGACGAGATCACCTCCAACACGCGCCACCTGGTGCAGGAGGAGCGGCTGGCGATCAGCGAGCGTGCCGTTGAGGGGCTGATGCTCACGGGCATCGAGGAGCGGATTCTCCCCGTGGGCGCCACTGCGCCGGAGTTCAAGCTGAAGGACGCAAACTCGAAGTGGGTGGGTTCGGCGGACCTGCTAGGTCTGGGGCCGCTGGTGGTGAAGTTTTTTCGTGGCCGCTGGTGCCCTTACTGCATGACGGAGCTGGAGACGTGGCGCGATCTCTACGGGCAACTGCGTGAGCGGGGCGCGCTGCTGGTGGCGATTGGACCACAGGTCGAGCGGCAGAGCGACTTTATGGCCGGACAGCACGGGCTGCCGTTCCCCATTCTCACGGACATGGGCAACAAAGTCGCGGAGCAGTTCGGCCTGGTGTACACGCTGCCCGAGTCGATGCGCGAGTACTACCGCTCCATTCTGGTCAACATTCCGTTTGTGAACGGCGACCAGAGCTGGCGGCTGCCGCTGCCGGCGACGTATGTGATCGGCAAAGACGGCAAGGTGCTGTTCGCGGAGGCGCATGCGGATTTCAGGGTGCGGCCCGAGCCGGAGGAAGTGCTGGCGGCGGTAACGGCGGCGTTGGGACGCTAGTTCCGATTTGCCATTGCAATTGCGGAGCGTTTCCATTTAGACAGAACCTCGGCAACGAGGTCGTTTTGTGAATTGGAATACCTGAACCGGTTTGGAAACTACGTGTTCTGTCTCGTGTGGAGCGGGATGCTCTCATTTGAGTTCGCAGCAGCCGGCGATTGGATCATCGGATACATTGCGGGCCGGACCGTCGCGACGAACGAACTGCGGGACTGGCGCCTCGAACTGCACACGCTGGCTCGTGAGCTGAACGCCGAGGCGAACGGAGACGCGAAACCCAGCCCCCGCCTATTTCATTGGATGACTTAGGGATGCTGCGGCTTTATCTCCAGTGACACCCCTCACGAGAAACACCTTGCTGCGGTTTGTTTCGCCGGAGATGAGTGTGACGTCGCGGCGCGGCAATGAGAACAGGTCAGCCAGAAAAGCGATCAGCGCGTCGTTGGCGCGGCCTTCGATGGGTGGGGCATGCACGGCGATCTTGAGCTGCACCGCGGCGCCTTCGCCGTAGACGCCCATGATCGCGGTCTTCTTTGCGCCGGGCTGCGCGCGTATGGCCAGGGTCACGCCTTCGGCGGTCTCGCGGAGATAGGCGCTCATTCCGCCGGGCCTGTGTAGGGTGCGCGCCTGCCGAACAGCGCGGTGCCGATGCGGACGCGGGTCGCGCCTTCTTCGATGGCGATGCGGAAGTCTCCGCTCATGCCCATGGAGAGGACTTCCAGGTTGAGGCGCGGATAGGCTGCAGCCCAGCGGTCGCGCCACTGGCGAAGGGAGCGGAAGCAGGCGCGGGTGACGTCTTCCGCCACGCCCCACGGTGCGATGGTCATGAGTCCGCGAGCGTGGAGATGCGGAAGTTCGGGCAGGCGTTCGAGTAACTGAGCGGTTTCGCCGGATCCGGGATCGATGCCGGCTTTGGTTTCTTCGTCGCTGAGTTTCACTTCGATGAGGACGGGGAGGCGTTTGCCGAGTTTGGCGGCGGCTTCGTGGAGGCGTTCGGCGAGGCGGAGGGAATCGAGGGAGTCGATGGCGTCAAAGACCTCGGCGGCTTTGGCGGCTTTGTTCGATTGCAGGTGGCCGATGAGGTGGACGCGCATCGGCTCGCCGGAAGCGGCGATGGCGCCGGTGGCACGCCACGGAGCCAAGTGCTCGGCTTTGGCGGCAAACTCCTGGACGCGATTTTCGCCGAAGAGGCGCAGGCCGAGCTTCGCGGCCTCGTCGAGGATGGCGGCAGGATAGGTTTTCGAAACCGCCATCAGTTCCACTCCGCTGCGTGGACGGCCGGCACGGCGGCAGGCGTCGGCGATCGCGGCTTCTACGCGGGCGAGATTTTCGCGGAGTTGCGTTGTGGCTTGTTCGGCCAACCGTAAATCCTTTGGAGATGGGATCGCCAGGAGTGACTCAAGGCGTGTGGTTGGGAACCATCCCTCAGGGGCAAAAGCCCTCCTCATTTTAGCGGAGCAATCGGCCCGGCTGAAGCCGTGCCCATGTTACAAAGCCAGCACGGCCGAGGTTGGCGGTGGAGAACAGCAGTCAGTCATGGCGCCTTCGTCACCCAAGATCACGAAGGGGCGGGATCAGGGGTGCGGGTGGGGACAGCGGCGCGACACACGGTTGGGAGGCGGGCGGCACTGGGCTCCTCAGCGGCCGTGCTCTTCCAGATACTTTTCCACCTCGAGGGCGGCCATGCAGCCGGTGCCGGCGGCAGTAATGGCCTGGCGGTAGCGGCGGTCCTGCACGTCGCCGCAGGCGTACACGCCTGGCACGACCACGCCCTTGTGCGTGGTGAACACGTTGTCTTTGGTAAGCACGTAGCCCTCGGGGTCGAGGTCGATCTGGCCGTGGAACGCTTTCGCATTGGGCTCGTGGCCAATGCCGAGGAACATGCCGCTTACGGGAAGGACGGTCTTGACGGCGGTGAGAATGTCCTTGAGCAGCAGGCCCTTGACCTCGTTGTCGCCCACGCCGAGCACTTCTTCGACCACCACGTTGGTGCGCAGCTCGATGTTGGGGTGCGCCATGGCGCGCTCCAGCATGATTTTGCTGGCGCGGAAGCTTTCGCGGCGGTGCAAGAGGTATACCTTGCTGGCAAAGCGGGTGAGGAACAGCGCTTCCTCCATGGCCGAGTCGCCGCCGCCGATTACCGCAATCTCAAGCCCGCGGAAGAAGAAGCCGTCGCAGGTGGCGCAGCTCGACACGCCGTGCCCGATCAGCGCCTGCTCGCTCTGCAGCCCCAGCCAGCGCGCGCTGGCGCCGGAGGCGATGATCAGGGACCGCGTGTGGATTTCGCCGATGGAGGTTTTGAGCTTGTGCGGGTAGGCGTTCAGGTCGACGGAGTTCAGGTGCGCCACCTGGAACTCGGCTCCGAAGCGCTGCGCCTGCTTCTTCATATTGTCGATCAGCTCAGGGCCTTGAATGCCCTCCGGCCAGCCGGGAAAGTTTTCCACCAGGGTGGTGATGGAGAGCTGGCCGCCGGGCTCATGGCCTTCCAGAACAAGGGGCTTGAGGTTGGCGCGCGCCGCGTAGATGGCCGCCGTCAGGCCCGAGCAGCCCGAGCCGATAATTACCGTATCGCGAGTTTCGATCATTGCGGATTTTCCCGATAGTTCCTGTTCGATTGTAGCCGGGCGAAGCGGCGCTGAACCGGCCTGCCGCCAAACGAGCGCAACGCTCGCAGGCCGGACACTGCAGCCGGGCCTAAGCGCTCCGGCGCAGATCAGAAAACGCTCATCTGTGAGGATTTTCTAATCTGCTTATGCAATTAAGATGAACTTCATGGCGAATCTGACTCTTGTATACGGATTGCGGCTGCTCCCGGAAGGCGAAGTGAAACAGGTCAACGACGCCACCCTTACTCTGGCCAACGGCAACGAGGCCCACGTCACCATGCACGTCCTCGAGGGTTCGCGCGAGGAGATCGAGGCGCAGCTCAAGCAGAGCCTCGATGCGTTCTTCGACTTTTATCCTGAGATCTAGGTGGGCAGGTGATCCAGTGGCCAGGTGACCCGGTGAGTGCCTGCATGGCTGGAACGCGTTGTGGCTTCAGTGCACCTGGGCTGCCGTCCGATGCTCGCGCGGGGCGTCGCTGGGCCGCTTTACCCGGAGGTTGTCGAGCGCGTAGTCGATGTAGCGCTTTTGCAGGTGCGGCGGCTGCTCCATAAAGCGGCAGGTGGCCACGATCTGGTCCATGATGAAACGCGGTTGGTAGGCGGCCAGCTCCAGCCCCTTGTCGATGGTGATGCGGTCCACGATGTAGTTGAAGACATCATCGGGCATGGGGACGCCGGCGCGGTCGCACTCGCTCTGGAAGATACGGCGATAGCGCCCCGCATCCGGGCCGCCCACCTCAATTTTGTAGGGCAAGCGCCGCAGGAATGCGGGGTCCATCAGGTCTTCGGGATCGAGGTTGGTGGAGAAGATCACCAATTCCTCGAAGGGGATCTTGAAGCTTTTGCCGGAGTTGAGCTTGAGGAAATCGAAGCGGCTTTCGAGAGGCACAATCCAGCGGTTCAGCAGGTTGGTGGGGCTCACCAGCTGGCGCCCGAAGTCGTCGATGAGGAAGCACCCGCCGAGGGCCTTCATGTGCAGCGGAGCTTCGTAGTATTTGCCGGTGGGATCCCAGCGCAGGTCCAGCATTTCCAGCGTGAGTTCGCCGCCGACGATCACGAATGGCCGCTTGCACGGGACCCAGCGCAGGTCCGGCTCGCTCTGCCGGATGAAGGAGACGTCCTCCTGGCCTACGCCCACGGGCGCGACCTCAATGTGAATGCTGGGGTCGAACAGGCGGATGATCTGTCCTTCAATCGCGACCGCGTAGGGAATATAGATGACGTCCTGAAACACCGACGCAAAGCGGACCGAGACCGTGGTCTTGCCATTGCCGGGCGGCCCATACATCAGGATTGCGCGGCCTGAGTTCAGCGCGGGCCCGGCCTGCTCAATGACGTCGGGCCCCATTTCGAGCGAGCCCAGAGCCTCGTTGATGCGCGCCATGGTGATGACTTCGTTGGTAGGTTTTTGCGCATTCACCTGCTCGGTATACACCTCCATGGTCACGGGGGCCGCGCCCGCGTAGCGCGAGCGTTCCATGGCTTCCAGAGCGGTTTTGCGGCCAACCTCGGTGAACATGTAGGCCATATCCAGCAGGTTGTCGCTGGCGCGGCGGCCCAGTGTCTGGAGATACAGACGGTCTACCGCCTTCTGCACCAGCTCCGCGACCATGTGGTAGGGGAGCTTGATCTCCGACATGAACTGCCGCACCGTCTCCAGCCGGCCCACGTAGATGTTTTTGAGCAGCAGTTCCACCAGTTCGGTCTCATCAATGCCCGTGGAGGCGATGCTCTGCGGCTCTACCGGGATGCGGTTGATGAAACTCGACAGGGTACGCTGGTCGATGGCGCCGATGGCTACCAGGTTCTCTCCGAGCCTTCCGCCGAACTGCCGGCCGCGCTCCAGCGCGCGCTCCACATCGTTCGGCGTCACCCGCCGCGCCTGAATCAGCAGATCGCCCAATCGCATTACGGTTCCCATGGCACCCTTCCCGCTCGAAACGCCAATCCTGCTCCATCAATCCCTGAATCTGTTCCGCCCCGGCGCGCCCGCAGCCCGGTACACGTTGTAAGGGGGGCCCGCATGTGTTGACTCGGAGGAATGGCTTTCATTCTAGCGAATGAAGGCCGCCGCGCAACCGCATCCTTGGTGAGCCGCATGTCACGAACGGGTTATTGCTCATCTGCGATCTGCTCCATACGACTTTGTTCCTTTGGCTGTTTCGCTGGCTCAGTTCGCGCGGCCCAACATTAGACGTTTCCAATCCCCTTAACCTGAGGAGGGTCTCAGAAATGCACCTTTGCGGACGGAGCACGCTTCCATGCATTCTTCTGTCCGCCTTGCCGCCCGCCTGATTGTTCGCCTTGCTGTCCTGATCGTGCTTACGTTGCCCTGCGCGCTGTTTGCCGGCGGACCCCGCCTGGTCGCGGGGACCACGTATTTTGACCCTTCGGCGATGGGACGCCCCATTCACTGGGGCGCCGGCCAGGTTAACTACTATGTCGACCAGGGCCCGCTCAGTGCCTCCGTCACCCACGATCAGGCGGTCGCGATGGTGGATGCTGCCGCTGCGCTGTGGAGCGCCGTGCCGACCGCAGCCGTTTCGCTCGTCGATAAGGGCATGCTGGCAGAGGACGTGAGCGGCTTCAACGCCGTGGCGGGGCACGGCAACCTCATTGCGCCGAACGATGTGGCCTCCACGGCCGCGGGCTATCCGATTGCGGTGATCTTCGATGCAGACGGAACGGTGATTGACAGCGTCCTGGGCGCCTACGCCAGCGATCCTCTAAGCTGCAACACCACCGGCGTCGTGGTCTGGACTGACAACATCATCAACGCCGACGCGACGCTCGCCCACGCGGCGATGGTGCTGAATGGCCGCTGCACCGACACGCCCAACCGGCTGCAGATGATGACTTTTCTGCTGGAGCGCGCCTTTGGGCTGGCGCTGGGTCTGGGACCCTCGCAGGTCTATCCTGACGCCCTCAAGCAGATGCGCTCCGACCAGGCGCAGGCCTGGCCCGTGATGCAGCCCCTCTCCGGCGCCTGTGGACAGAGCGGCGGCCGCTGTATCCCGAACCTGCAGGCCCTGCAGCCGGACGACATCGCCGAACTCAATCGGCTCTATCCAGTCACATCCGACAATCAGGGCGCGCTGCCGGGGAAGATCCTCACGGCCGCCCACACCGTGTCCATCCAGGGAACCGTCGCGTTCCGCGGCGGCACGGGTATGCAGGGCGTCAATGTGGTGGCGGTTCCGCTCGACGCTAACGGAAAACCACTGGTTCAGTACACCGTGACCGCGGTTTCGGGCGCGCTGTTCAGCGGCAATCACGGCAACCCCGTCACCGGGTGGAACGACCTCAACGGAACCCCGCTCTCGCAGTACGGCTCTATTGACCCAGCCCGGCAGGGGGCCTTCGATCTGAGTTACATGCCCCTCCCGCCCGGTATGACCTCGGCGACCTGGCAGATCACCTTCGAAAAAATCAACCCGCTCTACATGATGAAAGAGACGGTAGGCCCCTACTACTGGGGAGCCCGATCCTTCCGGTACGCTGAGCCCTGTCACCGCGGACCTCCAGCAGGGCGACACGAAACTCCTCACCGTGAACGTCGCTGACTCCGCAGCTACCGGTTATAGCGATGCGATCTCGACGGAGGAAGCGCCACGGCTGCTGCCCACCAGCGGTTTCTGGTCCGGTCGGCTAAGCCAGGTGGGCCAGGCGGACTGGTTCAACTTCCCCGTGCAGGGCAACCGTCTGCTCACCATCGTGACGCAGTCGGTGGACGAGCACGGGCTGGCAAGTTTCGTGAAGGCTATGCCCGCAGTAGGAGTGTGGGACGGCTTCGATGCCGTGGGTGCGGCGTCCGTGGGCTATGGGCCTGCCTTCAACGGCTACGCCACGGGCGAAACGTGGCTGCGCGTCGCGACCCAGGGAGACGACGTGCTGCGCGTGGGCATTGCCGACCAGCGCGGCGACGGCCGGCCTGACTACGCCTACAACGGCTGGGTACTCTACGCCGACTCTGTGGAGCCCTCGCACCTGCCCTCCTCGGGCGGTCCCATCGTCATCCATGGCATGGGGTTCCGCGCCAACGACACCGTCCTGGTAGGAGGACACTCCGCGCAGGTCACCAGCATCTCCCCCAACGAGATCACCGCCATCGCTCCCGCAGCTGCGAAAAACGGAACCGGCACGGTAGATGTGGAAGTCGATGACGCCGCGCAGTTCTATGCCGCTGCGATGATCGGTGGCGCCCTGAGCTATGACGCCGGAAGTGGCGACGCTCTTATTCTGGTCAGCGCCCCCGGCAACACCATTCCCATCGGTGTACCAGCGCCGTTTACCGTCAACGCCATGGGTGGGGACCTCAAGCCCGCCGGCGCTGTCACGGTCACGTGGCGCGTGAAGAGCGGCACCGCCAAACTCGGGTGCGGCGCGGCCGCTTGTACCGTGACTACCGCGGGCGACGGCAGTGCCAGTATGAATGTGACGGCTGTGGACGCGACTGCCTCCGTTGTGATGGCCAGCCTGTGTGATGGCGCGAGCCTGCTGGCCAGCTTCAACGGTGGCACTCCACCGACGGTGGCCTCTCTCACGCCGTCGCTCTCCGTTGTCGCCGGCGCCACCGTGATCTGGACCACCCAGGCCCTCGTGCTCAAAGACGGCGCGCCGCAATCGGGCCAACTGGTCCGGTGGCAAACCGCTCTGCCCATGAAAACCGATTCCACCAAGCCGGTTTCCTCCGCCGAGAACGGCGTGGCCACCAAAGCCATCACGGTGGCCGCAGTGACTGCGGGCAGTACCGCCACTGCCAGCGCCTGCCTCAACGGAACTACAGACTGTGTGAGTTTTACTGCTACGGGGGTTGCCCCTGAAAGCGCGCAAGTGGAAGCCGTTTCCGGCACAACACAGAGCCTGCCCCAGACCGGCACCCCCGGCGAGATCGTGCTGCGAGTCCGGGATGCTGCGGGAAATCCGCTGGCGGGCGCCACCGTCACTTTTTCGCAGGCGGTTTACGCCTGGGCGGCGCCCTGCCCGCCGCATGGCCGCTGCGATCAGGCGGAGCTGCTTGCCAACCAGACGGCTACCGCCACATCAGGTGTGGACGGCACGGTCAGCTTTGCTCCAGCGACCGTGGCGGGCGTTGCGACCAACACCCTGGGGATTGCCGCTGCCGGGGGCTCCAGTACCGTGGGAATTGTTATCGAACGAAGGCCGTGATACGCCGGAAGCGTTAGTTTGCAGCACCCGCGACTGCGGCCGCCACATACTGGTGCGATTCCCGCACCCGCGCGGCCTGGGTGGCCAGCATCTCCCGCACCGGCTGTGGGAGGTCCATCTCCAGGGCATCGGCATAGGCTGTCAGCATGGACCGCTCGCCTTCTTCCGCAATCTCGAGAAGGCCCTGGTCACTGCCGCCCAGCTTCGCCTTGAGGCCGGCCCACGCCCGCACCACGGCGGCCGACGCGGTTCCGTCCTGATCGATATCGCGCGCACCCTCGCGGTGCAGAAAGCCTTCGATCTCTCCGCGAAACTCGGCACGCTTCAGGCTCTCGGCCAGAAACCACCGACGCAGCGTCTCACTTTTCGTGTCTTCGCCGATGCTCTTCAAGTTGTTCTGCGCATCAATCAGGTTCTCCACTACGACGCGCAGAATTCCTTCGGCTTCCATCTGGTCTTTCGACGGCATGCATTCCCTCTGGGTAAACAAATAGTGGGAGAAAACTGCTGGGCGAGAGTCCGGCGGCTGCCAGTGCGATTCTCCTTCGCCGCCGGCAAGAAGGAGAAATCGCGAAAACCCTTCTCCTCTCGCCCTGGTACTGCAACTGCCCTTACAACAGCCCCGGAGGCGTTGCTTTGCACTCCGGGGCACTGGGTTTAACCGAGTTGTCAAGGTCGTTCTGAACATCCAGCCGGCAAACTGGCCGGCCCGGCGTTCGTTTGAGTAGGACGCAGGGGCCGCTCAGGGTGTTGCTTCCGCTTCTTTCGCCCGCGTGGGCGGTGCCGCAGAGCGATGCCCCCAAGCCTTTGGAACTGCGGCGGTGCTATCCTTGAAGCCCGTAAGGAGGCCGGCAAAGTGAAGACCCGCCACACCCGCGTCTGGCTGATGATTGCCTCGATCGCAATTGTGGCGGCCCTCCTGCTCATGCTGGTTCCCCATGGCGTCCCCGGGCACGCCGCTGACTGGCTGGCCATCCTCCCTGTTCTTTTCGCAGGAGTTCTCGCGCTTCCCGGCCCAAGGAAGGCGCTGGCGTCTTGCGACGGCGCCGATTTGCCGCATGCACCTGTGCTTCCTCAGCTCTTCCAGCGCCCCCCACCCTTCCTGTTCGCTTAGCTCCAGAAATAACGGATGCGGCAAGGCACGTCCGCCTTGCCGTGTGCCCGTCTGTTTTTTCAAAGCTTCGCCGGAAATCCTGAGAGGGCTTATGCACGCCAGTGCTCTTGACGCCTTGTGTATGGCTGCGTTCAGCGTGCCATTCCTGACCGTGGTTCTTATTCTTCTGTATTACAGCCTGCTGCGGGGCCGTTACCGGCTCTACCGGAGACTAGGCCGGAAGCCCGGGTTCTGCCCGTCCGCCGCCGCGTTGGGAATCGCTTTGCAGTTCCTGCAGGTGGCTTACCGCCCATCGGTGGCCTATGTGGTCAAGGCGAAGCTGGAGGAGGACGAAGACGAGGACGACAGCGGCGATCCTGACAAGCTCAATAAGCACCTGGGGCGGCAACTGCGCCGCATTCGCCGCGGCGAACCGGTCGACCGGTTGATCCTGCGGATATGACTTTCTGGCGCTCTACTGGCTGCCGCTCTCTTTCTGCGCATCGCGCGCCCGATTGCGCAACGTATTCAAGGAGCCGCCGCGTTGCCCGGAAAAGCCTGGGCCGGGTGACCGCTGCTCGAATTAATGCGCTCCCGGCGGGGGCGCCACATACTTTTCAGGTTTCTTGAACAGCCACACCGCCACCGCGCAGAAGAAGGCCAGCAGGGCGGTCCAGCGGAAGATGTCCACGTAGGCGCGGAGGGCGGCCTGCTGCATGAGCTCGCCATACATCAGGCCCAAGGCGCCGGGGCGTGCGGCTCCGCGGCCCAGCTGGTGCGAGAGATAGCCGCCGATCATGGTGGCTTTGTGTTGCAAGGCCGGGTCGGACGGCGACAGGTGTGCGCCGATCTCGGTCTGGTAAAAGGCCGCCCGGCGGACGAGGGCCGTCGACGCCATGGCGATGCCGATGGAACCGCCGATATTCCTGAGCATGTTGAACAGGCCGGTGGCGTTCCCCATCTCCTCGCGCGGAATGGTCGAGGTGGACATGGTGGCCAGCGGCACGAACACAAAACTCAGCGCGAAGCCTGTGAACATGATCGGCCAGAGCAGCGTGGTGGGCCCAATGTTCAGGTTGACGGAGCCGAAGATCATGGAGCAGACCCCGAACCCCACAAACCCGACGCTGAGCAACTTGCGCGGATCGATCTTGTTCCCCAGAAATCCGATAATGGGCGACCCGACAAATGATCCAATGCCGCGCGGGCCCACCACCAGCCCCGCGGAGAAGGCCGTGTAGCCGAGAATTTCCTGGTAATACAGGGGCAGAATCGCAATGGTGATGTAAATACACATTCCCAGCAGCGCAATCAGGAAACAGCCGGTGCGGAAGTTGCGATCTTTCAGTACGTGCAAATCCAAAAGCCCGCGGCTGCGGAACCACGATCGCCACACCCAGGCCACAAATGCCAGAATGAGCGCCGCCACGGCCCAGCGTACCCACACGGCGCCGAACCAGTCGTCTTCCTGCCCTTTGTCGAGGACGATCTGCAGGCACCCGGTCCAGACGATCAGCAGCCCGAAGCCGATATTGTCGAAGGGGCCCACCTTGGCGTTCTTGATATAGGGCGGGTCGTGGACAAAGCGGGTGATCATGATGACGGCGAGGATGCCTACGGGGATGTTGATGTAGAACGCGTAGCGCCAACTGAATGTATCGGTCAGCCAGCCGCCCAGAGTGGGCCCCACCACCGGCGCCACGACAATGCCCAGCGCGTAGGCCGCCATGGCCTGCGACCGCTTGTGCACTGGAAAGCTTTCCAGCAGGATGGACTGCGATAGGGGCTGGAGCGCCCCGCCTCCGGCGCCCTGCAGCACCCGAGCCAGCAGAATGACCGCGAGCGAGGGGGCTGCCCCGCAGAAGAAGCTGGCAATGGTAAATATCACCACGCAGAAGAGCAGGAAGTTCTTTCGCCCAAACCGCCGTGCAAACCAGTTCGACGCAGGCAGAATCACGGCGTTCGCCACCAGGTAGCTGGTCAGCACCCATGTAGCCTCGGAGTTCGAAGCCGACAGGCTGCCGGCAATGTAAGGCAGCGCTACCGAAGCAATCGCGGTGTCGAGCACCTCCATGAATGTGGGCAGCATGACCGACAAGGTCACCAGCCAGGGATTCACGCCCTGCGTCAGGGGATAGCGCTGCATGGCAGGCGAAATTGTCGTGCGCCCGAGTGGCTGGCCGGGTTGTAGGGTGGTGGTGGTCATTGGAACGCGGGACTACTCAGGGTAAACCACTTGTCATTGGGACCCGCGCAGCGGCAGGTGAGGATTCCTGCATTCTGTTGCGCGAACACGTGTGAGGGCCGTCACAGCAGTCCCGGAAAGGGAAGCTGCACAATCTTCTCAGTGCCCTCCTCCGGGACAGCCTCCCGCCGGGGTGAAGAACATTCAGGAGAAACTCGGACACCCTCCCCCGTGGGATCTCCCTTCTTCGCCCCAGCAACCTGCCAGCAAACGAAAATCAGTCCCACAATGAGTGACGGATGGCATTGCACTGAAACTCGGACTAATTTAGTCTTCGTTTAGTTCGGATATGCGACCAAAAGAGTCGCATATGCAAAACGGAGGCTTCCTTGTACCGTATTTTTCTCGCCCATGTCCTGCTTGGCGCCACTTGCGCCCTTTCCCTTGTGGCCGGCAGGCCAGCCGTCGCCCAGGACAAGCCTTACTTTGTCACCTACACCCACGACCTCGAAGAACCAGGCAACCTGGAGATCGAGACCAAGACCTCGCTGGGCCGTCCGCAGGGAGGCAATCACTTCGGCGCCCTCTCCACTGAATTTGAATACGGCGCCCGCGCCTGGTGGACCACGGAGTTTTATCTTGACGGTCAAACCACGGCCAACGAATCGACCATCCCCACCGGCTTCCGCTTTGAGAACCGCTTTCGCCCCTTGATGAAGGAACACGCGATCAACCCGGTTCTCTACATCGAGTTCGAGAACATCAACGGCGCCGACAAAACCATCCTTGAAGTGGTTGGCCACGATGGTCAGGCCGACCTGGCCGAGCACAACGGGGACGCGCGCGAAGACCATGAGCACGAGGGCGAGTTCAAACTGATCCTTTCCTCCAATGTCCACGACTGGAACATCTCCGAAAATTTCATCGCTGAAAAGAACTTCGCGCACGAGCCGTGGGAGTTTGGCTATGCGGTGGCGGTCTCGCGGCCCCTCAAGACGTCCCTCAGCCTGCGCGAATGCACGTTCTGCCTGGAGAAGGTGACCGCGGGCGCCGAAGCCTACGGTGGGCTGGGTGACACGTGGGATCTGTCCCTGCATGACACCTCGCATTACATTGCGCCGGTAATGGGGTGGTATCTTCCGGCACGGATGCGCGTGACCTTTTCGCCCGGCTTCGGCTTGACGGGTAGCAGCCTCGACCGTGTTTACCGCGTGGGATGGGCATACGAAATGCCGCAGATTGGATCGCTGTTCCGCAGCCACAAAAAGGAGGTGGTGCGGTGAGGCGCTGGCTGATTCTGACATCTCTTTTTGCGCTGGTCCTCGGCGTCGCAGCGGCCATTGAACCGTCGCACTTCGCAGGCGTGCCAGCCAAAGACCATGCCCGCGTCAATCCCATGGCAGACAAGCCGGACGCCGCAACCGCGGGCGCTTCGCTCTTCAAAGCCCACTGCGCGGAGTGCCATCAGGCAGATGCCAGCGGCGACGGGAAGAAGAAACCTTCGCTGCGCACGCCCCAGGTGAAGTCGGCGACCGACGGCGACCTTGAGTGGTTTCTGCGCCAGGGCGATCTCCGCCACGGGATGCCCTCCTGGTCGGGGATTCCCCAGGCGCAGCGCTGGGCCATCATCTCTTATCTGCGATCTCTTCAGTAGCAGGGCAGCAGCAAATTGCGCCTCGACGTTCGCCCGAAACCCCCGGAGCGATCACCCGTCGAGGCGCCATCCTCTCCTCCCATAACGTTCCGGCCTATGCTCCTGCCTTTCTGCTCGGCGGGTGCGATTCCGAGCCTCCGGATCACCTTCCGGCCGCGAAATGATTCTTAGCAGAGATGGCCTCGCTTCGAGGGGCGGCACGAATTTACGGACAGTCTGAAAGCGGCAGATCAACTACCGTAGCCGAACTCCGCAGAACGAAAGGACTTTCCCCATGGACGTTGTTGACAATCCCTCACGGAGAAAACAGCTCATTCGCCGGGTCACCCCGATGCGCTGGGCAGCCCCAGGCCGTTGGGCAGCCCCAAGCCGTTGGGCAGCACTGAGTATCTTGTTCCTCGGATGCGTAGCGGCCGTGGCGCAGGACGATCAGGATCCTCCACCGGAAGCCGGGCGATTATCCGCCATTACCGGAAATGTCAGCGTGCAGCCAGCCGGCGCGCAGGACTGGGGTCAGGCCTATGCCAACCTGCCCCTTGGACCCGGTGACCGAATCTATACCGACGCGAGCAGCCGCGCCGAAATCCAAGTCGGGCAGACCTATATACGGCTGGGGCCGAACAGCGACGTGACGCTGGTGGATGCGACCAACGAGGCGATCACCGTGGGGGTAGGCGCGGGATCGCTCGATGTGCATACTTTCGGACTGTGGCAGAACCAGCAGCTCCAGATTCAAACGCCTAGCGGGACCGGGACCGTGTATGGGCCGACGGATTTTCGTGCAGACGTGTACGCGCCGAACGACCAAGAGAATCAGGAACCATCAGCGGCCTTCACTCCGGTCAACGGCAGCGTGGATGTCTCTGGCGCCGACGGTGTCGGGGCTACGGTGCAGGCCGGACAGTCCTTCGCATTGGCGGGAACGAACCCGGTGGATCCGCAGTGGCTGGAGCCGCCTGCGCCCGATGATCTGGATCAGTGGAGCCGCATGCGGGACAGGCAGGTGTCGCAAGCCCGGTCTTACCAGTATGTGAGCCGCGGCATACCCGGCGGGTACGAACTGGACCAGGCAGGCCAGTGGCAGACGGGCACGGAATACGGGAACGTCTGGTTTCCCCGTGTCGATCAGGACTGGGCGCCCTATCGTAACGGTCACTGGATTGATCGCGACCCCTGGGGCTGGGTATGGGTGGAAGACGAGTCCTGGGGCTATGCGCCCTTCCACTATGGCCGCTGGGTGAACTATCAAGGCCGCTGGGGATGGATTCCGGGACCGGCGCAGGAGCATCCGGTTTGGTCTCCGGCGCTGGTGGTGTTTGCTGGAGGAATCCAGGCTGGAGGCGGGGACCTCTCCGCATGGATCCCGCTGGGACCGGGCGAACCCTATCGCCCCTGGTATCCATGCAGCCCTCGGTATGTGGACCGCGTAAACATCACCAACATCCAACCGGCTCCCCGGGTGCATGTGCGGACCACGTACGTGAACATCACCAATGTGACCAACATTACCTATGTCAATCGCACGGTGGGAACCACGGCGGTTCCGCGTGAGGCGTTTGCCACGGGCAGACCGATACGGCAGGCGGTGGTTCGGGTAACGCCGCAGCAGTTGCAGCAGGCGCGGGTGGAGGAGCGTCCCGCGGTGCAGCCGAACCGGGCAGCCATGATCGCCCGGCCCGTAGTAAAGCCGGTGCCGGTGAAGGCTCGTCCGGTATTGATCAACGCCAAAGGCCAGGCGGTGGCGGCCAAGCCGCACGCGCAACCTGAGGCTCCCCCGGTGCGGCAACGGGCGGCGGCGCCACGGCCGATTCCGGGCCGCAAAACGGTAGCTCCGCCTGCCAATGCCAAGATGACGCCGGCGGCGCGGCAGGCTGCGAAGGCACGCCCCGCGCAGGGTGTAGCGGGCGGTCAGGGACAGCAGCCAAACGCGCAGGGTCGGCCGCAGCCGGGAAACCAGCCCGGCAATCGGCCCGGGAATCAGCCTGGCAATCAAGGTAACCCAAACATCGCGCGCCCGGGGAGTCAGCCTGGCGTCAATCAGCCGGGTGCGAAGCCCGGGAACCAACCGAAAAATCAGCCAAACGCGCGGCCGGGGAATCAGCCTGGCGCAGAACCGGGCGCCCGACCCGGGACTCAACCAGGCGCTCAACAGCGTCCGGGAACGCAGCCGCAACCCGGAGTGCAGCCCGGGCAGCGTCCGGCTATCCCTCCGCAAACGGCACGACCCGGTCCTCAGGAGCCGCAGCGTCCGGGTGTCACGCCGCAGCGGCCAGGGCAACCTCCTGCCGCGGGACCGGAGCAGCGTCCGGGGCCACCGGCGGCGAGACCGCCGCAGGATCAATCCCGGCCCGAGCACCCGGGAGTGACTCCGCAGCGTCCGGGGGCAGAGCCTCAGCCGAACGCGCAACCCCACCCGACTGCACCGCCATCCGCACGACCGGCACCGCAGCAGCGGCCGGCAAGGCCACCGGAACGGCCGGAGCCCGCGCCGCAGCATCAGACGCCGGAATCGCGCCAGAGCCCTCCTGCAGAGCGGCCTGCCCAGCCAGCGGCACGGCCTGAAAACCGGCCGCAGCAACGGCCTCAACAGCCGGCAGCCCGGCCCGGTGCTCAACCGGAGAATCATCCCAAGGCCGAACCGCAGCCGGACAAGAACAAACCGAAGAAGCCGGAGCAAATTCCACCTCAGTAAATCCGATCAACCCTGTCGGGCGGTTGCGCAGCAGATGTGCGGCCGCCCGTCCGGGGCCGTGTTTCTCAGGGCTTGGGAGCTCTACTTCCCGTCCCGCTTTTGTGCGGCGACTCACAAACACCCGCTCAACAAAAGTTGACACTAATACACTCAATGCTGCATCTTAACGATGTCAGTACTTTTGGAGCGGGAGCCGGACAATGGCAAAAATCATCGGAATCGATCTTGGAACCACCAACTCGTGTGTGGCGGTTCTGGAGGGCGGAGAGCCCAAAGTTATCCCCAATGAAGAGGGTGCGCGCACGACGCCCTCGATCGTAGCGTTCGCCAAGAACGGCGAGCGGCTGGTTGGTCAGGTCGCCAAACGGCAAGCCATCACCAACCCTGAGAACACAGTTTTCTCCATCAAGCGCTTTATGGGCCGCCGCTTCAATGAAGTGAACGACGAGATGAAGATGGTGCCCTACAAGGTGGCGCAGCAGGGTGATCATGTCGCGGTTGTGGCGCAGGGCAAGGAGTACACGCCGCCCGAAATTTCAGCCATGATCCTTCAAAAGCTGAAGAAGAGCGCCGAAGCCTACCTGGGCGAGACCGTCTCGGCGGCCGTAATCACGGTGCCGGCCTACTTTAACGACGCGCAGCGCCAGGCCACCAAGGATGCCGGCAAGATTGCCGGGCTGGATGTGAAGCGCATTGTGAACGAGCCCACCGCGGCCGCGCTGGCCTACGGGCTCGACAAGAAGAAGGACGAAACCATCGCCGTGTACGACTTTGGCGGCGGCACGTTCGACATTTCGATTTTGGAAGTGGGCGAAGGCGTCATCGAAGTGAAGTCGACCAACGGTGATACGCACCTGGGCGGCGACAACCTTGACCAGCGCATCGTGGACTGGCTCATCTCCGAGTTCAAGAGCGAAGAAGGCCTTGACCTCAGTTCGAAGGGGAACGAGATGGCCCTGCAGCGGCTGAAGGATGCCGCGGAAAAGGCCAAGATCGAGCTCTCGACTACGCTGGAGACGGAGATCAATCTGCCGTTTATCACGGCGGACGCGACCGGCCCCAAGCACCTGGTGCGCAAGCTGACGCGCGCGAAGCTGGAGCAGATGGTGCAAGACCTGCTGGAGCGGTCGCTGGAGCCGTGCAAGAAGGCCATGTCGGATGCGGGCGTGAAGACGAGCGACATCGACGAGGTGGTGCTGGTTGGCGGCCAGACCCGCATGCCCAAGATCCAGGAGATGGTGAAGCAGCTCTTCGGCAGGGAGCCCCATCGCGGCGTGAACCCCGACGAAGTGGTTGCTGTGGGCGCAGCGGTGCAGGCCGGGGTGCTGGCTGGTGAAGTGAAGGATCTGCTTTTGCTGGACGTGACGCCGCTGACCCTGGCGATTGAGACGCTGGGCGGGGTGGCCACGCCGATGATTCCGCGCAACACCACGATTCCGACGAAGAAGACGGAAACCTTCTCGACGGCGGCGGATTCGCAGACCGAAGTGGAAGTGCACGTCTTGCAGGGCGAGCGCCCCATGGCGGCGCAGAACCGCACGCTGGGCAAGTTCAAGCTGGCGGGTATTCCCCCGGCGCCGCGCGGAGTGCCGCAGATCGAGGTCACTTTCGACATCGACGCCAACGGCATTTTGAACGTGACGGCCAAGGACAACGCGACAGGCAAGGACACGCGGATCCAGATCACTTCCAGCTCCGGCCTCAGCAAGGACGAAGTGGAGAAGATGGCCAAGGAAGCCGAGGCGCATGCGGCCGAGGACAAGGAGAAGCGCGATGAGATTGAAGCGCGCAACTCGCTTGACTCGATGGTCTACAACATCGAGAAGATGCTGAAGGACTCGGGCGACAAGGTGCAGGCCTCCGATAAGGGCGATGTGGAAGCTGCCTTGGCCGACGCAAAGAAGGCACTGGCAGAGAACGCCCAGGCCGCCGATCTGAAGGCTGCGCTCGAGAAGCTCACGCAGTCGAGCCACAAGCTGGCCGAGGCGATGTACAAGGCCGGTTCGGCTCAGCCTGGTGCTCCGGCAGGCGAAGCCGGCCAGCCCGCGGCCGAGCAGAAGAAGGACGAAGGTGTAATCGACGCCGAGTACGTGGACGTCGAAGACAAGAAGTAAGCCAACCCCGCCCTCCAGGCGGAAGGAGCAACAGGACGGGGTGAGCGGCGAAGGTCGTTCACCCCGTTTCGTTTCAGGCGGTACGGACAGTCGGGACGTCTAACGTTTAACGTGTTACGATAAGCGCTAAGCATGATCCAGACGTTCGCGGACACGGAAACCGAGGCGCTCTTCCGAACAGGAAAGAGCCGCCAATGGAAGAGCATAGCGCGGACGGCGGTGCGCCGAATGCAGGCACTTGACTTTGCTGGCGCCATGGAAGACTTGAAGAATCCGCCTGGCAACCGGCTTGAACGCCTGAAGGGCGACCGGAAAGGCCAGTGGAGCATTCGGATCAACGAGCAGTTTCGATTTTGCTTTCGCTGGGAAGGCAAGGATGCTTGGGACGTGGAGATTGTGGACTATCACTGAGGAGATTGGCAGATGAGTATTCCCCGAAAACCCGACGAGCGCAGCGTTCCGATTCACCCGGGGGAGTTTCTGCGCGAGGATTTTCTTGCCCCGCTGGGTCTCTCGGCCAATGCTCTGGCACTTGCGTTGCGAGTACCGGTAACGCGCATCTCTGAAATTGTGAGAGAACGCAGAGGCATTACCGCTGACACCGCGCTTCGTCTGGCGCGCTATTTTGGGACCACGCCGGATTTCTGGATGAAGATGCAAATGGCATACGATTTGGCGGTAGCGAGCAAAGAATCGAAGAAACGGATCGAGGTTGAGATTTTTCCCGCTCCGCGAACAGATTCGGGAGCACTGAGAGCAAGACAGATCGCCTAGAGAACAGGCTGAATTACGAGTTCAAATAGACCATGCCCACGACCCAGAACAAGGACTACTACGCGACGCTTGGCGTGAAGAAGACGGCCACGCCGGAAGAGATCCGGAAGGCTTTCCGCAAGCTCGCGCGCAAATATCACCCCGATGTGAACCCCAACGACAAAAAGTCTGAGGAGAAGTTCAAAGAGATCTCCGAAGCCAACGACATTCTGAGCGACGAGAAGAAGCGGAAGGTGTATGACCAGCTTGGTTTCTACTCTGACCAGATCGATCCGGCGCAGGCTGAGGCTTACGCGCGCCAGCAGGGGCACGGCGGCGGTCCTGTGGACTTTGGCGGCTTCGATTTTTCGGGATTTCAGGGCGGCGGCGCGGGCGCGCAACAGGGCGGAACCGGGTGGTCAAGCTTCAAGGACATTTTCTCCGGAATCTTTTCAGGCCAGCAGCAGGAGCGGCAGCGTACGCGCGGTCCTCAGCCCGGCAGCGATCTCGAATACCAGGCCACGGTGGATTTCTGGACCGCGATCCGCGGCGGCCAGGCGCGGCTCCAGGTGCACCGGCAGGACACCTGCCCCACCTGCCACGGCCAGTCCACCACAGGCAACCCCATGAGCTGCCCCGAGTGCAACGGCACCGGGCAGGTGACGCAGATGGGCGGCCGCATGAAGTTCAACATCCAGTGCCCGCGCTGCGGAGGGACCGGACGCGCCGCGAGCGATTGTGCTACGTGTCACGGCCAGGGGGTGGTGGACCGTACCGAGACCGTGGAGTTCCGCATCAAGGCGGGCACGCGCGACGGGCAGCGGATCCGATTGCAAGGGAAGGGAAATGCCGGTACCAGCGGGGGAGCGGCGGGCGATCTGTTTCTGATTGTGCGCGTGGGCGCGCACCCGATCTTCACACGCACCGGCGACGATATTCACATGACCGTGCCCGTGACGGTGCCCGAAGCCAGCCTGGGCGCGAAGGTGGAAGTGCCGACGATTGACGGCCGGGCGCAGTTGAAGATTCCGCCCGGCACGCAGCCGGGGCAAAAGCTGCGCATGCGGGAGCGCGGGGTAGAGAGCGCGCAGCACGCGGGGATGCGCGGCGACCAGATCGTCACCATCCAGGTGGTCACGCCGCACCTGCAGGACGAGCGCAGCCGCGAAATCATGCGCGAGCTGGGCAAGCTCAACCCGCAGGATCCGCGCGAGCAGTTGTTCGAGAAGATTTAAGGGCAGGGATTAGGCATTAGGGATTGGAAGACCGGATTGGTGAGCGATGCCTGCGAAACGCAAGTCGAAGGGTGCTTACATGATCTCGGCGGTGGCCGAGATGTACGAGATTCATCCGCAGACGCTGCGCCTCTATGAGCGCGAGGGTCTGCTGAAGCCGTCGCGCACCGAGGGCAATACGCGGCTCTATACCGATGAGGACCTGGAGCGGCTGGAGTTCATCCTCAATTTGGCGCGCGACCTGGGCGTGAATATCGCCGGCATCGCCATCATCCTGCAGATGCGCGAGCGCATGGAGGAGATGAACCGCCAGATGCACAGCTTTGTCGAATACGTGCGCTCCGAGATGCTCACCCACATCACCCAGGCCGCCGGCTCAGCCTCCAAGTCGGCCATCGTGCCGATGCGCAAGCCCATGATCGTTCCGCGGCCGGTCGCCCCTGCCCCCTCGAAGCCGCGCGGCGGCCCCAGGTCATAAGAGCCCGGTTATTCTGAAAGAGCGGAACTCGGATGTCTCTGGCATTGCTTATCCTTATGTTTTTGGCCTGCTTTGGCCTCGTTACGTCCACCGTCTTTGCCGTCATGGTGTTCGGTGGCATGCGCCACTACATGCGCACCTGCCGCTGT
>NZ_DASXYM010000060.1:0-18168 GCF_036502485.1 Occallatibacter sp. | reverse complement strand
CTGCTTACTGCACGGTCGCACGCACGGTTTCCTCGTACTTGGCGCCCTGCGTGTTCACCGCGTAGATGTCGAACTGGTAGGTGCCCGCGGCCAGGTTGAGGGTCGTGCTGAGCTGGGTGCTGGTGGTCTCGGTGTACATCTTGCCGTTATTGACCCACACTTCCATGCGGGCCAGCGTGCCCACGATGTTGGCCGTAGCGACGACCTGTACCGGCGAGTGCACAGTCGAGGCGTTGACGGGGCTGCACACGTTGACGCTGGGCGATGAGGGCGCAGCGCATCCGTTGGAGGTGCCTACCGTGGCATAGGTCGTCGTCTCCCACAAGTTACCCGCGGTGTTAGCCGCGTAGATGTCGATCTTGTGATAGCCGCTTGCCATGGCAAGGGTTGTGTCGAGACTGGTGCTGGTGGTCTCAGTGAACTTCTTTACGCCATCCACCCAGATCTCCATGCGAGCGAGCGTGCCGGTGATGTTGGCGGCGGCCTGAACCTCGACCGGGGAGCCCACGGTAGAGCCATTCGCGGGCTTGCATACGTTCACGCCCGGCGATGCCGGCATGCCGCAGCCTGAGGCGCCGCCCACTGAGAGTGTGAATTTCTTTTGCTGCAGCGTGTTATCCCAGCCGGTTCCGTAGACGGTGATGTTATGGGTGCCGGAGCTGAGGGTAAGCGATTGATCAAGGAAAGAGTAGTCAGAGAAGGCATGGGTGAGTTGCTCGCTGAGTTTCTGGCCGTCGACCCACACGGCCACGGCTCGCATGGGCGTGGGGCCCGCGGCGCTGACCGAAAACTTCAGGGGGGAGTTTGCCGACGAGCCACTGGGTGCACACACATTGATGCCCACGGCCTGATTCGTGGTGCCGCAGCCGGGGAAGGAACTGCCCGTGGTGCTATTGGTCAGCAGCACGAACTCCTGGGGCGGTGCTCCGCTGACGGGTGCCGCAGCCGTCCACTGGGTGAAGATCAGGTCCGGTTTGGTGCCTTGGGTACTCTTGATTGCCATCATGTCCCCGCCGGCATAGTACGAGCTGCTATAGACGTCCTGATCGGATCCGACCGCGCCGCTTCCTGTTCCGGGCCGGATTACAAACGTTTCGGGGCCGGCGCCGAAGTTGCTGCAGGGCTCCTGCGCGTACGCTAGGTCGTTGACGCCATCGCCATTGAAATCGGCCACCTGGATGCCGTGGGGGCAGGCCGTGGTGCCGATCGTACTAAAGGTGAGGGCTCGGCTGCCGGTGCCGCTGAACACCGCGATCTGTGGACTGAATGTGGTGGTGCCACTCACTCCGTATACGGTTCGATACATCAGGATGTCGCTCTTGCCGTCGTTGTTGAAGTCGCCGACCGGGTTCATAACCGAGTCATAGCGGTCGTCATCGCCGTTGGGGTCGGTGATCTTATAGGGCGATGCCAGGTGGCCCTTGCCGTCGCCATACCAGATCTGCACAGTGGTGGGTCCCTGGTAATTCTGAACCACCGCGACATCCGGCTTGCCGTCGCCGTCAAAATCCCCGGTCAGAATGGACGTCGGCGAGATGACGCCGGAGGTGACGCTGCTCGCAGTACCGCCGCTCCCGTAGGTATTCAACATCCAGACCTGCAGGCTGGAGGTGGCGCCATTGCCGGAGGCGATGATCACATCGGTGATGTTGTCGTGATTCATATCCGCCGCGGTAATCGCTACCGGGTTCGCATCCGTAGCCAGGTCTGACGAACCGGTGAATGTGCCGCCGCCTTTATTGATCCAGACATGCACCACCTTCGCCTGGTAGTCGAGGGCAGCGTAATCCAGCTTTCCATCGCCATTGAAATCGCCCGTCACAATCTGCTGGCCCAGGGGTGTGGCCAGGGCAATCGGAGCGTCGTAGGTCCCGTCCCCGTTCGATAGAAACAAATAGTTTGTCCCGCCGCCGTTTGCATTGAACTGTAAGGCGATGAAGTCGTCGCGCCCGTCGCCGTTGAAGTCGCCGCGCGCAACCACTTCCAGCGTATTGTTGGCGCTGTACAGCGTATGCGCGGAAAACGATGATTGCGTCTGTGCGCCCGCCTGGAACGGAACGCACGCAATGGCCAGCGCTGACAATGTCAGCGCGCTGTATCCTGGGGAAAACCGCATGGGGAAGGTACTCCTTTGCCGCGAATGGGCATGGCAGGGAACTTGCGCATACGATTGCGCAAATACACCGGAGACATATTCAAGGTCTTCTAAAGGACAAGCGGCCACGTGGGAATCGTTATCTATTCAATGATCGAAGTGACCCGCAACGAGCCATTCCCATAGATTCACGCAGCCGGGGTTGGGGTTGCCGCAAGGTAAGAAGCGGCCGGACACTTCCCTAAAACCGCGCGGCTCGTTCAGCAAGCCGCGAGGGAATGTTTGCGGCAACGCCGCGCCAATCTCGGAAAGGGCAGGAGCGCAGGAGAGTGAGGGCCCCGTCCCCGCGCTCTCGAACAGCACGAAGGCCGGCGCCGTCTTCGTCCCTCTCAGAAGTGGCGGAAGGATTCGCCGGCGCCGGTCCCGGCCGGAATGTTGGGAATTGTGGAGTGCTCGGTGGCGCGCTCCACGCCGCGCTCCAAGGAGCGTGTGACAAGGTCGCGCGAACCGAGGCCGACCGCAAGTGCAAGGGTGAGGACGATCCCGCCGAAGAGGATGCCAAAAGCCAGTGCTACGATGTGCCCGCCGATCTCCAGGTGATCGAGCACCATCGCGGCAGTGAGGACCAGCACCAGCCATTTCACTCCCAGGGATAGGAAGCGTGCGTACTGAAGCTGGGCGTTCACTGCGCTGATGAGCACCGATCGTGCGAGGAAGCGGGCGACCAGCGTGCCGACCAGCAGCACGATCAGAGCGCCAATGGCATGAGTGACGTAGGGAAGCAACAGGATGGGCACGTTCGAGGCGCTGGAATAGGAGGCATCAAAGGCCGAGACGCCGATGACGAGGCCGAGCAGCACACAGGTCCAGAAGGAGGCCCGGGCGAACAACTCGGTGGGCGAACTGGAGGGTGTCCAGTCGGCGCGGTTGCGCGTGAGGCGCTCGTCGAAGCGGACCCAGACCAGCAGCCGGCGCATCATGGCGGAGACGCCCATACCCAGCAGGGTGAAGATGAAGACGGCGACGAAGAACGCGAGAATGCCGGGCAGGACCGCGAGCAGGAGCGAAAGGACGCGATAGAAGGAGTTCTGGAGCGAGCCGGTGACGTGGTGCCACATGGAGACGTTATCGGAGTAGAGCGGCGGATTCGCATCCGCCAGCCGTGAGGTCAGCCCGCGAAGCAGGGGAATCGGCAAAGAAGACGGAGTATGCACGTGAAAGCCTCCTTGCATCTCTGTTGCGATCAACCGGATTGGATGGAAGCCGTTCATAAGAGAACCAGGAACAGATTCAGCCCGGGTCATATTCAGAAAAGTCATGGGTTAAACCGGTCAGGCCAGCGCCAGCGCGAGACGAGGTACGGTTTGTCGGCGTCGAAGGCCGCAGCCACGGCTTCAATGTGTCGCTCCGGATCCACGCCCGACGCGGTGACGTTGATGTGTCCCGCCACCCAGGCCAGGTAAAGCGGAATAAGCGCTCCCAGCAAATGGCCGCGGTTGATGGTACGCAAGCGGAAGGCGACTACGAAATCGTAGACGATGCGCGCCCAGAGGTTTTCCGGCATGCGGAAGCTGACGGGCTCCAGGAAAGAGAGGCGTTTTAGGCCCAGCAGAGAATGAGGCGGCAGCACCAGCGACCAGATTTCCTGGAGGTTGCTGTAGGCCAGGCGGAAGCCTTCAATCATGGATGCCACGTCTGAGGCGCTCTCGGCGGCACGGGGAACCGCCGGCGCTGCAACACGGGCCGGAGCGAGGCGTCGGGGGCGCTGCCAGTAAGCCGCCTTGGCCTCGATGTCGGAGAACAGCGACCCGGCCACGGTGGCGAGGATGTTGCGAATATCGGGGTCGGGCGGCTGCGGGATGCTCCGGGTGCCGGCGTCGATTTCAGTGAGGGTGTGGCCGGCGACCACGGCTTCAGAGATGGGCCACAGGATGGCATCGTCCTGGCCGATAGTGGTGAACCGCTGGGCGGCGGCGGCCATGCGGTCTGCCATGCGCGGAGACAGGCCTAGATCAATCGCGAGGGGGAAGCGGGCGCGCGTGGCGAAGAGGGCCCGGTTAAGCGGATAAATGATGGCGGAGTTGACAAGGCCGGTGTGGGGCGGCAGGTCGTAGTGAGGAAGAGCCAGGTCGGCTGAGCCGCTGAGCACAGCCTGGGAAATATTGCGCAGAGCGGAAGAGCTCATGGAGCCCGATTCGGGCCCGAGCATGAGGATGGCGCGGGCTTCGTGTTTTCGGGCGAGTTCGGCGGCGCTGATGAAGTCGGCGGCGGTAAGGGTCCAGGACATGCGCGTGGCGGGTGCGTCCACAAGGCGCAGTGGGGGGTAGGCGTCGGCGGCAACTCCGTTCTGGGTGGCGACTAGCAGTTCCTCCGGGGCCACAAAGGAGGTGAGCCGGTTGACGGTGCTTTCAAGCTGGTCGTTGGGCAGTGGCGGAAGCAGGGCAAGGAGCGCATAGCCGCTGGGGGCCTGCGGGCGGGAAAGATCGGAAATGGGATCTGCTGTCGCCATAGAGAACACGTTGGGACTGCTGAGCACGCCTGCTGCTAGTCAAGAAAAAGGACGCCGCTCAGTGGGATGCGCAGCCAGGCAGGCCGGTTGTTGAGCTCATAGAGCAGCTCGTAAAGCGCTTTTTCAAGCACATAGGCAGAGTACAAAGCATGCGCGCGGCCAGGTTCAGGGAGAAGATCCGGTCTGGTTCCCATCTCCGCCTGATAGGCCCGCAGGAACTCAGAAACTGCAGCCGATTCCCAGGCGTGAGCCCAGCTCGCCAGGTTTTCCGCAGCGGCCTCGCGATCGGGATGTGCCGCGCGGAACTGATCGAGCCCCGAGCTTGCCGCGTACGAGAATGAGCGTACCATTCCCGCGACGTCTTTCAGAGGCGATTGCTTGCGGCGGCGCTCGTAAAGCGGGCGGGCCGGCTCGCCTTCGAAGTCGAGCAGGATGAAGTCTCCACCGGACGGGCTGGAGTCCGACCCGGTACGCAGGGTCTGGCCGAGATGGTAGTCGCCGTGTATGCGGATTTTCTTTCCGGCGGCTTCGCCGGCGGCGATGGAGTGGGCACGCGCCAGCAGGTCGCGCCGGCGGGCGAGCAGATGGGCGGCGTCATCGGCGACGTCGTCCGGGAGGCTGGCCAGCTTGTTGCGAAGGGCATCGAATGTGGACCTGAGCTGGTCCTCAATGCGGAGGGCATCGCGTCTGAGGTCCTCAGCGCTGAAGGGCTCGGAGGAGAAGGACGGATTGTCGTTAGCGATGGCAAGCGCGAGGTGCATCTCGGCAGTGCGGCGGCCCAGGAGCGATGCGGCTTCAACAGTGGACCGCGCGTGCTCGCGGAGTTCAACGGGTGTTTCGGGCAGAGACGTCCAGCCGGTGTGCGCTGCCTGAGGCGGCGCAGGAACGGAAATCACAGCCGCGAAAAACTCTGAGAGCTGATGCAGGAACCACTCCCAGCCGTCGCCCTGGTTGGCGACAAGGCTCTGTAGCATGGCGACCGTGGTTTTTTCGCCCGCGGAGGGAGTGATGGTGATTTCGCCCAGAAAAGGCGGGATGTTCCGGAAATGCGTCTTCTCGGTGAGGAAACGGCCTATCTCGACGTCGGGGTTTTCTCCCGACTGAAGGCGCCTGAAAATCTTGAGGATGAGTTTGTCGTTGTAAAGGATCGACGTGTTTGACTGCTCGGCGGAGCCCACGCGGGCGCGCAGATGCTGCTCGCCGCGCTCGAACGCAAATGCGCGTGAAGGAGCCGCATGGAGGACCCCGGTGCGGGTCTGGCGCTCTCCTGCGGAGGGGGATTCGCGAGGCTGCAGCCGCGGGGTGTTGGATCCGGGAAGGGGCGCAGGGTTCTCCGAGCGTGGCGGGGCCGCGGCCTCGCCGGGCTGAGCGGTGAGTGGCAGCGGCTCAACAGACATGCCGGCCAAAGGATGGGGCACCACGTTTTCAGAGTTTTCGGCGTGGGCAGATGGGGCGGGGGGTGCGACAGCGGGCACGCCGGAGTCGCTGGGGAAAACTTCATGGGGGCGCAGGTGGACCATGCCTGGCGCCGATTGATTATGCGTGGCGCGTTCAGGGTGCGCAAGCAGTTCCTCTGCCTCCCCGTTTTCTGCGGCCTGCCGCGCGGAGTGGCCGCTGGCTGAGGCGGCAAGGGAGGCGGCGACCTCTACGGCCGCGGACCGCAGGTTAGAAAGCTCAAGAGAGGCGCCGCGTTCGATCATGCTCAGCAGAACCTGACGGAAATCTTCGCGGCCGCTGGCATCGTGGAGAACACCTGTTCCGGTGGGGGTGGCCATGGTGGAGATGACGCTGAGTGGACGTTCGGCCGTTATCTTCTCGCCCGTGGCCCCGGTCGAGAACGCCAATGGAACCTGGTAGACGTCGCACTGGTTTTCGCCGTAATTCACCTCCACGTAGAACACGGCTGGCGGGACCGAACTGTCGGCGGGGAGATCGGAGGCGGGCAGCAGCTCAGTATTGGCGGCGATGGGGGCGGGCATTTCCACCCATTCAAGAACTTTAACGTTGAGGATCTTGCGCGTCTTGGCTCCGAACCAGCGCTGGCGCTGCAGCCACGGCGGAAGGGCCGATTCGATCAGAGCAAGTCCATGGCCGGCGATAAATCCCGCCCAGCTCCTGGTGAGGAGATCCAGGGCGGCCGGTTCCTCCGACCGCAGATCCTGCGAGCTTTCCGCCAGGATGTCGGGCGCCAACTCTGGTTTTGCGGCGGCGGGCTGCAGTTCAAGCCACAAGAACGAGTAGGGGGCGAGGGAAAGCTTGTAGGGGTCGAGGGTGACGGCCGGGAACTGCACATAGCCGATCATCTCCACTGGCTCCATGCCGACCCAGGCGGAAAGGTCGAGCGAAACAGGTTGCGCGAAGCGGCTGAGGTTGGCGACGCAGAGAATAGTCTCGTGGGTACCGTCGCCGCGGTCCAGATCGCGGATATACGCGAGGACCTTGCGGTTTTCAGGATTGAGAAACAGCAGGGCTCCGCGCCCGAAGACCTGGAACAGCTTGCGCAGCGCAATCATGTTGCGGGTCCAGTGCAGCAGGCTGGACTGGTCGCTGAGCTGGGCCTCGACGTTTACCACCTGGTAGCCGTAGATGGGGTCCATGATGACGGGGAAGTAGAGGCGGGCAGGATCGCAGCGGGAGAAGCCGGCATTGCGATCGGAAGACCACTGCATGGGGGTGCGGACGCCGTTGCGGTCGCCGAGATAGATGTTGTCGCCCATGCCGATCTCGTCGCCGTAATAAAGGATCGGCGTACCGGGGAAGCTCAGCAGGAGCGAGTTGAGCAGCTCAATACGGCGGCGATTATTGTCGACCAGGGGCGCGAGGCGCCGGCGAATGCCGACATTTACCCTCATGCGCGGGTCGGCCGAATAGGCGAAGTACATGTAGTCGCGCTCGTCGTCGGTGACCATCTCGAGGGTGAGCTCGTCGTGGTTGCGCAGAAAGAGGCCCCACTGGCAGTTGTCGGGGATGGGCGGAGTTTGCGCCATGATGTCGGTGATGGGCAGGCGGTCTTCCTGACGCAACGCCATGTAGATGCGCGGCATGAGCGGGAAGTGGAACGCCATGTGGCACTCGTCGCCGTCGCCAAAGTAGGGGCGCACGTCGGCCGGCCACTGATTGGCCTCTGCCAGGATGAGGCGGTTGGAATAGAGTTCGTCGATGGCGGCGCGAATCTTCTTGATCTTCTCGTGGGTGTCGGGAAGGTTTTCGCAGTTGGTGCCATCGCGCTCGACGAGGTAGGGAATAGCGTCGAGGCGCAGCGCGTCGACTCCCATGTCGAGCCAGAAGCGCATGGCCTTCAGCACTTCATCCATCACCCGCGGGTCGTCGAAGTTCAAGTCGGGCTGGTGCGAAAAGAAGCGGTGCCAGTAGTAGGCTTTGGCGACCTCATCCCACGTCCAGTTGGATTTCTCCGTGTCGGTAAAGATGATGCGGGCATCTTTGAATCGCTGGTCTGTGTCCGACCAGACGTACATGTCGCGTTCGGGCGACCCAGGCGGGGCTTGGCGGGCGGCCTTGAACCAGGGGTGCTGGTCGCTGGTGTGGTTGATAACCAGCTCGATCATCACCTGCATACCGCGCTTGTGGGCGGCGTCGAGGAAAGCCTTGAAGTCGGCCAGAGTTCCGTACGACGGGTTCACGTCCACGTAATTGGCGATGTCGTAGCCATCGTCGCGGAGCGGCGACGGAAAGAACGGCAAGAGCCACAAGCAGGTGACGCCGAGTTCCTGAAGATAGTCGAGCCTCGACATCAGGCCCGGGAAGTCGCCGATGCCGTCATTATTGGAGTCGGCGAAGGCCCGCACGTGTATCTCATAGATGATCGCGTCTTTGTACCAGAGGGGATCGAGTGCACTGGCGATCTTTTTCACGTTCTCTTGCGTCTCCGGACGGGTGAATCGGCTGGGTAGTGGTTCCGGGGATTGCGCGGTAGCCGCAAACATTATTGTGCTCAGCGGACCAGGGCTCTTTCTATTTTGCACGGCGTCAGCACTGCAGCGGCATGAATTTGAATGGTTTAAGTGCGAATTCGGCTTCCGTCCGATGCGCGGAGCCGCCGAATCCGGCCATAAGCGGACAACCGGCGGAGTGTCGGGCATTGGTCCGAGCCATGCTGCTAGAGATGCACCAATCAAACCAGAGGGTTACTTTCAATTCAGGTCCTGCAGAGGCGTTTCAACGTAAACTCTCACGCTTCCAATTCAACCGAAGAAACTACGCCTGAGCGGGCAGCCGGCATCTATGCAGCTACACCCCAGCCAGGGGCCCGGAGAACGCCAGGTGAAGATTGCCCAGGTGCCACCTCTTTATGAGAGCGTGCCCCCCCAGCTTTACGGAGGCACGGAGCGTGTCGTCTCCTACTTGACTGAGGAACTGGTCCGGCAGGGCCATGAGGTGACGCTGTTTGCGAGCGCCGATTCCGAAACGAGGGCCGAACTGCGACCCATCTGCCCCAAGGCGTTGCGGCTCGCCCATCCAGATATTCCCTGCCCGCTGGCGTGGCACGTTTTGCAGGCGGAGATTGTGGCCCAGGAGGCGGACAAGTTCGACGTGATCCACTGCCATGCCGACTTCCTGCTTTTTCCGCAAATACGCTCGGGTCGAATGCCTGCGATCAGCACGATGCACGGACGACTGGACATCACCGATCTTTTCCCACTCTTCCGCGAATTCAGCGACATGCGGCTGGTGTCGATTTCAAATGCGCAGCGTGCGCCCATGCCGTGGGCAAACTGGGAGGCCACCGTACACCACGGTCTGCCCGTCGATGAATTCAGCCCCGGTGACGGCAAAGGCGGATATTTGGCCTTCCTGGGCCGCGTATCGCCGGAAAAGGGTTTGGCGGCGGCTATCCGCATCGCCAAATCCACGCACCTGCCGCTGCGCATCGCGGCCAAGGTTGATCCCGTGGATCAGAAGTACTTTGAAAAGAGCATTCGACCTTTGCTGAACGACCCGCAGATCGAGTTTCTCGGCGAGATTGGCGATGACCAAAAGAGCCAGTTCCTGTCCAACGCCCATGCCGTCTTGTTTCCAATCAATTGGCCGGAACCATTTGGCTTAGTGATGATTGAGGCGATGGCCTGCGGCACGCCAGTGATTGCGTTTCCTGGCGGCTCAGTGCCGGAGATTCTCGAAAACGGCGTCACCGGTTTCATCGTTCATAACGTGAAAGCAGCCGCCGAGGCTGTAAGGCGCATCCCCAGCATCAGCCGCAGCCAGTGCCGTGAGGTGTTTGAAACGCGTTTCAGCGCGCGACGCATGTGCGAGGATTACGTTCACGTTTACGAAAAGGTGGCCGAGCAGGCAACAGCCGAGGCCGCCTGAGCGCTTTCTTAGGGAGCAGGATTCATGCCATTGCTCAAAAACTCGATCAGCAAAGACGTCATCGAGGTAGGACAGCAGTTTTATATCAGCGCCAACTCTTCACTTGCTGACGACCGCACCCGGGTTCTGCTGCATGGGGACACGTTCTCAGTCTTCGATCGCAGCGGTGATATTCAGCCGGTAGGGTCAGGGCAGCAGGGGATCTTCCATCTCGAAATGCGCCATCTGTCCCGGCTGGAGCTGAAGCTCTGCGGAGTGAGGCCGCTGCTGCTGAGCTCGACAATCCGCGAGGATAATGTGCTGTTCGCGGTGGATCTGACTAACCCCGATGTGACGCTGCCCTCCGGGGACGAACTGCTGCGGGGCACCCTGCACATCTACAGGACCAAATTCCTGAGCGACGGGGTGTGCCACGATCGCCTCACGGTTCACAACTACAACCAGGTGCCCATCGACATAGAGCTCTCCCTGGAGTTCGACGCGGATTTCGCCGACATCTTCGAAATTCGCGGCGAGAAGCGAAAGCGTAGAGGCGAGATCCTGGCGGAAGAGACAGATCGTACCGGGCTGTCCATGGCATACGAGGGGCTGGATCGGATCCGGCGCACCACGCGCGTGGAATGCTCCGATCCGGAGTGCAAGCCGTACGAGGGAGGCATTCGGATTCCGCTGCACTTGGAGGCGCATGGCGAGCGGGTGCTCGATGTGCGGGTAGAGTGCCTGCGTGAGGACCTCGATATCCATGTGCAGCCGTACGATCAGGCTCTGCAGGAGCTGGTGCATGAGCGCGCGGCCGGACCGTTGGCCGACGTCGGCGTGCATACATCGAACGAGCGATTCAATGCATGGCTCCGCCGCTCGCAGTCAGACCTGGCAATGATGATCACGAAGACGCCGTTCGGCCCTTATCCCTACGCAGGGGTCCCCTGGTACAGCACCATCTTCGGGCGGGACGGGATTATCACGGCGCTCGAACTGCTGTGGCTTGCGCCCGAGGTGGCGCGTGGCGTGCTTTCGTATCTGGCGGCGACGCAGGCCACCAGCTTTGATCCGGAGCGCGACGCGGAGCCGGGTAAGATTCTGCATGAGCTGCGCAAGGGCGAGATGGCGGAGCTGCGTGAGGTGCCGTTCGGGCGCTACTACGGCACCGTGGACGGCACGCCTCTGTTTCTCATGCTCGCCGCGGCCTACTACGAGCGCACCGCGGACGAGGAGTTTTTGCGGAGTATCTGGCCGAATGTTCTGGCCGCCCTGGAGTGGATCGACCGCTATGGCGATCGCGACGGCGACGGCTTCGTGGAGTACGCGCGCCGGAACGATAACGGGTTGGTGCAGCAGGGCTGGAAGGATTCGAACGACTCGGTGTTCCACAGCGACGGTAAGCTGGCGGTTGGGCCGATCGCGCTGTGCGAGGTGCAGTCGTACGTGTACGCGGCGAAGTGCGGGATTGCCAAGGTGGCATGCGATCTGGGCCAGTCCACGCTGGCGGACACCCTGGAGCAGGAGGCGGCGGAACTGAAGCACAATTTCCAGCAGGCGTTCTGGTCGCACGACCTGTCTTTGTTTGTGCTGGCGCTGGATGGCGAAAAGAAGCCGTGCCGGGTGCGCAGTTCGAACGCAGGGCACTGCCTGTTCTCCGGTATTGCCAGCCACGCGCAGCAGCGCTCCGTGAGCCAGGCGATGCGCGAGCCGGCGTTTTACTCGGGCTGGGGCATCCGCACCATAGTGACGGGCGAGAAGCGCTTCAACCCGATGGCGTACCACAATGGATCCATGTGGCCGCATGACAACGCGGTGATTGCTTGGGGCTCGCTGCGTTCGCAGGATAAGGAGCTGGCCCTGGCGGTACTCTCGGGTCTTTTCGACCTGTCGGACAAAGTGAACCTGCACCGTCTACCGGAGCTCATCTGCGGCTTCGCGCGCCGGCCGGGAAAAGGGCCGACCTCATACCCCGTGGCGTGCAGCCCGCAGGCCTGGGCGGCGGGGGCGGTGTTCATGGTGCTGCAGGCCTGCCTGGGACTGGAGATTCGCGCGAAGGAGCAGAAGCTGTTCCTGCATCACTCCAGGCTGCCGGAGTCGTTGCAACAGGTGCGAATCGAGAATCTGCGCGTGGGCAATGCGTGCGTGGATCTGTCATTCGAGCGCTATGCGGAGACGGTGGGTGTGAATATCGTCAGGCGCAGCGGGCACCTGGAAATTATTGCGCTGCGGTAATCCAGGGAGCCGGTTTCGCAAAGGCTTTGTACGCGCTCCCCTCATTGGTTGCGGAAAAACTCTCCTGGCCAAAGTCTTGAAGCCGACGAATGTGCCAACGTTGCGGGACATTCGTCGCTCATCCCTTTGCTCAAGGAAAGGGCAGTTGCAGACGACCTGGATCGAGACGATCTGCCCGAGAGCCGCGCCGCAATTTAGAATCACATCCGATGCGCATTGCTTACCTTGATTGTTTTTCCGGAATCAGCGGCGACATGTTGCTGGGTGCCATGGTGGATGCCGGCTTGCCCCTCGACTTTCTGCAGCAGACCGCAACGAGCCTCAACGTCGGCGCACGAATCCAGGCCGGCAAAGTCATGCGCGGCGGCATCACCGGAACCAAGGTGGATGTGCTGACCGAAGACGACTTCCCATCACACCCAGGCGCCGGCCACGACCACGCTCACCAACATGAACACGAACATGATCACGATCATGCGCATGCACACAAACCCAGCCACTCGCATCACGATCATGACCACGATCACGGCCACACGCACAGCCATGTCCACGAGCATCGCTCTCTCTCGAGCATCCTCGGCATCATTGCCGCAGCCCCGCTCGAGGAGCCTGTAAAAGACCGCGCCTCCCGCGCGTTTCTCCTTCTGGGCGAGGCTGAAGCCGCCGTTCACTCCATGCCCGTCGAGCAGGTTCACTTCCACGAAGTCGGCGCTGTCGATACCATCGTCGACATCGTGTGCGCCGCAGCCGGCGCGGCCCACCTAAGGATCGATCGCTGGATTGCCTCGCCCCTCAACGTGGGCAGCGGAACCGTGGAGTGCGCTCACGGCACGCTGCCCGTTCCAGCTCCTGCCACGCTCAAATTGCTGGGCGAGGCACCGGTATACGCTGCCGGACCGCCCATGGAGCGCGTGACGCCTACGGGCGCCACCATTCTGCGCATGCTCGATGTGCGATACGCGCACCTGCCGCAGCTTCAGATCCACGCATCCGGTTACGGCGCTGGCGGACGCGATACCCGCGGCCAGCCCAACCTGCTCCGTCTCATGGTCGGCGAAGCGCGCGAAGCTGAAAACGCAGACGCCGCAACAGAACCCATCGCCATACTCGAAACCGTCATCGATGACGCCACCCCGCAGCTTCTGGCCCATGTAAGCGAGCTCCTGCTCGAACTCGGCGCGTGGGATGTCTACCGCATCCCCGTGCAGATGAAGAAGGGCCGCACCGGCGTGCAGTTCACAGTGCTGTGCTCGCCTGACCAGCTGCCCGCATTGCGGGAAATCGTTTTGCGCGAGACCACCACCATCGGCGTACACTGGCGCATCGAGAACAAGGTCGCCCTGCGACGCGAATTCGTCGAGGTCAGCACGCCCTGGGGCACCGTGAGGATGAAGGTGGCCAGCGACTCATCGAGCCAAGTCCTCAACGTCGCGCCGGAATACGAGGACTGCCGCCGCATCGCCAACGCAAACAAGGTTCCTCTCAAGCGCGTAATGCAGCAAGCGACGCAGGCTTGGGCCGCAGCACACGATCGAGAAGGATAATGACGCGGATCCCGTTCTTGATTGTCGTTGGATTGCTCACCGCCTGCACCATGGCACAGGCGCAGCAACCGCCCCACATCCCCAAACCACAGCCTGAGCCAAAGAAAGTGCATGGCGAGGGCTGCGTTGAAACCGGCGTGGATGCGCGCTGCCTCATTGTGCGCGACCTGCGCGCCGGCAAGCTCTACAACATCCTGGTGGGCGACCCACGCCCCAACCCCGGCGAGGGTATCGAATTCACCGGCACGCTGCAGCAGGGCGCCAACATCTGCATGCAGGGCGCGGCCATTCAGGTGGAGCACTGGGCGCGCAAAGAGAGCATCAAGTGCCGCCATACGCCCGCGCCTCACAAATAATCCGCATCTCAGTCCAGTACTGAAGAACCCAGGAGTCCTCAAATGGAACGCGCCCAGCTTGAAGCGCTGCTCAATGAAGTTCGCGAAGGCCGCACCGACATCCCCGATGCGCTGGAGCGCCTGCGTGTGTTGCCCTTCGAGGACATGGGATTTGCCAAGCTCGACCATCATCGCCCCCTGCGCACCGGCATGCCGGAGGTCATCTTCGCCTCCGGAAAGACCATCGAACACGTCACAGCCATCTTCGTCCGCATGGCCCAGGCCGGCGGCAACGTGCTGGCGACCCGCGTCTCGCCTGAATGCGCTCAATCCGTGCTGGCGGCCGAGCCGCGTGCCACCTATCACCAGGCCGCCCGCTGCATGACGCTCGAACAGGCAACGGCGCCCGCAGGTAAGGGAACCGTGGCAGTGGTTTGCGCCGGCACCAGCGATTTGCCCATCGCCGAGGAGGCAGCCGTGACCGCGCGCCTGATGGGCAACACTGTCGAACTCATTGCCGACGTAGGTGTGGCCGGCATCCACCGCCTTCTCGCCCAGCGCACTTCGCTGCAGTCCGCGCGCGTGCTCATCGTCTGCGCAGGCATGGAAGGTGCCCTGCCCACCGTCGTCGGCGGCCTAGTCAACGCCCCGGTAATCGCAGTGCCCACAAGCGTGGGCTACGGAGCCAGCTTTGGCGGTCTGGCCGCCTTGCTCGGCATGCTCAATACCTGTTCGCCCAACGTCTGCGTGGTGAATATCGATAACGGTTTTGGCGCGGCCTGCATGGCCACGCTCATAAACCGAATGTAATCCGCCCGCACGCCTCGTATTCGATCTAGACCAAAAGGGGCCGCATGGCGTCCCACCGACATGCGGCCCAGGTGCGAGCACAGACCGTTGCGGCCTGTGAACAGCATCCTACGCAATTGCCATTCCATCTACACCTAGGTGATTCACTGGTTTTTCGCAAGTCGCAATCCCGGGGGACCTGTAACTCCAGAGGAGCTTCCTTATGCGCCGGTTGCAAGCCGCGCCAGAATGGTTCAGCTTGGAGAACGTACCGCGCCCTCGCACCATACGCCGCTTCGTCAAACCTCAAACCGTAGCGGTTCTGTGGTTATCTAAACGCATTTATTGCACCCGAAAGACCTTTGGGGCGACAGTCAGGCGAAAATGCACGTCCAACCATAAGTGACCTTCTTTGATGCTGGGCCCGTCGCAGCCACCGCGGGCGGCAAGAAATCTTCGACTCTGCACTGGCTGGCCCATCTTGGCGCTTTCGGCGTCTTCTCGGTCTCATTAGTTGACGCAACCATCATCCCGCTGGCTATTCCCGGAAGTACTGACCTGTTGCTACTGTGGCTCATCTCCAACGGGGGCAGCCCATATCTCTTGGTGGGTAGCGGTGTCGCCGGTAGCCTGATCGGCGGGTGGACCACTTGGCGGCTGGGCAAGAAAGGTGGGGAGGCAGCCCTCCACCGCTATGTGCCCAAGCGGCAGCAACAAAGGGTGCAGGGTTGGTCCCAGAAACACCCCATTCTCGTCGTCTTCCTTCCCGCCATCCTTCCGCCGCCCATTCCACTGTGGCCGTTTCTGCTCGCGGCTGGAGCCCTGGGGGCAAGCTGGCAGCGCTTCCTCACCGCCTTCGGCCTGGGCCGACTCCTGCGCTACAGCCTTGTGGGTTGGTTAGCCGTCACCTATGGGCGCCACATGGTCAAACTCTGGGCCGCTACCCTGGATAAGTGGTCCACCCCCGTTCTCTGCATCTTCCTCACCCTTACCGCAGCCGGGCTTGCATTCAGCCTCTGGAAACTCCGCCGGGCCAAGTGCGCAGAAGATGCTGGCACTTCCGGCGAAGCCACTACCCAAAACCGATCCGGAGCAACCGCTGCCTAGCCGCAGCTACTCTCACCTGACATGACGCGTTCTCTCGAAGAGGCAAACGATCTCTCTGCACTGGACGCTAAGGTCCTGAGGGAGATTCATACCGACGGGTGGCAGATCACCGGTGTGCTGGCGCGCGAGCCCGAGAGTAGCCCCGACTTCGCCTACTCCATCGGCTTCTTCCACTCCATGGGCCACCCCGAAGTCATACTCTTCGGTCTGCCGCTCGACACCTGCATGCGCGCCGTCAACGTCATTGGCATCGATATCCAGAACGGCATGCAATTCCAGGCCGGCGATCCATACGAGGGAATCCTCCAGCGGCCCCACCGGGTCTGCTTCCGCGAAGTCGATCGCAAACTCTACCAGGATTACGTAGGCTACGCCCTCTGGTTTTACGAGGCCGACCCGTTCCCCCTTTATCAGTGCTTCTGGAGCGACGAGTCCGGGCGCTTCCCTTGGGACCAGCGCTGCAGCGCCTGGTGCCGCGAAGGGCAGCCAATCCTCTTCCAGAGGTAATCCCGCAGGGCACCGGGCCCCGGCCCTGGCCGGTCTGAGGCCCCACGCTCCCCGGTTCACGATGCAAAACGCCTTACGGCCCCTCGTAGATTGCATGAACCCTGCAGCTACCAACCTGAATCTAAACCGCAGAACAGGAATCCGGCTCAAGCGGGCCGGCACCTTCGGCCGTGCCAAGGTTTCCCCGCAGCAACCTGCCAACGACGCAGCATCGTGTGCGAACCCATAGAAACGCTGCGGCGCTGCAGTCTCAGACCTTTTTTCTAGACCTGAACGAGTTTCGTTAAGGAGACGTTTTTTGCCCGAAGCTCAATCCACGGTGACCGCCGTAAATCCCGCCCTGCAGGCTGCCTGGAAGCCGCGAACCAATCCGTGGCTGATCGCGGCCACGGTAGCGCTGGCCGCTTTCATGGAGGTGCTCGACACCTCCATCGCCAACGTCGCCCTGCCTCACATCGCCGGCAACCTGGGCGCCAGCATCGACCAGGGCACCTGGGTCTTGACCAGCTACTTGGTCTCCAACGCCATCGTGCTTCCCCTCGGCGCCTGGGCCTCGAGCGTCATGGGCCGCCGCAATTTCTTTCTTGCCTGTCTCGTCATCTTCACCGTCGCCAGCTTCCTCTGCGGCATCGCCCCCACGCTGCCCCTCCTGATCGTCTTCCGCGTCCTGCAGGGCGCCGGCGGTGGCGGCTTGCAGCCCATGGCACAGGCAATCATGGCCGATTCATTTGAGCCCCACAAACGCGGCCAGGCATTTGCGCTGTACGGCCTCGTCGCTGTGCTTGCTCCCTCGATCGGACCCACCCTCGGCGGATGGATCACCGACAACTACTCCTGGCGCTGGATTTTCTTCATCAACATCCCGGTGGGCCTGCTAGCCTTCGTCCTGGTTACGCGCCTCATTGAAGATCCGCCGTGGATCAAGCCCGATCGAAGCCTGCTGGGGAAGATGGACTACCTGGGCCTGAGCTTTCTCACCATCGCCATGGGCGGCATGCAGATCATGCTCGACAAAGGCGAGGAAAAGGACTGGTTCTCGTCCGGGTTCATCCAGTTCTTCGCGGTGCTCTTCGTGGGCGGAATGATCGCGCTGGTTTTGTGGGAGTTGCACACCAAGAACCCCATCATTAACCTGCGGCTGTTCCGCTATAAAAACTTCGCCATATGCTGCTTCCTGATGGCGTTGGTAGGTGGAGTTCTGAATGCTAACACCGTTCTGCAGCCGCAGTTCATGCAGGAGCTTCTCGGCTATACTGCCACCTCCGCCGGTAAAGCGCTCACCGCCGGAGGTATCGCGCTCGTAGTGGTCATGCCCCTTGCCGGATGGGCGACCAGCAAAATCTCCGCCCGCACCCTCACGGTCTTTGGATTCATCCTCTTCACCTTCACGTTCCGCTACGCCGCCTACGTCACCAGCCTCGATATGACCTTCAGCCAATCCTCGTGGCTGCGCGTCATTCAGATGCTTCCCCTGCCCTTCTGCTTCATCTCGATCACCAACGCCGCCTACGTGGGCATGCCCAAGGAGGAGTCCAACCAGGTTTCGGGCCTCATCAATTTCGCCCGCAACATCGGCGGCAGTATCCTCATCGCCATCACCGGCGCACAAGTCACCAGCCGCTCCCTCTGGCACCAGCAGCACCTGCAGGGTTACATGCAGCCCGGCCAGCCCGGCTATGAGTCGCATCTGGGCGCGCTGCAGGGTTTCTTCAACGGACACTTCGGCGGTTCAAATGGTGC
>NZ_DASXYM010000059.1:0-7906 GCF_036502485.1 Occallatibacter sp. | reverse complement strand
CTGTCGCAAGAACAAAGACGCGGCGAGGGTGGGGCGCCCTGGATTTTATGCAGTCAGGAGGCGGGGTGGAGCCAGATGGCGTTGCCGCCGCCGGAGACCATCTTCAGTTCGAGCACGGTGCTCTTGTCGACGGGCTGGGTGGTGAAGGTGGTGTGGGTGGCGTTGGTGGATGCATCGGGAGCATCGGCGTAGATTTCGGTGGTGTACTTCCCTTCCCCGAGGAAGTCGAGCGGCAGCCGCACGGTGCGCGCGTCCCAATTGGTGATGGAGCCGATGAACCAATCCTTGCCGCTGCGGCGAGCGACGCTGATGTTTTTCATGGGGCGGCCGTCGAGGACGCGGACTTCATCCCACGTTGGGGGGACCTGTTTGATGAAATCGAAGTCGTGCTGGCCGGTGTAGTGTTCGGGGAAATCCGAGACCATCTGCAAAGGACTCTCGAGGACGACGTAGAGCGCTAGCTCATGGGCGCGGGTGCCGAGGCCCATGGGCTGCTCGTTGCGCGCGACGAAGCCTTCGCGGTTGGTGTTGCCGAAGGCGCCGGGCGTGTAGTCAAGCGGGCCGGCGAGCATGCGCGTGAATGGAAGCGTGGTGTTGTGCACGGGCGTGGTGCGAGCGCTCCACTTGAGATACTCCTTGCCCATGACAGCTTCGCGGGTAACCAGATTGGGATAGGTGCGGCGGAGGCCGTCGGGCTTGAACGCGCCGTGGAAGTCGATCATGAGGTGATGCTGAGCGGCGAGGTCGACGACGTGGCGATACCACGCGACCATCTGCTGATCGTCGCGGTTCATGAAGTCGATTTTGACGCCGGCGATGCCCCATTGCTCGAACAGCGGGAAAGCCTGATCCATGTATTTGTCGACGGATGTCCAGTGCGACCAGAGCCAGAGCTTTACGTTCTTCTCTTTCGCATAGCGAAGCAGTTCGGGCATGTCGACGGCGGGATCGAATTTTGTGATGTCGGCGACGACAGCGTAGTCGTCAGGCGATTTGCGATTAGCCAGCGCCCATCCGGCGTCGATGAGCATGTAGGAAAAGCCCGAGGCGGCGGAGAAGTCGATGTAGTGCTTGAGGGTGGCGGTGTTCATGCCGGGCTTGAAGCTGACGTTGGATGCGTAATCGCCGGACCACCAGTCCCAGGAGGTTTTGCCGGCCTTGATCCAGGAGGTATCGGCGACTTTGGATGGAGGATTCAGGTTGAGGATCATGTTCGATTCGACGAGGCGGCCGGGCTCATCGCCAACCATCAGGACGCGCCAGGGCGTGGCGAGCGGCGTATCGGTTTCGACAGCGATGGAGGGATGGTCAATGCGCGGCGCAAGCTGGGTGCGCACGGCGAAGCGCTCCTCGCCTTTGCGCAGATACATGCCGGCGTAGTTTTCGATGTCGGCTTCCGTGATGCCGACCCAGGCAACGCCGGGAACGTTGGCGAGGAACGGAAGGGCAACGAGCCAATCCTTGTGCAATCCGCTGACCTGGCGCATCTGGTACTCGTCTTCGTAGGAGGACTGATAGCCATCGACGAGGAGCGGGTAGGTGATTGCGTCTTTGCTGAAGAGGAAGTCGGTGAGTTCGCGTTCGAGGCGGACGTGCTTGAACGCGGGCTGATCGGGGACCAGCATGCGGAAGGCGATGCCGTCGTCGTAAGCGCGCATCTCGATGGTGAGCTTGCGGCTGCTTTCGTCTTCGAAGTCGGCGCGGAGGGCGTTGTAGTGATCGCGCACTGTGCTGGTTTTGCCCAGGGGGATGTTGTAGGTCTCGTCTGCCTGGCTGGCTTTGACGCTGGTCTGCTTCATGCCGGGGCCGAGGGGCGGCAGGCCGTCAAACTTGAGGCCCAGCATGGATTCGTCAAAGATGCGCTTGCCGTGGAACTCGACGATGTAATGGATGCCGCCGTTCGCGCCGGGACGTGTCAACAGCATCATGGAGACGGCGCCGTTGGGGGATTCGACACGGGGCAAACCGGCTTCGTTCTGGGAGTATGCGCTGGGTGGTGAGACGAGGAGAAGCAGGAGGGAGAGAAGGATCAGGCGCGTGCGGAACATGAGTTCGGTCTCCGAGAGCGGATGGTAACACGCGGAGGGCGGTGCGACGGATGGAGGAGACAGAAGCAGATTCGTTGCGGGTGGCAAAGCAACGGCGAAGACGTGCGTGGGGCCGTGGTGCCCCACCCTGTCGCCAGAAACAAGGCGACAGGATGGGGCACGGAGGTTTGGCAGTGGAACGAATCAGTTTGCGTAGATGCGGACGTAGTCGACGGTCATGTCACCGGGGAATACGGTGGTCTTGTCGGGGTTGCCGGGCCAGTCGCCACCAACGGCGAGATTGAGGATGAGAAATTGCGGGCCCTGATCGAAGGGCCACGTGCCGGGGAAGTTGGCGGGGGTGAAGGTGGCGTAGATGTTGGTGGGGTCGTCGACGTAATACTCGACTTTGCCCTTGGACCAGATCATGCCGTAGGTGTGCCACTCGGCGGCGGAGAAGCCGGCCATGTGGTACTGTTGCGACCCGTTGGCTTCGCTGGCGGCGGTGCCGCCGTGCACGGAACCGGCGAACCAGTCATAGCCGTAGGGTGTGCCGCCGGCGTAAGGCGGCGGGTTGTTGCCATCGATGTGCTCCATGACATCGAGCTCGCCGCAGGCCGGCCAGTTGATGGTCGCGATGTTGTTGCCGAGGAGCCAGAATGCCGGCCACATGCCTTGCGATTCGGGCAGCTTCATTTTGGCTTCGACACGGCCGTACATGAAGCTGAAGAGGCCCTGCGATTTGAGGCGCGCCGAGGTGTAAACGCCGGCGGAGGGATTGCGCGCGACGATGTGCAGGAAGCCGTCAGAGGCGATGTAAGCGGTGGGATTGTTGTTATCGCACGGAGCGGTGGCGGAGCCCCAGGCGCAGTAGGTTTCGAGTTCGTTGTTGCCGCAGCAGTTGGTGCCTGTGTCGTAGGTCCAGGTGGAGGCGCTGGGGCCGAGATTGGTGCCTCCCGCATTGGAGAACTCATCGCTCCAGACAAGGGTGCCGGAGGCGATGGTGGGCGAAAAGGTCTGGGAGGCAGCGGTGCTGTTGTTGTAAGTGGAGGCGACCGCGATTGCTTTGACCGTGATGCTGGACGCGACCAGGAAGGGAGCCTGATAGATCTCAGAGGAGGTGGTGGGCGTGCTGCCATCGAGCGTGTAGTAGATTTTGGCGCCGCTGGTGGAGTCCGCCAGGCTGACGAGGACCGCGCCATTCTGCGCGTTCGCTGTGGAGAGGGTGGGCGTGGCGGCCGTAGGTTTTGTGACGGGCGGCGGATTGTTTGAGTTTGAACCCGAGCCACCGCCACAGGCGCACAACATGGTCCCGGATAAAAGTAACAAGGCAAGCATGGTTCCTCCCGATTTCATAGGTCCCCCCTAAGTGTTGCAGATTGGAATCGCACCGATGAGAGCACGATCTGCGGTGAGCGTCAAGGATGCCCGGCACAGCTGCGTTGAGGGACTCGTGGATGGAAATTCAAACTGCGTTGGCGGGCAGGTGATCGTGAAGCACTTTGGAGAGACGCGGGCTCCCGATTTCGTCAACGGTCCGGATGAGGCGCTCGCGGATGCCGGGGACGGACGAGGCCTTGGCCAGAGCTTCAATGGCGACGGGCGCTTGGCCGTCCTCCTGCTCGATGAGAGCGATGAGGTAGTCAACGGCGGCGGGGAGGCGGGTGAGCGCCACGGCGGTGAGGAGGATTGCGGTGAACCAGGGATCGCTCGCGGCGGGGCCGCCGCTGCGGTGCAAGTGGGTGAAGGCCTGGAGGGCTTCAGGGCGGTGGGTTTCAGCCAGGGCAAAAGCGGCCTCGGCGGCGGTGTCGTCCGCCTGCTCGAGGAAGCGCGCGACAAAGGGGATGGAGGCGGCGGTGTCTATCTCAAGCAGAGTGCGGAAGCAGGTGGAGAGCACCTCAGGATCTTCGCCGGGGATGAGAGTCCGCAGGCGCAGGACCGGGATGGCGAGTTCCCCGATCTGCGCGATGGCGCGCACGGCTTCTGCCCGGACGCTTTTGTCGGCGTCGACCAGGAGGTCAACCAAAAGCAGCAGCAGGTCTTGATTGGCGATGCCCTCGCAGGCAACGAGGGCGTGGGCGCAATTGGCACGCAGGGTCCCAGCGGAGTCAGAGCGGCCGCCCCAGACGGGCTCCATCTGATGGTGGTGCAGTCCGCGAAGGAAGACGTCTTTGTCGCGGCACTCGAGCCTGGCGAGTGCACGGGTCAAGGCGTTTTTGGCCCAGCATTGCGGGTCGCTCTTTTCGGCATTGGTGAAAAAGCGATCGAAGGCGGCGATGAGGTCGGGGACGAGATCGAGGAGCTGGTTGTCTTCCGCGAGGCGCGCGGCTTTGGCGACGAGGAAGTTGTTGCGGTTGGCGATGGATTTTTTTATGAGGGCGATCGCGGCGGGGTCAGGGGGGCGGCCAGTGAGCGCCTCGAGGGCTTCCATCTGTTCGTCAAACGCGCGATGCGCCACGGTGTGCCTGTCTCCTGGACCGAAGATGCGTGACAAGTTTATCGCGGTGAATGGGCGGAGGGGCGCCGATAGCGCTTCTGGAGAAGAAAGCAGATTCCCGCCGGGAATGACAGACAGTTAACCGGGGCTCTCGCTACTCGTCTTCAATGTCTGGCTATGTCCGGGGGGGGTGAATCGGGGTTTGTGGTCTCCCACCCTGTCGCTGGAAAAAAATGCGACCGGATGGGGCACGGTAGCTGACGTCGGGAGGAAGGAAAAGGGGATGGCGCGGCGCCATCCCCTTTTTATCGAAACCAGGATGTAGAGCTTAGAAGTGGTAGGCGACGCCGATGACCGGTTCGTTGAGGTTGAACCATTTGTTGGTGGTCAGGTTCTGGGTGGTATTTCCGCTGCCCAGCCCGAAGTTGGGAACCTTGGAGACGAGGCCGCGGTATTCCGCGCGGATATCGAAGCTGGGACTGATCTCATAGGCAAACCCGGCGCCGTACATTCCGGCGATTTCGGTCTGCTGCTTGGCGTCGATGGAGGTGGTTCCGGAGTTGCGAACGGGAAGGAAGATGAGACCCGCCGGTCCGGCTTCAACGAAGGGGTTCCATTTGCGGAAGGTGAAGCTGCGGACGTACGCACCGGACATTTCCTGGGTACGCGTGAGGATCTTGGTGACGTTGGTATTTCCGACGACGTAACGGTAGGTGTTGTCGTAGGTAAAGCCGTAGTTAGCTTCGATGGCGCTGTTAGGCGTGAGCATGAAGCGGTAGCTGGCCAATGCGCCGTAGCCGGCGTTGGAGTGGACCTGCACGTTGGTGGAAGAAGCAACAAAGGGCGGAATCAACGCGGTGCCGCTGAGGCTCACATCCTGACGGCTTTCCTGAGTTCTGCCTGTGGCCACACACACCGCCAGCAGGAATAGTACGAGTACGATCTTCTTCATTCGATCCTGAACCTCACGACTGTCCAACCGTGCCGGCTGGCAAAGAGCTGTCATTCCGGTGCTCCGGTTGGCGCCGGGCCCCGCTCTGAGCAATTGTAAATGCCCTGAGCGAGCCTTTCTCCGCTGCACAAGGATGAGCTAAGCCTTAGACGCGGAGAAATCTAAACGGTGTCTTCATGAATAACACAAAAGGGGTGTGGAAGGAGGGTTCGAGGAGGTGCTGCTCGAAGGCTTCAGCCGGCCTTCTCCACCTGGTAGTAGAAGGGGGGCCCGTTGCGGCGGGCGAGGTCGCGGACGGTCCGCAGGAAGGCAGTGGCCGCGTAGGAGAGCGCGCCGTGGCGGCGGTGGATGAGGCGGAGCACGCGCTTCAGTTCGAGTTCCGTGACGGTGACGGCGACGAGTTCGCCGATTTCGAGTTCGCGGGCGACGGTGAGGTTGGGCACCAGGGCGACGCCGTTGCCCATGGCAACAAAGCGCTTGATGGCTTCAATGGTGGGCAGTTCGATGTCCATATTGAGAGGGGTGCGGTAGCGCTGGAAGGTTTCGATGACGCGGCGGCGGAGGGGGGAGGCAACGTTGTGCGCGATGAAGCTCTCGTTGCCCAGATCGCTGATGGAGACGCGATTGGATCCGGCGAGGGAATGCCGGGGGCTGACGATGAGGGCGAGGCTGTCGCCATAGACCGCGATGGTGCGGAACTGCTCGGGGTCAGGCCGGAACGAGATCACGCCCAATTCGAACGTGCGGAGGTTGAGCTCGTCGGGAATGTGCGATGCCAGCATGCGCTGCACGGTGACGGTGACTTGTGGGTAGGCGCGGCGGAACTCGTCGATGGCAGGCAGGAGGTAGGTGCAGGTGTATTCATTGGCGGCCATGTGGAGGCGGCCGCGTTCGAGACTCTTCAACTCGCCGAGGGCGGAGGTGGCTTCGCGGCGGAGCGCGATCAGGCGCAGGGCGTAGTCGCGCAACAGGACCCCGGCGGCGGTGAGCGAGCCATCGCGCGCGGCGCGGTCGAAGAGAGTTTCGCCGATGGATTCTTCAAGCTTGCGGATGACCTGACTGACGGCGGGCTGAGTGCGATGGAGACGCGCGGCGGCCCGGGAGAAGCTTTTTTCTTCGGCGACGGCTAGAAAGGTTTCGAGCTGATTAAGTTCCATGTGGCGCTCCTGCGGAGCGCAGGGAATACGGAACAGGGAATAGGGAGGAGAACGGATGCAGTGTGCGCTCGAGTTGTGCCGATGGGTGCGTCGTTCTCCTCCCTGCTTCCTTTTTCCTACTCCCTGCCTTCATAAGTAATTGTAATCGCGTCTACAACAATAATAACTTTGCCTTATATCGGGCGGATCGGCGAGACTAAAGATGTTCGGACGACGGCTTCCCTCACCAGGTGAGAGTTATGACAACAGATCACGTAGCGTTTTTTGACACCACTTTGCGCGACGGCGAGCAGTCGCCGGGCTGCAGCATGACCACGCAGGAAAAGCTGACGATGGCGCACGCGCTGGAAGACCTGGGCGTGGACATCATCGAGGCCGGATTTGCCATGGCCTCAGAGGGCGACTTCGCGGCGATCGCGACGATTACGCAGGCGATCCGGCGGCCGAAGATTGCCTCGCTGGCGCGCGCCAAGAGCGACGATATTGAGATGGCGGCGCGGGCGGTGCAGTTCGCAGACCGACCGCGGATTCATGTGTTCCTGGCGTCGAGCGATTTGCATCTCGAGTACAAGCTGAAGATCAGCCGGCAGGAGGCACTGGACCGCACGGCAGAGAGTGTGCGGCTGGCGCGGAGCCTGGTGGATGACGTGGAGTTTTCGCCGGAGGATGCGACGCGGTCGGATCGCGATTTTCTGGTGGAGATGGTGCGGGTGGCGGTGGAAGCCGGCGCAACCACGATCAACATGCCGGATACGGTGGGCTACACCACGCCGGCGGAATACGGGAAGATGTTCCGCGATGTGCGCGAGCGGATTCCGGCGGTGGACGCGCAGGGGATCATTCTGTCGTCGCATTGCCATGATGACCTGGGCTTGGCGGCGGCTAATTCTCTGGCGGCGATTGAGGCCGGGGCGCGGCAGGTGGAGTGCACGATCAACGGCATTGGCGAGCGGGCTGGCAACGCGGCTCTGGAAGAGATTGCGGCGGCGCTTTATGTGCGAGCGGATCACTACGCGGTAGAGACGGGGATCAAGCTGAACCAGCTTTATCCGACAAGCCAGGTGCTGGGGAACATCATCACGTTCAAGCCGTCGCCGAACAAGGCGATTGTGGGCGCGAACGCGTTTGCGCACGAGTCGGGGATTCATCAGCACGGGATGCTGGCGAATCCGCTGTGCTACGAGATTATGACGCCGGGTCTGGTGGGTGTTTCGAAGACCAACCTGGTGCTGGGCAAGCACTCGGGGCGCGCGGCGCTGCGGCATCGGCTGGAGGAGCTTGGGTTCACGCTCGATCGCGATGAGCTGCAGCATACGTATTACCGTTTTGTGGC
>NZ_DASXYM010000058.1:0-2973 GCF_036502485.1 Occallatibacter sp. | reverse complement strand
CCCTTCCCCTTATCGGTCGCCACATAGAGTTTGCCGCCCGTAAACGCCACTGAGAACGGCATCCACTCGGTGGGAACAAAGCCCAGGGGCTCAGCCATGCCGCGTTTCGACGCCTTCGCCGTCAACTTCGCCGGGTCGATTACCGCCACCGCGTCACTCGCCATATTCGCCACATAGAGCCGATGCCCCGACGCATCCTGCGCCAATGCCAGCGGCTCCGCGCCAAAGTAGCTCTGGTGCGGCAGACGCGTATCTAAGTACCCCTTCACCCGCAGCCCGCCGCCTGCAATGTTCACCGCCGCCACTGCGTCACGATTCGCAAGTGCCACATACAGCGTCTTCTCATCGGGCGTAATCTGAAATGCGCACGGATGCGACCCCGGCTTCACCGGATCGGACGCCTTTAGCAGCGCCAGCTTTCGCCCTACCGTGAGCTTCACGAGATCGATTTCCACAATCTCCGACGCATTCCACAGGGCCACAAAGGCGCGCCGCCCATCCTGCGTCACCGCGAGGGCGATAGGATAGGTCCCCGGAACCGCTTCGCTCTCGGAGAGGTCAAACCGCTTCTCAACCGCACCGCTGGCTGCATCCACCACCAGAACATCGTCTGACAGATTTCCCGCCACCAGCAGCTTCTCTCCCGCGCCGCCACCAGCACCGAATACCGCAATCGCCGCCGGAAACGGAATTGCCTGGTCGCCATCGCGCTCGCCGAGAAGGCGTGTCTTCCGCCCCGCCGCCAGCTTCTCCAGCGGCAGCTTGATAAACCTTTCGGGCGCGATCTTGCCAGTGCTGAAGCTATACACCGCAATGCCATTTCCGGTATCGCCTTTGCGCTCGCCGTTTGGATCGCTCTCCGAACCCATGCTGGCATACACGTGCGTGCCATCGCGGCTGAACGCCAGGCCGGAATAGAGGGTCTGTTTGCCGCCCCGCAGTACGGTCCGGTCGTCGGGGAAATCCGCCAGCGTGCCCGCCTGCGTGTCATACACCGCCAGCGACTGCGAGTAGTTGGATTCGAACGTGCCGTAGCCATCGTTCACTGTAACCACGTAGCGGCCATCCGGCGACACAGCCATCGAGACCGGCTCAGCATTCAGCCGCTGCGGATTGCCCGGCACCGGCTCGGTAAGCTGCTTGCTCGTGGAGAGATTGACGGTCTGGGCCAGCACCGGGATTGAGCCTAAAAACAGCGCACCAGCGAGGAGGACGGCTAGGGATTTCACAACCATGACAATCACGCTAACAAACCCGCCCGCTCTGCGCGTTACATATCTGTTACCGGAACGTCGACAAATGTCTCCAAAGTCCCACCAACTGCGATAATCGCATCATGCATTCAGTGTTCACGGCACAGGGGCTTTGGGACGGCCACTGCATTCTCGATCATCCTTTGATCACGGTCGAAGAGGGCCGCATCGTATCCATCGAATCCAGCGGCTCCGGTCCAATCGGCAACGGCACTGACTTGGGAGACGCGCTGCTGGGCCCTTCCTTTTTTGACGTGCATATCCACGGGGGAGCAGGCCACGATGTGATGGAGGGCAGCGATGAGGCGCTGAGCGCAATCGGCAGATTCCTTGCCTCGCATGGAACCGCAAACTACCTTGCCACAACCGTTACTGCACCGCTCGACAAAACCCTGAAGTCTCTTGAGCAGATTGCAAGCCGCATCGCCGCCGGCCCTCGGAACGGGGAAGCCCACCCCATCGGCATCCATCTCGAAGGCCCCTTCCTATCCCATGCCAAGCGAGGCGTGCATCCGCTTGATCTGCTTCTGGCGCCCGACATCGTCCTCTTTGATCGCATGTACGAGGCGGCTCAAGGCCACGTGCGCCTCATGACTTTGGCGCCTGAGCTGCCCGGCGCACTTGAACTTGCCGCGCATGCAATCGCAAAAGGGGTGCGTATCTCCATCGGCCATTCTGACGCAACAGCAGCCCAAACCAACGCCGCCATTGCCGCAGGCGCCGCCAGTGCCACTCACACCTTCAATGCCATGCGTTCGCTCGATCATCGCGAGCCGGGAATCCTGGGCATCGTCCTCACCTGCGATGACCTCTTTGCCGAACTCATCTGCGACGGCATCCACAACACGCCAGAGATGGTAAAGCTCTGGTGGCGCGCCAAGGGCCCCGATCGCAGCATCCTTATCACCGACGGCATGTCTGCAGCCGGAATGCCTGAAGGCACTTATCAACTTGGCGGCTTTGACGTGCAGGTGGCCAACGGCCGAGCGATGGCCAACGGTGTGCTCGCCGGCAGCGTGCTCACGCTAGATCGCGCACTCGCCAATTTCATTCATTTCACCGGCGCCACTGTCGACCAGGGCCTGCGCCTGCTCACTGCCAATCCCGCTGCAATGACGGGATTTGGCGATCGTGCCGGCTCGTTGCGCGTGGGTGACGCAGCGAACTTCGTAGCAGTCCGCCCTGACGGCACTCTGCTCGCCTCCGTCGTGGGCGGAAAGGTTGTCAGCTAGGGCGAACGGGGGCGCTCATTCACACGTCTTCGTCCGTTAGCGCGATATGGGCTCCCTACCAGGCGCTATCGAATTGCTGCTTCACCCATTCCGACTCATAACTCCGGTTCTGAGGGGTGAGCGCTTCGTGCAGACCAAAGAGGCTGCGCGGATTGCGCGGGTTCAATTCCAGGTCCCTGCGGAACACTTCTTCGGCTCCTTTGTCGACAGCAAAATTGCGCGGCGAAGTTTACAGCTCACACCGGATTTCTGAGGAAAACCGGGTCAAACTGGGAAAGCTCCGCAAAGCTTCTCAATCAACGCCGGGGACATCGCCCACCCAGTAATTGGCGCGGGCAACGATGCGCGCTCCGTAATCCTGCGCCAGCTTGACGCGGATTGCGTGCAGGCCGGGAGTGGCGTTGGAGGGGCGGAAGGTGAGCAGGTAGCGGTTGCGGGCGTGCTTGGCGGCGTCGAGCACGCGCTGCTCGAACTTCTTGTCGGTGATG
>NZ_DASXYM010000057.1:0-6903 GCF_036502485.1 Occallatibacter sp. | reverse complement strand
GCAGCCGTGAATTGCGAAGGAGGCTGGTGCAGCAGGTTAAGCTGGCGGCATGCACAAAGCGATTCTCCGAACTTTCATCCTGGTGGCCGGTGTTCTTTCTGTTGGTTGCATGGTGCGCGCGCAGGAGGATGCCGCGCTGGATGCGGAGTTGAAAGCCATTGCCGCGCAGCATGAGGGCAAGGTTGCGCTGTTTGCGCAGAATCTCAAGACCGGGCAGACGGTTTCACTGGATGCGGACGTAGCGGTGAAGACGGCCTCGACGATCAAGATGGGGATTCTGCTGGATGCGGCGGAGCAGATTCGCGCGGGCAAGGCGAAGTTGGAAGAGAAGCTGGTGCTGGAGCATGCGAACCAGGTGGAGGGTTCGGGCGTGCTGGCGCAACTGGACACTCCGCTGGCCGTGACGCTGAAGGATGTGCTGACGCTGATGGTGATCCTGAGCGACAACACGGCGACCAACATGGCCATCGATCGACTGGGGCTGGATCAGATCAATCGCACGCTGAAGGCGGCGGGGCTGAAGCAGACGTATCTGTACAAGAAGGTCTATATGCCGGCGACCGGGCCGATGCCGGCGGATCAGCCGAAGTTTGGATTGGGCAAGACGACGGCGCGGGAGATGGCGGGAGTCATGCGGCGCTTTGCGGAGTGCCGGCTGGGGCTGGATAGCCCGGCGGCACTGCCGGGCGATGGGCCGATCTGCGGGACGATTCTGCACATGCTGCGCAACCAGCAGGATCGAGATGATATTCCGCGCTATCTGGAGTCACTGGACACGAGCGAGCATGGGTCCGCGATTGCGAATAAAACGGGAGCGCTGGACGAGGTGCGGAATGATGTGGCGCTGATCGCGACGAAGAACGGGCCGGTGGTGATGGCGGTGTTCACGTACGACAACAAGGATCAGCGCTGGACGGGGGATAACGGGGCGCAACAGATGATTGGGAAGCTGGCGGAGATGGTGGTGAAGAAATGGTCGCCGGCGGGGCTGGATGCGGGGAGCTTCTCCTGGGAGGATCCGTTGCGAGGCAGGGAATAGGGACAGGGAAGAGGGAGCAGGGACAGGGATTCCCTCCGGCAATGACAGAAGCAAAAGCAAAAGCAAAAGCAAAAGCAAGTATTTCCGCTTCGCTGCACTCAGCGTCAGGAAGACAAAGTTCTGGCAGGGCCGACTGTGCCTCTCTACTTTGCGGCCGTGCAGCCGCTTCCTGTGGTCTGTGCGGTTGAGGTCGATGAGGTGTTGTCGAGGTGGGTGAGGGCTTCGACTTCTTTGGGGTTGAGGGCGCGGCGGTAGAGGCGGACGTCGCTGACGTCGCCGTTGAAGAAGACGCCATCGTCGCGCTGGGCGCCGATGAGCAGCGGGCCTTTGCTGGCGGCCCAGGGGGCGATGCCGTGGAAGGTTTGCAGCTCGCGTCCGTTGAGGTAGATGTGGAGTTCGCCGAGGGTCTGGTCGAAGACCGCGACGGTGTGGACCCACTTGTCGACGGGGAGGCCGTCGCCACTCATCATGTAATCACTCCAGCGGCCGTTGAAGGTGGTTGCGCCCCATTGGGAGGTAGGCGTGGGGCCGAAGCCGAGGCGCCATTGCGAGCCCCAGCCAAGTGAGCTGACCTGCGAGACCCATGCGGTGTACGAGGCGGGTCCGTGAGGGCGCACCCAGGCGCTGACGGTGAGGGAGCCGGCGTTGGCGTAATCGGGGCTGGCGGGGAATTCGAGGAAATCGCCGTTGCCGCTGAAGCGCCAGGCGGAGTCGGGTTTGTCATGGCGATCGGGGGCTGACTGGGCGCCCTGGATTTTTGGCTTGCTGTCAGGGTGGCAAAGGTCGGCGGGCGGGGATGCGAGGGGCAGGTCGGCCACGAGGCCTGCGTCGAGATGAACCGCGTCGCTGTAGTCGTTGGGGACGAGGGATTTGTCGTCAAGGCCGTCGGAGAATCCGGGGAGAGCGCGGAGGCGGGCGGGGTCTTCTTTTTTGCCGCGGGCGTTGAGAGCGGCGAGCAGGTTGGCGCGCTCGATGGGATCGAAGCGGAAGTCGCTGCTGTAGCTGGAGCGGAGAAGCTGCCACGTGGAGGCGAGGCCGGTTGCGTCAGGCGAGTTGACGGCATCGAGCAGGGGACGGGCCACGGAGAGTAGGGGCAGGGACTGGGTCTCGAATGCGGAGCCGAAGCGGCGCGTCCAGGCGTGGCGGCGGCGTTGGGCCTCGCTTAAGTAGCGGCCGGGGCCGGCGTGGGCGAGCTCGTCGGCTTGGCCGAGGATTTCGAGGGCGCGGTAGAAGGCGCGGAAGCCGACGCTGCCGTGGACTTCGCCGGGAAAGATTTCGTAGTGGTACTCGATGTCGGGGCTGGGGGAGGCCTCAAAGGTCTTGGCGAAGCGCATGGCGCCCACGGCGATGTCGGCTTCTTCATTGCCGCCGGCGCCGATGAAGACGAAGTGCTGGGTTGCGGGGGGCGAGGCCAGGGCGCGGGCGAGGAGCGCGGTGAAGTGATCATCGAGGCCGTAGCTGGGGCTGAGCGCGATGTTGGCCTGAAAGACCTCGGGGCGGCGGATGAAGGCGTAGAGGGCGAACATGCCGGCGTTGGAGTGTCCGGCGAGGATGTGGTAATTGCCGGTGGAGTATTCGGACGCGATGTGGGGGATGAGCTCGTCGGCGAGAAAGGAGAGGAAGCGGTCGGATGGGCCCTGCGCGAACTCGCTGCCATTGAAGCTGGGCATGAGGTCGCGGCCGCGGTCGGTGTTAACGACGCCGACGACGACGGTAGGCGGCAGGAGATTGTTGGCGGTGAGGTTCTCCACGCCGACAGCGACTTTGCGGAAGTTCCACTCGCCGTCGAGGACAACCAGGAGCGGCATGTTGGGGACGGGCTTGGCGGGTGCGGCGATGAGCAGGTCGCGATCCTCATGGAGGACTTTGGAGGGAAGGACTTCGTGCTTGCCGATGGTGAGGTCGAAGTCGCGGGCGTGCGCGGCGAGCGTGGACAACAGAATGAAGAAGGTGAAGAGGAAGCCGGTACGGGAGCGGGACTTCATGCGCGGTGTCAGCCTTTCCGGGGGCGGCGTGCGCAGGGGCACGGATGGAGTGACTTTATGAATGACAGGACATGATAGCCGGTCGTGGGGAGGGGCGGCGGACCGGATTGCGCGGCGGGGCGGGGATGAACTTTTTTCTTTGCGGAGCGTACTTGTCTGCATCCCCGAGGGGGAATTCCTGCGGATAAGAGAGTAGACACGAAGGCGATGGCCCACGACTGGCAACAGGATTTCGAGCGACTCGTGGACGAGCATCAGTCCATGATCTATTCGCTGGCGTTGCGGATGACAGGGGATCGGGGCCTGGCGGAGGAGATTGCGCAGGATGTGTTTTTGGAACTGGACAAAAACCTGGGCAAGATAGAATCCGCGGAGCACGCCTGCTGGTGGTTGCGGCGGGTGACGATGAGCCGGGCGACGGATGCGTTGCGGCGGCGGCGGGTTCGAGGGATGGATTTGTGGGTGGCGCTGGAGGATGAGCACGGAGCACCGGCGGAGGAGAACACGGCGGGAGTGAGTGCGGCTCTGGGCGCGAGGCTGGAGTACCTGATGACGACGCTGCCAGAGGCGCAGCGGTCGGCCTTGATTCTGCGCTACCAGGAGGACATGATGCCGGAGGAGATTGCGGCCATGCTGGAGGCGCCGTTGGCGACGGTGAAGAGCAATCTGCAGCGGGGTTTAAAGCTGCTGCGGGCCAAGGCGACCAGCCAGTTGCGGGAGTTTATCCGCGGCGTGAAAACGGATGCATAAGCGGGGTTGGTGCTGATGAATGAGCTCGACGAGTTCGAACGGGAGCTGCAGCAGGCGCTGGAGCGGCGGCCAGCTCCTCCGGGGCTGAAGCGCAGGATTTTGGAGCGGCGCGCGGCGCGTCGTACGAGGCCGGTATGGCTGGGGTTTCCGCACGCGGCGATGTGGATGAGAGTGGCGGCGACGCTGCTGATTGTGGCCATTCTTGGGGGAGTGGGGATGGAATGGCGCGCGAAGAAGACGGAAGAGCGGCGCCGTGGCGAAGCGGCGCGGCAACAGGTGTTGACGGCGTTGCGTATCACCGGTCATGCGCTGGACAAGGTGCAGACGAGATTGGCAGAGCACGACCGCGACAGCGGGGAGTAGCGAGGGAGTGAGAGCGATGAGAATGCGCGGGATTGGATTGAGATGCGCGGGCGTGATGTTGGGAGCTGTGCTGACGGCGGGGGGATCGCTGGGCATGGCGCAGGCTGCCGGCTCGGGATCTGGGTCGGGGATGCCGGAGGGGCTTCCGCTGCCGCCGGCGGTTGAGAAGGAACTGGCGGCAAAGGCGGTCGATGTGACCGAGGTGACGCTGGGCAAGAACATGCTGGACTTTGCCGCGAAGTTCATGAAGGACAAGGATGAGGACGAGGCGAAGGCGCGCAAGCTGATCCAGGGGCTGAAGGGCATTTATGTGCGCGAGTACACGTTCGAGAAAGAGGGCGACTACTCGATGGACCAGATCAAGCAGCTTCGGGCCTACTTCGAGACCAGCGAGTGGTCGCCGGTGGTGCATGAGGTGGAGCGCAGGAAAGGCGCTGCGGCTGAGACCACGGATGTGATGGTGAAGACGGTGAACGGCGAGACGCAGGGGATGTTCATTTTGTCAGCCGAGCCCAAGGAACTGTCGATTGTTCTGATTCTGGGGCCGATCCGGATGGACGAACTGGGTGAGCTGCGCGGCATTGGCGGGCTGCACGTGCTCAAGGACGTGGAGAAGAGCACGAAGAAAGCGGGCAAGGAAAAGGACAAGGACGGAGGCGCGGAATGAGACGTTTCTTATTTGTCTTCGTGTGTTTCTTCGCACTGCTGGTGCCGGTGGGTGTGCTGGCTTCAGGCGGCGAGGGCGGGTTTGACGGCGTGGTGCGGTCGATTGAGACGCAGTATCACGTGCATGCCACGCGCATTCCGTTTTTGGGACTAATCAGCTTTGTATCCCGCAAGGCCACGCACGGCGGGGTGAGCAATCTGCATGTGGCGGAGTTCGAGCACTTTGACGCCGCCATGGATGGGGAAGAACTGAACCGCATGGTGCAGCAAAAGCTGGGCGCGGGTTGGGAGCGGATGATCCGCGAGACCAGGCGCAACGGGGCGGAACAGACGCTGATCTTCGTGCATCCGGAGGGCGCGCGCATGGGAATGTTTGTGCTGGATGCCGATGGGCACGACCTGAACGTGGTGCAGGTGTCCGTGGATCCGGACCATCTGAATGAGAGCGTGGGGAAGTATGACCGGCACGAGAAATCCGACAAGGACGACGATAAGGAATAGCCGGGGCTGACGAATGGCAGGAGGGAGCCGGTTCCGTTTTTGCGCGGAACCACGCCAGTTACGAATCACGCGGGCTATATGCCACCGGGTAACATGCCGATAGCATGAATGCGAACGTGGCCACCAGCGCGCCCATGTACGACCCGAAATATCGCGGGAGGCTTGCGCCTTCGCCGACGGGGTATCTGCATGTGGGGCATGCGCGCACGTTCTGGACAGCCTATCAGCGGGCGCGCGATGCGGGCGGCACGCTGGTGATGCGCATGGAAGATCTGGATCCCGAACGCAGCAGGGGCGCTTATACCGAAGCTGCCTATGAGGATCTGCGCTGGCTGGGGATTCGCTGGCAGGAGGGGCCTGACAAGGGCGGCTCGCATGCTCCTTATGTGCAGAGCAAGCGCATGCATGTGTATACAAGCGTGTGGCGCCGGCTTTACCGGCGAGGTTTTTTATTCCCGTGCAAGTGCTCGCGCAAAGATCTGGAGGCGGCGCTGGGCGCGCCGCACGAGGCCTATGTGCGCGCGGCGCGTTCAAACGGCAAGACGGAGCCGCTGGACGACGAGCCGATTTATCCGGGCACGTGCCGCGCGAACCAGGGCTTTGTGCCGCAACTGCCGGGTCCGCACTCTGTTGATTTCGATACACCCCGGGGGATGAACTGGCGGTTTCGCGTGCCCGACGGCGAGGCGATTGAATTTGTGGATGCGAATCTGGGTCCGCAATGCTTTACGGCGGGTGTGGACTTTGGGGATTTCGCGGTGTGGCGCCGCGACGGTACGCCCAGCTACCAGCTTGCGTGCGTGGCCGACGATGCGGCTATGGGGATCACGGAGGTGGTGCGCGGGGCCGATCTGCTGAAGTCGACGGCGCGCCAGATTCTGCTGTATCGCGCGCTGGGGATCGAGCCGCCGCAGTGGTTCCACTGCCGGCTGGTGCTGGACCAGTACGGGCGCCGGCTGGCGAAGCGTAATGATGCGCTGAGTATTCGAGCGCTGCGGCAGCAGGGGCGAACGCCGATGAATCTTCTGGGGGCGGAAGTGCCGCTGAGTGCGTAGAGCAGCGATCAGCTCGTAGCTGCTTGCGGATGCGTTCAGGCATTAGGCAAAGGAAAAGGCATCAGGGGATCTCGCATGGGGAGCGGGGCGAGAACACTGATGCCTAATCCCTCATGCCTGCCTTTACACTGCCGCGGGATTGCGTTCGGGGAAGTTGCGCTGCCACCAGTAGGGGTATACGGGCGTGACAGCGCTGGCTTCGTCGAGCTTTGCGACCTGCTCCGCGGTGAGGTTCCAGCCGACCGCGCCGAGGTTCTGCTTGAGCTGCTCTTCGTTGCGAGCGCCCAGGATGACAGAGGAAATGGTGGGTCGCTGCAGGAGCCAGTTGAGGGCGATCTGGGGGACGGTTTTGCCGGTTTCTCTGGCGATCGGGTCGATGGCGTCGACCACGTTGTAGAGCAGTTCGTCAGAGACCGGGGGACCGGCCGCGGAGGTTTTGGGCAAGCGGCTTTGCTCGGGCGCGGGGTGGCCGCGGCGAATTTTGCCGGTGAGGCGGCCCCAGCCGAGGGGACTCCAGACGAGGGCGCCAATGCGCTCCTCAACA
>NZ_DASXYM010000056.1:0-26766 GCF_036502485.1 Occallatibacter sp. | reverse complement strand
CAACAGGCTATGCAAATGTGGAAAGCAAAAAGCGCTTCCCACATTCGCACAGCCTCGACGACTGCTGCGGGCTGAATTTGCAGCTAAACTCAAACCCGAGTGCTCTCACTTACCCGGACTAACCGAAGGGGGCAGCTCACTTGCCAGCACTGATGCTACAGACCCGACTACTGGCCGGCCCGGTCAGTCGAATCCTTATGTGTCGAGCTACAACACTCCCTCCCCGCAGTATTGTCCGAACATCGGATGCAACGATGGGGTACCAGCACTCACTATGATTTCCGCCAAATTAAAGGAACGCAGACCTTGCCGGGAGGGCAGCAAGTTTCAAATGTCACAGCTGTCGGCGCTAACCTGGGGTCCGGCTACCCCGCCCGAGTCTTTGATCAAAAGCAGATTGACACCACTCCTGGAATAGGATCAACCTCGAGTCCGGTGACCGTTGGAGAGTTCATTGACCAAGACAATGTAACGATGAGCTATGGGATAATGGCCGGTTACAAGATCCGATAGCATACTCCCCAGGGTGTTGGGCAGGAGGAGCAGCGAATCCCGCTGCTCCTTTGTATTCCCGAAATCGCACGTTGAGAGGGATCTGCTTTCAACCAGCATTGCTAATGAGCCGGCAAAATCCTCACGCGAGGAACGCGAGTCAAGCAGAGATCCGCGGCTAGAAAGCGACGATCCCGACCGGTTCGCAAATCGTGCTGCGCCCTGGGCCAGGAAGCGCGTAGGCGCAAGTTCCGGGCCCGCTTGTCAGGGTCGTTGCCGGATTCATGGCCGTGCTGAACGGGGGCGCGTAGACCAGAATCTCACTCACATTGGTCACAATTAGATTGCCGTTCGCGTCGAAGGTAAGCCCCGTAGGACTGTTCATGAGATCGCCGGGGCGTCCGCCCCAGTCGGTGAAGTTCGGTTGTCCGATCTCCAGGCTCGCGGCCATCCCGGTGCTGAACGGCGGAACGAACTGAAGCACGCGATTGAACTTCCAGTCGGAGATCCAGAGATTGCCGCTTGCGTCAAAGTTAAGCGCATCTGCCGTGCAGAACGTCGTTGCTGAAGCTATGCACTCCGCGCCTCCGGTGAAAACCGTCGCATTCGGCTGTCCAAGCACCAAGCTGGCAGGCATCCCTGTCGAGAACGGCGGAATAAACTCCAGCCCGCGCATGTTGGATTGATCGGCTACCCAGAGGTTTCCGTGGGAGTCGAAAACAATGCTTTCAGGCCGGCAGAGCGTCGCCGCCGTGGGCGGGCGAATCGGACCGTGGTTGCCGATATTCGCGCCATCGCAAGGGTAGGTGTCATTGAGGTTGCTCTGTCCTATCACCACCGCCGCCGCCATTCCATTGCTGAAGGGCGGGACATATTCGGTGATTCGGCCGGCGGACTCGTCCGCAACCCAAAGGTCGCCTTGGCTGTCGAGCGCGACCGCAACTGGCGATTCCAGCGTGGCCGGAGTAAACGACGGAGGGGGAATGCAGCCCCAGTCCCCCAGCGTTCCAGTAGATGTGAAATCCGACTGCCCAATCAACACGCTCGCGCTCATGCCTGTCGTAAATGGCGGCTTGAACTTCAAGACCCGGCAGTTGCCGCGGTCCGCCACCCAAAGGTTTCCGGCCCCATCGACGACGACCCCGTGCGGAGAATAGAGCGTGGCTGCCGATGCCGTCGAAGCACCCCCATTCCCCAATCCTTGAGTGAAGCTGGCCTGACCAATCACGGTTACGGGGCTCGAGTTCGCGCTCAAAGGCGTGTCGTAGATCAGAAGCCGGTTATCTCCGGTGTCCGCCACGGCCAGGTGCGTTTTTTGTGGCGGGGGCGGCGGATTCGAAGACGAACCAGTCGAACTGCTCGAGCCGCAGGAGGTAAGCGCAGTCGTAACGCAGATCGCCACCGCTACGCACGGAAATGGTCCAAGTTCAATATTGCGCATGCCGCCCCTTTTAAACACCTGTACTTTGTCGGATGCTCTTCAAAGCATTTCAGTGGACGCACCTCGCGGCAACTTCTCCTACACTCCAGCAAAATGGTTGGCACACCGCATCAAGAATAAGCATGCTGAAACGGTCTTCTAGCCAGAGATGAATCTGGATTGACGCACAAGCCACGTCACACATTGTCGACGGACTGATCGTGACTGGTCGTCTGGTGTTAAGGAATGTAAGGAACAGCTGCGTTTCAGCTCTTTGAAAAAGCAATGCTGTGGGAACTGATTCCAATTGATCGGAATCCCATGCAACTGGTCAGGGTCAGAGGAATCAGCAAGAGGAGTAAGAAGCCCATCGTCCTCACTGCCGATCAATGCACGGCCCTTATTTCGCTGCTACCGGATCCGTACAGAACGATGGTTACGGTAGCAATTTGTATGGGGCTGCGGGTGAGCGAAATTCTCGCTCTGCGCTGGAGCCGAATCGATCTCGACCGGCTCACCATGTCGGTCAAGGTCAAGGCGGTGAACGGTCGCGTGGGACGGGTGAAGACCGAATGCTCGGAAGATGATCTTCCGCTGGATCCGGAATTTGCTGGACTGCTGCGGCGGTGGAAGGAACAGTGTCGCCAAACACCCGGCGACTGGGTTTTTCCGAGCCACATTACGGATCGATGCTTCCATTCGAGCCCTATCCAGCAGCACTATATACGTCCTGCCGGAGAACAGCTCGGGTTTGCAGGGATCGGTTGGCATACCTTCCGCCACACGTACCGGGCCTGGCTCGATGCCACAGGGGCGCCCGTCGGAGTTCAGCAGAAGCTGATGCGCCATGCGCACATCAGTACGACGATGAACGACTACGGGAATGCTCTGATGACTTCGAAGCGGGATGCGAACAGCAAGGTCGTCCGGATGGCGCTCCGCACGCCTGCGGAGCAGCGTGTAAGTAACTGACCACAAACGAAAAAGGCCGCCATCGGCAGCCTTTCTCACAGCGTAGGGAAGGGGCCAAAAAGCCTAATGGACCCTTATTGGACCCTCGACATCTTGCCTTCACTTCCCATAAACCACTGATTCTGATGGTTGCGGGGGCTGGATTTGAACCAGCGACCTTTGGGTTATGAGCCCAACGAGCTACCGGGCTGCTCCACCCCGCATTTACAGTCTAACTCCCGCGCTTCACGGGGTCAACTTTGCCGCTGCCGGTGCGCCCGCGAGTCCGCTTCCGAATCACTACTCCTGCTGTCGGCAATGCTGATCATTGGGAACCGCGCTCCGGCCGGCTTACGTGTTTCTGGCGTTTGACTTGTATGCAATTCGCGACAATTGCGGCGAATCGCTGGAACGGGGTCGAAGATCATTGGGACGAACTGTGAGACGGCCGCAGGCTCCGCTCTGGCTTGGACTGCTGCAGGAGCGGGTTCCCTCCTCGACGCCTGCTCGGACCGTAGGCGGCGGGGGGCTTTGGCTCACCACCAGGTGGAGCACCGCGCTTCATCTCTTCGAGGCCCTCGCCTCCCCAGCCGCTCCCATGGAGCGCGGCGGCGTCGGCGTTGATCCGGTACACTGCTCGCAACCCCTGTCTTTGTTGCCGAGGTGGCTGCCGCATGTCCCAGCTCTATGTTGTTGTCCTGGCTATCATCGTCGCCGTTCTGCTGGGAGTCGCCCTCTACCGCACGACCACGGTGAAAACCAAGGCAGACTACCTGGTTGCGGGCCGGTCTCTTCCGGCGCTGGTCCTGGTGCTCACGCTGCTTACATCGTGGATTGGCGCGGGCTCGCTCTTTGCGGGAGCCGAAAACGCCTACAAGAACGGGTTTGCCGCCCTCTGGCAGCCGGCGGGCGGGTGGATCGGCCTGCTACTCATCTATTTCATCGCGCCGCGGGCGCGGAAGTTCGCCCAGTTCACGCTGCCTGACCTGCTGGAGGCCCGTTACAACCAGGCGGCGCGTGTCCTCGGCACCTTTGCCATCCTGTTTGCGTACGTGGGCATCACCAGCTACCAGTTCAAGGGCGGCGGCAACGTGCTGCATCTGATCTTCCCTGACCAGGTCACTCCCGAGCTGGGGACGTTCATCATTGCGGCTTTCGTGATCTTCACTACGGCGCTGGCCGGCATGTCGTCGGTGGCGTATATGGATGTCGCCATTGGCTCGCTCGTCACCGTTATCTGCATCATCGCTACGCCGTGGCTCCTTCATGAAGCCGGCGGATGGGCCGGGCTCCATGCGGCGCTGCCGGAAACCCACTTCCAGGTGCTCGGCAACCTCAGCCTGGTGCGTGCGCTGGAGTTCCTGGTTCCCACGCTGCTGCTGATGCTCGGCAACCAGGTGATGTACCAGAAGTTCTTTTCCGCCCGGTCGGAGCGCGATGCCCGCATTTCCGTCATCGGATGGATTCTCGGCACTCTGCTTCTGGAGACACTCATTGTCGCGATCGCGGTGATCGGCTCGGCCATGTACCGCACCGGCGAAGTTCTCAAGCAGCCCTACGAGATCATCCCGTATACCGCCCGGCACGGCCTCCCCGCGCTGATGGGCGCGCTGCTGCTGGGAGCGGTGTTTGCGAAAGTCATCTCCACAGCCTCGAACTATCTGTTCTCCCCCGCGTCGAACCTGATCGAGGACGTCTTCGTGCGCTACATTGCGCCCAACGCGTCGAACAAGCGGGTGCTCATCATCTCCAGGCTGGCCGTGGTGCTGCTGGGATGCTGGGCTCTCTACCAGGCGATTTACGCGCCGAGCATCCTGGCCAAGATGCTGTGGGCTTACACCATCTACTCGGCAGCGCTGACGCCGGTAGTGCTGGCGGCCTTCTACTCGAAGCGGGTCACCGCATGGGGAGCTGTGGCTGCCATCGCGGGGGGAACGGTTGTCACACTCACGTGGGACCTGACATGGGTAAACCCCACCCTGGCCGGACTGAGGGGGCTGTTCCCTCCGATTATTGCGGAACGCGACGCCATCTTCCCGGCACTCGCCGTCGCGCTGGCCGCCATGGTCGTGGTCAGTGCCGTCACTCCGCGTCCGGCGCCGGAGCAGCTCGCCCGGTTCGCGGCCTGAAGCGCCATTGGCCCCTTCACTGCGCGAAGCGTCTGGCAATTGGCCGCGGCGCGCCCTAACATAGAGCCGGGAGCTTTTCCCCTTGCTCTACCTGCAACGCAAGCCCGCGTCGCCGCTCGATGGATGCGTCGAGATGCTGTGGTACGCCAGCACGGCCGCACCGGAGCCGGGCCGGCAGCGCATCTTGCCTACCGGTAGCACGCAGATCATCCTCAGCCTGAGCCGCGCCCACCTTTTGGAGTGCGCCGAAGGCCAGCTCCCGAGGCAGGCGCCGCCAGCACAGGTTGTCGGAGCGCGATCAACTTACGAGATTATCGACAACACTGACCTGGCATGTCTCATTGGCCTGGTTTTCCGGCCGGGCGGATTTGCGGCATTGGTGGGTGCACCGGCGGACCTGTTTGCCAATCGCTTTGTCGATCTTGAAGACGTATGGGGCGTGGAGGCGCGCCGCCTGCGCGACCGGTTAGGTGAGATTTCGACTCCCGGCGGACGGCTCGCATGCCTGGAAGAGTTCCTCAGCGGCAAGCTGACAGCAGGCCGAAGGCGGACTGCGCTCGATGATCATCCGGCGGTCGGCTTTGCGCTCGACCAGTTTGGGCGAGTGCCCAGCGCCGTCTCTGTGGCCCAAGTGGCCCGGAGCACCGGTTGGAGCGCCCGCCGCTTCTCTCAGCTGTTCCGCGAGCGAGTGGGGCTGACACCTAAGGTGTGGTGCCGCATCCAGCGCTTTCAACGCGCGGTTCGCCAGCTGCACGCAGGTCCGGAGATACGCTGGGGCGAGCTGGCGCTTGACTGCGGCTACTACGATCAATCGCACTTTGCGAACGAGTTCCGCGCCTTCTCCGGGATTAACATCAGCACGTACAGCGCTGCGGGGCGGACACCCTGGGCGAATCACGTGGTCGAGGGCGATCCGGCGGCGAGAGGCTGAAGAGCTGGTTCTTCGCAGCGCTCCTTCTGAACGGTTTGGCTGAACGGTTTGGCCCTTGAGCTTTCCGCCGCCCCTACAGGGCTGCGGAGACATTTCTTCAGCCGCGTACCCAGAACTTTGTCCGGGGCTAACCTCCTGCCGTCCCCGCGGGACTGTGTCGTGGTGCGGGCGAGATCCAGGTCTATTCCAGCCGCAACTTGCGGTCGGCGAGTAAGGCTGCTGAATGATGACAAAGCTGTGAGGGGCGAGGCTGGATTTCCGAAATCTCCAAGATCCGGGCGGCAGTTTCTGGCATGCTTCTGTGTGTGGAGACGATTTCTCCCTGGAGGTTCCCATGGAAGATATGCACACACGCTCCAGCGTAATGCCCACGCTGCGTTATCGCGACGCGCACGCGGCGATCGACTGGCTTTGCAATGTTCTTGGTTTCGCGCGCCATGCTGTTTACCCGGGGCCGGACAACACGATTGGCCACGCCGAGCTTACTCTGAACGGCGGGATGATCATGCTGGGGTCGGAGAAAGAGGATGACTACGGCAAGGGCTTCAAATCACCCGGCGAGCTCGGGAACGTGGAGACGCGCAGCAGCTACATCGTCGTCAAAGACGCGGAGGCCGTGTGGCACCGGGCAGAGGGGGCCGGCGCGCAGGTGGTGCGACCCTTTCAGGCGACCAGCTACGGCAGCCACGAGTTCAGCGTCAAGGATCCGGAAGGGCACTCGTGGTCGGTGGGCACGTACGATCCGTGGGCTACGCACAATATGTGAGGGGGGATCTGCGGCCGGTTTCCGGCGCATGTGCGGGCCTCGGCGGACATCTCAGGGGGGGGGGGGCATTTACTTATTGGTAAACACGTGCGCCGATGGAGATACCTGCAGATGAGCGCTGAAGCCGGCTGTCTGGTTGGGAGTAGGGCCGCAACTTGTGAGGTAGATCACTAACCGGTATTCGGTAAGTGCAGCGCACGGAACCGTTTGACCTTCTCGGAGCGGCAGAAAGCAAAAAAAGGGCGACTAGGTAATCTTGTAGTAATCCTACGGATTCTGGCTTGTGGAGGGCCTGTACGGAGGAGGAGGCGCCGGGATGGGGTGTTTTGAGCACGAGTTCCCCAGGCCGCGGGAAGGGCGGCAGGGTGATTATGCGGGATTGCGGATGGGGTGGCTGTGAGGGCGGTCACAGGGGGCGAGGGAGAGAGGGAAAAAGGGAAAAAGGGAAAGGGAAAAAGGGAAAGAGGCAGGGGAGGTTCGGTGCGCCCACTTTTCCCGGGTCTCTGTAATCGGGAGACCGTCCGATCAGGTCAGGGTAAGGTCTGGGGCACCCCGAGGGCATGACGGAACGGGTCCGGGGACCTGAGATGTGGAGCGGGACCTCGACCCTCGGCTGGGACAGCCCTTTCCCGCCCAAGCAGAGCCTGGACGGGGTACCTGTGAATTTCGAGGTCGGGTTGGGGGCGCCCGCTCGGCCGTACTACTTCTGGATTACCGTCTGGCCTTCCGGCGTCGCTGCCGTTTTGAAGCCGATCACCTGGTAGACCGCCGGCTCGCTGCCCACGTTGCGTACGCCGTGGAAGATGTTGGACGCGAGATAGATGACGCCGCCGGGGCCCACCTTCTTCCACTCGCCGTTAATCAGCGCCTCAACCGTGCCCGATTTCATGATCAGCATCTCCTCGTTGGGATGCTTGTGCGGCGCGTGGGGCGCTGCGCCGGGTTTCAGCGTGGTCACATGCAGGTCAAGGTTTTCAAGCGTGGCGGTGGGTCCGTTGTAAAGGGAGCGCACCGAGCCCGACTCCGTTGTTTTTGCGGGGACATCGTCCCAGTTGATCACCCAGGATCCCTTGGCCGCCCCACTCTGCGCCACTGCGAAACCGCCGGCCGTTACTGCCGCGGCAAGCAACGCCACGACACCATCTCTCCGCGTCAACTTCATCCGAGACCTCCTCCTTGACTTGAGCACTGCAGACGACTCGATCACCTGACCGCCCGATCAGGTGAACCTGACCCGTGAACCTGACCCGTGAACCTGACCCCCGACCTCAGTATTTATTCTGTCGGAGATGCTCTCGCGCCGATCCTTCTTCCCCGTAGCGGCCGCCTTGGCGGCCTGCCTGACGTACCACAACAGCTTCGCACAGCAGGCTGCCGGAGGCCTGGCATGGCGCGGCGAGCAACCGGTGCGCGCACAGCACGGCATGGTGGTGAGCGTACACCACTGCGCTTCCGATGCGGGGCTCGAGATCCTGCGCGCCGGAGGCAACGCCGTGGACGCGGCGGTGGCGACGGGTTTCGCGCTGGCGGTTGTGCATCCCGCGGCCGGCAACCTGGGTGGCGGAGGATTCCTGCTGCTGCGCACGCACGACGGCAGAGCCACTTTCCTCGACTATCGCGAAAAAGCACCGATGGCTGCGACGGAAACCATGTACCAGGATGCGAAGGGCAAGGTGCTGCCTGAGAACAGCCCGCAGTCCAGCGTGCTCGGCTACCGAGCCATTGGAACGCCCGGCTCCGTGGCGGGGATGGTGTATGCGGAGCGCAAATACGGCAAGCTGGGGTTGGCCAAAGTGATGGCGCCGGCTGTCCGGCTCGCGTCGGAGGGGTTTGTTCTCACCGAGGAAGAAGCGCGCGAACTGCACGATGGGAGCCTGGCCAAATTTGCCGATTCACGCCGCATCTTCCAGCGGAACGGCGAGTACTACAAAGCCGGCGAGACATTCAAGCAGCCGGAGTTGGCGCACACCCTGCAGCGCATCGCCGCGGATCCTGACGACTTTTATCGCGGCAAGATGGCCCAGGAATTGATTGCCGATCTGAAGAAGGCAGGCGCACTGCTCACGGTTGAAGACCTGGCGCAGTACGAGGTGGTGGAGCGGCGCCCGATCATCGGCGACTTTCACGACTACACCATCATCAGCGCGCCGCCGCCGAGCTCCGGCGGGATAGTGATGCTCAGCGCGCTCAATATTCTTGAGGGCTACGATCTCGCGAAGCTTGGCGACCGCTCGCCGCAGTCCCTGCATTTGATCACGGAAGCCTGGCGCCGGGCTTTCATGGATCGTGCGCAGTATCTGGGCGATCCGGACTTCAACCACATCCCCACGGCAGAGCTCGTCGCGAAGAAGTATGCCGCGGCGTGGCGGTCGGGCATCGGGACGGACCGCGCCACCGCGAGCGCGGATTTGCATCGGCCTGCCGGCTATTTGCCCGCTGCGCCCACCACGGCCGGCAGCTATCGCGAATCGCACCAGACGACGCACTACTCGGTGGTCGACAGCGAGGGCAACGCGGTGGCCGTCACCACCACGCTGAACAACACGTTCGGCTCGGCGGTTACGTCCGGCACGCTCGGCTTTCTGCTGAACGATGAGATGGATGACTTCGCAGCCAAGCAGGGCGTACCCAACATGTATGGATTGATTCAGGGGCCAGCCAATGCCATCGCTCCCGGCAAGCGTCCGTTGAGCGCGATGACGCCGACCATCGTGCTTGAAAACGGCAAGCTGCGTTACGTGCTGGGGTCGCCGGGCGGCCCGCGCATCATCACTACAGTCGGGAATATCTTTCTGTCCGTCGCCGAGGGCGGCCTCAACATGCAGGAGGCGGTGGATGCGCCGCGCTTCCACCATCAGTACCTGCCGGACACGCTTTACCTCGAGCCTGGCTTTTCCCGCGAAACCATCGACGCGCTGAAGAAGATGGGCTACTCCGTGAGCGTGCGCGATGGGCACTGGTCGAACGGCGAGTGCATTGCAGTCGACCCGAAGACCGGGGAGCTCACAGGCGGGCAGGACCACCGCAGCCATTACGGAAAAGCCGCCGGCTACTGACCGGCGGCGGAAGTCGAGAGAAAATCTACAGCTCGGTTGACTTAGTTTCCGCGATTGCCTTTGCCTTCAGCAGGAAGTCACTGAGGGGCATGGAGCCCTGGTCGCCTTTGCCGCGGGTGCGGACGCTGACGGCGCCGGCTTCCTGTTCCTTGTCGCCGAAGACGAGGATGTAGGGTGTTTTCTGGTTGGCGAAGTCGCGGATCTTGGCATTCATCTTTTCATTGCGCAGGTCGGATTCGACGCGGAACCCGGCGGCCTTCAACTCCGCCTCGACTTTCCCGGCGTAGGCGGCGTGGCGTTCGCTGATGGGTACGAGACCGATCTGAATCGGCGCCAGCCACAGTGGGAATGCACCTGCGTAGTGCTCGATGAGGACGCCGAAGAAGCGCTCCACACTGCCGAACAAGGCGCGGTGGACCATGACCGGCTGATGCCGCTCGCCGTCTTCGCCCACATACTCGAGCTCGAAGCGAGCGGGGAGGTTGAAGTCGAACTGCACGGTGGAGAGCTGCCAGAGGCGACCGAGCACGTCGACCAGCTTGAAGTCGATTTTGGGACCGTAGAAGGCTCCCTCGCCGGGGATTCTCTTGAAGGTGAGACCGCGGCGGGTGAGGACGCGATCGAGTGCGGCTTCTGCGCGAATCCAGTCTTCCTGCTTGCCCACGAACTCGCCGGGCTTGTTGGGATCGTGCGCGGAGAGCTCGACGCGGTACTCCGCGAAGCCGAAGGTTTTCAAGACCGCTTCCGCGAAGTCGATGCAGCCATCCATTTCGTCTTCGATCTGCTGCGGCGTGCAGAAGATGTGGGCATCGTCCTGGGTGAAGCCGCGCACGCGCAAGAGGCCATGCATGGTGCCGGAGCGCTCGTAGCGATAGACGTTGCCGAGCTCCGCGTAGCGCTGCGGCAGGTCGCGATAGCTTTTGGGCGAGTTCTTGTAGATGAGGATGTGTCCGGGGCAGTTCATCGGCTTCAGCCGATACTCGGCGTCGTCGAGTTCCATGGGCGTATACATGTTGCCCGCGTAGAAGCCCTCATGGCCGCTTATCCGCCAGAGGTCGCGCCGCATCACGTGCGGGGTGAAGACCATCTGATAGCCGCGCCGCAGGCACTCATCGCGCATCCAGTCTTCCATCAACTTGCGAATGATGCCGCCTTTGGGATGCCAGAAGATGAGGCCGGCGCCGGCGACTTCCTGAATGCTGAAGAGATCAAGCTGCTTGCCCAGCACGCGATGATCGCGCTTGGCGGCTTCTTCAAGGCGCGCGAAGTGCTCATCCATTTCTTTCTTTGAGAAGAATGCGGTGCCGTAGATGCGCTGCAGCTGGGGATTCTTCTCGTCGCCCAGCCAGTAGGCGCCGGCGAGACTGGTGACCTTGACGGCCTTCACGCGCCCCGTGGAAGGCACATGCGGCCCGCGGCAGAAGTCGACGAATTTGCCGTTGCGGTAGAAGCTCACCTGCGAACCGGGCTCGGTGAAGCGCGTGACGAAGTGCGTCTTCATGAAGTCGCCGTCGCGCGCAAACTCCTGGAGTGCCTCTTCGCGCGGCTCATATTCGCGCACGAACTTTTCATCGCGCGCGACGACTTCGGCCATCTTCTTTTCGATGGCGGCGAGGTCGTCCGGCGTGAACGGCTTGTCGCGATAGAAGTCGTAGAAGAAGCCTGAGTCGGTGGCTGGTCCATGGCCCAGTTTCGTTTCGGGGAACAACTCGAGCACCGCCGTGGCGAGCACATGCGCAGCCGAGTGCCGTATTACCTTGAGAGCCTCAGGATCCTTTTCGGTCACCAACTCCAGCTTCACGTTATCGTTCAGCGGAGTTGCCAGGTCGACCAGGCGCGGAGCGGTCTTGTCCTCGGCCGCGTACATGGCGGCTTCGGCAGGCGCGGCTTCGGCAGACTCTTCCTTTTTCGCGCTGTCCGCAGCATCGCCCGCGGTTGCGGCAGTGACCGGAGTGATCCGCGCCACCACGGAGGCCGAGGCCAGCCGCGGCGAAATGGAGTTGGCAATCTCAAGAGGCGTGGTGCCCGCGGGCACTTCCCGAACCGAACCATCCGGCAGATGTATGGCGATCGTGCTTGTACTCATGGTGGATTTACCCTGTGCGCCCTTGCGTTTGCAGCAAGATTCCTGCACTTCAAGGATATACCGGAACAATTCTCTTCCTCCGTCGTACACTTCTCTGGCACAGTTCCCTTATTGACAACCTTCCGCTCCAGAGAGGCTCTCCATGATCCGGCGTCTCGCTTCCTCCGTGCTCCTGCTTGCCCTGGCTGTCTGCTTCAGTTCGGCTGTCAGCGCGCAGCCGGCTATTCAGCCGGCAGCCGATATCACCAAAGTCCCCGCGGCGGCTCAGCCCTCGGATCACTTCGACGCGGAGGCCGCCACCGAGGCCTACATGGCGATGATGCCGCCGGCGGCCGTGGCCCGCTCCAATGCCTACTTCGAGGGCGGCTACTGGCTCATCCTCTGGGACTTTCTGGCGGGCGCAATCATCTCCATTCTGCTGCTCGCCACCGGCTGGTCCGCACGCATGCGCGACGTAGCCGAGCGCCTCACCCGATTTCGCTGGATCCAGAACTTCGTTTACTGGAGTGAGTACCTCGTCGTGAGCAGCGTGCTCGCATTCCCGCTCACCTGGTATGAAGGCCTTTATCGCGAGCAGAAGTACGGCCTCGCAACCCAGACGTTTGGTCCCTGGATGGGCGACCAGATCAAGGGCTTTCTGGTGGGGCTGATCCTCGGCGGGATCGCTGTGATGGTTTTGCTGGCCATTGTGCGAAGGGCCGTGCGGACGTGGTGGATCTGGGGATCGCTGTTCGGCATTGTCTTCTCGATCATCGGGATCGCCATCAGCCCGGTCTTTATCCTGCCGCTGTTCAACAAGGTCACGAAGCTGAACGATGCCCGGGTGACTGTGCCGGTCCTGCGCATGGCGCATGCCAACGGCATTCCCGCCAACGACGTATACGAGGTGGACGCCAGCCGACAGACGACGCGGATGAGCGCCAACGTGAGCGGATTCGCAGGCACCATGCGCATTACGCTCAACGACAATCTGCTGCGCCGCGGCTCTCTTGAGGAGATCCAGGCTGTGATGGGCCACGAGATGGGGCACTACGTTCTGAATCACATCCTGAAGGATGTGTTTTTCACCTCGGTGGTGATCGTGCTCTCCATGGCGTACCTGTTCTGGAGCGTGCAATGGTCAATCAAGCGTTACCCGCAGTGGGGCATTCGCAGTCCTTCCGATCCCGCGGTGATTCCGCTCGCCACGCTGCTTGTCTCCATCCTGTTCTTCGTCCTGACGCCGGTGCTGAACACGCAGGTGCGCATGCAGGAGAAGGAAGCCGACATGTTCGGCATCAACGCTTCGCGCCAGCCTGACGGCTTTGCGCAAGCCGCGATCCACCTGGGCGAATACCGCAAGATGCGCCCCGGCACGTGGGAAGAGCGCATCTTCTTCGATCATCCCAGCGGCTACGACCGCATCCATTCCGCGATGGTGTGGAAGGGGCAGAACCTGGATCTGTTCCGCGCGGCCACCCCGGTGGCGCCTCCTCAGCCTTAAGGCACGCTGGATTCAGAACCGGACGGGCGGCTCACTCGGGGCCGCCCCAAGTCCATCGAGCCATAACAATCGCCGCGGAAATCCACGCGCTCGAAACTGAAGTGCATTCCTGCCGCCGTGAGCCTTCCGCGCGCGCGCCGCCGCCGCGCAGAATAGAAGCATGCGTGCCGCGAGCCTCGTGTTCCTCATTCTGCTGTGCCAGGGCGCCGGTTTTATGGGAGCCCGCTTTACTGCGCCGGAGATTCCCGCGTGGTATCGCACTCTGCGCAAGCCGTCTTTCAATCCGCCGTCGTGGATTTTCGGCCCGGTGTGGACGCTCCTCTATCTGCTGATGGGCATCGCGGCATGGCGGATCACGCAGACGCCGGGCTCGGCGCTGCGCAGTGCCGCGCTGGGCGTATTCGGGCTTCAGCTCGCACTCAATCTTCTCTGGTCGTGGATCTTCTTCCGCCGGCACGCACTGGCTGCCGCGCTAGGCGAGGTTCTCGTTCTCTGGATCGCGATTGCGGCCACCACATTTCTCTTCGCGCGCGTTGACTCGCCCGCCGCGTGGCTGCTGGCTCCTTACCTCGCCTGGACCGCGTTTGCCGCCCTGCTGAACGCCGCTATCTTGCGTTTGAACAAGTAGCCGGCGCTTTCTGTTTGCGATGCACCAAACAGCCATCATTTCCTGCTTGCCAAAGGTGCGTGCGCAGTACTAAAACGATTTTGACTAGCACAACAGTGGAACTTCCCCTCCCCCTCCTGGCCCAGGCGAATCCCAATGCTGGGCATGGCCGGCTCGCTCACGGGCGCGCTAATGTTTCTTTGTTGCGACTGGAAGATGGGTTTCAATGAAAGGCGAAAGCAGTATGCAGGTTTTGTGCAAGACCACTTCTGATTCCCCGGATGTGTGCTGTACCGTTTGCGGGCAGGGCTTCGCCCTCTTCCACGACCGGCAGTCCCGCACCGATCGCAGCCTCGCGCTCCGCGAAATTGCAAAGACTCTACGTAACCATCACCATAAGCAATCCGGGCCCGGCGCGCACCCAGAGCGCGGTTTTCTCATTCCTGACTGGGACGGGCGTCTTGAATATTCGGGAGCGGCCATTCTGGGCCATGCACCCAGTTGGGCACTTTGAAGCATCTTACTTTTCAGATTTCGCTCTGCGACGCGCGGCAGGGCAAGCGGACTTGAAGGCAATCACCTGAGCACCCGCACCAGATTAGAAACGGGCAGGATCCCAAACGTCAGGCCAACTATACCTGGCGCAAAGAACAAAACGGGCCGCCGTCCCATACTGTCGAGGAAGACTATGGTTCTCTCCGTAGCTTAAGCAGCACGACGAGACCACTCAATTAGAACTGCGTTGTTGCGGATGCCGGCTGGCGACTACACCCTCTGAGGTCATCGCCACCGGCATCACTATTTTGGTTTCGTTTCTACAACGCTCTTATCTCGAAGGCTCTTATCTACGACTCTCGTACCCTGGCGCCAGGAAAAAGCAACGGCCGTCCGGTTCAATCGGGCGGCCGTTTTTGTCTGATGATCGCGATTAGTCGTGATCGTGATCGCCGCCGACGTGCGTCGGAATCACGCCGGGTGCAAACAGGTCAGACAGATCATTGGTCCCCGGTGTGGCGGCGTCGCCGAGCAGCGGCCCCACGTGGAAGACTTCCTGCATGGTCTTCAGGTCAGAGGAGTGCGTCATGTTGACCGTGCTTGCGTAGGGCAATCCGCCCTCGTTGGCGCGCGCCACGTTTGAAATCACGATCTCCGGGATGGTGTGGTTGAAGTCGTCGGCATTGTCGCCCGGGTCGCCATCACCCTCCGCTTCGTCCCACCACAGGATGATCGCGCCGCCGTCGTTGTACGCCTTTGACGCCATGATCATCGGTACCAATTGAGCCAGGGCGTTGTCGCCTGCGCGAAGCTGTGAAGCATCGCCCGTTAGTCCGTCAAAGCCGTTCTTCAGGGCCGAGTGCTGGTCGTTGTACTGGTCGGGCGTGATCCAGTTGTATTCCGCCACGCGGTTATTCTCGAGATCGAACTGCAGTTGCTGCAGAGGCGCATATTTGCGAGCGTCTGGATTTGCCGCGGTCGGATCGCCGTTGCCGTTGGTATCGGTAAAGAACAATTGGGGGTTGTGCTTTGCCGCATAGTTATACTGCGCCGTGGCGTTGTACTGGTTCAGGGGGCTGGCCGGGTCGAAGGTTCCCGACAGGCTCTTGAGGGGCACCGTCCATTGGTTCGCCGGCAGCGGAATGTTCACCAGCTTGCCGCCGGCGTTGGTCTGCAGGTCGATGTCTTCCTGGTACGACTTCCAGGAGTGACCCTTCTTCTCAAGCAGACTGGTCAGGTGCTGCGAGCTGGTTTGCACGGTGGGCCCGCCTGGCGCGTAGGGGTCGTTGTCATTGGCCACGCCGAAATTGGTGCCCGCCTCTGCCCAGAGGTAGTTTGGTTCAGAGGGATGGATGTGCGGGTTGTTCCCGCTCGGCGTCGCAAGAACGTTGTGATAGGCGTTGGCATAGGCCACATGCTGGCTGATGTTGACCAGCTTGCCATCGATATAGGCCTGGGCCGTGCCGTTCACCAGGCTGTTGACGAACGGCGCATTGGGATTCAGGTAGATCTGCTGAATTCCGCTGGTGGCTCCCAGGTTGCCGTTGGGCTGGGTCCAGTTGTGATTTTCCATGGCGATGACGAACACATGCTTGAGCTTGCGGTCGTCATCCTGGGCGTTTGCTTTGAGGGCGCCCGCCACGCCAGCGGCGAGGCACACACCGAGAGCAAGCCCGGCATAAGGGCGAACAGACTTCATGGGGGACATGAATTGTCTCCGGAAGGGGAAGTACGGCCAGGCCGGCAGAGTCGCACATGCAGCACTCACGCACTCCGCCCGCCAGCCGCCTGAAGTCCTTGATAGCCGCCCTTTGTTTCGCCCGTGTAACTGCGGGGTTAAATGCCGCGCGGATATCCACGGGGGACATCGTCTGGCGCGGGGTGTGACAGGGGAGGCGCCTGGATCGCCGTGATCACAGGGCGGTGCGAATCACGCATCGCGTCTCGTTCGCTTCAAAAGCGAAACGGGCTGGGTTTGCACCCAGCCCGTTTCGCTTTGCTAAGATTCTGCCGAATCCGGCCTATAGATCAGAGAGGCTGAACGTCCGCCGCCTGCCAACCCTTGGGCCCCTTCACCACATTGAACTGCACGGCTTGGCCTTCTTGCAGGCTCTTGAAACCCTGCGAGTTGATCGCCGAGTAGTGCACGAAGACATCTTCGCCGTTCTGACGCGAGATGAAGCCGAAGCCCTTCGCGTCATTGAACCACTTCACAGTACCTTGTTCCATTTGATCGTGTTTCCTGAGTATTGATTTGCGCTGGATGAATCGGAGCGACCACTGGCAGAATCTTGCTTGGTTGGGCGAGGAACTGCTCACGCCCGGTTCGGCTCTAACGCTGTGCAGATTGTAGCATCACGTCGTGGAAATCAAGGGGCGAATTGTCAATCCAAAGCTCTTTTCCCGTTTTGAACCTGCTCCAACTTCACCCGAATGAGTAACCTGCCGACGCCTCTTCCGCAGCAGCCGTACGGTCCCGCTATCATGAATCATGGCTTCCGTCCCCTCGCCAGACAGGCTTCCGAACTCCGCGCCAGAGCGTATTGCAAGCACCGCCGGGGCACCGGCCGCTGGGCCAGATGATTGCGTCTCGGCCCTCCTGGCCGACGCCTCCCGACGCCTCGCCCAGCAGTTCGAGCAGCTTGCTCCGGTGACGCCGCCGCGCGCCGAGGACCTTGAAGCGATGGGCGCGGTCCTCGATGAGACGGCGAGCCGGCTGGGGGACAATTACCCCTACTTTCATCCTTTCTATGCCGGGCAGATGCTCAAGCCTCCGCATCCCCTGGCGCGTGCGGCCTATAGCCTGGCGATGGCCATCAACCCCAACAATCACGCCCGGGACGGCGGCCGGGCCAGCTCCGAGATGGAGATCGAGGCGGTGGGCCACATCGCACAGATGTTCGGCTGGCACGCGCCCGGCTTCCTCGGCCATCTCACCTCCAGCGGCACCATCGCCAATCTGGAGGCCTTGTGGGTGGCGGGACAGACTCAACCCGGCAAGCGGATTGTGGGCTCCGCTCAAGCCCATTACACCCACAGCCGCATCTCTGCGGTGCTCAAGCTCGATTACGCCTCGGTCGAGGCCGACAGCCGCGGGCGCATGGACCTGAACGCCCTCGAGTCCGAGCTGAAGAAGGGCGATGTCGGGACGGTGGTCGTCACGCTGGGCACCACGGCTACAGGCGGCGTCGATCCGCTGGATCAGATCCTCGGGCTGAGGGACCGATACGGCTTTCGCATCCATGTTGACGCGGCTTACGGCGGCTACTTCCGCCTCATCCTTGACGCCCTTGACGAGCCGGCCCGGCGCGCCTTCGATTCGATTGACCAAGCGGATTCGATCGTGGTCGACCCGCATAAGCACGGCCTGCAGCCTTATGGCTGCGGGTGTGTCCTCTTCCGCGACCCTGGCGTGGGCCGCTTTTACAAGCATGACTCGCCCTACACCTACTTCACCTCGAAGGACCTGCACCTGGGCGAGATAAGCCTGGAGTGCTCGAGGGCCGGCGCGTCGGCTGTGGCGCTCTGGGCCACCCAGCGGCTCCTGCCCAACGTGCCCCATGGAGCCTTCGCGCAGGGGCTGGCCGCGGGGCGGCGCGCCGCCCTCGAACTTGATCGCCGCCTGCGCGGAGACGGCCGCTTTGCCGCGCTTGCTGCGGGTCCGCCGGAGCTTGATATTGTCGTCTGGGCGATTCGCGACAAGTCTTTGACCGCCTCCCGGGCGGGGTCTCCGGACCAGCCCATCTCGTACGCCCAGCGCATTTTTGAGGCCTGCGCCCGGCGCAATCTGCACCTCGCCCTTGTACAATTGCCCCAACATTGGTTTCCGGCCGATGGGCACCGGGGGGATAGTAGCCTGGTCACCTGCCTGCGCTCTGTCCTGATGAAGCCCGAGCACGAGGGGTGGGTGCCTCAAATCTGGCAGGAGTACATGGGAGCCGCCGGAGAAATCCTGGGAGAGTAGAGGGCCAACCGCCATGACCATAAGTACGGGGATCTCTGCGACCGGCAAAGAAAACGTTCTCATTGAGGCCGGCGGCTGCTCGCTCTCTGTCCTTCCTTCGTTCGGCGGCAAGATCGCTTCGATCTTCTTCGGCGGCCATGAGCTTCTTCAGGCTCCGCTCTCCCCTGTTGCCGCCCGGACCCGCAGCATGTCGTTTGACGCCGCGGACGCCAGCGGCTGGGACGAGTGCCTTCCCTCGGTTGCGGCCTGCCCGGTCGAAGTTGAGACTGGGACCGCTGAAATTCCCGATCACGGGGACCTCTGGCGCGTGCCCTGGACTGTGCTGGATCAAAGCGACCATTCCGTTACGCTCTCTGCCAACTGCTTTTCGCTCCCGCTTACGCTGAAACGCAAGCTGACGGTCTCCGAAATGGAGAACGGAGCCCGCCTCAGCCTTGAATATCGCCTGACGAACACGGGAACGGTACCGGCGCCGTGGTCATGGGCGGCCCATCCGCTATTCACCGCCGCCGTGGGCGACCGCATTGTTCTTCCGGACGCGGTGCAGACCCTCCGCCTGGAAGGGTCCGGCGGCAACCGCCTGGGCACGACCGGGGACGAGATCCAATGGCCCATCGCGCAGCTCGCTGACGGATCGCACACGGACCTCAGCGCGGTGGGGGCGCCCGATTCCGGCATTGGGGACAAGCTCTTCGCGGGCCCTATGCACCCCGATGCGGCCTGGTGCGCCCTGGAGCGTCCGTCGGCCGGGGTGCGGATCCGGGTGAGCTTCAACGCCGACTCCACACCTTATTCAGGTTTGTGGATTTGCTATGGAGGCTGGCCCGAAGGCCCCGGCCCGAAGCAGGTTTGTGTTGCCCTTGAGCCGTCCACCGCGCCGGTCGACTCCCTCGCTCACACCGGCCCCTGGAGCCGAACCCTCGCCCCTGGTGCATGGTCCGACTGGTCCATGCATGTCGATTTTGAAACGCTTTAGTTTGGAGCCGTATGTACGATCCTGCTCAGCTTCGCTCGATTCACCTGTCCCGTTTTGGGGACGAGCCCGCGATCTTTGCCGCTCCCGGCCGGGTCAACATCATCGGTGAGCACACGGATTACGCGGAGGGGTTTGTGATGCCCGCCGCCATCGATTTTGCCACCCTGGCCGCGATCTCTCCGCGGGCGGACGGGAAAGTCGTGCTCTACTCCGAGAACTATGCGGAGCAGCGCGAGTTCGAGGCATCCTCGCTGCCGGCGGAGCGCAGCGGACACTGGACGGACTACCCGCTGGGCGTGCTTGCCGTTCTTGCCGGCGAGGGCCATACGATTCCCTCTTTCAGCCTGAGCCTGTGGGGCGATGTGCCGCTGGGCTCGGGTCTGTCCAGCTCGGCGGCGATTGAGGTCGCCACGGCGCTGGCGGTGACGGCGCTCATCGACGTCGGGTATCCGCGGCCGGTTCTTGCGCGTCTCTGCCAGCGCTCGGAGAACGAGTTTGTCGGTTCCAGTTGCGGCATCATGGACCAGTTCATCTCGGCCAACGCGGCGGAAAACAATGCTTTGCTGCTCGATTGCCGCGATCTGACTTTCCGCCTTGCGCCCATCCCGGCGAGCGTAGCGCTGGTTATCGCGAACACCATGGTCCAGCACGCCATTACCGGCGGCGAGTACACCAGCCGCCGCGCCCAGGTGGAGGAAGCCGCCGCCGTGATCGCGCGCCATCGCCCCGAGGTTCGCTTTCTGCGCGACGCCACGCTCGACGACCTGGAGCGATACGGATCCGAAATGAGCCCGCTGGCACTGAAGCGCGCCCGCCACGTGATCACGGAAAACACCCGCACGGTGGCCGCCGCCGAGGCCCTCATCCATCACGACCTCAAGGAGTTGGGCCGGCTGATGGCGGAAGCCCACGTCAGCTACAGTCAGGACTTCGAAGCGAGCTGCGAAGAGGCCGACGCGATGGTCGAGCTGGCGCAGGACCTGCCCGGCCTCATTGGCGCCCGGCTCACCGGGGGAGGTTTTGGAGGCTGTACTGTCAACCTGGTCGAGCAGCAGCATGCGCGGGAATTCGCGGCTGCGCTGGGCCAGCGCTACGCCGCTCGAACCGGCATTATCCCCCAAATTCACATTTGTCATGCATCCGGGGGCGCAAATCGGGTGCAGGAGAGCATCCAAGCTGTTACGTAGTACGCACGGTCGCGAGGCCGTCAGCCCGTCGGTGCCCCGCTGTGCGCGCATTCCAAGTTGGATAGCTGGGGTTTTCATCTTCCGTTGTATCGTCCTCATTTTGGATTTGTCTGACGTTTCATGGGGAGCTTCTTGCTAAAATCGGGTGAACATTCCAACCCGAATTTAACCGCAAGCCGCACTCCGGTGAGCCATTTCCCTATTCGATGAGAAGGTAGCTGCCCGGCATGCGGGCAGCCTGCCGGAGGCCATCAGGTAATCATGTCCATTAAGACGACAAAACCTTTCTCTTACGAATCGTTTCCCGCTTCCGGTCTGGTCGCATATTTCTCGATGGAGATCGCGATCAATCCCGGTATGCCCACCTACTCCGGCGGCCTTGGTGTGCTGGCCGGAGACACTCTGCGCTCTGCCGCGGACCTCGGCGTTCCGCTGGTTGCGTTCAGCCTCCTGCACCGCAAAGGTTACTTCCGCCAGCACCTGGATCAGGTCGGCAACCAGACGGAGGAAGTCCAGGCGTGGAATCCCGCCGACTTCTGCACGGAAGAGGCCGCCCGCATCACCGTCGCCATTGAGGACCGCACCGTGACTGTGCGCACGTGGCGCTATGACCTGGTGGGCCGCTCCGGTCACATTGTGCCCATCTATCTGCTGGACACGGATCTCGACGGCAACTCGGGGTGGGACCGCGGCCTGACCGATCACCTCTACGGCGGCGATACCAACTACCGCCTGCAGCAGGAGATCGTGCTCGGCATGGGCGGCGTGCGCATGTCCAACGCCCTGGGTCTGCATGTGAACGTCTACCACATGAACGAAGGGCACGCCGCGCTGCTGACGCTTGCGCTGCTGGAGAGCCAGCTCGGCGGCGGCCCGCTGGGCGCAGCCACCGATGCGGATCTGCAGGTGGTTCGCAACAAGTGCGTCTTCACCACCCACACGCCTGTGCCCGCCGGCCACGACCGCTTCTCCACCGAGCAGGCTTATCGCATCCTGGGCAGTGAGCGCACCGCGCGGCTGCAGAAATTCGGCGCCTTCCATGAGGGCCTGCTGAACATGACCATGCTGGCCCTGCGCTTCTGCCGCTATGCCAACGGCGTGGCCCTGCAGCACGGCAAAGTGTCGCGCAACATGTTCCCCGAGTTCCCCATCGACGCCATCACCAATGGCGTGCACGCGCCCACCTGGGTCTCCGAGCCCGTGCAGCAGATGCTGGATACGCGTATTCCCGCGTGGCGCCGCGACAATCTCTATTTGCGCAACGCCATCGACATCCCCATCGACCAGATGACGGCGGCGCACGCTCGCGCCAAAGAGGCGCTCTTTGCCGAAGTGGGCGCACGCACCGGCCGCGTCCTGAATCCCCGCGTGCTCACCCTCGGCTTTGCACGTCGCGTGGCCACTTACAAGCGCGCCACCCTCCTGTTCAACGATCCCGAGCGCCTGGTGCGCATCGCCCAGCAGGCCGGAGGATTGCAGATCCTCTACGCCGGCAAAGCCCATCCCCAGGACGAGCCCGGCAAGAACTTCATCCGCCAGGTCGTGGAGAAAACCCATTCCCTCTCGAGTGACCTGCTCCAGGTCGTCTACCTCGAAAACTACGCCTGGGATCTGGGCGCGGCTCTCACCGCTGGCGTTGACGTGTGGGTCAACACCCCGCGCCGGCCCTACGAGGCTTCCGGCACCAGCGGCATGAAGGCTGCCCTTAACGGCGTCCCCAGCTTGTCGATCCTGGATGGCTGGTGGATCGAGGGCTGCATCGAGGGCGTTACCGGCTGGGCCATTGAAGATGGCGCCACCGGCACGGGTATTGAAGACGCCGCCGTGGATAAAGAGGAAGCGCAGAATCTCTACAGGAAGCTGGAAAACGCCGTCGTTCCGCTTTATCTGCAGGCGCCGGAGAAGTGGGGCCAGATGATGCGCACCACGCTTGCGTTCAACGGCTCTTACTTCAACACCAATCGCATGGTGAAGCAGTACACCCGCAACGCCTACTACCCGGTCAAGCTGACGGAGCAGGTGCGGGTGGAAGAAGAGGCCTACGCGGACTGATCGTGGCGGCAGGTTAAAGCAAGAGGGCGAATCCGCAAGGGTTCGCCCTTTAGTTTTGGAGGATCAACTCCCTGAGTGAAAACCGTCCTTCAGGGGTAAAGTTCGCGTCGATCCGGGACGAATAAATTCGTGCCTCTTCAAAACAGGGCTTAATTGTTGTCGATTGCCGGCTAGTTTCCCGTAGGGATGATGCCTGCGTTCTCGACCATCAGCACGATGGTCCGCTGTTGAGCCCTGGTCCGATGCATCACCTTGCGGGGGACCATCATGCCTTGTCCCGGCGCGAGTTCGACCACGCGATCCTCAAGGTCGATCAGCAGCTTGCCCTCGACGACGAAGAAGAACTCATCATCGTCATCATGCTTGTGCCAGTGATACTCGCCCTCCATGGCGGCCATCCGCACCACTGAGCCGTTGACCTGGCACAGTGTCTGGTTGAACCACTTGAACTTGTCAGCATCCGGCACGGCGTGGACATCTATTGTTTCGAGCGGTCCATACAGCACATTCAGCCGTGTCTCGTACGGATATTCCGGGGTCTCCGCCATACTGACCTCCCTTTGCGAATGGGTAACTTTGTAACCCGGTCTCTCGTGTGGTGGGTCTAACTTCGAAGCATAAACAGATCGCCCGAACAGCAGATCCTTCGACTCACCGGCCCCAGACTGAAGAACGTTTGAGGCCGCGTTCGCTTGAGGATGACACCGCATTCATGATGCGGACATTGGACTCGGGACACTAGATCCTGACCAGCTCGCGCTGGATTTTCCCGGTGACCCACGCTTTGCCGGGCGCCGTTATCATGTCGATCTCACTGCGCACGCCGAACTCCGGCAGGTAAATCCCGGGCTCGACAGAGAAGCAGGTGTTGGGCAGCAGCAGCCGCTGATCGTGGGTTTCGAGGTTGTCGAGATGCGCGCCGGGGCCGTGAATCTCTTCGGCGATGTTGTGCCCGGTGCGATGGGTGAACCACTCCGCGAAGCCACCCTCGCGGATGACGGCCCGCGCCGCGTCGTCGGCCTCGAATCCGCGGATGGGCACGCCTGCCGCGAACGCCGATGTTACCTTCTCAATGGCAGCGTCGCGCGCGTTGCGCACCGTCTCAAAGACCTGCTGCTCGCGGGCGCTGGGACCGCGGCCCACTACGCCGGTCCACGTAATGTCGTAGAAGATGCTGCCGGGCTTTTCGTCCTTGCCCCAGATGTCGATGAGGACGAAGTCGCCTTCCTTGATCTCCGCGCAGCGCTCCGGAGTGGGCTCGTAGTGCGAGTCGGAGGCGTTCTGATTCACGCTCACGTTGGGTCCGTTCTCCCACACCAGGCCCTCGTTGCGCATCGCATTTGAGAGCCACTCCACCATGTGGAACTCGGTGAAGCGCGATGCCGTGCCGCCGGCAGGCCGCAGTGCCCGTCCCATCTTCTTCCAGCCTTCTTCGAGGATGGTGTCGATGGCCTTCTGCGCCACCGTATGGCTGGCGATCTGCTCCTGGTTGAGCACCGCCTCGAACTGGCTGACCAGGTCGGCCGAGCTCACGATCTCCTTCTGCAGGGAGCGCAGAAACTCCACTGTTCCGGCATCCGCCATCGACACGTACATGATGTCGTTGTTGGGCGAGTACTGCATGGCGATCTTGCGGGCGTTCTTGAGCATGGCGGCGAGACCGGCGTGGAGCTCCTGCCAGCTCGAGTAGAGGCCCCTGGAGCCGGGCAGCGTATCGAGCCGCCCCTGCTCGATGCGGTGCACCAGCTTGCGCGCCTCGCCGTCGGCGGGAACAAAGTAGTAGTAGCGCCGTGTGATGTGGGCCTTGGGATCGAGGCCCAGGATGCGCTCGCCGATGGGATCGCGGTGGTGATGATCGTAGAAGAGCCAGCCGTCGCAGTCCGCCTCGCGCAGAGCCGCCTGCATCGCGTCAAGGTTCATGGGGCCATGATAGCCGAGAAGGCGCGGTGATTCGCGCCTCGAAGTTCATACGGTATATTGCGCGGTATAGCTCGGGGTGCCCACGTTCGCAGTTCTCAGTCGGCCCGCATGTGTGGCCTATCGAACCGCTTCATCCGCCATCTCCCGCAGAAGATTGGTGTCGAGATCGTGATCGCCGGCAATCTGATCAATGGGAACGGCGGATCCAACTGGCGGGATCGCCTGCCTGCCGGCCTACAGCGCCGCCATAGCCGCATTCTGATCCGGGAACAGCCCTGCGTACTTGGTAATCCCGACCATGGTGAACACCTTGGTGAAGTGGGCCGAAAGGCCGTAGGCATACACCTTCTGCCCTGAATTGGCAGCCTCGATCAGCATCTGGATCACCAGTGCAATCCCGCTCGAGTTGATGTAGTCGACCTTGGTGAAGTCCAGCAGGATCAACTTGGTTGTGGCTTTGGGCAGCGACTGGTAGGTGCCCAGCACAGCCTCTTTGGATGTGCTGGCAATATCGCCCTCGAAGCGCAGGACGGCGACCGGGTGGCCGGCGGGGGAAGTGACCTGGTCGATACGCGTTTTGGTGTCGGTCTGCACGATCAAACTCTCCGTAAAAATAGCGTTATTCGTTGGGGGGGTCCAGCCGGATGACCAGCCGGACATAACTGCTTTTGCCGTTGCTGCCTGCTACCCACTCCGCTTCGTCGACCAGCGCCTGGATGAGGAACATGCCCATGCCGCGCGGGTCTTCTTCACCGTGGATTTTTTTATCAATATCCGGCTTGGGGGGCAGGCTCTTCAATCCTTTGCCGTCGTCGATCACCTTCACTTCGAGCGCGTCGATGCCGGCGGAGAGGACTACGCCAACGCTCAATCCTTCATTCAGGCGGTTGCCGTGCTCGATGGCATTGATGCAGGCCTCAGCCACGGCGGTCTTCAGGTCCTCAATTCGATCTTCGCGGAAGCCCATGAGCTTGGCAACGGAGGCCGCAGTACTCATGGCCACTTTCTCGTAGCCGAGCCGCGAGGGCAGCCGGACCTCTACATTCGCCGACTTGCGCGTGGCCACGGTCATGCGGCCGGCTCCATCACCGGATTGTCCACCTTGCGGCACAACACCAGTGCTGTCATGTCGTCCCCCTGAGGGCCGCCCTTAACAAAGAGTTGTATGGCTGTCCACAATGCATCGAGGATACCATCGGCTTTTGCTACATCGCACTGGGAAAAATGATCCCAGAGCCGCTCGGGACCAAATTCTTCCTCGCCGCACGCGGCCTCGGTCAGCCCATCGGTATAGAACAGCAGTTTGGAACCCGCCGGGAAGCTGCACCGCTCCAGGGTGTAGTGCATGCCTGGCAGCAGTCCCAAGGGAGTTCCGCTCGACTCGATCTCGCAACGGGTTCCATCCTGGTGGAGCACAAACCCCGGATTGTGGCCGGCGTTCACGAACTCCATCTCGCCCTTCTCCGGATAGAGCCGCAGAAAAATCGCGGTCACATAACGGCGGCGGGCCTCCTCGCCTTCCAGCCACTGGTGCTGATTCATGCGGGTGGAGAGCTCGTCGAGTGGCACGCCGTTTACGGCCATGGCGCGGAACGCCGACCGGAAGCTCGTGGACATCATGGCCGACGCCAGGCCTTTCCCGGCCACATCCGCCACGGCCATGACCACGCTGCCATCCGGCATGGAGAGGATATCCAAGTAGTCGCCGCCCACCTCATAGCAGGTGGCCGACTTGAAGCCCACCGAGTAGCCCGGAATGTCCGGCAGGCTCTGCGGCAGGAGTGAGCGCTGAATCTCCCGGGCCGAGTCCAGGTCCTGCTGCACCCGCGCGAACTCCACGTTGCGCTTGTGATTGCGGGCATTTTCGAGAGCCACCGCGGCTTGCAGGGACAGGCCTTCGAGAAAGTCCGTCTCGTAGATGGTCAGCTCACGGCCATCCGGCGGCGCCACGACCAGCTCCGCCATCAGCTTCCCGTCGCGATCGCGCAGCGGAAAACCCGGCAGCTTGGCCACTGCACTTAGATCGGCAGCAGTGGCCTCAGTCTCCACCTGCGGCTCCGCGCCCTCGCCATAGGCAAGGCCGGTTCCGGGAAACGCCGCGCCCGCCATCTCCAGCTCACGCACGACAATCCGCAGCACGGACTCGAGCACTTCTTCTTCGCGGATGGTCGCGTGCACCTGCCGGGAAGCCTCAAGCAGCGCCTGCAGGCGAAAGACCTGCTGCTGCAGATCGATGGTCTCGTTGTGATCC
>NZ_DASXYM010000055.1:0-32499 GCF_036502485.1 Occallatibacter sp. | reverse complement strand
GGTACGCCGGCAGGAAACACGGCTCTGTGCACGGTGGGCCACTCAGGCAACGACCTGCATTATCGCGGATATAACATTCACGATCTTGCAGCTCATTGCGAGTATGAAGAAGTGGCTCATCTGCTGGTGCACGGGAAGCTTCCCAATACGGTGGAACTGACCGAGTACAAGGAAGAGCTGACGCAGATGCGCAGCCTTCCGGCCGCGGTGAAGCAGGCGCTTGAACTGCTGCCGCCGACCACGCATCCCATGGACGTGCTGCGCACCGGTGTGAGCGTGCTGGGGTGCGTACGGCCGGAGGCAGCGGACCATAACGAGGACGGCGCAATTGCAATTGCCGACGCGCTGCTGGCGTGCCTCGGGTCGATGCTTCTCTACTGGCACCAGTACGCGCGTAACGGACGGCGCATTGAAGTGGAGCCGGGCGACGATTCCATCGCCGCGCATTTCCTGCATCTGCTGCATGGGCAGGCCGCGCCGCCCGAGTGGGTGGAGGCGATGCAGACCTCGCTCATCTTGTATGCGGAACACGAGTTCAACGCATCGACGTTTACGGCGCGCGTGATCGCGGGGACCGGCTCGGACACTTATTCCTGCATCGCCGGCGCCATTGGCGCGCTGAAGGGGCCGAAGCACGGGGGCGCCAACGAAGTGGCGCTGGAGATCCAGCATCGCTATCGGACGCCGGACGATGCGGAGCGCGATATCCGCCGCCGCGTCGCCGAAAAGGAAGTGGTGATCGGCTTTGGGCACCCGGTCTACACCATCAGCGATCCGCGCAGCGACATCATCAAGGAGATTGCGAGGAGCCTGGCGAAGAGCTCCGGGCACACAGCGCATTTCGACGTGGCGGAACGTATTGAAAGCGTGATGCACGAGACCAAGCGCATGTTTCCGAACCTGGACTGGTTCAGCGCGGTGGCCTATCACATGATGGGGATTCCGATTGATCTGTTCACGCCGCTGTTCGTGATTGCGCGAACCGCGGGGTGGTGCGCGCATATCCTGGAGCAGCGCAGGGATGGGAAGATCATTCGGCCAAGCGCGAATTACACCGGTCCGGAGCCGCTGGCGTTTGTGCCGATTGAAGAGCGGACGTAAGGAAGCCGTCAGCTATCAGCCGTTTCCGATAGATCAACTATCGGCTTCAATTCCATCCATCATGGGTGCGCTTCTCGCCTAGCTGAGGGCTCGTATAGTTGAGAGTGCTGTTAGCAAGAAGGAGCCGTTGTGTCCTCCCACATTTCGAACGAACGCCCCGCGGCCGACCAGGTTCTCGTCGACATCGCCGCATACGCACTCCACTACAAGATTGAAAGCGACCTCGCCTACAAGACGGCGCGCGCGTGCCTGATCGATACGCTGGGTTGCGGGCTTGAGGCGCTCGAATATCCGGCGTGCACCAAGCTGCTGGGGCCGATTGTGCCGGGAACGGTGGTGCCCAACGGCGCGCGGGTCCCGGGGACGAACTATGTGCTCGACCCTGTCCAGGCGGCATTCAACATCGGCGCCATCATCCGCTGGCTGGACTTCAACGATACATGGCTGGCAGCGGAGTGGGGTCACCCGTCTGACAATCTGGGCGGGATCCTGGCGGTTGCGGATTGGCTTTCTCGCGTGGCTATTGCACAGGGCGGAGCGCCACTCACGATGCGCGATGTTCTGACCGCAATGATCAAGGCCCACGAGATCCAGGGCTGCATCGCTCTTGAAAATTCGTTTAACAAGGTCGGCCTGGATCACGTGGTTCTGGTGAAGGTGGCTTCCACCGCGGTGGTGTGCCAGTTGCTGGGGCTCGATCGTGAGCAGACCATCAACGCTCTCTCGCTTGCATGGGTGGACGGCCAAAGCCTGCGCACCTATCGCCATTCGCCGAATACGGGCTCGCGCAAAAGCTGGGCCGCGGGCGACGCCACCAGCCGCGCGGTGCGCCTGGCGCTCATGGCACAAGCCGGCGAGATGGGATATCCGTCTGTTTTGAGCGCGAAGACCTGGGGCTTTTATGACGTGTCGTTCCGCGGGAATCCGTTCAGGTTCCAGCGCGCGTATGGGTCCTACGTGATGGAAAACGTGCTGTTCAAAATAAGCTATCCGGCGGAGTTTCACGCGCAGACGGCGGTGGAGTGTGCAATGAAGCTGCACGAGGAGCTTGCACGGCGCGGCCTCAACGCCTCGGCCATCAAGAGAATCGCGGTGCGCACCCACGAGGCCTGTATCCGCATCATCGACAAGAAAGGCGCGCTCGCCAACCCCGCTGACCGCGACCACTGCGTGCAGTACATGATCGCGGTGCCGCTGATCTTTGGCCGGCTCACGGCCGCGGACTACGAGGACGCGGTGGCGAAGGACCCCGTCTGGGGCAAGCGCATTGACGCGGTTCGTGACCTGATCACATGCGTAGAGGAGCCGCAGTTTACCCGCGACTATCACGACCCGGAGAAGCGCTCCATCGCCAACTCGCTCCGCATGGAACTGGAGGATGGCAGCGTGATCGAGGAGACGGTCGAGTACCCGATCGGGCACCGGCGCCGCCGCGAAGAAGGCCTTCCGCTACTGGTGGATAAGTTCAAAACCAATCTGGCCCGGCGCTTTGCCTCGGATCAGCAGAAGCGCATCCTGGACGCCTCTCTGGACGCGATGCGCCTGGACGCCATGCCGGTCAACGAGTACGTCGATCTGTATGTGCCGGCGGGTCAGTCCCAAGGCTGACGCAGCCCAGGGCGGCGATGCGGTATACTCCGTCGCAATCAGCAATTCTTCACCGGGAGGTTTTTTCGATGCGTTTCAGCAGCGTATCCAAGATGGTTGTGTTTGCCGGGCTCCTGCTTGGTCTCTGGGCCGTGCCGGCCAAAGCAATTGCGCAGGGTGGCGACAAGGTATTGCAGCCGGCAGACACCCAGAAACTTCTACCCGACAATCTCTGGTACAAGGGGCAGGCCGCGCCGGCGCAGAAGCGCAACTCCGGCGGCGTGAAGTTCGCGGACGGCGCTTACGTTCTGACCACTCTTGTGGACACCAGCGGCTACTCCAGCGATGTGCAGGCCAAATATCAGGCCTACTTCATCACTGAAGCGCCCATCAAGATCGGCGGCCATGACCTTCCGGCCGGCATCTACGGAGTGGGCTTTATCGGGGACAACAAGTTCGTGGTTACGGACGTGGGCGCACATGACGTCTTCTCCGTCGACTCCGCGAATGACGATGGCATGAAACGGCCGCGCCCATTGCAGATCACTGAAAACGAAGGCGGCGGTTTCCGGCTCTATGCCGGCCGGCGATATGTCACGTTCAGCAAGTAGGCGGCTGCGGGAAGTTGCTCGTATTCGGTTGGGATCATCGCCCGGCCCGGCAGCGCGCAACTTCCCGCGTGCCCCTTCCGTCCATTCTGTAGAAGGTTATCCTGCACTCCGAGTTGTGCTGTAACCCTCCTGGCGAGGGCTGTTGATTATGCGTGATTTAGTTAATATCGGTGGTGATGACGACGCGCGGATGATTCCGCTGTGGTCGATCTTGATCGCCACCGCCGCATTTGTAGGCGTTGAATATTATCTTTGGCTGGTTCTGCCGGACCAGCGGCACCACCCAGCTCCGCCCCTTGGCTTCAGGATCTACTTCAACTTGTCGTGGGGCGTTCTGGCTTCGCTGTATTTCCTCATGATCGGCTACGTCAGCAAGGATGCGCCGCGGCGCGCGATGAGCGCGCGCTTCTGGATGCTGATCTGCTTCGTCATGCCTGGCGGCATCGGCGCGGTGCTGTATTTCCTGCTGCGGCAGCCGCTGATTTCCCGCTGCCCTGCGTGCAGCACCATGGTGCAGAGCGACTTCCACTTTTGCCCCCAGTGCAATTACCAGCTCACCGCGAACTGCGGCAACTGCTTCCGCACGGTCCGGGCGACTGACCAATTCTGCACGCGCTGCGGACACGAACTGGCCGCAGACCACATGCCTGCCCGTCTGCACGCGCTGCGGGATTAGGCAGTTTCTCCTGAGCCGCGCGCAGGCGGACGTCTTCCGCCAGGCGGGCCTACACGGATGGCGGGTTGAGCATTTCGCTCTTAGCTCCTGCCAGCTCAAACGTCAGGTTCACTGAGCGGCCGCCCATCGGCCTTGTTCGATGGCGAACTCCACGGGGCACGGTTATCAGGCTTCCTGGCGGGAGCGCGACCGTTCGGTCATCGAAATCGATGAACAGTCCTCCTTCGAGCGCCAGAAAGCATTCATCCGAGTGTGGGTGGCAATGCCAGTGGTATGCGTCGACCATGGTGCTTATGCGCACTTCATGGTCGTTGATTTGGGCCACGGGATGGTTGTCGTAACCCGTCGCGAGGGCTGATTCGGAAGAAAGATTGATCACATTCAGGTTGGCGTTCGACATTCGTCGCTCCGGGCTGCCCGTCGGTTCCACTCACGTTTCGCTTGCTTCAGCCCTATTCAGTATGCGGGGCGAGCCTTCCGTGCAGAAGAGAGGGTAGAATCTGAGTTTGGCATGACTCTCTCCGCCCTCATCATCGACGATGAACAACTGGCCCGCGAAGAGCTCAAGTACCTGCTCGATTCGGTGGGCGGTGTCGACGTGCTGGCCGAGGGTAGCAACGGAATCGAGGCGGTCAACCTCATCGAAGAGCACCACCCCGACCTGGTCTTTCTCGATGTACAGATGCCCGGCCTTGATGGCTTCGCGGTCATCAAAAGGCTGAAAGAGCAGAGTGACGCCAAGGCCCGCGCGGGAGCCGAATACGAACCCTTGCCGCACATTGTTTTTGCCACCGCCTATGATCAGTACGCGGTCCGCGCCTTCGATGTGAACGCCGTTGACTACCTGCTCAAGCCGTTCGATCGCGATCGTGTGGAACAGGCTGTGGAGCGCGTGAAGGGGCGTATCTCCGGCGCACCGGCCTCCGCTCCGCCTGCAAGCCAGATTGACACGCTGCTGCGCCTGCTCAACCGCCCGCAATCATCCGCGCAGCCCGCCAAGCTCATCGTGCAAGCACAGAGCCGGCTGCTTCTCGTGGATCAGGCAGAGATATGCTACGCCGCCATCGATGAAGGCGTGATCCGCGTCGCCACCCAGAATTTCGAGGGACAATCCAAGTGCCGCACGCTGGAAGAGCTGCTTGATCTGCTCGACCCGGCGATCTTCTGGCGCGCGCATCGCGGCTTTGTGGTGAACATCAACCACATCCGCGAAGTTGTCCCCTGGTTCAAGTCGAGCTACCAGCTCCGCATGAACGACAAGAAGCAGACCGAGATCCCGGTCAGCCGCTCCCAGACCCGCCGCCTGCGCGAGCTATTCAATCTCTGAGTTTCGTCTCTCGCGGCGCAAAAGGAACGGGCGGCGCGATGGCCGCCCGTTTCCTTTTGCGCCAAGGCGCGCTGCCCGTCTAGTCGTACCGCTCAAAGATGATTTGCTTGCGGTGCCAGCCATAGCCGGCCAGCTTTTCGCGCACACCCGCCACCATGTTGTTGAGGCCGCAAATATACGCGTAGATGTCGAAGTTGAGCTCGGTCGCCGGGGTGGTCGGATCCACGGGCGGAAGGGGGAGTACCTGGTTGAGGCGTGCGGCGCGTTCCTCCACGATGCGGGCAACGTGGTCCTGCACGTAGCCGCGCAGGCCGGTCCAACCATCACCGGCACGGCTGAGCGTCGCCAGGTAGTGGAAGTTGGGATGCTTTGCAGCCAGCGCTTCGAATTCCTCCTGGTAGTAGAGGTCGGTCTCGTAGCGCGTGCCGAAGACAAGCCAGATCTCCTTGCCCTCGCTGCGGTCCGGACCGCCTTCCGGAAAGAGCCACTGCGTGAAGCCGCGCATGGGCGCGATCCCCGTTCCGGTTGCAATCAGAATGGAATCCGTGACCGGAGTACGCAGGACGAAGTGCCCGTGCGGCCCGTGCACCTTCACCGAGCCGCTTGGCGGGAGGTCGGTGAGGTCCGCCAGATGGTTGGAGAAAAATCCGCCCTCCACGCGATTCACGCATAGATCAAAGCGATTGGCGCTTGCGGCGGAGGCAATCGAATAGGCGCGGGTCTGCTGCTTGCCATTCACATCAGGAGCCAGCGTAGACACAAACTGGCCTGAGGTGAACGGGAAGCTCTCGAGCTCGTCAATTACGAATTCAAAATGAAAGCATTGAGCAGGTTCTGAAATACAGATCTTGCGTTCGAGGCGGGCGGTGTACAGCTTTCTTTCCAAGAGTGGTACCACCGGGCTGAAATTTTGTGCCGCAACTGGGCACCCGCAGTATTTCACGGCGCGGGACGCCTGTGGCAAGCGCGAGGGTTCAAAACAGGGTAGCCTGCACGGGACCGTCTTCTGCGGGCGCGATCAGATCGGGGCTGTCGTTGCGCACATTGCCCACTGAGGCGCCAACCTTCCACGCCGCCATCTCCTCTTCAGGGTAAGGACGCAGGACGTCGACGGGCAGGCGCTCCGGATCGGCCGGCGCCAGCCACCGCTCGTAGTCGGCAGCCGGGACAATCACCGGCATGCGGTTGTGGAACGGCTCCATCAGTTCGTTGGGATCCGTCGTGATCAGCGTGAATGTTTCGAGAGCCTGCCCCGTCGCCTTATCCTTCCAGCGATCCCACAGGCCAGCCACGGCGAACAGGTTGCTGTTCTTAAGGTTCACGGCATACGTCTGCTTGCTGCGCGCGTTAATGGTCTGCCACTCGTAAAAACCGTCTAGCGGAATCAGGCACCGCCGCCGCTTCAGCGCTTCGCGGAACGTGGGACTGGTGGCGAGCGTCTCTGCCTTGGCGTTGATGGTGCTGTAGGCAATCCTGGCGTTGTTCGACCAGAACGGCACCAGTCCCCAGCGCAAGGAAGCGAGTTCCCGCTCACCGGTTTCTTCATTGAGCCGCACAATCGGCTGGAATGTCTGCGGGGCCACGTTATACGACGGCAGAATCTCAAATGTGGTGGGCAGCCCCAGGCGGAACGCTTCGGCGATCTGTTGCTTGTCGGAACGTCGATAGTAGCGGCCGCACATGCAGGATGAATTCTAGAATATGGCGCGGTTGGAAATCAGGCCGCGGCCGTTATGCCATCTTTACCGTCGGTACGGCGATTTGCGTTTGCCCGGACGTTCTCTGCAGAAATCCGGAATGCTTCGTAGAGGCCGGCCCACTGATACCGGCTCTCCACCAGGCGACGTGCGGCGTGTGCGAGTTTCATGCGCATTGCCCGATCGCCATGAAGGGCGAGAATCTGTTCGGCGGCCTCGCTCGCGTTTTGGAACACCAGGACCTCCTCCCCTTGCCTGGCCTCCACGCCACCCAGGCCAAGCTGAGAGGTAACGCACGGCAGTCCCAACGCAAAATACTCGAGCATCTTATTCTGGATGCCCGCAGCGGCGCGGAGGGGACACACGGCACAGAACGCATCGGCCATGCCGTCGCGGATGTGCTCGATCCGGCCCGTCAATACCACGTTTTCGTATGCGTCGAACTGCCGTCGCACGGCAGGGGGAGCATTGCCCACAATGCGAAAAGTAACTGCAGCATGCCGGCGTACGAGGGGCAACACGTTGCGGATGAACCAGTGACACGCATCCTGATTGGGCAGGCTCACCATGTTTCCGATGAACACAATGGCATTGCCCTGCGCCGCCGGCCGAAATGGAAGGGCGTCCAGGTCCGTCCCATTTGGAATCACCCTGATGGGAGCGGCTTCCTGGGGGTCAAGGAAGCGGCGGTCCGCCTGCGACGCGAGCCATACCATATCGAAACAGCTCACGATGGAGCGCTCATAGTCCTCGAGGCGCTTCTGCTCGAAGAGGTACATCCATTTCTTCCAGCTTCGGTTGTCCGGCATGGCGCGCATGCGCTGGTAATTCATTGAAATGGCATCGGTCATTTCAAGAATGCGCGGGGGGTGAAGGCCGGGGATATCCGCCAGGTAGTGGCCGGTGCGAATCAAATGCGCGACCACCATGTCGTGTTCCGGCACCAGCCTGCGCACGGCTTCGCGAAATTCCTGCGAATCGTAATACGCGATCTGCAAGGGGCGCGAACCGGGCAGTGCGCACAGGGCATTCACGCGCGAGCGCCAGCGCGGCAGCAGAACGCGATGGATCGCGGAAAACACATTGTCGCGCGGTTCAAGGTGCATCTCCTCTTCCCTTTCGCAGAGGCTCAGCAGGGTAATGCTGAACTGCGCGCTGAGAGCGCGGCACACATGCAGGATGCGGATGCGATCGCCCCCGATGGTGTTAAACGGAAAGCGCGGCGTGAGCACAAGCAGCTTTGGCTTCATCATGCGATGCACTCCGTCGCCGCCGGATGAGCGGAATGGCCGATCTCATCCCACAAAGCTTCAACGCCGGCCCGCACAGTGTCCGGATGAAACTGCCGCGCCTTTATGCGGCCGCGTTCCGCCATCTGCCGGCGTAACCCATAATCTTCAAGCACTCGCTGCAGGACGGAAGCCATCTCTTCCACCGAATGTGGGTCGAAATACTGCGCGGCGTCGCCGCCTACTTCAGGGAGACTGGTTGCGCGGCTCGCCGCAACGGGAACTCCGCTCGCCATGGCTTCAACCACTGGAATGCCGAACCCCTCTGCGAGAGAGGGCATCAGGAGGACATCGGCCTCGCCGTAGAGCCGGCGCATGTTCTCGTCACTGACATAGGGGAGGAACTCAACCGTATTGCCGAGGCCGAGTCTTGTGGCATGCATCTGAAAAGCCGCATGGAACGCTGTCTTCACGCCCGCTACCTTCATGCGCAGATCGCGATGGTTCATCCGCTGCGCGCACAAGGCAAACGCGGCCAGCGCATGGTTCAGATTCTTGCTGGGCGCCTCACCGGCAACGGCCAGCACCGTCCGCGCCTCGCCGCGGGGCGGGGCCGGGTTGCGAAACCACTCGGGTGCGATGCTGTTGGGGATCACGCGCAACCGTTGCTCGTCCACGCCGAAGTTCGATATCAACTGCCGCGCGGTGTAGCGTGAGACGGTGACGAGGAGGTCTGCCCGCCGGATGGCACGTGGCACGACCGTTCGACGATAGAACCGGCCGAGATTTTGATAAAGCGATCGCGACCGAGGTAACGGCTCCATGAAGATGAGATCATGCACCACTAGCACAAGCCGCGTTCCGTTGGGCAAACACAAGGGCGCGGTGTTGTATGGCGCGAGGTAAACATCCATGTTCTGGTGGAGCAGCAACCGCGGCACGCAGGTCTGCTCCCAGAGGGGGTGGAAGCGCACCCCGCTCGCAAGCAGGGAGAGATCGGGATCCGACTCGCCGGATGCGGCAAGCCCGAGCAGGCTTTGCTCACGTCCGGCAATCAGCATGCGCAGATAGCGACCCATGCCGCGGTAGCGCCCCAAGCTCATTCTGGCGTCGTAGGCGATGCGCATCACGAGTTGGCCGCTCCGCACGGCGGTTGGCATTGCACAGTTGAGTCGCTCATGGAGGCAGTCGATGCGCTGACCTCTCCCAATCCGAATAGAGCGCGATATTCAAGGGCGGCGGCCGCCGGGCTGTAGCGGCTTTGCATCATCTCGAATGCGGAAGTGGCGAGGCGATGCGCACCGGCACGATCAGCGATGAGCGCCCGAATGGCCTCGGCGAGTGCGTTCACATCTCCAACCGGTACCACCAGCGCAGTTCTTCCGTTTTCAGCAATCTCGCGGTACACGGGCAGATCACTCAGGATGCAGGGGAGCCCCTGTGTCATCGCTTCAAGAGCAACCAGGCAGCTTCCTTCCGGGCCATGGGATGGAACGATCAGCGCATCCGCGCCTGCATACAACTTCGCCAGGTCAGGGTAATAGCCGCAGAATTCAACCGGCAATCCTTCTGAGATCCGCTCGTACTCGGCTTGTAACGGCCCTTCTCCGGCGATCTGCAGGCTGACTCCGCCACGCAACTGACGAATAGCCTCGATCAATTCTGGAAGGCCTTTGCTGGCCACCAAACGACCGACGAAGACAACACGCTTTGTCGAGTCAGGTCTCCGTTGCGGCATTGCTGAAGGGATTTCGGGGACCCAGTTCCTTACGACCGACGTTTGAACCGACGGCGCCAGCGCATGGTGTTCGCGATCTACCGTCGCGGACACGTTCACCACGCGATGCGCGCAGCGAACGAAGATTCCGTAGAGGCGGCGCGCGAGGCCGCCCGGAAGATGGTGCGGCGTAACAAATGCGCGGCAACCATTCATGCGAGCGAGGGGTAGAAGGAATGCCGCCTGGTAGCCGCTGATGTGGCATACATCGATGCGATGACGAGCGAGAGCCCACAGCGTGCCGATCAGTAGCATCGGATATTTGAGAACACGCTGTGCCCGCGAGCCCATGGGACAGGGGACCTGGTGGACAGTGACTCTCAAGCGTGAAAGTTCCCGCGCAAGTTGAGGGTTGGCGCACACCGCATAGAGATCGGCGTGGGCCGCCAGCAACTCCGCCAGTCGCACCAGATACACTTCCGCGCCACCCATGACAGCGGCCACCGAAAGCAGAAGGATGCGCGCGCGCTGGCTCGATACGGGCGGCAGTTCGGTGGCCATCTCCAGTGCGTGTTCGCCCATGCGGCTCTCTCTAAAGGTAGTTCCGCCGGTTTGGGTGGATGACGTGCATTTCCCTACTCAAACCCCTTTTTCAGCTAACTTGATCAAGTGCGCCGGAGCGTTTCGAGACGACCGATCGCAGTATGCCTACCAGGTAGGCCAGCCCCAGCAGATTACTCGCAACGAACCGTAAGACAGTTTGATGCACAAAAAGAGTGGCGAGTACATATGCCGCCGCGAGCGGAACGACCGCGACCAGAGCCTTGGCCATGCCTGAGAACCGCGACGAATACCACTGGGACCGGGAGCAGTCGAACACCGGGCCGGAGAGGACGATCCCTTTCAACGTGATAGCGATGGTGAGGTTAGTCGCGATAGATGCCAGCAGGATTCCGTTAAATCCCATATATCGGGAGAGGACCACGCCGGTGACCACATAGACCGGCACCTCGACGGCTGGAATCCACCAACCAATCTCAAATGCACCTTTCGCCATGATGAAGATATCGTCGGCCGCTTTCACAATATTGAGGAACAGCGCGGTGCCGAAGAGGACAATGCTCTCCGTGCTTACTTCGGGGTCGCCACCGAACACCATCGACACGACGCTCCGCGCCGTGAAGCAGAAAGCGAGCATCAGCACCGCCCCAATGATGCTGATCCCCAGTTGCGCAGTGACATATTGCCTGCGTCGATTTTCTGCGTGATAGCGCAGCTGCATGCGCGCAATTGAGGTGGTGAGCGACGCCGCAACCAACCCCACCACGCTGACCAGCGCGGCCGCGACGTACTGGAACTTTGCATAATCCTTCACGATGACCAGTGATGTGGTCAGCGAAAGGATGATGAAGTCAGACTGGTAGTACGCCACGCCGGCTACACGCTGAATCAAGACATACTTCGCGCGGCTGCGGAGTGCGCGTGCCGGCTCACGCCAATCGACTGGGCAGAACTCCGGGAATGCGCGATGGAACGCCAGCTTCAGCGCAGCGAATTCTGCCGCTGTGAGAGCTGCGGTGGCGGCGGGCAGCAGCAGATAGTTGTTCCAGTGGATCGCGAGCAGCAGTCCCACGCCAGTTTTCAACAGATAGCCGCCGGCAAACGTATAGTTCACCTTGTCGAGTTGTTCGGCGGCATTCAAGTAAGCCTGAAAGTGAATGGCCATCAGCTGCATGAAGCCGGAAGCGGCAACAAAGGCAACCGTTCCTGCCACCGTGGCGAACGGCAGGGGACCTTGAATAAGGCGCGCATACAACACCAATGCGGGGAAGATCACGATGCTGCCCACCAGCGCCAGCATTCTGACGTCGTGGCGAAGAGCCGCGATCATTCCGCAGACGCGCGGATGATCCCGCTTCAGCAGTGGTTCATAAAGAAGCGTGATCGCCGACTGCGATAGCCCCAGTTCCAGCAGCGTCACATAAAGCAGCACCTGGTTGCTCAGCGCGTTCAGCCCTGTGAATGCGCCACCCCAGTGCCGGTCCACAATGCGCAGTTGCAGCACCGCGGCCAGCAGCCGAGCACAGAACAAGACGATCGCCGACACTGCATTGGGCACGTGACGCAGCCGCAGCGCGGCCGGCGCGCCATTCACCTCCACTTCTGCGGCGCGGTCTTCCGTCATGCGGGGAGTCTCGTGCTACTGGCTGCCAGGCGATCGACCTGATTCATCTGCGCTCTCAGAACAGAGTTATTGATGCGACTAAAAATCGACACGCGCGCGCTCATAAAGGTATCCACCCTTTGGATGCACGCAGGCGGCTATTGCGCGCGCAACGGTCCACCTCGCATACTACTTTGCGGGCTCTGCAAACGTCTCTCACTGCTTCGCCGGAAAGGGTTCCCTTTGGCCAAATCGAAAGTCTACCCGGATGGGCACTCGGCCCTGGACGGCATTGTTGAAGACGGCATGACGCTGGCCGTGGGCGGGTTCGGGCTTTGCGGCATTCCTGAAGTTCTGATTGCCGCATTGCGCGACACCGGAAAAACGAACTTCACGATTGCCAGCAACAATGCCGGGATCGATGGCGGAGGGCTGGGGCTTTTGCTTGAAACCGGACAGATCAAAAAGATGATCTCAAGCTATGTGGGCGAGAATCGTGAGTTCGAGCGGCAATTCCTCTCAGGAAAGCTGGAGGTGGAATTCTCCCCGCAAGGCACGCTGGCGGAACGCATGCGCGCAGGAGGAGCCGGCATCCCCGGCTTCTACACGCGCAGCGGGGTGGGCACCCTGGTTGCTCAGGGCAAGGAGCACCGCGAGTTCGACGGCCACACTTACATCCTCGAACGCGGCATCCGCGCCGACCTGGCGCTGGTGAAGGCATGGAAGGGCGACACCTACGGCAACCTCATCTACCGCAAGACCGCACGCAACTTCAATCCCGGCGCCGCCATGAGCGGACGCGTGACCGTTGCTGAAGTCGAGATCCTGGTCGAGCCCGGCGAACTTGATCCCGACCTCATCCACACGGCCGGCATCTTCGTGCAGCGCATGGTGCACAATCCCCATCCGTCCCGGCGCATTGAGAAGCGCACCACCCGCGAGGCGTAAACATGGCATGGTCCCGTGAGCAGATGGCGCAGCGCGCCGCGCAGGAACTTGAAGACGGATTCTACGTGAACCTCGGCATCGGTATTCCCACGCTGGTGGCCAACTACATTCCCGCCGACATTCACGTCACTCTGCACTCAGAAAACGGACTGCTTGGCATCGGGCCTTTTCCCACGGACGCGGAGGTAGACTGCGACCTCATCAACGCCGGCAAGCAGACGGTGACCGCCTTGCCAGGCGCGAGCTATTTCTCCTCCTCCGACTCTTTCGCCATGATCCGCGGCGGCCACATCAACCTCGCCATCCTCGGCGCCATGCAGGTTTCCGAGCAGGGCGACCTGGCCAACTGGATGATTCCCGGCAAAATGGTGAAAGGCATGGGTGGCGCGATGGACCTGGTTGCAGGCGTGCGCCGCGTAGTCGTTGTCATGGAGCACACATCCAAAGACGGCGAGCCCAAAATCTTGCATCAATGCACGCTACCGCTCACCGGCGCCGGCGTCGTCAACCGCATCGTGACAGACCTCGCGGTCCTCGACATCTCCCTCCAAGGCCTGCACCTTATCGAACTCGCCCCAGGCGTCACGCGTGAGGAACTGCAGGCCAAAACAGAACCGCAGATCCTCATGTAATCGCTTCATCAACTCAAAACGATTGTCACCCTGACCTGAAGAACCCCCGGGAAAGACCCGCTTTTGCTTTCGCTGTTGCCTTCTGCGTTTGCTTTTGCATTTCTGATCTGTGGTTCCCGGGGGAATCTGTTTCGACCTTGTTCGCAGAGTCTGCCGGTTCAGCAGGCCTTCCCGCGCGCCCTCGCCACCCGCGATTGCGTTTCGCGCGCCAGCTTGCCGCAGATAAACGCCCCCGCCGCGATCAGCCGATCCAGATCCACGCCGGTCTCCACATCCATGCCGTTCAGCATGTAGACGAGATCTTCCGTGGCCACATTGCCCGCGGCACCCGGCGCATAGGGGCATCCGCCCAGCCCGCTCACGGACGCATCGAACACGCGCACGTTCGCCTCCATCGCCGCATACACATTCGCCAGCGCCTGCCCGTAGGTGTCGTGGAAGTGTCCCGCCAGGCTGTCCGCCGACACACGCGCCACAACCGTTGCAATCATCGTTTTGGTTCGATTGGGCGTACCCACACCAATGGTGTCGCCCAGCGAAATTTCATAGCAGCCAGCGTCGTACAGCCTTCCCGCCACATCTGCCACACGCGCCGGATCGACGGCACCCTCGTATGGACAGCCAAGCACGCATGAAACATATCCGCGCACGCGTACCCGCGCCGCTCGTGCTGCCTCCAGCACGGGCGCGAACCGGGCGAAACTTTCCTCAATGCTGCAGTTGATGTTCTTCTGTGAAAACGTCTCGGACGCAGCCGCGAACACTGCCACCTCCGTTGCGCCCGCGCCCACCGCCGCCTCAAACCCGCGGAGGTTGGGCACCAGGACGGGATAGTTGACACCCTCACGTTGCTGCAGGCCGCGCATCACCTCCGCATGATCCGCCATTTGGGGAACCCATTTTGGCGAAACGAAGGCCGCCGCCTCGATTGTCTTCAGCCCGGCATCGGCCAGCTGTTCAATGAACTGGAGCTTGGTCTCGGTCGGCACAATCTGCGGCTCATTCTGCAAGCCGTCGCGCGCGCCCACTTCGACAATGCGCACCTTCTCAGCCATTGCCATCCTCGCCCGCATCGTCACGCGTGAAGTGCAACAGCTCCACTCCTTCGCTCACCTGGTCCCCGGCCGCAAAATGAAACGTCTCGACCTGCCCCGCTGCCGGCGCGTAAATCGTGCACTCCATCTTCATCGCTTCCAGCACCAGCAGCGGCGCGCCCTTCTCCACGCGGGCCCCCGGCTCGGCCACAAGTGCGACGACACGACCCGGCATCGGCGCCAGCAGGCTTGCTTCGCCGCCCTGATGCTGCGCCTCCACGTCCAGCGGATCGTCATACTCAAACTGGTAATGCCGCCCGGCTAGGAACACGTGATAATGCGCGCCGGCCGCCACAACTCGGGCGTGCATACGCTCGCCATTCACCACGGCATCAAGATCTCTGCCCTCGTGGACAGCCCCGCTCACTTCGAATTCGCGCTCGCCAATTCGCACACCGTATGCTGCGCCCCGATACGTAAACACGACTTCCAAATTTTGGACGGCACCGGTCAGCCGAACCGTGAGCTCCTGCGCTGCATTCATCCGCCAGCCATCGCGCGCGGCCCATGGCGACCGATCCTGCCCACTCGCACCGTGCTGCACAACCGCCAGTGCCGCCATCACAGCCGCCGCATCGGGAACGGTCTCCGCGCGCGCAATCCAATCGTGCTCGCGATCGATCAGGCTTGTATCCAGCCGCATTTCCATGAAGGATGGACTCGTCACCAAGCGCTGCAAAAACTCCAGGTTGTTCGCCACGCCCACGATCTCGAACTCGCCCAGTGCCTGCGCCATGCGCCGCACCGCCAGTGCGCGCGTCTCGTCCCACACAATCAGCTTCGCAATCAGGGGATCGTAAAACGGCGTGATCGCATCGCCCTCGTTGATGCCCGTATCTACGCGCACATGCCGCGTCGCCCCCGGCGCGCGCAGATGAACAATCGTCCCAATCGACGGCCGGAATTCGTGCGCGGGGTCCTCGGAGTAAATGCGTACTTCGATTGCGTGCCCACGCAACGTGAGCTGATCCTGCGATAGAGGCAGCGCTTCTCCCGCAGCCACACGAATCTGCCACTCCACCAGGTCGAGCCCCGTGATCATCTCCGTCACCGGATGCTCCACCTGCAGGCGCGTATTCATCTCCATGAAGTGGAAGCCGCCGTCGCGGTCCACCAGGAACTCCACCGTCCCCGCACCCACATACTGCACTGCCTGCGCCGCCTTGCGCCCCGCCTCGCTCAGCCTCTGCCGCAAATCGCCGGGGAGTTCCGGCGCGGGAGCCTCTTCAATCACCTTCTGATGGCGACGCTGTACGCTGCAGTCTCGCTCAAACAGGCTGACCACGTTGCCGTGGGTATCGCCAAAGACCTGCACCTCCACGTGCCGCGGTTCAACCAGATATTTCTCCAGCAGCACGGAATCATCTCCGAACGAAGCAGCCGCCTCACGCCGGCACGATGCCAGTGCCGCCGCAAAATCTCCGCGCGCATTCACACGCCGCATGCCCTTGCCGCCGCCGCCGGCGTTGGCTTTAATCATCACGGGGTAGCCAATCGTATCGGCCTGCTGCTGCAGGAATTCCGCATCCTGGTTGGTCCCGTCGTACCCCGGCGTCAAGGGAACGCCCGCGTTGCGCATCAGTTCCTTGGCTGCAGCCTTCGATCCCATGGCGCGGATCGCCTCCGGCGCAGGGCCAATGAAGACAACTCCCGCCTCCGCACAGGCTTCCGCGAACTCGTCGTTCTCTGAAAGAAATCCATACCCTGGGTGGACCGCCTGCGCACCCGTCTGCTTCGCCGCGTCGAGAATGCGCGCTATGTTGAGATAGCTCTCCCGCGAAGCAGGCGGCCCAATCCGCACCGCCTTGTCGGCCAGCCGCACATGCAAAGCATGCGCGTCCGCATCGGAGTAGACCACCGCCGTGCGAATTCCCATCCTCTTGCATGTCGCAATGACACGGCACGCAATCTCGCCGCGATTCGCAATCAGGATTGTCTCGAACATCTTGCTCATGATTGCGCAGGCACCCACCGCGCCTTGCGCTTCTCAAGAAATGCGCTCAGCCCTTCCTTCGCCTCGTCCTGCGCGCGAACCACCGCAATCCGCTCTGCAGTGTACTCAATCAACTCCGCGCTAATCGGCCGGTCCACTACCGCATCAATCAGGTCCTTCGCAGCGGTCTGCGCCAAGGGCGCCCCCATCAGCAGATCACTCACAATCGCATCCACACGCTCATCCAGGCCGCCAGCCTCAACCGCCTCGTGCACCAGCCCGATCTTTTCTGCCTGCGCCGCCGTGAGACGCTCCGCCGTTTGAAACAGCCTCCGCGCCCACCGCGTCCCGATGGCCCGCACCACGTACGGCCCAATGGTTGCCGGAATCAAACCCAGCCGCACCTCTGAGGCCGCGAACTTCGCATCGACAGCAGCAATCGCAATGTCGCACGCGCTCACCAGGCCCAGGCCGCCGCCAATCGCCGCCCCTTGCACGCGGGCGATCGTCGGCTTTCGCGACGAAGCGATGGCGTGAAACAAGTCCGCCAGTTCGCGCGCGCTGTCGCGATTCGCCGTCGCGCTGGCCGCTCCCTGCTGCTTCATCGATTCGATATCCGCGCCTGCGCAGAAGCTTCGGCCGCGTCCCGCCAGCACAATCACGCGGTAAGCGGGATCATCGCTCAGCCCGCGCAAGACCAGCGTCAGCTCGCGAATCAGGCTTTCATTCAGCGCATTGTGCAACTCGGGCCGGTTCAGCCACACCCATGCCACCGCGCCCCGCTGCTCGACTTCGATCGTCTGTTCGGCCATAGCTTTGCTTACATCCTGAATACGCCAAACCGCGTTGCTTCCGCAGGCGCGTTCTGTGCCGCTGCCAGGCCCAGCGCCAGCGCGCGCCGCGTGTCCAGCGGATCGAGAATGCCATCATCCCAAAGCCGCGCCGTCGCGTAGAACGGGTTCCCCTGCTCTTCATACTGCGCGCGAATGGGCGCCTTGAATTCGTCCTCTTGCTGTTCGCCCCATTCCTTGCCCTGCGCCTCCAGCGCATCGCGCCGCACCCGCGCCAGCACATTCGCAGCCTGCTCGCCGCCCATTACGCTGATGCGCGCATTCGGCCACATCCACAACAAACGCGGATGATAGGCACGCCCGCACATGCCGTAATTGCCCGCCCCAAAGCTGCCGCCGATCAGCACCGTGAATTTCGGCACGCGCGCGCAGGCGACCGCCGTCACCATCTTGGCGCCGTCCTTCGCAATGCCGCCGTTCTCGTACTTGCGTCCCACCATGAACCCGGTAATGTTCTGCAAAAACACGAGCGGAATCCCGCGTTGCGCGCACAACTCGATGAAGTGCGCGCCCTTCTGTGCCGACTCTGAAAACAGAATTCCGTTGTTCGCGAGGATGCCCACGACATATCCGTGAATGTGCGCAAACCCGGTCACCAGCGTGCTGCCATAACGCTGCTTGAACTCATCCAGGCGGCTGCCGTCCACCAGGCGCGCAATCACCTCGCGCACGTCGTAGGGCTTGCGCGTATCCGCCGGCACAATGCCGTACATTTCTTCGGGATCGAACAATGGATCTTCCGGCGCTTGTTGCGGCCCGGCAGGCTTCGGCCGATTCAGGTTTGACACGATCCGCCGCACCATCGCCAGCGCATGCGCATCGTCGTCCGCAAGGTGATCGGCCACGCCTGAGATGCGCGTGTGCACATCGGCTCCGCCCAAATCTTCAGCAGACACGTCCTCGCCGGTCGCCGCCTTCACCAGCGGCGGCCCGCCGAGGAAGATCGTGCCCTGCTCCTTCACAATCACTACTTCGTCCGACATGGCCGGCACATACGCGCCGCCCGCCGTGCACGAGCCCATCACGCACGCAATCTGCGCAATGCCCTTGGCGCTCAAGTTTGCCTGATTGTAGAAAATCGCCCCAAAGTGATCGCGATCGGGAAACACTTCGTCCTGCATGGGCAAAAACGCGCCGCCTGAATCCACCAGGTACACGCACGGCAGATGATTCTCCATTGCAATCTGTTGCGCGCGCAAATGCTTCTTGACCGTCAGCGGGAAATACGTGCCGCCCTTCACCGTCGCGTCGTTGGCCACGATCACGCATTCGGTTCCGCTGATGCGCCCAATGCCCGTGACCATCCCCGCAGCCGGCACGTCGCCGCCATACATGCCGTTCGCCGCCAGCGTCGACAATTCCAGAAACGGCGTGCCGCCATCCACCAGCAGATCAACGCGCTCGCGTGCAAACAGCTTCCCGCGCGACTTGTACTTCTTGCGCGCCGCTTCATTGCCGCCGAGCGTCGCCATCGCGGTCTTCTCGCGCAGTTCGCGCACCAGCCCCTGCATGCGCTCCGCGTTCGAGCGGAACTCCTCACTGCGCGTCTGAATCTGCGATGAGAGCACTGCCATGGTTCCGCCCCTTACGCTGTTTCCTTGAACAGCTCGCGGCCGATCAGCATGCGGCGAATCTCCGATGTCCCCGCGCCGATCTCGAACAGCTTCGCATCCCGCCACAACCTTCCCGTGGGATGCTCATTGATGTAGCCATTCCCGCCCAGCGCCTGGATCGCCTGACCCGCCATCCACGTGGCCTTCTCCGCAGAATAGAGGATCGCACCCGCGCAGTCCTTGCGCACGTTTTCGCCGTGGCGGTCGCACGCCTGTGCTACCGCATACACATATGCCCGGCAGGCGTGAAATGCCACGTACATATCCGCCAGCTTGCCCTGCATCAGTTGAAACTCACCGATAGGCTTGCCGAACTGCTTCCGCTCGTGCACATAGGGAATCACCACATCCAGGCATGCGCCCATGATCCCCAGCGGGCCGCCGCACAGCACCAGGCGTTCATAGTCCAGCCCCGACATCAGCACCCGCGTCCCGCCGCCCACGCGTCCCAGCACGTTCTCCTCCGGCACTTCGCAATCGTGAAACACCAGTTCGCACGTGCTCGATCCCCGCATCCCCAGCTTGTCCAGCTTGGGCGAGGTTGAAAAGCCCTTGAACCCTTTCTCCACGATGAACGTTGTAATCCCGCGGGATGCCGCCGTCGGCTCCGTCTTGGCATACACAATCAGGGTGTCTGCGTCCGGTCCGTTGGTGATCCACATCTTGGTGCCGTTCAGCACGTATACATCGCCGCGTTTATCGGCGCGCAGGCGCATGCTCACCACGTCTGAACCTGCCTCCGTCTCGCTCATGGCCAGCGCGCCCACATGCTCGCCGGTGATCAGCCTGGGAAGATACTTCCGCTTCTGCTCCTTGTTGCCGTTTTTGGCAAGCTGGTTGACGCAAAGGTTGGAATGCGCACCGTAGGACAAGCCAATCGAAGCCGATGCCCGCGATATCTCTTCCATCGCGATCACATGCTCCAGATATCCCAGTTCCGCGCCGCCAAACTCCTCATCCACGGTGATTCCCAACAGGCCCAGGTCGCCAAGCTTGCGCCAGATGGCGCGCGCAAATTTCCCCTCGCGATCCACCTGATCGGCAATGGGAGCGAGTTCATTCTGGGCAAAGCTATGCACAGTCTCGCGCAACAGCGCGATTGACTCGCCCAGTTCAAAGTTCAGGCCTTTCACTATGCATCTCCTGGAAAACAGGGGCGGTTGGGGAGACTCTTACGATCGGAGAGACCGCACATCTTTGGATGCAATCTACAGCGGAACCAGTCGGGCGCTTCTCGAAAGGGAATATAGGATACGCAGCATCAATGGCTCCGGCAAAGACAATACACCGCGCGCGCCAACTCCGTCCAGAACATCCGGCTGCGCCGCGCGCGCCCACAAGACCAGACCGATCAGTCAGCGTTGCCAGATCACGGCCCCTGAGCGCACCACCGCCTGCACCTTGGCAAAGTTCGTCAGATCCGTCGCCGGGTCGGCGCTCAAAATGGTCAAGTCCGCCAGTTTCCCTGCCGCAATCGTTCCCTTGCGGCTGCTCTGGCCCATCCGCTCCGCAGGATTCGTAGTCAGCATGGCCAGCACGTCCTGCCATGTGAGCCCGCACTTCGCGAGCGCCGCAAACTCGCCCTCCGTGCTGTAGTCCGTCATGTAACCCACATCGGTCCCGAAGAGCAGCGTCCCTCCGGCCGCCTTGAACAGCCGCACCTCCGCATACATCGGGTCCATGTAATGCGGATCGCTCGTCACCGTAGTCGTAAACATTTTCAGCGTGGGCACCATGCTCATGTTCTGCCGCACCATCGTCTGAAAGAGCTCCGGCGTGATCCCCCGCGTGTCATCCGGCACGTGCGCCAGCACATCCACTCCGCCCTGCACTGCGGCCTGCGTGCCCGCCAGGTTGGATGGATGCGCAAACACCACCTTTCCGTTCAGATGAGTCGTCTCTACCGCCGCCTTTACAATCGGCAGCGGCATGGGCAGCACATGCCCGCGCTCCACCCACGACCCCGTAAACAGCTTGGTCACATCGGCGCCTGAAGCCAGGTTGCGCCGCACAATCCTCTGCGCGGCCTCCGGCGTTTCCGGCTGCGGCATAATGGCCGTCATCCACCGCGGCAGCGTCTCCTTCAGATAGAACGGAATTCCTCGCGGGGGATACAGAGCCGTCCCCGCCGTATAGATATACGGGCCGCGCAGCTCGCCCAGTTCTGTGCGCCGGCGGATTGCAAACGTATCCGCCGGGTTCGACCCCAGATCGATCACCGTCGTGAAACCGCGGCTCAGAAACATGTCCGCGAGCTGCGCGTCGAGCGTGCCTGCCGACGTCCACTCCGCAAACTGCCACTTCGGCTCAGTGAAGTGAACGTGCGCATTCCAAAACCCCGCCATCACCACGCAGCCATCGCAGGCAACCGTCTGGGTGCCCGCGGGCACGACCATGTCTCGGCCCACCTCCGCAATCAGTCCATTGCGCATCAAAATGGTGCCGTCCGCAATCGGCGGGTCGGTCGGCGATGTATAGATCCGAGCATGCTCGATCGCCAGCATCCCCTGCGCCAGTTTGAGCGGCGGGTGTGAATTGCGCCGCGGATAAAAGGCCACTGTCCACACCGCCGCCACAAACAGCGCCATCATCACGCACACAACCGCCATCGTCCAAAACAGAAACTTGCGCATGCAGTGCCCTCGGAATCTCTCAGAAGGGTACGGTAGCGCCGTCCGTCGGTTCAAGTGCTGCCCGTCTTCAAAGCGGAGATCCGGGGTTTTGGGTTAGTTTTGAAGTTGCGGCGCCGTATACACGCATTTACGGTACGCCGCGCCCAAGGAGCCTGCATGACCGCTCGCGTTTCTCTCTTTCCGCTAGGCGCTGCCGCCTTTCTTGCCGGCGCGCTGGCTGTGCCCCTTCTGCGGGCCCAGGACCTGAAGAGCTTTGAGCAGCGCATCACCACCAAGGTGCTGCCCAATGGCCTTACCATCCTGATCTGCGAGCGCCCTGAGGCACCGGTTTTCAGTTACACCACGTTCGTTGACGCAGGCGACGTGAACGATCCCTCTGGCGAAAGCGGCCTGGCGCACATGTTTGAGCACCTGGCTTTCAAGGGAACCACCGAAATCGGCACCAAAAACTGGCCGGACGAGAAGATTGCCCTGCAGAAAGTTGAACAGGCCGAGCAGGATGTAGAGGCCGAGCGGCGCAACCCCCTCGGCCCTGACAAGCAGAAGCTCGCACAGCTCGAAGACGCCTTCAAAAAAGCCCAGGCCGACGCGCAGCAATATGTCGTCCCCAACCAGTTCACTGAGGTCGCGGAGCGCAATGGGGCCGAGGGCCTGAATGCCTCCACGGGACTCGACGAGACACAGTACTTCTGGTCCATGCCGGAAAATCGGCTGGAATTGTGGGCTTGGCTTGAAAGCTCGCGCCTGGCGGAAACCGTTCCCCGCGAGTTTTACAAGGAGCGCGACGTGGTGCTGGAGGAGCGCCGCATGCGCACCGACTCCAATCCTATCGGCCGCCTTCTGGAGCAGTTCCTCGCCACCGCTTACGTAGCGCATCCCTATGGACGTAGCGGCATCGGGTGGCCCAGTGAGGTCAGCCAGATTACCGCCACGGAAGCGATGGACTTCCACAAGAAGTTTTATGTCGGCTCCAACCTCGTGGTCTCCGTTGTCGGCGATGTCAAAGCCGCCGCGATCCTGCCCATGCTCGAGAAGTACTTCAGCAAGGTGCCTGCCGGCCCCAAGCCGCTCCTCATGACGACTCTGGAGCCAAAGCAGTTTGCGGAAAAGACCGTGTTTATCCGCGAGCAGTCGCAGCCGTTCTATATCGAGGGCTACCATCGCGGCAGCTACAAGGATCCCGACGACACGGTCTACGACGCCATCAGCGACATCATGTCGAATGGCCGCGTCTCCCGCCTCTACCGCAGCCTGGTCCGCGACCAGCAGATCGCCGCCGAGGCGCAGGGTTTCAGCCCTTATCCCGGCGACAAGTTTGCCGGCCTCTTCGCCTTCTATGCCGTGCCGCTGCCCGGGCACACTCCGCAGGAGATGGCAGCCGCCATTCACAAGGAAATCGACAAGCTCAAGTCAACCGACGTAAGCGACGAGGAACTTGCCATGTTCAAGACCCGCGCCCGCGCCGACCTTCTCCGCGGCCTGGCCGACAACCAGGGGCTCTCCCAGGCCCTGGCTGAATATCAGACACGTTACGGCGACTGGCGCGAACTTTTCAACCAGCTGGACAAGGTCGACAAAGTGACCAAGGCGGATATCAAAAGGGTGGCAAACCAGGTCTTCGTGGCCAGCAATCGAACCAGCGCATGGATCGAAACCCAGGCGCCCGCACAGCCTGAAAAACCCGCGGAAAAGGCTGGCGGCAACGCAGGAGAAGCACGATGAACAAGTTTTCGGTTGCACAATGCCTCCTCGCCTGCGCCGCGCTCGCCGTTGTCGCCCCGTCGCCGGCCCAGCAATCCAGTCAGGACTCGACGGCGCAATCCAGGCCATGGGAGAAGATTCCCATTCCGCCTCTCAAGCAATTCAAGCCCCGGCAGCCCAAACGCATTGAGCTAAAGAACGGCATCGTCCTGTTCCTGCAGGAGGATCACGAGCTGCCGTTCGTTTCGGGAACCATCCTCATCCCCGGTGGATCGGTGGACGAAAGCCCCGGCAAAGTCGGCATGATTTCGCTCTACGGCGAAACATGGCGCACCAGCGGCACCACCAAAATGAGCGGCGATCAGATGGACGACCTGCTCGAGTCCAAGGCCGCGCACATTGAAACCGCAGGCGGTGCGCAGGTCACACAGCTCTCTTGGGATTCGTTGAAAGCCGATTCCGATCAGATCTTTTCCATGGCGCTGGACCTGCTTCTTCATCCCAAATTCGACCCCCAGAAGCTACAACTCGCCCAGCAGCAGGCGGCCACCGGCATCGTTCGCCGCAATGATGATGAAGGCGAAATCGCCGGCCGCGAGGCCGCCAAGCTCGTTTACGGCCCCAACAGCCCCTACGCGCGCCAGGCGGAGCTCCAGACCATCGGCTCTGTCACTGTGCAGGACCTCGACGCCTGGCACCAGAAGACCATCGGCAACAAGCTGATTGTCGGCATCAGCGGCGACTTCGACTCCGGCGCCATGGAACAGAAACTCCGCGCTGCCTTCGAGCCCCTGCCGCAGGTCAAGTCCGTTCCCGCCCGTCACGAAGACTTCCACCCGCCGCAACAGGCCGTTTACTTCATCGACAAGCAGGACGTAAACCAGTCGAACATTCAGATCGTGGGACTCGGCACCGACCGCCGCAATCCTGACGTTCCCGCGATCGCCGTGATGAACGACATCCTCGGCGGCGGATTCGCCAGCCGCCTCTTCCAGACGGTCCGCACCAAGCTGGGCCTGGCCTATGCGGTGGGTGGGGGCGTCGACTTCGCCTACGACCACCCTGCTCCCTTCGATGTGGAAGTGCTTACCAAAAGCGCCTCCACCGTGGACGCCACCAAGGCCGCGCTCGAGCAGATCGCCGGCCTTAACACCCAGCCCTTCACCGAGGAAGAGCTGAATCGTTCCAAAGACGACATCCTTAACACGTTCCTGTTCCGCTATGACACCCCGGAGAAGGTCCTGGCCGAGCAGATGCGCCTCGAATTCCACGGCTATCCCTCCAACTACCTCGAAACTTACGAAGCGGACCTCCGTAAAGTCACCGTCGCCGACCTCGCCGCGGCGGCCAAAAAATACATCCACCCTGACCAGCTCGCCATTCTTGTGGTTGGTAACGGAGCGGAGATCCAGCCCGGACTGGATGCCCTCAAACTCGGGCCGGTCAAGCCCATTGACATCACCATTCCCGGCGCCCCCAGGGGGGCCGGGATGGGGCCTGGCATGGGCGGAGGAGGTCAGCAGTGAAGCATGACGAAGGAGTTGAACCCGCCATGGCGCACGAAGCCAAAGGTTCCGGCAGCATCGCGGAAAAAGTGGCCCACCAGGTCGCCGCTCAGTCTGAGGCCGCGCGCCGGCTTATGGACTCGGGCGTAACTATCTGGCGTGCCGACACATGCGTCATCGATCCCGGTGTTGAAGTCGGCGCCGGGACCGTCATTGAGCCTTTCGTTCAGCTCCTCGGCCAAACCACGTTGGGATCGGGATGCCATGTTCGCTCGTTTTCCGTGATTGAGAACTGCACGGTGGCCGATGACGTCCTCATCCGTCAAAGCTGTGTGCTGGCGGAAAGCTCCATTGCTGCCGGAGCCAAAATCGGGCCCTTCGCGCATCTGCGGCCGGGCAGCGAAATCGGCGAAGACGCGCACGTCGGCAACTTCGTCGAAACCAAAAAGGCGCGCCTCGGGAAGGGCGCGAAGGCAAATCATCTGGCTTACCTCGGCGACTCCGACGTGGGCGAGGGAACTAATATCGGCGCCGGCGTCATTACCTGCAACTACGACGGCGTGAACAAGCACAAGACGACCATCGGAAAGGGGTGTTTCGTGGGAAGCGACTCGACCCTGGTTGCGCCTGTGACCCTGGAAGACGGGTCCTATGTCGGCGCCGGCTCCTGTATTACCAGAGACGTTCCGGCCGGCGCGCTGGCCATTGGACGAGCCCGCCAGGTGACACGCGAGGGATGGGCCGAGGCACGGAGAAATCGGCAGGGTAAAGTGGACTGACAGAGCACTGGTTGAAGCGGCTGAAGCGCGCATCAGGACGGCGCCGGCTCGAGGGTCGTCCGTCAGAATAGGTTGGCACAAAGGTGGTATTTCTATTTCCGATCAACATGCTACCTTCGTTTGTACGCTGCCGTTACAGTCTGACGGCCAAATCACACCTCTTTGTGGTTTCACAAACTGAGTCGACGCGTGTGTTTCGGCACGTCGGCTCCAAACAAATGCGCCGGAAGCCGACCGGCACGTCCCCGTAGTTCAACAGGCGCTCTTTCAGGAACGCGAACTCCCCGGGGCCGCATAAAGCCGGTACGGAGAAAAAGGCTTGGCTTTGAACATCGCACAACCTGGACCGGAGAACACCTCGCTCAGCCTGCTCGATCGCGATGGCCGTTCTGTCCCGCGCGTCCGGCGAGTCGCGCAGGTCCTCGTGGTGGACGACGAGACCCCGGTGCGGTCCATGATTGGGGCCACCCTGGAGCGCCAGGGGTGCCAGGTTCATCTCGCCAACAGCGGCCACGAAGCTACCGCGGCTCTCGAACGGCAGGCCTTCGATCTGGTACTCACTGACATTGTCATGCAGGATGGCAACGGTATCGCCCTCCTCGAGCGGATCCGCAGCCAGTACCCCAGCGTGCCCGTAGTGATGGTCTCGGCGATTCACGACGTCAGTGTCGCCATCGACTCCATGCGTCGGGGCGCTTACGATTACCTGCTGAAGCCGTTCGAGCGCGAGCACCTTGTGGCCACGGTTACCCGCGCCCTCGAATACCGCCGCGCTCTCGAAGAAAACCAGAACTATCAGCTCAGCCTTGAGCAGGTCGTCCAGGCACGAACAGAACTGCTGCAGCAGGCCATCGAGGACCTCGAGCACTCCTACGACATCACTCTTGAGGCTCTCGGAGACGCTCTCGACCTGAAGGATTCAGAAACCGAAGGCCACTCCAAGCGCGTCACCGCATACACCATCGCTCTGGCACGGGCCATCGGCATCAAGCCGGCGGAGATCAAGATTATCGCCCGCGGCGCCTTTCTTCACGACATTGGAAAGATGGCGATCCCCGACGATATCCTGCGCAAACCGGGTGCTCTCACCCAGGACGAGCAGGACGTCATGAAGGAACACTGCACCCGCGGTTACCACATCCTGCGCAAGATCCCGTTTCTCAGCGAGGCTGCGGAGATCGTGTTCGCGCATCAGGAAAAATTCGACGGCACGGGCTACCCTAACGGCCTGCGCGGCGCCGAAATTCCCGTCGGAGCCCGAATCTTCGCTGTGGCGGATACCCTCGACGCGATCACCAGCGACCGCCCCTATCGCCGCGCCCGCAGCTTTGACATTGCGCGCGAAGAAATCCTGCGCTGCTCCGGCACCCAGTTCGATCCGGCGGTGGTTGAGGTTTTCCTGAAGATTCCCAACGAGTTGTGGCACGAGCTGCGCGCCGAAATTACAGGCCGCCACCTACGCTTCTCTACGTTCGATATTCCCCACGCGCCGCAGCCCGGCAGCCCTTCTGGCCCCGACAAGATCCGCTAAGACGCGATAAGCTCCCGCTTTTGACCAAAGCGCGACCCGCTCTGCCTGGCTCACGCCGTCACCATTCTTATCTGAACAAGCGCAGCCACTCCCGTACAACTGCGCGGGATTGACCTGGATCCCGCGAAGTCTCTGAGGGGACGCTGCGACGCCGCGGCGTTCCCTTCAGTTCTGCAGCATGCCGGCCAGCGCGCGCAGCAGTTGTAGGGGATGGATTGGCTTGGGCGGCAGTTCAAACTTGAGCCCAGCGGTGTGGCTTTTCTCAGCAGGTCGGTCATCCACCACCAGAACCGTGGGCCTCCGGGCCCCAAGCGCCGCCCTCTGGTTGGGGAGGGTTTGCTCCAGCCAGGTTGCCGAAAGTGGCCGCCTGGGCTATTTGTACCGTCAAAGGTACTTTTTACCGGGTTGCGTGCTGGGAGTGCGCGATTAACTATCGGCGCTTGAGCGGCTTGCAATTGGCCCACTACTTGCAAGCGCACTTCAGAGCGAGAGAGCGGTTCGGAGCAGACTGTGGTCCCAGGCGGCCACACACTTCGGACCGCGGGCCCCGGAGGTCATTTCGATGAAGTCGGAGATCAAGCGTGCCCTGTTCGTCGGCATGTCGCTGGCACTGGTCGCGCTGGCCGCGCGCCGTTCAAGGCACGATGCCCAGATCGAGGCGGAAAAGATCGAGGCGGACAAGATCGAGGCGGACCCGATTGAGAAACCTCCAATGAAGGCGAATCAGGCTGGCCTGACTCCCGCCCCCGGCCTGAAGCTCGGAACTTCCAGTCCAGAGAACTCAGCCGGCGATCATCACCCAGGTTTGGCAACCGGCTTTGAAACGCCGGCGCACCTCCTCGGAAACACATTCGTCTCCCGGCCCGGGAACGGATTCATCCCGCACGCTCCAGACCAGCTCAGAAGCGAGTCTGGCCGCATGCTGTCTGGCCCCTCTGTCATCTCGGTCATCGCCCCAACCGTCACCTTCAGCGGCACCGTGGTACGAAGCGGACCGCGATTCGCCCTGCGCGAAACGGCCGGCGTGCTCTACCCGCTGGATTCCGCCGGGCGCGCGTGGCCGTATGAAGGCGAAGACGTGCGCATCACCGGCAAGCTCGACCTCGACAGCCGCCTGCTCTACGTGGACGCCATCGAACCATCTGCTCTGTAAACCGGGGCGCTACCTGCCGCCGTTCTGCTCCGGCTGATGCCCGTTGAGCTGGCGAACCTTGGTTTCCGGCGGCAGGGTAAACCGGAAGTCCTCATCCGGCAGCGAGACGTTCTCCGAGAGCTTCTCAAGGGTCAGCGTGAGCTGCAACTCCTCCACCGGCCTCTTGATCGTGATGGTGGATGGATACTTGTTCTGCCCATAGGGCGCATACCCGCCATAAAACACCTGGGTGCGCAGCGTGCCCCGCTCATCGTACAGATCCTGTTGATAGGGCAGTAGATCGTCGCGGTGAAAATGAACGACCCGCACCGGCGCCAGTTCCTGGCTGTTCGGTTTGCGATGCACGATGTTCAGCAGATACTCCGGCTGCAGCAGCAGATGCTTCTTGGACGCGTCCTCTACCGTGTCCACATCCGAAGTCACATAGTACTCGTCGCCAGGATCGAGGCAGCGCACCACCATCGAATCGAAAAAGAACCCTGGCCGCAGGTTTTCAAACTGGTTGGCCGACTTGGTTTGCGACTCTCCCGCCGGCCCTTCAATGGCTTCGTTCTTCGACGGAATCCAGAGCGTGAACGTCTTGCCGTCGGAGGTCATGTCCAGCAGCCGCGTCCCCACCACTGGTACCCGTCCATATACCCGCAGCATGTTTGGTTTTTTCAGCAGAATGATGCCCCGGATCGATGGATACTCGCTCGACTCACCCTTCTGCGAGTGGATCACGGTGGCCCGCATCTCCACCGTGGCGTTCAGGGTCGAGAGAGCATCGCAGCGGTCGTTGACCTGCTTCACCAGTTCTTCGGAAGTGGCGGTCTGCACCACCGCGGGAGCCTTGGGCACCGGCAATTTGCGCCGCGTCACCAGGCATCCTGAGAGCAGCAGCGGCAGGGCCAACGCGGCCATGGCCAGGCGCCGAGCAAGATTCCCCTTCTTCACGAGCGTTCCCGGGTTCGCCAGCTTCTCTGGCGTAGCCAGGCTCACGGATTCCCCGCATTCTTCACTGCGTCGCGATAGCCCGCCACATTCCGGTTATGCTCCTCGAGAGTCGCGGCAAACATCGACTTGCCCTGCGGGTTTTTGCCGGCGGCCACAAAGTAGAGATAGTCAGTCTGCGCGGGCTGCATGGCGGCCTTCAATGACTTGATGCCCGGATTCGCGATCGGCCCAGGCGGCAGTCCCGGATGCATATACGTGTTGTACGGCGTGTCCCTGGTCAGGTCGCTCGCGTAGATGGTTCCCCGCCAGGCATTCTGGGTCTGCAGACCGTAGATTACGGCGGGGTCCGTCATCAGCGGCATCTGCTTCTCCAGCCGGTTCTCAAACACGCTTGCCACCAGCGGCCGCTCACCATCGATCGCCGTCTCGCGCTCCACCAGCGACGCCATCGTGACCACCTGATGCACGTTGTGGTTCAGCCCAATTTGCTGCGCCGTCTGCCGGAAGCGCTTGACCATGGTCGCCGCAATCTGCGGCATCTGCTCCTTGGGGCCGATTTTGTAGGTATCCGGGAAGAGGTACCCTTCCAGCGTCTTGGCCTGGGGATCGAGATCGGAAACCATCGCAGCCTCCTGGCGCGCCACAGCCAAAAACGACTGCGCCGGTCCAAACCCAGCCTGCTCCAAGCGCGCGGCGATATCGAACATGCTCGACCCTTCCGGTATGGTCACGGCGATGGTGTAGGTGTCACCCTTGCGAATGCGGTCGTATACCTCGCTCACCGGCGCAGGATGGTCGAACTTGTAGTCGCCTGCCTTCAACGTTCCGTGCTGCAGCCACCGCTCCGCATAAAACTCGTACTGGCTGCGGATGACTCCCGCCTCCTGCAACTGGCGGCCGATACGCATGGTCGACGAGCCGGGCAGCACCTCGACGAACGTCTCCTTCTGCGGTCCGTAGGGCGTCAACAGCACAAACGCGCCAAATCCCGCCGCTGCCAGCACCGCCAGCAGAAACAGGGCAAACACAGTTCGGCCCCCCGAGCCGCTCTTCCTGGCTGTCGTCCGTCTGCGGCTCGCCATTCCTTTGCCGTTTCCTCCGTGCTCTTGTTAGAGACGCAAAACTCTCCAACGGGATTCCTAACCTGAGTAGATTCTATCGAGATATGCGTTGTCCGGACTCACCGCCTCATTTCAGCAGACCGGCTAACGAATCTGGATTCCGAGCCGTCTGGATAGAGAAGCACTCCTATCCGTCGCCGTCGTCCGCCAGCTCTCCGGCATTTTACTCAAATCGTGAAGCATCCTGGAGGAATGATGACCCCTCGCATTCTCTCGATTGCTGCGGTCCTGCTGTTCTCCGACGCCGTCGCTCTGACGCAGATCTCTCCCGAACGCGCTGCCGCCAGGCCGCGATTCGAAGTGTCGGGCGGATTCGCCATGGCAGCCGGCGGCATCCTCGGCACCGGCAAGGGCTTCAATGCGGGCGTTGACGCCCGCGCGCACGGTCCCCTCTACATCGCCGCTGAAACCTCCTGGCTGAGCGACACGCACGAAGCCTCCAACGGCACTTCGGATACTGCCATTCTGGCCGGACCGCGCTACCGGATGGGAGGTGCTACCGCCGTGTTTGCCGATTTCCTGGCCGGAGCCGACATCTTCCGCAATACCGGTCAGGCCTACACCCACAACTACAATGACGCAACCAACTTCGCTCTTGCCGCAGACGTCGGGGCGGATGTTGCCCTGGGCCGCCGCTTTTCCGTCCGCCCCCTGGGGGGGATACTTCTATACCCGCCTCACTAACAGCACCTACACTCTGCCCGTCACCCCGACGCACTTATCCAGCAACCGAGGCCGCTTCGCCATCGAACTTGCCTGCCGCTTTTGAGAGAGCTGTGGCCGGAACAACCGGTCGGGATAATCTGGTCACAGGAGAATCTGCTGACCGCTACTGCGCCACCTCGCTATCTCGGACTCGACGTCGGTGCCAAACGCATCGGCATTGCCGTGTCCGACGAGCTCGGCTTCACGGCCCAGCCTGTGATGACGCTTGAGACCCGCCGCAACCCGCGCGACGACCTCCGCTCCATCGCCCGCCTCGCCCGTCGCTATTCCGTTGCCGCCATCGTGGTGGGCAACCCGCTCCATCTCTCCGGCGACCAGAGCCCGCGCGCCGCCAAGGTCCAGGCCTTCGCCGCCGAACTCGGCACCCTCACCGCCCTCCCCATCCATCTCTGGGACGAGCGCCTCACTTCCCGGGAAGCACACCAGATTCTCTATGAGGCTGGTCACGCCCGCCACCTGCATAAAGATGTAGTCGACCAGGTTGCCGCCACGCTTATCCTGCAATCCTTCCTCGACAGACGAAAACCCGAAAGCAAAGAGGATTTGCCATCCTGACGCGGCAGCGGGCCCGTCTTCGCGAGACGCGCATGCGCCGGAACGGGCCGGGAACCGTATCCATGATCCACCTCCAGCGACGGTAACCGCTGGGAGTGTCCTTCCCTGGGGATTGGGAAGGTGTGCGAGGCGGGGGCTGTGAGCATGGCGCCAGCAGGCGACATTCGCGCCGGGGTCGGCACGATTATGGCTTCAGGAAGTTTTACCGCATAAAATTTCTAGAGATCTATTGTTTTTAAATATGGTGGAGGCGGCGGGAGTCGAACCCGTCGTCTGCACTGAAAACACTCAAGTTACTGAAACTGAGAATGCCTGAAATTCGCCGAATTCCACGATTGCCGGGTTTGCGTACAAATCGCGTACAAACAATTCCAGGAACTCCTAGAACTCCATCAGCCGAGTCTTCCTGTCCGTTCCAGCGGACGATCTGAAGTATTCTTCAATTCTTATACATCAATTCCAAAGCGAGCATCTCAGGTACTGCCGATGATCGGAACTCGACTCCCCCTTCAGAGCACTGTGCTTCGTCCGGATCAATCTAACCGCGATTTCTCACAGGTATTGATTTGATTGTGAGGGTAGTGGATATATGAGTCGTTGAGATCGATTTTGGAATCTGACTTGATTTTGGAAGGTGAGATTTTGCCCAGTAGGATTCAGCTTTCCTATTTGGGCGAGT
>NZ_DASXYM010000054.1:0-7267 GCF_036502485.1 Occallatibacter sp. | reverse complement strand
AGGTGAGCGGCCGTCATTCAAAGCACAATTGTCAAAATCTTTCGATGCATTTACAGCCCGCCACTCAGGTTTTAGAATTCACTCTTTCCGACTGATTTGAATCGCGCCACGCAACTTCCCGGCTGGGAACGCAGGCGCGCTAGCGGGCGCACTCAAGATGAGCAGTTCTCTCCAGAAAAACCGCGGATCAAGGCGTCCACTACTCGCCGCGGTCCTCTTCGCTTTGGCTGGCTGCGGCCTGATGCATGCTGTCTCCCGGCCCGTTCCCCCCATCACCTCCATCGCTCAGCTTCGCCACCTGTCGGCAGCCCAGGCGAGCACCTACCAACCCGTCGCAGTTCACCTTCGTGGCGTGGTCACGTACTACGATGTCGTGGGTCCGAACCTGTTCATTCAGGACGCGACAGGAGGGGCCTGGGTTGATTTACAGGGCCTGAAAGAGACCCCTCCTCGTCCAGGACAACTCCTGGACCTCTGGGGCACGGTAGGTCTCGGATTCTCCCCCTACGTCGCCAAACCCAGTTGGAAAGTCCTCGGAAACGTTCCCTTCCCCAAGCCAGTCCCGCTGCCGTACGACCAGGCGGCGACCGGCCTTTCGGACGGTGAATGGGTCTCCCTCGAAGGAGTCGTTCGCTCCTTCGTCCAGCAGGCCGAGGGCAATGTTCTCGTCATCGACGTAGCCACTCCAACCGCCAGCTTCAAAGTGCGCGTGCCTGACTACACGCACACCTTTCCAATGTCCTTGATAGACGCAAAAGTCCGCTTCACGGGCGTCCTGGGCAGCTCTTTCAATCGATCGCACCAACTTGTCGCAATCCATCTGCTCATGCCCTCCCTCGAGTTCGCGAAGATCACAACACCCGCGCCCAGCGACCCGTTCGCGGTCACAACCTCACCCATCACCAGCATTCGGCGGTTCACCGCAGACCTGCCCGACGTGCATCGAGTCAAAATCACCGGTACAGTCACAGCTCGATTCCCCGGCCTGGGTCTCTATATGACCGACAAGAGCGGCGGAGTCTATGTCGAATCGCAGGACGGCGCGCCGGTCGTGCCAGGCGACCTCGCTGAAGTAATCGGCTTTCCGGCCGTAGGCTCCTACAGCCCGATTCTGAAATCGGGTTCCATTCGCCCCCTCAACCGGCACATCAATCTCCCCACCACCCGCATCACTGGACACGCCGCTCTTCAGGGCTCTTTCGACGCGCAGCTGGTGTCCGTTTCCGGCATCATCCACTCCCGGTACACAAGGGGCAGCGAGACCATTCTGGTCCTCGAGTCGACTGACCACGTTGACTTTGAAACCAGCATCCAGAACGGGTTCATCAATGCTCCGGTGGGGAGCCGCGTCGACGCGACCGGCATCTGTTCGGTCAAGGCGGATGAAAATGGCAACCCGTCAACCTTCGAAATCGTTCTTCGCACCCCCGCCGATGTACACGTCATCTCGTCCCCCCCGTGGCTCAACTTGCGCCGCGCCCTCCTGGGACTCGCAATCGCGTTCATCTCCATCGTCCTCGCGACCATCTGGGTGGGGGTCCTTCGACGCAAGGTGCGCCGCCAGATGGAAACAATTCGCGCCGACCTGCAAGCCAAAGCAACCCTGCAGGAACGCTACCGCCAGATCTTCGAAGGCCATATGACCGGGCTGTATCTCGCCGATCTGAGCGGTCACTTCATCGAATGCAATGCCGCATGCGCCATCACCCTCGGATTCAGCGGCCCGGATGATCTCTTCGCCCATGCCGAAGATGCCCGGCGCATCCTTTGTGAGATTCACGATACCTGCCGCAATCCCCTTCAGCCCCTGACCAATGCCGAGCGTCCATTTACCAAAGCCGATGGCAAACCCGGATGGCTGCTCTGCAATTCCCGCATCGTGCCCCGTGAGGGCGGCGACATCCATGAGGGCGGCTTCGTGGATATCTCCGTGCGCAAAACTGCGGAACAACAGGTCCAGTTCCTCGCCTACTACGACCCGCTCACCCACTTGCCCAACCGCACCCTGCTGAAAAAACGGCTTGCGGAAGAGATAGCCCGCGTTCAGGACAGTAAACATCAGTTGGCGCTCCTGTTTGTTGATCTCGATTGGTTCAAGAACATAAACGACAGCCTCGGCCACTCGGTGGGCGACGGCCTCCTCAATCAGGTAGCTTCCCGCCTCCGGTCCTGCGCCCGTGAGTGCGACATCGTGGCCCGTTTGAGCGGAGATGAATTCGTCCTCGTGATCAACCGCATTCACAACATGGCCGATGTGACCCATGTCGCGGATCGCGTCCTTGAACAGCTCTCTGCACCGTTTCATGTCGATTGCCACCGGCTGCAAATTACGTGCAGCATCGGAATCAGCATCTTCCCCGAACACGGGCTCGATATCGAAGCTCTCGTCAAGAACGCCGACGCCGCCATGTACGCCTCCAAAGAATCGGGGCGCAGCACCTATCGCTTCTTCGATCACGCCATGGGCAGCCGCGCCGCTCGCCGCCTCACCATCGAGAACCTGTTGCGCTCTGCCCTCGAAACCGACGAATTCCATCTCGAATTTCAGCCCGAGCTCGACCTCAGAACCGGAAAAATCGCCTGCTTCGAGGCGCTGCTCCGTTGGAACAATCCCACCCTCGGCGTGATCCCGCCCGACCAGTTCATCCCCATCGCGGAAGAAACCGGAATCATCGTGCCGCTCGGAGCGTGGGTGCTTCGCACCGCCTGCGCCGAGGCACGCCGATGGCTGAATCAAGGTTTCACAATCCCCGTCGCCGTCAACGTATCGGCAGTTCAAATCCGCCACGAGGGGTTCGTCGAGATGGTCGCCGCTTGCCTGGAGCAATCGAAACTTCCCGCACCCCTCCTCGAAATCGAGCTCACCGAGTCCGCGCTTCTCTCCAGAAACCAGTCGGCCTTCGACTCCTTGCGCAGACTGCGCGACCTCGGCGTCACCCTCGCCATGGACGACTTCGGCACTGGATACTCAGGCCTGAGTTATCTCAAAGCCTTCCCCATGGACAAGGTCAAGATCGACCGAAGTTTTGTGCGCGACCTGAACAGGAATGCCGAAGACGCAGGCCTCATCGCCGCGGTCGTGGCCGTAGCCGGTGCACGAGGCATGATCGTGACTGCCGAAGGCGTCGAAACGGAAGAACAACTCACCCTGCTGCGCACGCTCGAGTGCGGGCAGGCACAGGGCTTCCATCTGTCTCGACCCATTTATCCCAGCCAGATTCGCGACTGCCTCAGCCAATTCCAGGAGCGCTTCCGAAACCTGAATGCGCCTGAACTCATCTGCCACTCGGATTTACCTTGATCGGATCTCCTCGGCCCCCTTGCTTCCACGAACAGGAAATCCGCCGGCCAATAATCGTGCTACCCTTCTGCCGTACTCCAAGTCCTAATCTCAACGAGGCCCATCGCGATGAGATCCTTTGCGCTTGCTCTCCTGCTCGGCTCCGCCGGCGTAGCGTTTGCCCAGACCTCCACTCCCTTTGCCGCGCCTCCCAGCCTCAATCAGCTCTTTCCCGCCCCCTCCCTCCAACCTCCCGGCAAGCCGCAATTCAAGCTCAAACTGCCCGATCGCCGGCATAACTGGCTCCTGCTTCCCGCCCCCAAAGTTCACACCCCGCCCCGGCCGTCCCTGAGCTCCGGCATCGATTCCGGCATCCTCCGCAAGCCGCAGGGCTTTGCGCATCAACCCTCCCGCCCCGCGCCGCACACCGACATCTATCCGAATCTCACCATTCAGCCTGCCGAGATAGCCCTCCTCACTCCGCCCTCGGATCCCGGCTCAAAACTCAAGGCCGAGCCCATCCCCCTGACATTCCCCAAAGGCCGCCTCGAGCCCATCCCGATCACCTGGGACACATTCCAGCTCCTCCCCATCACCGGCAGCGACCCCTCCCAGCCATAGCCGGCGCGCAGCCCCCACTCGCTATACTCGAGCCAGATGGAACGTATCTGCACCCAATGCCACGCCGTCCTCGCGGCAGACACCGTTGCCGACTGGTGCCCCGCCTGCGGAGGCGCCCTGACCGGCCGTCCCCTCGATCCTGCCTTGCACCGCCCCTCCACCCCCAAAGCTGAAGTCGATCATCGCGGCATCGTTCTTCCGCGCCGCCACGCCCTGGGCGGCATCATCACCCCTCAATAGACCTGATCCCGCCTGACCGGCATTGCAGGCACTCCACGCGTAAACTGGCAATATGCACCTTCCGGTTCGCCTGGTGGCGATTGATATGGATGGGACCCTCCTCCCCACGTTTGCGCAGAGGGTCGGCGACCGGACCGGGCGCGCCCTGCTCGCCGCCCAGGCCGCCGGGATCACCGTGGCCATCGCCACCGGCCGCCGCCATGCCTACGCCGCCCCGCTCCTCGATGGCCTCGGCCTCCGCCCCGACACTCCCCTGATCACCTCCAATGGAGCCGTCACCCGCTCCCTCGCAGGCGACCCCGTAGACCACTGCCATCTCGACGCCAAAGTCGCCCGCGGTCTCTGCGCCCTCTTACGTCCCTTCGGAGCCCTCGTCTTCACCTTTGACCGCGCCGGCAGGGGCGAGTTGGTCCTGGAAGACCTGCAACTCGCCAGCGACCGCATCAGCCTTTGGGTTGAAGCAAACCGCGACGCCATTGAAGTCGTGCGCCCCCTCGAGCGCGCCCTCGACGGCCCCGAAGACCCCATCCAGGGCATGGTTACCGGCAGCCTCGACAAAATGAAAGCCGCGGAAAAAGCCCTGCGGGCCAGCGACCTGCACCGCTGGTGCGAGTGCGTGCGCACCGAGTACCCCGCCCGCGACCTGTCCATTCTGGATCTCATGCCCCCAGGCGTGAACAAAGGATGGGCCCTCGAACGCCTCGCAAAACGCCTCGCCATCGACCGCAAGGAAACCATGGCCATCGGCGACAACTGGAACGATGTCGATATGCTGGAATGGGCCGCCCAGGGAGTGCTCATGAGCAACGCCGCTCACGAACTCCGCACCATGGCCCGCGTGCGCGGATGGAAACAGGCCCCCTCGAACGATCAGGACGGCGTCGCCGTCATTCTTGAGCAGGTTGTCCAAAAACAAACCCAGTCCGCCACCGCGTAGCAAAATAGGAGTCAGGGAAACTGCTTGACCGGCACCCTCGGCAAACTCGGCATCGCTCTCCTGGCCGCAATCGCGGCGGCAGCGCCCGTGCGCGCCGCGGAGCGCGTCACCCTGTCCAACGGCTTCTACCAGATCTGCGCGCATCACGACACCATCGAGGGCCAGGTGCGGCTGTATGCCAGCGCCGACTCCAGCAGCTACATCGACGTCCCGCCCACCGACATCGTCTCCATCGAAACCATCCCCGATCCCCCGCCCACAAGAATCGACACCCCGCCTTCTGCTGCAATCGCGTCAACGCCCTCCCGGCTCACCCCCCGGCTTTCCCCCGACGACCTGCACGAGATGCTCTCCACCGCCGGACAGGCGCACCACCTTGACGTGGACCTGCTGGCCAGCGTGGTAAAAGCCGAAAGCGGCGGCAATCCCCGCGCCAAAAGCCGCGCCGGAGCCAAAGGCCTGATGCAGCTCATGGACGGCACCGCCAGCGATCTCGGCGTTCACGACATCTACCAGCCCGAAGACAACGTACGCGGCGGCTCCGCCTACCTCGACGCCCTCCTCACCCGCTATCACGACAACCTCTCCCTCGCGCTCGCCGCCTACAATGCCGGCCCCGCCGCCGTCGACAAATACCACGGGATTCCTCCCTATCGCGAGACCCGCCTCTATGTCGCTCGCGTGATCCACGAGTTCAACCGCCGCGTGAAAGCCCGCCAGCACCCCGCCGCCCTCGCCTCCAGAAACTCGCCCGGCCATTAATATTGATAGACTTGCGTGAGCCGTGACAGCCATCACAGCCTCTCGGCGTTCCCCTGCGATTAGATATTGCTCGAAGATCATGGAGCGCACACCCCACCGCCCGATCCCCTTGCTTCCGCATGCCCGCCCAGCCGATCCCGGTGCGCATAGCGTTCCGCCTCAACGGCCGCCGGCACAAGCTGAAATCCCGTTTACCTCATTCATCCTGGCTCTGTTCGATTCCAAATACCTTCCGCAGCCCTCCCCCCTCAAGTTCCCGCGGAAGCCCCCGCAGCCCTGAAGCCACACCACCTCCCACCGGCTCGCATCCGGTTGGCGTCGAAAACTGCAGCGGCGCTCCCACCCCCTGCCCGATACACTGGTTGAGGCGGGTTCGCAACAACGTAACCCGTTGCCACGGGAGCGGTGTTGAAGAAGAAACAGTGGATTCTTGGCCTTGTTGTCCTGCTTGTCATGATTGCCCTCGTCCTTTGGGCGCGCAATCGGATCCATTTCAATTTCAGCGAGTTCCGCTCGCAACTTGCCATGGCCGACTGGACCAGGATCCTTCTCGGCCTGGCATGCATCTACTCCGGCTACGTCATCCGTTCCGCGCGCTGGGCTCTCCTGCTGCGTCATAACAAGCGCGTCCCGCCCTTCTCCCTGGTGGGTACCCAGGTCATGGGATTCACCGCCGTGGCCCTGATCGGCCGCGTGGCCGATCTCGTCCGCCCCTATCTCGTCGCTAAAAAAACCAATCTCGAGCTCAGCTCTCAGATCGCCGTCTACATCGTCGAGCGCCTCTCTGACATGGGCGCCATCGCCATCCTGTTCTCGCTCGCCGTCCTCCAGCTCCCGCAGGACGCGGTAGTCAAAGCCATCAACCACTCGGGCCGTCTGGCGTCGGTAAGCCACAACGCGCCCTGGGTCGCGGCCTTCCTCTTCCGCTACGGCGGCCTGGTCCTGACCGTGTTCGGCGCCCTCTTCCTCATATCCATCCGATTCGGAGGAGAAGTGCTGGCCGCCGCCATGGAGCGTACCTTCGGCCTGATTTCGAAAAACGTGGGCCACGCCGTAGGCCAGAAGGTGCGCACATTCCGCACCGGCCTTGACACCATCCGCTCCGTCGGCGATTTCGCCGGCCTCGCCGGCCTCTCCCTGGGGATGTGGGTGCTCATCGCCGGCGGCTATGTCGAGGTGATGCACGCCTTTGTGGCCAGCCCGGTGCTCTCAACCATCAGCGTCTCCAAATGCGTGCTGCTCATGGTGGTCAGCGGCGGCGCCAGCATCATTCAGTTGCCGGTCCTCGGATGGTTCTCCCAGATCGGCCTCGTCGCCGCAGCCATCACCGGCTTCTTTGCAGCCGGACCAGAGGCCTCCACCGCCTGCGCCGCCATGCTGCTGGTCGTCACGTTCCTCGGCATCATCCCCGTCGGCCTCATCTGGGC
>NZ_DASXYM010000053.1:0-9674 GCF_036502485.1 Occallatibacter sp. | reverse complement strand
ACTCCTTCAGAATCCCCACAATCTGCTCTTCGCTGTAACGGCTCTTACGCATCTGAAGTCCTCCTCGTCAGGGCCTCATCGACCCAATTTATCGGAGAACTCTCACTCCCGCTGGACTAAATCAAAGGATGCAGCTCAGCGAGGATTCTGCAGAAGGTTGTAGAGACGATCACACGTCTCCAGGAGGGAATCGCCGAGCAGGAGTACGTGGTGACAAATGGCAGGATCGAAGCGGCACTCTCAGATACCGGCGGCGCGCCGCTGATGCGCGTGTCGCACGAGATGGGCCTGGCCGTAAGCAAGGTGAGAGACGCTATCTGGGATTACCGCGGCGAATTAGAGGAGGTGCTGCATGAGAGCAACGCCGGTTTTTGAAGCAGGCAATCACCGCTGGTGGGTGCTCTATGACCAGGATGAGCGCCGTGTCATTGACTCGAATGTTTACATCGTGGAGTCGAACGGAGAGGCAGCGGTTCTCGATCCGGGAGGATTTGAGATCTTTCCCCAGGTTCTGGCGGCAGTGGCCGACGTGGTGCCGCCAACTTCAGTGGTGAAGGCATTTGCCTCGCATCAGGATCCAGATATCGCCTCCAGTCTGCCGCTATGGAACGCATGCAACGACAAGCTGCAATGGTATGTTCCCAGCCTGTGGGAAGGGTTCATTCGGCACTACGGCGCGTTGGATGCCGTGATGACGGGAATTCCCGATGAGGGAGGAACGATGATGGTCGGCGGCCGCAAGCTGGAGATTATTCCAGCGCACTATCTGCATGCTTCGGCCAATCTCCATGTTTACGACCCTGAAGCGAAGGTGCTGTTCTGCGGCGATGTGGGAGCGGCTCTTCTTCCGGCGGGTCACGGAATCTGGGTCGGTAGTCGGCGGGGGAGCGATTCGGCTCGGGCGTTTGAGGAGCACATTCAGCATGCCAAGTATTTTCATCAACGCTGGATGCCCTCGAATTCCGCAAAGAAGGATTGGATCAATCGGGTACGGCAGTTGCAGATTGACTATCTTTGCCCGCAGCACGGCGCGATCTACGCCGGCGAAAACGTGGAACGCTTTCTGAACTGGTTTGACGGCCTCACCGTCGGATCCGCAATTTCTCGCTAAAGGAGCTCGATCATGGCCAGCGCGATCACAGTGAATCCCAGTCGACCCGCTAAGAGAAACGCCGCCAAGGCGAAACCTAAAATCAAGCCCCGCGGCACCGCGCAGCGGCCGCCCGAACCGGCTACTTCGGCCTCGAAGACTGCGCCTGCCCATGAGCGGCGAGCTGCAGCGGAGCGGCAAAATCTGCTTGATCACGCACGCGCGCTGCTGGAACCTCTGGCCAGTCTTGAAATGCTGTGCGAAGCCGACGAAAAGATGGAGAACCCCATCTTCTACATGAATCGCAGCGCCGTCGAGACAATGAATATGAATCACCGCAGACTGAATCCGCAGCTCAGGGGCGCGGATGTGCGTCACGCGCTAAGCCGGTCGATTCATCAGTTTCATCGCGATCCGGAGCGCATCCGCAACGTCTTTAGAACTCTGATGGCCGACCCCGCCGCGGAGCACTCCACAGAACTTACGCTGGGCGGAGTGACCTTTGCTCTGAGTTTTACGCCGGTGTTGAACCGAGAGGGCAAGGTGATTGCCTTTCACGCTTCGTGGCGCAACATCAGCGACGCGAAGCTGGCAGAGCAGGTGATCGGGAGCATGAGCAAGGCTGCGTCCGCAAATGCCGAATCGCTGATGGGCGTGGCGGGCGAGACAGACCGAGCCATGAAGGGTGTGGGGGGCACGTTGAGCGGGCTGGCTCAATCGGTGGCCGAGAGCCGCAAGAGCTCGCAGGATCTCATTTCGCAAGTGGGGGCCATCGGGCGAATCGCCCAGACAATCCGCGAGATTGCTTACCAGACCAATCTTCTGGCATTGAACGCGGCCATCGAGGCAGCGCGTGCCGGCGAGCACGGCCGCGGGTTCGCGGTGGTCGCCGATGAGGTGCGCAATCTATCCAAGCGGGTACAGAAGGCGACCGAGGAGGTGCAGAGCAACATCAGCGACATCGATGGCTCGGCGAGGAACATTGAAAGGACCAGCCACTCGGCCGAACAGACCGCCCATGGCGCGGAATCGGTCACCTCCTCATTGAGCGAACGCGTCCAGTCGCTGCACAATCTGGTGGCCGTAATGAATATCGACGCGGCAAGAAACGAGACTCGGATTTTTATCCGGAATAGGCTTGCCGGCCTTGGCAGCCGCACCGCCAATTCGGCTGCGGCCGCGGTTCCCGATCCACGCCAATCCGGCTTTGCTCGCTGGTATGAGGGCGTCGGACGCGAATCTCTGGGTCAGCTTCCCGCTTTCCTGGAGATGGAGGCTCCGCATGCAGCCATCTACTCTACCGCCCGCGCCATGAACTCCGCTCTTGAAGCCTCTGACCGCGAGGAAGCAATGCGCCAGGCTGGCGAGCTTTCGCGGCTTGAACAGGAATTCCTGGGCAAGCTGGACGCGTTGAGTGCCGTTCTCACTGAGAAGACGAGTTAAGGAGCCGCGCCATGAGTGACGTACTGCGTGAGGTTGAAGAGCGGTCGAAACTTGCCGGGACGAATAAGTTCGAGTTGCTGATCTTCCGCCTGGGAGAGGATCAGAACTCCAGAACGCGCGAGATCTTCGGTATCAACGTGTTCAAAGTGCGCGAAGCTCTCATTATGCCGTCTATCACGCCGATGCCGGGATCGCCAAAGCACGTGCTGGGCGTTTCGAACATTCGGGGTCAGATCATCCCTGTAATCGATCTTTCTTCGGTGGTGGGATGCAGGCCGACCGCGCACAACATTCTGCTGGTCACAGAATATGAGCGCTCTGTTCACGGCTTTGCGGTGGAAGAGGTAGAAGAGATTGTCCGGCTGGAATGGGATCGCGTGGTGTCTGCCGAGAAGTCGGCGGCCGGCACGCTCGTAACGAGTCTGGCGCGGCTAGATGAAAAGGAAGAGAATGCGCGCCTGGCGCTGATTCTGGATGCGTGAAGTTTTGCCGTCGCGTTTCAAAATCGGCGGAGTCAGGAAGATGCAAAAGCGCGCATTGGGCAAGGGCAATCTTGAAGTTTCCGCACTCGGACTGGGGTGCATGGGTATGAGCTTCAGCTACGGGCCGCCGCCGGATCGCAACGAGATGATCAAAGTTCTGCATGCGGCGGTGGATCGCGGTATCACGTTCTTCGATACGGCCGAGGTGTACGGGCCTTTCACCAACGAAGATCTGGTGGGCGAGGCGCTCGCGCCCTACAAGGGCAAGGTGGTGATCGCCACGAAGTTTGGCTTTAACCTGAACCCCGACGGCAGCCCCGGTTGGCAGGGGCTCAACAGCCGGCCTGAGCGCATACGGCTGGTTGCGGAGAACTCGCTGAAGCGGCTGCGCGTGGACGCCATCGACCTGTTCTATCAGCATCGAGTGGACCCCAACGTTCCCATTGAAGATGTGGCGGGCACGGTGAAGGAACTCATTGCAGAAGGCAAGGTGAAGCACTTCGGCATGTCGGAAGCCGCAGCCGCGACGGTTCGCCGCGCGCACGCCGTGCAGCCGGTGACCGCGGTGCAGAATGAGTATTCGCTGTGGTTCCGGCGGCCGGAGGAGGAGTTGATTCCGATGCTTGAAGAACTGGGCATTGGAATGGTGCCATACAGTCCTCTAGGCAAGGGCTTTCTCACGGGAAAGATCGACGAGAGCACATCGTTCGACAAGACCGACTTCCGCAACACGCTGCCGCGGTTCACTCCCGAGGCACGCAAGGCGAACCAGAGGCTCGTTGACCTGCTGGGCAAAATAGCGAAACAGAAGAACGCAACCCCAGCGCAGATCGCACTCGCGTGGCTGCTGGCGCAGAAGCCCTGGATCGTTCCGATTCCCGGCACAACCAAGCTGCACCGCCTGGAAGAAAACATCGGCGCAGTGGAAGTTGACCTGTCGAAGCAGGATCTCGAGCAGATTGAGAACGCCGCGGCGGAGGTCAAGATTGAAGGTGCGCGTTATCCCGAACACATTGAGAAGATGACGAACCTGTAGGGGAGACCGGGTGGTCAGGTGGTCAGGCTTTCAGCCTTAGGTTCGCAGTCCCGTGTTGTGGCCGGCTGAGCTGAAGGTTGAAGGCTGCTTCCTGCGGACCGTCCGGCCTGCGCCCGTTATGCTTTCAGGCGGAGGTGTCAGCAAAAAAGATGACACGTCTTTGAGCGCAACCGCCGCCGCGCCGCCAAGTCAACAAACCCCTGGAGATTAAGCGCGCAGGCAAGAGAGGCGGCCGCCTCTTTCTTAGGTTGCCGGTCTAATGCCCTCTTCCGGCCAGCGCCGCGCCCAGGCAGCGCATCAGGATCACCACGTCAAGCCAGACGCTCCAGTTTTTGCGATAGCTCTCGTCGGGAGAGATATAGGAGTGGAGCTCGGACCAGTGCGCTTGATGCAGCGCCCACAGTCCCGTCATCCCGGGATTGACCTCGAAGCGCCGAAGCCGCGGGACTTCGCTTTCCGGCGAGTCGGCTGCCATCACCGGCCGCGGTCCCACCAGGCTCATTTCGCCGCGTAGCACGTTGACAAGCTGCGGAAGCTCATCCAGCCCAAAGCGGCGCAGAAGGCCGCCGAGCCTGGTGACCTGCCCGTCCGCCGTCATGGTGCGAAACTTCACGCACCGAAACACGTGCCCATCCCTGCCCAGCCGCCGCGACACAAACAGCACCGGCCCGCGCGATTCCACCTTCATCGCAATGGCCATCGCAGCCGCCAGCGGGGCCAGCAGCACCGCCCCGCTCAGCGCAATCGTAATGTCCAGCGTGCGCTTGGCGAGTGCAGCCGGGTCGCCGGCCTCGCGCCCCGGCGCTGCCCGGTCTGCAATATCCAGCGATGGGAGAACTTTTTCCCAGGAATTCGATGTATCCATTGTGTCCATCTCACTTCCACCGGGTAGCGCCGGCGCTCAGGGTCTTCTCCTGAGGGAACGTCTGCAAAGACGACGCCGCGTGCCGGAATACATCATGAGGTGCAAAGTGCATCACGATGGCCCGTGCTCTGCTTCAAACTGCGAGATTTGTTTATGCCGGATCCGGCCAGTTCCAGAAATTCAGACCCGGAAGTTCCCCCGAAGACGAAGGCAGAAGAATCAGTTTCTAAATGAATGTTTCAAGCTGCACTCTCGCAGCAATATCAGAGGTTGTAATTGAAGAGTGCAGAGAATATTTTGCTGCTGAACGCCCTTACAGCATCGCCTGACCAGCCCGAACATGCAAGTTAAATTTGGTGCGGTTCTTCGCTTCTCGAGCTAAACGCTTCAATTTAAAGGAACCTCGTAGGCGTCCAAACGCAAAAACTGCTGGATGTCCTCGTCCTCCGACTCCATAAAAGCTTTGAGCGGCCCAAAGAAGTGCACCTTGCCCCCGTGCAGAAACAGCACCAGGTCTGCGAGCCTCTCCGCGAACCGCATGTCATGCGTGACCACGATGCTGGTGTAGCCCAGCTGGCTTTTGAGCCGCTGAATGATGCTCCCCAGTCGCTTTGCGATCAGGGGATCCACCATGGTGGTCGGCTCGTCGTAGAGAACCACCTCCGGCTGCGCAGCCAGCGCGCGGGCAATGGCCACGGCGCGGCGACGGCCGGTGGAAAGGCTTGCCGGCAGCAAGGCGTCCACATCCGCTGCGCCCACCAAGTCCAGCAGCCTGTCGACCACCTGCTGAATCTGGTCTTCCTCGAGGCCTCCGCGCTCGCGCAGCGGAAACGCGACGTTCTCGCGGACGGTCAGCGAGTCAAACAGGGCTCCGTTCTGAAACACCATCGTCACGCGCCGCCGGATCTCATTCATCTCCGTTTCGCCCAGCGCGGTAATCTCCTGCCCTTCCACGCGCACCGAGCCCGAATCCGGCTTGAGGAATCCCATCAGGATGCGGAGGGACACTGACTTGCCCACGCCGCTGCGCCCCAGGATGCACAGCGTCTGGCCCTTGCCCACGTGGTAAGTGACATTCTCCAGCACTGGCCGCCCGCTGAACGCGATCGACACATTGTCAAAGACAATGGTGGGCTCAGGCGTGCCGGGTTGCGGCGCTCCTGTCCCATTCCCCGAATTAGCAGTCAGATCAGCCATGCCCCAAGTTCAGCTTACCCGAGTCGCTTCAACACCGACTCGACCTTCTCCAGCTCTGCCGGCGTATTCACATTCCAGAACCAGCGATATGGCGGCCACTCGCGCACGCCGCCGGCTTGCGCGACCATCTCCACCGCAACAACGCGCATGCCAGCCCGGGAGAACGCCGCGAACACCCCCGACCGCCCGGATGCCAGTTCCGCCGATAGCGCAGCCAGGGTTTCCCGCCGCACCACCGCCGGAAAGGTCTGCGCGAAACCATTCAGGGAGGCGACCGTAACCGCCGCGTCCGTCACCTGCGCATGTTCGATCAGGAACTGAAGCAGCGAAGCAGGAAGCAGGGGCAGATCGACAGGCAGAAACACAACCCACTCCGACCCTGCCGCTCGCAGCGCCGAGCACACGCCACTCAGCGGCCCTGCATCTTCTGCCTCGTCGGGAACCACTGGCGCAAACGCGCTCAAGTCCCCTCGCGCACCGGCAAGCCGCGCCGCTATCCCGGCGCTGCGCAGAGTCTCCAGCGCCCGCGCAATCAGGGGCTTTCCTGCCAATTCGACGAGCGCCTTGTCCCGGCCCATGCGGCTCGACCGCCCGCCGGCCAGCACAAACCCCTCCACCGACACTCTCTCGCCCAAACCCAACCTCTCACGGGAAGACACAGGAGGCGGCGAACCCGGAGTCAGCAGCACGGCAGGTGCTCAAATGCTCAAGCGCCCGCTTCCTCCAAAAATCGGACAAGCGATTCAATGCCCAGGCGGAAATTCTTCAGATTGAACTTCTCATTCGGAGCATGCAGATTGTCATCCGGCAGCCCGAAGCCCAGCATCACGCTGGGCAGCCCCAGATGCCGGTCGAAATCCCCCACAATCGGAATGGACCCGCCCGAGCGGATGAACACCGTGTCCTTGCCCCACACGTCGTGCATGGCACGCACAGCGGCCTGAATGTACTGATTGTCCACCGGAATCAGGCACGGATCGCCCTGGTGAATCAGCCGCACCGACACATCCACACCCGCCGGAGCAATCTTCTCCACGTACGCCTTGTACTGCTCGAACGCCTTGGCGGGCGTCATGTTCGGCACCAGCCGCATGGACACCTTTGCCAGCGCCCTGGCCGGAATCACCGTCTTCGCACCCGCGCCGGTGAATCCGCCCGGCATGCCGTGCACCTCCAGCGTTGGCCGCGCCCACGTGCGTTCCAGCACGGTGTAGCCTTCCTCGCCCACCAGCGTCTTCGAGCCCACCTCGCTCTCGCGATAGTGCTCCTCGTCGAACGGCAGGCTCTTCCACGCGTCCAGCTCTTGCTGGCTCGGCGCATGCACATCGCCATAGAACTCCGGGATCAGAATGTGCCCGTTCTCGTCCTTGAGCTTAGCCAGAATGTGCGCCAGCGCCATGAAGGGATTGGGGGCCGCCCCGCCGTACATGCCCGAGTGCAGATCGGTCTTGGCGCCCTTCACCTCAAGCTCGGTGTAGATCATGCCGCGCAGTCCCACGCATAAGGTCGGCAAGTCAGGCGCAAACATCTCGGTATCGCTGACCAGGGCGAAATCGGCCTTGAGGTCCGCCGGCTTTGAGGCCACATACGCGGCGATGCCTTCGCCGCCAACTTCCTCTTCGCCTTCCAGCAGCACCCGAACATTCAGCGGAAGCCCACCGGTGGCCAGCAGGCTTTCAAGAGCCTTTACCTGCATCCACACCTGGCCCTTGTCGTCCACAGCGCCGCGCGCATACACGTTGCCATTGCGCTCCGTCGGCTCAAAAGGCGGCGACAGCCACTCATCCACCGGGTCCACCGGCTGCACATCGTAGTGCCCATAGACCAGCACCGTGGGCTTGCCCGCCGCATGCAGCCAGTCCGCGTACACCATCGGGTGACCGCCTTCGTGCACCGTTTCAATCAGCCTTACGTTCTCCATCCCGATGCGCCGGAACTCCGCCGCCAGCGTCTCGGCGGCCGTGCGGCAATCCCCGGCATGCTCGGGCAGTGTCGAAATCGACGGAATCCGCAACAGGTCCTTCAATTCATCCAGAAACCGCGCGTGGTTCTCACGCGCAAACGCGACCGCAGGTGACGACATTCCGGGGACCCTTTCGTCCAACGAACTAAAATGTGAACCAACATCAAAGTATAGGCGCTTCACCCCCTGAGAAAGGAACGACGCTCTCCTGTCGATGACATCGTTCATGAGCCTATTCCGGCCTGCTGTTTTTTGCCTGGTTCTCGCTGCCCTGACGCCCCTTGCCCCGGCCCAGCCGGAACCCTCTGCCTACGTCCGAGGGAACTCCTTCGGCATCCTGTTCGCTTACTCGAACGATTCGAGCCATATCCTCTTCGGCCAATCCGAGCAGCGGAAGCTGCTCAGCATTGGCGTGAGCTACAGCCGCAGACTCATCGCCGGCCGCATCGTCAATTTCCAGTACGATGCCGAACTGCTCCCCGTCGCTCTCGAAAGCGATCCCCTCACCCGCAGCGCCAACGTGCAGACCTCACCCACCCAGGGCACCTTTGTCATCGACGGGCTTTCGCCCATGATCCAATGCAGCCCGTTCGTGAATGAATACAACTACACCATCAACGACGTCACCTACTCCGGGGTCGACACCTTTACCTGCCACGGCCGCCGCTGGACCATGGGCGAGTCCATCGCCCCCGCCGGGCTCCAGTTCAACTTTCTTCCCCGCCACAAAGTCCAGCTCTTGATCGAGTCCCACGGCGGCACCATGTTTGCGACCCGCACCATCCCCACCGTGAACGCCGGGTCGTTCAACTTCACTGTCGATGCCGGCATGGGATTTGAGTACTTCCGCACCCCTCGCCAGTCCGTGCGCGTCGAGTGTCGCTATCACCACATTTCCAATCACGACACCTCGTTCGTCAACCCCGGCATCGATAACGGCCTTTTCCAGGTCGCCTACGTCTTCGGCCGCTGAAGGCGATAACCCGCCATATCGCGCAGGGGTGCCCCGTTCAAGCTCTGCCGGGGCGGGATCCCAATCCAGTTTCAGCACAATCCCAACCGTCCTCCCATCGTTTACGATGCTCGTGAACCCGCAGGCTCCGCTCACCCCATCCCCCGCGAGGCCACTCATGAATCAATCCTTCGATGCCATCGTCGTCGGCGCAGGCCAGGCCGGCCCGTCGCTCGCCGTCCGGCTCGCCAACGCCGGACAGAAAGTCGCCCTCATTGAGCGCCATCTCTTCGGCGGAACCTGCGTCAACACTGGCTGCACGCCTACCAAGACCATGGTGGCGAATGCCCACGCCGCTCACCTCGCGCGGCGCGGCCGCGACTTCGGCTTCAATGCAGGTGAGATTCGCGTGGACCTCCGCGCGGTACAGGCCCGCAAGGATGCCGTCGTCCAGCACTCCCGCTCCGGGGTTGAAAGCTGGTTACGCGGGACGGAGAACTGCACGGTCATTCAGGGTCACGCCGCATTCGAATCGTCCCGCACTCTCCGAGTCGGAAATGACCTGCTCGAAGCACCGCAGATCTTCCTCAATGTCGGCGCCCGACCGCTCATCCCCAGCATGCCCGGCGTCGACAAGGTGGCGTTC
>NZ_DASXYM010000052.1:0-9997 GCF_036502485.1 Occallatibacter sp. | reverse complement strand
GGCGCCCTGTTCCCGAGCCACATCCTCGACCGTGCGGCCCGCCTCAACCTGCTTCAGCGCAGTGATCATCTGCGCCTCCGTGTGCTTGCTTCGGCTCATCCGTCCTTCCCCTTCCTTCGTCCAAATCGTATTCCGAAATGGGCGGATTCAGGGGGTCAGGTCACTGACTGATGTAGTAAAGCGCGGAGGGTGGCGCAATATTGGCTTGAATCTGGCGCCGGTAAAGGTCGAGCGCTTCGTAATAGAACGCGTTGGGATGTTCTTGAGCCAGCCAATCCATTGAAGATCGGAATGTGCCGCTTGTAAGTTTCATGCTTTGCGAATCGTCCGACTGGGCGGAGAATTGTTCCGACGCTTTGGCAATCGCAACCTGTACGCTGCCGTTTTCACTGGCTTTCAAAGCATTGTCACAAGAGACGGTGCGGGTGGATCTAGAGTATTGGTCGATGTTAAGGATTGCCGGATCAATCTTCGGATCGAAGTCGAGTTTGTAGAGATTGGAGGTTATTTCACCCGGAGGAACGACAATGGCATTTTCGTTATCGATTAGCATTTTGAGAGCTGCATTTCCAGGGATAGTTGTGACAGAGGTGAGGAGCGTAGCGAGAGAGATTTTGTCAGAGAAGACGAATGGGTCGGTGGCCGTGCCCATATGTCCTTTCACGTTCATCGCGACTTCATTGGGAATGATTTCGTAGGCTGGATAGGTATGCCAGTGAGATGGCGGCCAGAAGCGGTGAGCCGGAATCAGGCCGCAGCGCTTGTCTGTCTCAGCGTAGGCCTCGATGAGGAAAGAACACACACTGCCCGGCAAGGCCTGTGTGGCGGTGGCGTCAGAAGAACACGGGTTCACCCATTTACGACTCTCTGTGCTGGGTACCGTGGCTGACGCAGCAGGCGGCGGGCCATCATGACTAGTCTGGCTCAAACCCCGACCACAGGCAGAAAGGAAGATTAGCAGGAGGGTGACGCACGACGGACGCAAGGCGCGAAGAGCATTCATAGGAAAGTTCACTTTCACGAGTGTTAGCGGTACAAGGGAGTTCCAGCGCGGTCGCGTAAAGGCGGCCGCTATATTGGCAGCTTCAGGAGCACTGGAATGACCTCGGCCTGGGATGGCGTTCGGACTTCCGAGATACGTCAAATAGAGCGAATATCTCTTCTGCTACTACTTGGAAGATCTGGGATTGATGAGCAGAGCATATCAGACCCTCCTAATTCGCGTCTCTCCCGATCAACTGACCTTGAGGATGATACTTCCCGTCGGACCCGAGAAACTCTCCTGATCGGTGGTATGCACCATCTCGACCCAGGAAAGAACCAGCCCGATGGTATTTGCCATCACTTCCAAAGAAAAGAGCCTCTTGAGTGAGATTTGCCAACCACTCCAAGAAATGACCCTGTGGCGTGGTACCTTCCATCGACCCCTAAGAAATTTGACGGTTATGGCCATAATCTTTGATTTCCATTTCGCACCGCCTTTTCAAAGATGTCGCAGGTAATCGACGATATGCCACTGGCTCTCGATGGGCGCATCATCACCGATTCGCTCAACGAAATCGGATCAGTAACGCTAGGTCGGCTTTGCGCCGAGAATCTTTCGACCGAGTGGCTTTGCGGATCGGCGTCCTGCGATTGCAAAAACACCTCTGAACGTCGAAGGGTTTCTCCGACTCAATGAATCAAACAATTCCGGTGGCTGCCCATGCTTAACCCTTTGAGGCGTTGTTCCGGTAGGTGCGCTGGTGTGGAAAACCCGTTGTAAGGTGGGGTCGATTTTGTAAGGTTTTTGACCGCGACAGGGCGGAATTGGGTGGATTAGGGTAATAATATAGATTCAGGTAATTCCTGTAAATCTAAGCAATATAAGCTATTTATAAGGTATCTAAGGAGCTTTCATTGTAAGGTGGCGGAGAGAGGGGGATTCGAACCCCCGATAGAGCTTTTGACCCTATAACGGTTTAGCAAACCGCCGCCTTCAGCCACTCGGCCATCTCTCCGGGTCTGTTTGGATTATACCGGGAACTTCAGGTTTGGAAACGGCGCGGCGCGATTTCGTCTTGGGTACGGCGGTTGTCCCGGCAACATTCGTTCGATCGCCGCCCCTTTCAGATGCGACCACCCTCGCGGCTGTAGTCGCCGGACTTACCGCCGGTTTTCGATTCAAGTCGAATCTCTCGGATCACAATCCCCTTGTCCAGCGCCTTGGTCATGTCGTAAATGGTCAGCGCGGCCACTGACGCCGCCGTCAGCGATTCCATTTCTACGCCCGTCACCCCCACCGTGGCCGCGGTAGCAGTGATGCGGACTCCTTCAGCTTCGATGCGCGCCTGAACATCAACATGGGTCAGTGGAATCGGATGGCACATTGGAATGAGCTCCGAAGTGCGTTTGGCGGCTTGAATTCCCGCGAAACGCGCCACTTCCAGCGGATCGCCCTTGGAATTTTGCGGCAGAGCGGCAATCACCGCGGCAGACAACTGAACGAAGGCCGTTGCCGTGGCGGTGCGGTGCGTGGCCTGCTTGGCACTGACGTCCACCATGGATGCCTGGCCGGCTTCATCGTAGTGGGAGAGGTTCGTCGGGTTGGAGTGGCTCATGGGGCCCCCTAAATGGGAAGAATACGGGCAACGTCGTTTTCGGCGAGCCGGTCAGTGCCTTCGGGCACCACTATGAAGCAGTTGGCGCGGGCAAAGGCTGCAAGGTCGCCGGATCCTTGCCACGGCACCGGCGCCACCTGCGCCAGCTCGCCCGAAAGCGGATCGGAAGTAACCGCGGATGGAATGAACCGCGTGAGATTCGGCTTGCCCCTGGCCTCGCGCGAAAGCTGGGCCGCAGCGAAGTGCGGCGCTGGCTGTTGCACTCCAGCCAGCCCGCGCAGCACCGCCGAGGCGAAGAGCAGATAGGTTGCCGCCGAGGAGATCGGATTGCCGGGAAGTCCGAACAGCGGCACCACCACCCCGCCCCGGTCGATCTCGCCGAACACCAGCGGCTTGCCGGGCTGCATGCGCACGCCTGTGAAGTGAAAGCGGGCTCCGAGCTGAGACAGAACAGGCTCCACCAAGTCGAATTTTCCGGCTGAAACGCCTCCGGAGATCAGCAGCATGTCAGCTTGCATGGCGCTCTGCAGAGCGGACGCGATTGCTTTCGACTCGTCCCGGACAACAGGCAGCACCCAGGCATCGCCGCCGCTCTGATTCACCAGCGCTGCCAGCATGAGGGCGTTCGAGTTGCGGATCTGGCTGGGGCCGGGCGTTTCGCCGACGGGCACCAGTTCATCTCCGGTAGTGAGGATCGCGACGCGTGGCCGGGCAAACACGTCCACCTTGTCGTATCCGCAAGTGGCGGCCGCTGCAATCTGCGAACACCCGAGGCAGCTTCCGGCCGCGACGAGTTCTTCGCCCGCGTGGGCTTCCGCGCCAGCAGAAACAACATTCTCGCCCCCATTCAGCTTGCGGCGGTGGGCCAAGCGGATACGACTTGCTTCGTTCTCGCCGTGGGCGCTTTCCACATGCTCAAGCATGGCCACAGCGTCGGCGCCTTCAGGCACAGCAGCGCCCGTCATGATCTCCCAGGCGGAGACAGCAGGCAGCGGTCCGGCCGGTGCCTGTCCAGCGCGGATGGAGCCGCGCACGTGAAGCCATTCGCCGGCAGAGGCCTCTCTGGCGCGGACGGCGAAACCGTCGCGCGTGGAACGCGAAAAAGCGGGCATGTCGCGGTCCGCACGGATGGGCCGTGCAAGAATGCGCCCCGTGGCTGCCTGAAGGGGCACTCGCTCCAGACGCGGCGCGTGGGCTAATAATTGCGCGGCGTAGTCGTAGACGGCGCGGGCGGCTTCAGGGAAGCTCGGGAGAGCGGCGACCATGTGTGGATTGTAGAAGGTCACCTTCGCCCGCGGCTCAAAGGGCAAACCCTCACGCGCACCTACCTAGGGTTTTCCCCTGCTAGACATCGGATGCCGGCCGGGATACGTTCAAGGCATAATTCCTTACTCCCGGCTTCATTAGGCGCTAGATCGATGAAGGTTGTTGGACTTTAAAGGCCCAGTCCTCTGACAGTGGTGCGAAGTTCTTGCGCTGATATCGGATTTCTCCCCAGTTATCTGGCCGACGAGGAGCCGCAAGTCGCAACCTGGACCGCGCCAGGGCTTGGCAACAGCACGAGACCGGATGCAGCGCCGGCATTGAACGAACGGCGCGAGAGCGAGGAGGCCAGCTTTGAGAACGCCGGCAACACGCGAACGTGTTCGGGTTGAGGGCCGCGACGGCTTGTTCCTTGTAGTGTGGGTGGATGTGGAGCTACAGATCGCTGACGTCATTCCGCTGGTGCAGGGTGATGCGGTGTTCAGTGTTCCGTTCACGGAAATCCGACCGCTGCACGATGCGCAGGCCCCCCGGAATATTGACTGAAGGGACCTCGAAAAGCAAATTCCCGAGGGAGAGCGAGCGCATCATTTCAGCTTTCTGAGGAATGCCTGCTCTATTCGTCTGGGCCGGCGATTCGCAGGCCCGGGTTGCCAGTCACAGGGGCGATGTATTTCTCCGCACGCCAGGCGATGGCCAGCTTTTCGCGGCTCAGAAGCTTGCGTATCTGACCGAGGGCGTGCTCAGCCCAGGGGCCCGAGCGGTCCAGGCGCACGTAAGCCTGCCAGTGCCGCAAGGCATGACGGAGTTCAGCCTTCCGCTCGTATGCGAGCGCCAAATTATAGTGGGCATCGCCGTATCGAGGAGCCAGTGCTACCGCCTGCTGATAGGCAGCAATTGACTCTTCTGGCCGGTCGAGTTCATCCAGCACATTGCCGAGGTCGAAGAAGGCTAGTACGTAGTCCGGATCCACTTCCGTCGCGCGCCGGTAGAGTTCTTCCGCACGCCCATACTGGCGCAGGTGGAAGTAGATGGTTCCCAGATTGATGAACGCAGCGGCGTAGGATTGATCGGCTGCGACGATCTGCTCATATAGCTCGATGGCCCTTTGACGATCGCCGGTTTCCTCGGCCTGAACAGCCATGAGGAACAGATCCTGCTGGTTGCGCTGCGGATCAGCCCCTCGGGGCCGCAGCGGAGCCGGTTCCGAGAGAGCGTCTTTCTGCCCCGCGCGCTCGAAATCGAACAGTAACTGCCGCCGGATTGGGTCAACCATCGCTCCGTGGTGGCGGAACGCTATGCGTGTGCTACCCGTTCGCACCACCGTGGCTTCCAGCAGCGGATTGATCATGCCGGCCACCGCTTTCATGGCGCTGATGGAGTGCCGGATGGACGCGGCGGGAACGTCGTCCTCGCGCAGCGCCCGGAGGATTCGCAACTGCCCGAGGTCTTGGAACGTGTAGGCCTGCTGGGGAACGATCAGTCCAGCTCTTTCCCATCCCTGTAACTGGCGGGCGCTGATCTGTAGAATTCGCAACACATCCTGGCGGCTATAGATGCTCACTCATGGCTCCCGTGCCTGGTTGCGGCAGTTTGTGCCGCACCTGTAAACGAGCACCTGCGGTGCGGCGGTGGAGTTCATACGGCGAACCGGCCTCTGGCGCTTTGATATTCCCGCGGACCGCGACGGAGGAACCGCTCTACTTGCTGCGATTATGCCAAGAATAAAAGTGGATAAGCAGACAGGAATTAACCGCGTAACAAAAAGTACGTGGATAACCGGTACCTGACTTGGTACATCCCGAAGCGGGAGCGGCTTCAAGGTGTCTATCACGCCACTTTACGGGAGAATTGAACAGGGGGCAGAAGTGGAGCCGACGATCGGACTTGAACCGATGACCTGCTGATTACGAATCAGCTGCTCTACCAACTGAGCTACGTCGGCGCACTGACCTGATTGTATCTGCGCGGCGCTCTCCGGTAAAGGCCGGCCGCGAGTTTGCACGCTTCGCAGTGTGCCCTCCAGCCAACTCTGATCCCGGCGTCGGCCCTCTTCACCAACGAAACTCCCGCTTGCGCGATCCAGCGGTGATCGCTACACTGTTGCCACTCTTCTCTGGGCCGTCTCCCCCGGCTTTGAGGCACTGAATGGATTTTTGCACCAGAGGCAGGTTACGATCCGCGAAGCAGAGGGGCTCAGTTGCCGTTTGCGCTCATCGATGTCGCCGCGACGTGTGTTGGTGGCGTAGCTCACACCACCCCAGACACCTCACGGTCCAAATCGCTGTCCGACCCTAGAAGAGAAACGCTGCCGATCGCCGTGCTTCAGTGGAATTGATTCTCCGACAGGACTTGGGCTACAGATATGCCGAACCCAGCTTTCATCCGCGGAGCAAACGTTGCCCGCTCGGGACCACCCAATCCACCGCTGCTGTACGTTGTCTCCAATTCTCGCGGCACGTGTGCTGTGTTCCGGGGCGTGTTTTTCGGTTTCCTGATCGAGTCAGTGCTTGCCCTGATGGTTTTGTTATCGCTCTTGGTTTTGCGCGGCTTATTCGGCGTTTGATTTACCGAGGCAAAATCAGGTTCCCTCCTCGCTCTATCGCGTGACAACTGAGAGGCCCGTCTAATGGCCTCTGGCCATCGGTCCTCAGCGGGGCGTTCGGCTTGCGGAGAAGGCGCCTTACCTGGGACTGCAGCCGCTCGGGCACACTCTCCTCCTGCGGCGCTTCCGCGGTAGGGGGAATTTCCGATACAGTTTGATTTTGATGGCGTTTGCGATTGCGCGGCGCCTCACAAGGGAGACACGCCCATGATGGCGCAGACGCTGGTGCTCGCCTTCCGCATCGCATTCGTTTGGGCTGGAGGTTTTCTGCTTGCCGCCGCGGTCCGCGCGCTTCTTCCGGATCAGTTCGGGTTCACCCTTAGCGGTAGAAGCGGCGCGCTCTTCATTTCCTTCAGTCGAGTCGGCTTCTGGACCTGCATCTGGGCGGCGGTCACCGTCACCATTTTGGTGGTCATCCGCGCCATGATGGGAGACATCGCCGCGCCAGGTCGCTGAGCTGACACTCGAATTGGGGCGCGCCCAACAATATGCCGGACGGATGTGTTGGAGGGCGTTGAAGCTGGAGGTGTTGAACCCAGCCTCGAAGGCTTCAAAAACGGAAAGAGCCGCCCGGCAACAGGGCAGCTCTTCCCTTAGGGAGAATAGTTCCAACGGAGGCAAAGCCATCAGAACTTTCTGGCTGCATAGTAGGTTCCGGCTCGACCGGTGTCAAGAATAAAGAGAGATAATTTAAGCGCAACACTCTCAACGACTTGCAAGCAAGGCAGGGCCCTTCCTCCGAGAGCCAGCTTCGCAGCTTGTTCGCCTTCTCAACTTGGGTTTTTGCCCGGTTTGGATGGGATTTCGCGGCGTATTTGTGCACTTTTCCACAGGGTTTCAGGCGGGTTAACGGTTCAGATGCGCGCCATTTCCCGGAACCAACAGGCTGCTCACTCTCGGAGGTCGAGCCTAATGAACTCGGCCTCATAGACACTCGACACAGGCTTACCCCTCGAAATGCGGTACATGGCTCTGGCGCCCCCGAAGAATACACCGAGGAAGATCGCTGTTGCCGCTCCGAGAAGCACCAGCGAGGCGATGCCCACCAGTAGCTTGCTGGTCTTCGAAACCTCCGACTCCGTAGGCTGCGGAACCGAAACGTAATCCTCGCGGTAGTAGACACTCGCCAGAAGTTTGTGGCTCTCGTCGGGGATAGCATCGCCGCTGACCAGCGCGACCACCGGGCCGGTGCGACGCACCTCGAGGGAGGCTTGATCCGAATCCTGCATGGGCTTGGGGAAGGGGGGGGAGGCTTTGGCTGCGGATTTTATGTAGTCGCGGATCTTTGTCTCGAAGGCGGCGGCCATTTGCGGAGTGGGATATTCGACGAGCGTCAACACGGCTGGGCCTGATGTGAGCGAGTAGTTGGCGGTCACGGCCTCTGCATCGCGATCGAAGCCGACGAGGTCCGGGGGGAGTACTCCACCGGAGCCGACATAGCCGGCCGGGCCGAGGGCGTAGTGGGTGCTCTGTGCATCAAGCCATTTCTTCGGAAGGATCGAAAGGATGGGCGGGGCGAGAGCCTTGGTGCCCTGCGCTTCCGGGAGCTGGCTGGACAGTTCCCGCAGTTCAGATCCGGACATGGAGCCAATCCGCGAGAAATTCGCGTCGACGACAATGAGGCCGCGCCAGAAGATGACGCGGTTCTTGTTGGAGGCGGCGCCGTTGCCAATGTCTTCTTTAGGCCATCCGGTGCCGCGGTAGAACGAATAGGCGCCGTAGGCGCCGCTCAGATCGTTGAAACGCAGAGCGCGCACGGTCAGGGTCTCGCCCTCGCGCTGGTAGGTAGCGGTAGCGCCGGCCTGATAGCCGTATTCCTTGAGGGCCGCGGTATTTTGAGCATCGGCCTGGGAGGCGTCCCCGATAGCTTTGGGGGCATCTTTGGTCACCCAGCCGGCAAAGGAATCGGGCAGCAGCGGCTTGTCTGCCCTGAGAGCGGCGGGGGTGGCCGCGGCCTTCTGCGATGCAGACTTCTGCGATGCGGCCGAGGCAGGGGATGCAGCCGGCGCGGCAGGCTTCTGCTGGGCTCCTGAGGCGGCGGCGAAGGCCAGGGCCGCACAGGCAATCAATCGGTGAAACGAGTGAATAGACAAAATCAACTCCGACGTTCAGAGTACAGCTTCTTCCTTCTCGATCGGAGCTGCCCTCTCTGTGTTGGACACCCCAGGCGGGCGAAAGGTTCCCGAAGAGGGGAATTGGCAGCCTAAGCCGGCAGGGGCGAGGCCTCGGGCGCGGTCTGCGGGGGCGGGGGCGAGAGCAGGTTGCCGAGCAGCGGGTAGCGACCGCCATAGAACAGCAGCGCGTAATTGCGGAGGGCGAGGCTGACCGGTCCGCCGAAGCAGATGGCCATCATGAGGCCGAGGGCGACCATGAAGGTTCCGATGACTACCTCCAGCAGTACGGCGATGAGCCACGCGGCGCCGGTGGAGTGCACCTGCAGGGCGTGTACCAGAGCAAAAAGGACTCCCGGGATGCCGAAGAGGATGATGGCGGGGACGATGAGGACCACGGTGAGGGCGATGGTGGTGGCGAAGGGCAGGATGACGCGGAGGGCCGTGTAGAGCAGGAACGCGCCCTTTTCTGCAGAGATGCTCTCCAGGGCGGCGGCGCAGGCCTCGCCGGCGGAGGCGTTTTCGAGGGCCATGTGGGGGAGCATGAAGTCGCGCATGACCACGTCGACGGCGACGCCGGCCAGGCAGAGGAGGAAGAGGACGGGAACGAGTTGCAGGATGAGGGGCAGGAAGTCGGCGATGTCGAGGCGGCCGGCGGTCTGGCTCTGATGGATGAGGCGCAGGATTCCCGGCACGAAGGGGGCCAGTGCCACGGCGGCGACGGCGAGGAATCCGATGAGGACCACGATGGAGAGGAGGAAGAAGCGCATGGCCTGCTCGCGGTACATGTGCCACCCGGAGGTGAGCTCGCGGGTGCGCTGGACGAGGGAGTTGAAGAGCGCGAAGCGGAGCCTCACCACGACGTAGAGGAGGACGACGGCGAAGATCAACAGAAGGACGGCGAGGGTCGCGAGTCCGGCGATCATGCCGAGATCGACGTGGAAGGGCACGCTGCCGTGGCTGCCTTTGGAGCCGCCGCCGGAGTTGGAGCGGAGACTGGACCAGGTGCCTTCGGTGAGGACGGCGACGGCACAGAACTTGAGGTAGTTGCCCCAGCGGAAGGGACGGAAGAGCAGGTCGCGGGTGCGATTGAGGGCGGGGGAGATGGCTTCAGTGGCAGAGAGCACGTACATGGATGCTCCTTTTGGGACGCCACGAGGGTAGCACGGAACAGGATGGCGGGCGGCAGCCCGGCAGCGTCGGCATGGAGAGATACGGCTGCGGGCGGCGGCGGGTTCCGCGGCGGCGAGCAGTCCGGCATGGGTGGACCGGGGGGGTGTATTTACCGGATAGTTAACCCGCGCAGAACGACTGTCTGGAGAGAGATGGGGGTTGAATGTGGGCGCGGTAGGGGGAGGGGGTGCTTGAAATGGTGATATGGATCACATTTAATGACTCGATAAATCGTTATTAATCAA
>NZ_DASXYM010000051.1:0-82559 GCF_036502485.1 Occallatibacter sp. | reverse complement strand
TCGTTGGTCCAGTGGGAGATGCGGAAGACGTGATCGATGACCGGGATGGCATTGCCGAGCGCGATGTGGGCAGCCACCCAGGTTTTGGACCAGCGGTCGAGGGTGAAAACGACGAAGGAGATGAGCAGGAGCCAGGGCAGGCGGATAGAGGATGTGAGGCTCACGGGACGGTCTCCGGCTGCGGGGGTTCGATGTTCATTTCGTGCAGGGCATGCTGGCAGCGGGTGCAGACATTCTCCCAGATGCCGTAGTTGGAGACTTCAGGCATGAAGTTCCAGCAGCGTGCGCATTTGTGGCCGGAAGCGGGGGTCACATCGACTGCAGGCGCATGAACAATGAGCTTTCCCGTTGGATCGGTTTTCGCAGCATCGACCAAGGTGACTCTCGACACGTTCATGAATTCCTTGAGTGCGGATTCGTAATTTTGAAGTATGCGCAGATCATCATGTCCGGCGTGGATCGTCACATCTGCTTCCAAGGCTTTGCCGATTTTCTTTTCCTGGCGCGCCAGTTCAAGTCCTTTCAGGACCTCATTGCGTGTGGATAGCAGCGTTTCCCAATCCTTGGAAATGCCTCGCGGGTCTTCCGAAAACACCTCTTCTGGTTTGGGAAACAGGGCGAGGTGCACGCTGGCTTCGCGGCCTTCGATGGCGGGCAGGTACTCCCACACTTCGTCGGATGTGAAGCTGAGGATGGGCGCGAGAAGACGGGTCAGTGTCTCAGTGATCTTCCAGAGGACCGTCTGAGCCGAACGGCGCGCGGGATTGGTGGGCGCGAAGGTGTACATGCGATCCTTCAGCACGTCGAGGTAGAACGAGCTGAGGTCGACGATGGCGAATTCGTTGACCGCGTGATAGACACGATGGAACTCGAATTGTTCATACCACGCGAGGATCTTCTCGGTGAGCTCGCGGGTGCGGGCGAGCATGTAGCGGTCGAGCGGGAGGAGGTCGGATTCGGCGATCGTGTCGGTTGCGGGGTTGAAGCCGGCAAGATTTCCGAGCAGGAAGCGGAAGGTGTTGCGCAGCTTGCGGTAGATCTCGGCGCAGCGGGCCATGAGGTTTTCGCTGGCGGCCATGTCCTCGCGGAAGTCGACCGAAGCGACCCACAGGCGCACGATCTCGCCGCCCATGCGCTGGGCGATGTCGACGGGATCGACGCCGTTGCCGAGCGACTTGGACATGGCGCGGCCCTGCTCGTCGAGTGTCCAGCCGGCGGTGGCCACGTGCGAATAGGGAGCGCGGCCGCGCAGGGCAACGCTGGTCAGCAGGGAGGAGTGGAACCAGCCGCGGTGCTGATCGCCGCCTTCAAGGTAGAGGACCGTGGGGGCGGCAGGGGCTAAAGCCCCTCCTTTTTCCTGGGGCTGATATGGCCCGGCTGAAGCGGTGCCCTTGTTACCAGGCCCGCTCGCGACGAGTTGTTCGGAGGCGCCGGCTTCCCCGTGCTGGAAAGCTTTGTACGGGCGGGAGAGTTCGGGGTCGGATTCGCACACGGCAAACCAGCTTGTGCCGGAGTCGAACCAGACGTCGAGGATGTCGGTTTCTTTGCGGAACTCGGCTTTGCCGCACTTGGCGCACTGGGTTCCGGCGGGAAGAAGGTCCATCGCTTTGGGCTCATGCCAGGCTTCGGCGCCCTGGTCTTCAAACAACTGGACGACTTTGCGGTTCAGCCCGGCGTCGATGACGGGCTCATTGCAGCCCTCGCACAGGAATACGGCAATAGGCACGCCCCAGATGCGCTGGCGGCTGATGCACCAGTCGGGGCGGGTGGCGATCATGTTGGTGATGCGCTCTTTGCCCCAGGCGGGATCCCAGGTGACCTTGTCGATCTCCTCGATGCTGAGCTGGCGGAATGTCGTGTCGGTTCCGTCGGCGCGCTTCATGGGCGTCTCGAGCGAGATGAACCACTGCTCGGTGGCACGGAAGATGACGGGGTTGTGGCAGCGCCAGCAGTGCGGATAGGAGTGCTCGAGGTTGCCTGAACCGAGCAGCGCGCCGTGCTCGGCGAGCAGGGCGAGGATGACGGGGTTGGCCTTCCAGACCGTCAGGCCGTCGAATGGCGGCGGAGCGGCGAGGTTCCAGGCGCTTTCGTCGTAATGGATGCGGCCGGCGGCGTCGACACGGCAGGTCAGGTCGAGGCCGTATTTCTGCCCGGTGTAGAAGTCCTCCGCGCCATGGGAGGGGGCGGTGTGGACCGCGCCGGTGCCGGTGTCGGCGGTGACGTAGTCGCCGAGGACGCCGAGGATGGAGCGGTCGAGGAAGGGGTGCTGGAAGGTCTGACGCTCGAGCTTAGCGCCCTTGAAGCGGGCGATCTCCCGGGGATTCTGGAGCTTTGTAGCCGCGATGACGCTTGCGGCGAGTTCGGCGGCAACGATGTAGACGGGGCCTTCCCCGCCCAGGCCGAGCCTGGATGGGGCACCCGGGTCTGTGGCGTCCGAGGCCGTTGCGAGGGCGACGTAGTCGAAGTCGGGGTGGAAGGCGACGGCCAGGGACGCGGGCAGCGTCCACGGGGTCGTGGTCCAGATGATGGTGTATACCTCGCGGCCGGCCAGGGCTGGATCGAGCGCCTCCGCGGGCGAAGTCAGCTTGTAGCGCACGTAGACGGACGGGCTGGTGTGGTTCTCGTACTCGATTTCGGCGTCGGCGAGGGCGGTGCGGTCGTGGATGCACCAGTAGACCGGCTTGAGTCCGCGATAGACGAAGTCCTTCTCGAGGAAGCCGTAGAAGGCCTCAAGGGTGCGCGCTTCGTAGTCGCGCGACATGGTTTTGTACGGCGAGCCCCAGCGGCCGAAGACGCCGATTCGTTCGAACTGCGAGGTCTGGAGGTCAATATATTTTTGCGCGTAAGCCCGGCATGCATCCAACACTTCAGCGGCGGGCATCTCCAGTTTTTTGCGGCCAAGCTGCTCATCAACCTTGATTTCAATCGGCAGGCCGTGACAGTCGAACCCTGGAACGTAGGGAGCGTCATAACCGGCCATGGTTCTGGACTTTACGACAAAATCCTTCAAGCCTTTATTTAAGGCATGGCCGAGGTGAATGGGCCCGTTGGCATAGGGAGGACCGTCGTGAAGGATGTAGGAAGGGCGGCCTTTGCCGGCCTTCCGCAGCTCGTCATAGAGGCGCAAGGATGCCCAGCGGGCCAGACGAAGTGGTTCATTCAGAGGCAGATTGGCCTTCATGGGGAAGGCCGTCTGGGGCAGATTCAGGGTCGCCTTGAGCTCCGGCGCTGGGGGCATTGGTTCTCCGTAATTTGTGCAGAATCGGTCTCTTCAAGTGTAACTGGCGACGGGCGGTGTTTGTTGGATGTGTGAGGGTTGGGAAGGGTGCGCGGGCAGCGGGCCGGGGTGTCTGGCAAAAAGCTCAGTTCCCTCACAATCCAGATGCAATCAGGATACTTTTTGGGCTAGTCCCCTAACAACTTAACGGACGAGTCGTCTATTCACTTATGGGAGTTCCTAAGCCTGCGGAATATGAGATTCTGGAGCCCGGACAGGCCGCCGCTGGTCCGGTAGACTCGAGTAACCATTCGGAGACTTCCAGCCCGGCCGCCGCGACAAGACTCACGACGTTCGAGCATAATGAATCCTTGGGCGGAAACGGCAACGACCGCCGGCCCGTGAATCCAAGGGGAAGGTACGCCGGTCCAACTGCCGGGATCACATCTATGACACAAACAGTCACCCCGTCCGACGTACCCACGGCGGAAGGTCACGAACTCGATACTTTCCTCGGACGCGGGTTTGAAGAGAAGCCTATCTGGACGGAGTTGTACGGCAACCTCCGGGACTTCTTTTTCCCGCCCAAGCTGCCACCTCTTGAGCTGACGTCCGCGCCTATCCCGGTGATTGACCGCATGGCGGTCAAGACCAACCCCTGGGCTGTGGGAACGGCCACGGTGGTCAACGGCTTGATTTTGGCAGTGGTGCTGTTTTTCGGGGCGCGCAAGATCTACCAGGAAATCAAGAAGCCGCCGCTGACCGCGACCAACATCGACATCTCCGACTTCAAGGCTCCGCTGAAGGCCAACAAGGCGGGCGGCGGCGGCGGCGGCGGTTCGCATGACCTGGTGGATCCGATCAAGGGCCATCTTCCCAAGATTGATCCTCATCCTCAGGCTCCGCCGATGGTTCCGCTGGTGGAGAAGCCAAAGCTGGCGGTCGATTCCGCCATCAATGTGCAGAAGGACATCAAGCTGCCTGACAACCCGCTGCTGCCCATGGTGGGTGTCCACAGCTCGCCCAATGTGAGCCTGGCCTCGAACGGGCAGGGAACGGGCGGGGGTATGGGCACCGGCTCCGGCGGCGGATTGGGATCAGGCAACGGGAACGGCTACGGGCCGGGGACCGGCGGCAATACTGGTGGCGGTGTTTATCGCGTGGGCGGCGGCATTTCGGCTCCTGTGGCCATCAACGCACCGGAAGCCGAGTTCAGTGACGAAGCGCGCCGGGCCAAGTACCAGGGCGAGGTGATGATCAGCCTGATCGTGGACGCGCAGGGAAATCCGCAGAATCCGCGGGTGGTGCGGCCGCTGGGCATGGGGCTGGACGAGAAGGCGCTTGAGGCGGTGCGGAAGTACAAGTTCAAGCCTGCGCTCAAGGATGGCCGCCAGCCGGTCCCCGTCATGGTGACGATCGCGGTGAACTTCCGCCTTTACTGATGGGATGGGGCGCAGGGACCCATCAAGGGAACGAGAAAAACCCCAGACTCGGCGGAGTCTGGGGTTTTTGCTGCGCAATCCGAGTTCTGGCTGAACGTGCTCGCACGATGAAGAACCGCGGAAATGCGAACCGCTGTCCCGGGTCGTCGGCGCAGGTCTAGTGGCTTGCGCTGAATGCGGTTGCTGTGTGCCGCGACGGATCACTGAGCAGCGCAGCCTGCACACGGCGGTGCTGAGCCTCGGTGTACCAGGCCGGGCCGTATTCCTCCAGGAGGCAAGCGAGGTCGCGCAATACCGCTTCAGGAGAATTGAGGTTGTGGGGAATGCCGGCCTTCATCGTTTCGACTTTTTTAATGCCACTCTGGTTCATGATTCTCTCCTGCAGACTGGTAGGAAGTAGTGGTTCGCAAAGCTCCTGTGCGCGCCTGGAGCGGGGCGACTGTGAGAGCGCTTTCTGATCATTTCGATGCCAACTCCGCTGCTTGCGTGCACATTAGGTTCGACGACTATCAAAACACAAGGTTGACTGAAGACTTTCTGAACACTTCCTTAAAAGTTGCTTGCGAGCAAGCTGTCGAAAGTAGATGATGCAACCATAACTCCCGTACACAAAATCTTCCCTCCCGGTTGCCGATGGAACGAATTCTGATAGTTGAAGATGAAGTGAAGCTCGCCGATGCCATAGCCGAGGGGCTGCGGCAAAGCGGGTTTGAAGCGGCCGTTGCGTGGTCAGGCGAGCAGGCAATGAAGCACCTTGCCACCAACCAGGCCGACGTCATTTTGCTTGACCTGATGCTGCCGCGGCTCAGCGGACTGGAGATTGTGCGAGAGCTGCGGCGCGGGGGCACCAAGACGCCGGTGCTGATTCTGACCTCCCGCGGGGATGTGGATGACCGGGTGCGCGGGCTGGACGCCGGGGCCGACGACTACCTGGTGAAACCGTTTGCGTTTCCGGAACTGCTGGCACGGCTGCGCGCTCTGAAACGGCGGACGGTGATGGATGCTCCGGTTCTCCTCCAGGTGGCCGATCTGACAATGGACCTGAAGGCGCATGTGACCACCCGCGCGGGGAGCGTTCTGGATTTGACGGCCCGGGAGTTTGAGCTGCTGGAGTACCTGATGGCCAACCGGGGCACGCTGGTGTCGCGGGAGATGATTGTGCGCGACGTGTGGAAGGCTCCCATGCGCTACTCCACACTCGACAACGTGATCGACGTGCACATTGCGCGTATTCGGCGCAAAGTGGACGACCCGTTTCCGGCCAAGTTGCTGCATACGATCCGCGGAGTGGGATTCGTTTTGCGCCAGGCGCAGGAGGACTGAGTGCGGTTCCGTTCTCGATCGATTCGTTCGCGGCTGATGCTCTCCTACATGGTCATCTTCAGCATGTTGCTCACGGCCTATATCGTGGGTAGTTCGCTGCTGCATTACTGGCAGATCAACGAGCAGCTTTATCACGAGGAGGTGGAGGACCTGGAGACTGTAGAAGGGCTGCTCTATTTCGATGGAGACGGGCACCTTTTTATGCACGAGGACTACCACAGCCGTCCTGAAGCGCGGAAGGTAATTGACCGGCTGATGCAGGTGATGAGTCCGACGGGCGAGGTTCTTTTTCGCAACGACAGGCTGAGGGAGTGCGATCTGGGCGGTCCTCCGGCTCCCGGCGAGTTCACCAGGCGCCTCTATGTCGCGCGCCGGGCCCGGTTGTGCGACGGCAGGCCCGTGTTTTGGGTAAGCCATCTTCATGTGATGAAGGGCCACATGCTGCTCATGCGCGTGGGCTATAACGTGTATCCGCTGCGCAAGCGGGCGCTGGGATTTTTTCTGAGCATGGCTTTGGTGATGCCGTTTGCGCTCCCGCTTGCCGGAATCCTGGGGTATCGACTGACAGGACAAGCGCTGCGGCCGCTGGATAACATGGCGCGGACGACCGTGCGCATCACGGCCAGCCGCTTGAGCGAGCGCATTCCGGTGGAGAACCCGCACGATGAAGTGGGGCACATGGCCCTGGTGCTGAATACACTGCTGGAGCGCCTGGAAGACTCCTTCGACAAGCTGAAGAGGTTTACGTCGGATGTTTCGCACGAACTGCGCACGCCTCTTGCGTCGATGCGCAGCGTGGGTGAAGTGGGAATGCAAACCGATCATAATGCCGATGGGTACTGCGACGTGATTGGCAGCATGCTTGAAGAGGTGGCAAAGCTGAGCTCGATGGTCGACACGCTGCTGACCATGGCTCATGCGGAGTCAGGCGATATCGATCTGCAGAAGACGGAGTTTGCATGGAGCGAACTGGTGCACGAGTCCGTGGCGCTGCTCTCGGTTCTGGCGGAAGAGAAGGGGCAGTCGATTGCGGTGGAGGGTGACACGGCGATTCAGGTGTTGGCTGACCGCAGGTTCCTGCGGATGATGCTGATCAACCTGCTCGACAATGCGGTGAAGTACTCGCCGGACGATAGTGCCATTCGAGTGATGTGGTGGGCGGAGCCCGGCGCGCGGGGCGCCACGCCTGCGATTCTCCTGGCGGTCGAGGATGAGGGACCTGGCATTCCTGAAGTGGCGCGGCAGAAGGTGTTTGACCGGTTCTATCGTCTGGACGATTCTCGCACGCGGGCTACGGGGGGCGCCGGGCTTGGCCTGGCTATCGCGAAGTGGGCGGTGGAGGCGCATGGGGGGAGTATTGCGATTGATTCAGGACGAACCGGAGGCGCGCGTTTCCGCGTGATCCTGCCGGTTATTGTGCTGATGGACGTTGCTGTGCGGTAGCGCGTGGTTCTTGCGAGAGGGCGTTTAAACTGGAAGTGTGAAGATTGCGCTCGCGCAGATTGACCCAACCATAGGCGATTTCACCGGAAACCTGGCAAAGATTCTGGACGTGAGCCGTCGTGCGGCGGAGCAGGGCGCTCGGCTGGCGGTATTTTCAGAGCTTTGCATCTGTGGGTATCCGCCTGCCGACTTTCTGGAAAAGCCGAGTTTTCTGGCACGCTGCCGTGCGGTGGTGGACGAGCTGGCCGCGGCCACGCATGAGCTGGGCTGTGCGCTGCTGGCGGGTGTGGCGTTGAAGGCGCCGGAGGGGTCGGGCAAACCCGCGGTGAATGCGGCATTCCTGATCGACAAGGGGCAGATTCTGCTGGAGCAGCACAAGCGGCTGCTGCCCTTTTATGACGTGTTTGACGAGCAGCGCTACTTCTGCCCTGGCAACAGCCAGAAGGTGGTGGAGCTGGATGGCGTGCGGCTGGCTGTGAGCGTGTGCGAAGACGCGTGGAACGACAAGAACTTCTGGCCGCAGCGGCTTTACGCGATCGACCCGATTGAAGAGTTGATGGCGCAGCAGGCGCAGATGCACATTAACATTTCGGCTTCACCCTACTGGCATGGCAAGCGCGCGGTGCGGCGCCGGATGCTGACGGCGATTGCGAAGAGGGATGGCATCCCCGTGGTGCTGTCGAACCAGGTGGGTGGCAATGACAGCCTGATTTTCGATGGCTCCTCGCTGGCGATCAACGCGAAAGGCGAAGTGGTTGCGCAGGCGAGAAGCTTTGCTGAGGACCTGGTGATCGTGGATCCATTCACGGCCGCCGAGATTGACGTTCCCGAAGAGGATGACAGCGAGGGGGCTTATCACGCCCTGGTGCTGGGCACGCGCGATTACGTGCGCAAGTGCGGATTCAGGAAGGTGCTTGTGGGGCTGAGCGGCGGCATTGACTCAGCGCTGGTGGCGGCGATTGCCACGGAGGCTTTGGGCGCGGAGAACGTGATTGGCGTGGGGATGCCGAGTCCGTATTCGTCACAGGGGTCGATTGACGACAGCCGGAAGCTGGCGGCCACGCTGGGAATACGGTACGAGATTCTGGGCATCAGCGGGCTGTTCAGCGAGTTCACGAAGACGTTGGAGCCGCTCTTTGAAGGGATGGCGAGCGATCTGACCGAGGAGAACATTCAGCCGCGGGTTCGCGGAACGCTGCTGATGGCCTTGTCAAACAAGCTGGGCGCGCTGGTGCTGACGACGGGCAACAAGAGCGAGATGGCGGTGGGTTATTGCACCCTTTATGGCGACATGGTGGGCGCGCTGGCAGTGATTGGCGATCTGATGAAGCTGAGGGTCTACTCGATGTGCGGCTGGATCAATCGGGGGGGCGAGGTTATCCCGCAAGCGATCCTGGTCAAGCCACCGTCGGCCGAGCTGCGGCCGGGGCAGATGGATACGGATTCGCTGCCGCCGTATGAGGTGCTCGATCCGATTCTGGAGGCTTATGTGGAGCGGTATGAGACGCCGGAGCACATTGCGGAGAGTTACGGATTTCCGCTGTCGCTGGTCCAACAGGTGGTGCGGCTGGTGGAGCGCTCAGAGTATAAGCGGCAGCAGGCGGCGCCGGTTCTGAAGGTCACTTCGAAGTCTTTCGGCATGGGACGGCGTTTTCCCATAGCGGTAAAGGTTCAGGTATAAGTTTACGGAGAGACTCGCGCAGATCAGTCATTACGATGGCAGGCCGTGGTTGGGGACGAAATCTCTGCCGGGGCCAGATGGAATTCGTGAATCCCAGGTCTCGGAATCGAGATCCGGGACACCCAGATTATTCGTGGATTCGTTGCTGGATTTGTGTCCTCAGTATGCCGGAGGTGGCACGCGGCCGCGACGGAAAGCGATAATAAGAACATTCGCTCGAAGGAGAACAGGTTTGATTCATCAATTAGGCCGTATTGCCAGCTTCGCCCTGCTGGCCGCTTCAACAACCACCATGGTGGCCGTCGCACAGCAGGACGCACCGAAGCAGGTACCGCCCGCGCCGGCGCAGGCTACGGGGGCGCAGGCTCCTTCAGCGCCGGTTGCCACCGCGGAAGCGCCCAAGTTTCCGGCGCCGGATCCGAAGAACTTCACCGCCAGCAAGCCGACCAAGGAAGAGATCAACCAGTTTCTCACCGCGAGCTGGGGCTACGACGAGAACCGCGTGTGGCAGGTGGCCGCGATCATGAAGACGCAGGCCGAAGGCATCACCAAGGTTGTGGTCTATGTGGGCGACAAGACGGGCAAGCAGAAGCCCGGCGCATTTGGATTTTTCGCCCTGCCCGATGGCAAGCACATTATTGCCGGGGATGATGTCTATCCGTTTGGAGCGAATCCGTACGCAGACGCACGGGCCAAGGTGCAGGCCGATGCCAACGGGCCGTATCGCGGCTCAGCCGACAAGACACTGGAGCTGGTTGAGTTTGCGGATTTCCAATGCCCGCATTGCAAGGAAGCCCAGGCCAACATGGACAAGCTGGTGACGGACTTCCCGAAAGCGCGCATTGTGTTCCAGAACTATCCGCTGGAGCGGATTCATCCGCAGGCGAAGCTAGCTGCCGCTTATGGCGTGTGCGTGACCAAGCTTGGGGGCAACAAAGCGTTCTTCACTTTTGCCGACTCCGCGTTCGAAGGGCAGGAGGGGCTGAACACCGCCGACGGCGCGCAGCTGACGCTGAACAGCGCGGTGACCAAGGCCGGGCTCGACACAGCCAAGGTGGATGCCTGCGCCAAGTCGCCTGAGACATCGGACGCTGTGGAGCAGTCAGTGAAGCTGGCGGAGGATCTGAATATCAGCCAGACGCCGACTCTGGTGATCAACGGCCGGCAGGTTCCAGTGGGCGGTGTGCCGTATGAGACGCTCAAGAACATCATTCAGTACCAGGAGAAGCTGGACGGAATCTCGCAGTAAATGATTGAGCAGGGTGCCCCATGCCGTCGACGACGGGTGGGGCGTTTTGTTTTTGGAGGAGATTTGCAATTGCGAAGGCAAAGCCGGACTTGAAAACAAGGCTTGAACAAAAGCAAAGCCAAAGCGGGTCCTTCGTCGCTGCGCCCCTCCAGATGACAAACCTGTTGCCTTGTGCGGATGTGGGCGCATCGAGGTTCGTGGTTTCCCACCCTGTCGCCAGAAAAAAGGCGACAGGATGGGGCACGGTATCGAATTGGCACGTGAGCTGCGCAAAACCACTACGCGCGGAATGGACGGATCTTGATCAGCGGATGTTCTGGGTGCGTTCGACGCGGAACATGGGGGTGTGGCCGGCGGCGTGGGGGCTGCGGATGACGTGCGGTGAAATGATGATGAGCAGCGTGGAGTAATTCGCCTGGACGTCTTTCTGGGTGGTGTTGTTGAGGCCGGGGATTTCGCTCAGGCCGGGCCAGCCGCTGATGGCGCGGGTCTCGGTCTTGTCGAGTTCGGCGGCCAGGACCACAGCCTGGTTGGACGGCACGGTAACGGCTCCTTCATAGGAGCGGTTGGCGAGGATGGGGACGTTGTTGATGGCGGCGCCCGCCAAGGCCGTGATCTTCAGGCTGACGTTGAGGGCGACGTCGCCGGAGCGCAGCACGCGCGGACGCGCCTTGAGAGTGAGCCCGAGGTCTTCGTACTGGAATTGCGGGATGTTGGAAGTGGTCCCGGCGAAGCTGGAGAGCAGCGATCCGAGGCTGCTGGAGGTGCCCGGAATTGTAACGCCCGCGATGCTGGAGTTAGCGATGCCCAGGTTGGAGAACGTCGAGGTCATGATGGGGTAACGCGATCCGCTCTTGAGGGTGCCTTCCTCGCCGTCTTCAAGGCGAAGGCTGGAGCTGTCGAGGGCGCGGGATTCGGACGAGTTGAGGTTGAGGCTTACGGTGAGGGGATTGCTGGGCACCAGGCCAGTCTGGGTTAATCCGCCGCCGAAAACGATGAGGCCGCCCTGCAGGAGCGAACTGGAGACCTGACCGGAGGCGAGCAGGATGCCGATGATGGTGAGGGTGTCTCCCGGCGCTGCAAGGCCCGAGGAGATGATCTGCTGTACCAGCGCGGCGTTGTCGCTGAGGATTTTCTGCTCTTCGGCATACACGTTGAAGGCAGTGATGGTTTGGGGAGGCAGAACGCCGGTGACGCGCTCATTGTTGTGCGCAATCTGGATGAGGCGCACGTTGAGCATGATCTGGCTGCGGCCGGAGAGCAGGTCTTGATAGGTAGCGTTGAAGGCGTTGAGGGTGTCGACGGGACCGCGCAGCACGGCGGTGGCGGAGCTCTGGTCGACGCTGAGCTGGCGCACTTCAAACACGTTTCGCGCGATGTTGCCGATCTCCGTCATGTCGTTGGCATTCAGGCCGGAGAGGGAGACGGTGTCGACCGCGTTGCGCTGATACTGCATGCGGTTGGTGGTGGTGTCGCGGGCCACCAGCGCGCGATGCAGATCGATGGGCACGTAGAAGGTGTTGTTCATCAGATTGAGCGCGCGCATGGCCTGCGCGAAGGTAGCGTCGTCAATATCGAGGCGTGCCCGGTCGCCGCGGACGCTGTTGTCAACGGTGGCGTTGATGCCGAATGCGGAGAAGACCTGCTGGATGATCTGGCGGCGCCCGGTGTGGAGATGGAAGCTCTGCGTGCCGGGCTTGGGAAGAAGCTCAAGGGGGGCGGCCAGGGCGGGCACTTTCGTGTACTGGTCGATGCCTGGAGAGGTGCGGATGGCGGCGTCCGCCACGTCGCGGAGGTGATCGCGAACATTGATGTTGCCGGGGTCGAGCTGCTGGGCGCGCTCGAGTGCGGCGCGGGCGGCTGCGTAGTCGCCCCTGATCTGGTTTTTTGTGGATTGCTGGATGAGGGCGGTTACAGCGTGGCTGCGTGCAACCTCCGTGGCCAGGGCGTAGTCGGGGTTGGTGGGGTCGAGGGCCGCGGCTTTGTCATCGAGCTCCATCGCCTCTTCAAAGTGCTGCGCGGTATAGAGCGAGGCGGCCTGCATGTAGAGCTTGGCAGCGCGGCGGCGGTCGGCGGTGCTGGGGAGCTTGACGGGCTTTTCCGCTGGAGGTGCCGCGGAGGGTGCTGGTGGAGGCGCTGCAGCCGGAGTTGTGTCTGGGGTTGCGGGGGCTGACGCGGGAGGCTGCGTCTGCGGAGGTGCCGGCGATTGCGCGCACAGGGGCGCACTTGCGCACGCCGCAAGGGTGCAGGCGAGCAGCAGCCTCGCGAAGGGCAGCAGCGTGTGTTGGCGGTGGGTTGTCATGCGGCGCTCGGGTTGTGCCCGCGGGTGTGGGCGAGCAGATGGGCCAGGCTGGTGGCGCAGACTTCCGGGTGGTGCGCAAGCAGGTCTTCGAAACTGGAGCGGCCTGTGGCCACGGCGATGACGGGCAGGGAATTGGCGTGCGCAGCTTCGATGTCGCGGGGGGTATCACCGACCACGCAGACGCGGGCATCGGCGCCGGCCAGTTCGCGGGCTTTGCGTGCGGCGTGCGCGATGAGTTCCGAGCGAATCGGGAAGTTGTCACTGAAGCCGCCGAAGTGGAACCACTCGCGCAGGCCGGCGTGCTCGATTTTGAGCCAGCCAATGAGTTCGAGATTGCCGGTGGCCACGCCCAGGAGCTTGCCACGCGCGGCGAGGTGGCGCAGGGTGTCTTCGACGCCGGGCATGCGGACCAGCTCCATGGCGTGACGCTGCTCGTTCACGTTGTGGCACATGGCTTCGAGGATTGCGGCGGTCTGGGATTCGAGAACGTCAGGGGGGATGCCGGCCTGGGCGCAGGCTTCGCGGAGGATGCCGGTGTCGGTGTTGCCCTGGAGGGCTATGCCTTCGAGGGTGACTTCAAATCCGGTGATGCGCTGCACGCTGTGAGCGAAGGAGTTGACGTGGATGCGGTCGCGGCTTCGCAGCAGGGTGCCGTCAATGTCAAATAGATAAGCGTCCTGCTGGTCCCAGGTGAAGCCGGGAGCGATGGCGATCTGGGGCTGCGGTGCGGCGTCGTGAATCCGAGTCTCCATGAGATACAGCGGCTCTATCGGTGCGGATTTGAGGTGTGTTCCATTTCGCGCACGACCTCGGGCTGAACAGATTGTATAGAACTGGTGCGGTGAGTCCGCGTTAGCAGGGGCTAAAGCCCAGAAGCAACGAAATGAGCAGCTTATCGGCCCGACTGAAGTCGTGCCCTGTTACAAAGCGCTTCCTTCAGGCATTTTTGAGCAGCCTGTGAGATCGTGCCCTGTTACAGAGGCTGTGATTCAACCGTTGTTTGTCCGGCGGCCTCAGAATCAATCCGACGGAAAACAAATCTCCATTCTTCCTATCATTCCGCTGGCGGGTCAGCCCTGGCGAAGGCCCTGGCGTGCCGTGCTGTATACAGGACGTTCGGAGCGGGGCGGACGCTTGAGGCCGGCGCGGACTTCCGCGAGACTCAGGCCCAGCTCAGCCATGGCGCGGCTGAGGGTGTTGCGGTGCATGCCGAGTTCCTCGGCAGCCTTGCACTGGTTACCCCGGTTCGCAATCAGGACCTCGCGGAGGTATTGGCGTTTGAATTCCTTGACGGCATCTTCGTAGCGAATTCCGCTGGAATGCATCTGTGTGACCAGGCTGTCCAGTTCTCGTCTCAACATCCACCTCGCGCTTTTGTTAGATTGCCACAACCGCCGAGCCGGCGTACCGGCAAAACCAGCACCTCAAGGCTGGTCTTAAATTTCGCCCAAAATGGGCTTCAACTTTGCCCCGGATGCATCCACCGCGGGGACTCGGCTTCCCATGCGTGCAGGCCGTTACGTACCCGTTCGCCCAGTTCGGCTGGGGTTACGTTGGCACTGACGTGGCAGGCGCCGAAAAACATGCGCGGCAGCCGGGCATCGGCGATCCAATGGGCTTGGGGAAAAAATGCAACCACCACCAGGATTCCGATGACGACCAGAAGCACTCCCTGAAAAAAGCCAAACACTGCGCCGGCCAAGCCGTCGAGCCATCCGAGACCGAGTAAGCGGAAGGCCTTGGCCAGCAGGTTTCCGATCAGGCCGATGAGGGCCATCACGATGATTGCGATGAGCAGAAATGCCATTGTATTCGCAATGGCGGGCACCTGGACAAGAGGCAAAAACAATGCAGCGAGTTTTCCGTAGTTCCATGCTGCAATGAGCAGGCCGAGGACGACGCCGAGCAGGCCGCACACCGAGCGGAAGAAGCCCTGGAGCAGTCCTCCAAGGACTGCGCACACCAGGATGATGACAACCGCCCAGTCAACTGCCGTCATAGCTTCATACTCCGCGCGAGGCGCGATCCAAGGGATTAAAGGGTTAGATGCCGACCGGTGAGGAGCCGAAAGGCCTCGAGATACTTGGCCTGGGTGCGCTCCGCTACATCGTCAGGCAGGGAGGGCGCTGGAGCCTGCTTATTCCAGCGAATGGATTCGAGATAGTCGCGCACGAATTGCTTGTCGAAGGAGGCCTGCGCGCCGCCTGGCTTCCATAGTTTCGCATCCCAGAAGCGCGAAGAGTCGGGCGTGAGCACTTCGTCGGCAAGGACGATCTGGTTAGCGACGCGGCCGAACTCGAACTTGGTATCGGCGAGGATGAGGCCGCAGGATTCTGCGTGGGCTGCCGCTTTGGCGTAGATGGCCATGGTGAGGCGGTGAAGCTCGCCGGCGTCACTGGCGCCGATGATTTGCTGCACGCGCTGGAAGGAGATGTTCTCGTCGTGGGCGCCGTCGGGGCTCTTGGTGGCCGGGGTGAAGATGGGCTCAGGAAGGCGCGAGCCGTCCTGAAGGCCAGAGGGGAGGGGGATGCCGCACACGGTGCCCTGGGCCTGGTACTCCTTCCAGCCGGAGCCGGCGAGATAGCCGCGCGCCACGCACTCAATGGGAAACATTTGCGCGCGCTTGACCAGCATGGACCGTCCTTCGAGCTGGTCGCGATAGGGATGCAACTCCGCGGGGAACTGGTCGACAGTTGTAGCGATCAGATGATTGGGAACGATGTCAGACAGGAGGTCGAACCAGAAGAGGGAAATCTGGGTGAGGATTTTGCCTTTTCCGGGAATGCCGGTGCCGAGGACGTGATCGAATGCCGAGATGCGATCGGTGGCGACGAGCAGGAGATTGTCGCCTATTGCATAGAGATCGCGAACTTTGCCGCGGCCAAGCAGAGGGGTGTTGCCAAGATGAGTTTGGATGAGAGCAGGCACGGCAGGGCCTTTCATGAGAACGGCTTGAAGTTTCGATTTTCGAGCGGTCCGCGGGGTTTGTCAAACGGGGAGTTCCAGGCACCGCCAGAGGTAACGTGCTGTGTGGAGAAATAGAAAACCAGTGTGCTGAATCCACTCAAACGAGTGTGACGGCCGTCACGGATTGAGTCTCACGGATGAGAGAAACTTCAAATTGTCAACAGGCTCGAGGGGCAGCAGTACAGACCTCTCTTGAGCAGGCGACACGAGGCAGCCGTGGAAAGGGGAAGCCGCTGCTAGTCTCGTTTTGTGAACGGATTGCCAGTAGCCGCGTACTACCGACCTCCAGTGCCGGCTACTGGTACCCGACCAATTGCTATCTTGTGAAATGCAAGCGCCTCCGAAGCGAAGACTTCCTTCGGAGGCGATTTTTTGTATAACGACACGCATTCCCTTACTACACATTTCCTCACCAGCTCTTTGCGAGATTGCCAGCTCTTCAGGCGATGATGCTGTGCGGCTGTGCCGTTTACAGGATGCGCCGCAGGCGGGGCGTCCGCACCAGCGGATCAGCAATGAGCCAGGAGGCTGCGCAGGCGAGGGTGCCCGCGATGGCGAACTTGACGAGTGCCGGCGCAGCCCATGGATGCAGCAGAACCGTGACGCCGACCAGCACCGGTGGATGGATGATGTAGACCGCGTAGGCGCGGCGGTTGAGCCAGCTCCAGAAGGCTGATGGCTGATTGCCGTAACGGCGCATCAGCAGTAGCCATCCGGCGATGAGCCCCCATGCCGCGAATGGCTCCCAGAGCGCGTAGAGGACGGCCTGCCATGAGAGGCCACCGGCAAAGTCGCCCTTGCTGTGGAAGGCGTGAGAGAGGATTACGCCCAGGGGCATGACCGGGAGCGCGAGCATGCCTGAAAGGACGGCGGTCCGGGAGTTGTTCCAAGAGAGTTGGCGAAGCCATTCATAGCGCCAGGCGGCGATGCCGGCGGCGAACAGAACGATGTAGGTTGCGAAGTAGCCGAGTTGCAGGGATGCGATGTTGACGCCGACGGGGATGAACTGCCGGATGGCGAGGGCGGCGATGCCGGTGAGGAGCGCACTCAGCAGCCATGTGCTGCCGCGCGGACCCGGGCGCGGTGTGCGCTGTGCGGATGCGAGCGGTGCGCCGAATCTGGCTCGCCACGCGCAGTAGGCGAGGCAGAAGATCAGCAGGGCTTCGGCAAACCAAAGCGGACCGGGAATGAGGATAAAGTGCTGCGCGAGATACGGGAATACTTCCCAGAATCGGCCCGTGTCCGCAAAATGCGCGATCGCAGCCGTAAGCGGCCCGAGGATCAAAATGAATGCGAGCAGTGGAATGCCGAGGCGCTGGAAGCGGTCGCGGATGAAGTGGGCGTAGCCTTTGCGCTCCAGTGATGCGGGTGTGAAGTAGCCTGCGAGGAGGAAGAAGAAGCCCATGAAGTAGGCCTGGTTGACGGTGCAGAACTCGATGAGCAACTGGCTGGAGATCGCGCGGGAGGGTTTGAGCTCATACCAGAACCATCCGCCGATGGCGCCGTAGGTGATGGCGGTGTGGTGGAGGATGACGAAGGCCGTCATGATGCTGCGCAGGCGATCGATGTAGAGGTCGCGAGTGGGAGGGAGAACTGGGTTGGGTGAGTCGAGTCCGGCTGCTCGTTGGAGGGTGGTTTCCGGCATGAGCCATGATACGGGATTGAAGTTCCGTGAAAGAGCGAAGAGGCGAGGCAGCGAAGGGGTTCGGCCGCTTCGCTGCTTCAGGGTTTCGCTTCTTCGCTGTTTCGCTTGCTCCCGGTCTTCAGTACTTCACGATTGCGGTGAACGAATCGGGCTTGAGGCTGGCGCCGCCCACCAGTGCGCCGTCGATCTCTTCCTGACCGATGAGGGCGGTGGCGTTGTCAGGTTTCACGCTGCCGCCGTATAGGATGCGCATGTTGGCTGCAACCTTGGGGCCGAGCAGGCTGGCCACTTCGGCGCGGATGATGCGATGGGCGTTGACGGCCATTTCCGGGGTGGCGGTTTTGCCGGTGCCGATGGCCCAGACGGGCTCGTAGGCGATGACGATGGACGAGATCACTTCGGCGGCGAGGCCTTTGATCCCGGCGAATGCGCCATTGACCTGCGTCTTGAGCACGTTTCCGGTCAGGCCGGCTTCGCGCTCGGCGAGCACTTCACCGATGCAGACTACCGGCACAAGGCCGTGCTTGATGGCGGTGTGCAGCTTTTTGTTGACGATCTCGTCGGTCTCGCCGAAGTACTGGCGGCGCTCCGAGTGGCCGATGAGTGTGTGGGTGCCACCGATGGCGGTGAGCTGGTTTACGGAGGTCTCGCCGGTGTAGGCGCCCTCTTCAGCGAAATGGATATTTTGCGCGCCGATCACGACGTTGGACCCGCCGGCAGCCTCAATCACCGTGGGCAAGAGCACGGGTGAGGGAAACAGTGCGATCTCATCGCGCGTGTGATCGGCGACGAGGGGCAGGAATGCTTCGACAAACGCCTTCGCTTCGGCGGGCGTCTTGTACATCTTCCAGTTGGCGGCAATCAGAGCTTTACGGGACATGATCGTGTGAGTTCCTCGTATTGGATTTTAGAGGACGGGGGCTGGCGTTGGAGTGACGCGGGGCACATGTCGTGAGTGTTTCAGTGGGCGTCAGGGTTTGCCGGCAGCTCGATGGACACCAGCGTGCCGCGTCCGGGGTTGCTGACGACTGTGAAGCGAGCGTCTGTGCCGTAGAGCACTTCCAGGCGCTCACGCACGTTCTTCATGCCGATGCCGTTGCCGGCGCGCTTGAGGGCGGATGCGGGCTGTGCCACGATGCCTATGCCGTCGTCAGCCACTTCGATCATCAGCCGGTCGCCCTGGAGGCGGCTGCGCAGGGTCACGGTGCCGCCGTGGATGCGCGGCTCGAGGCCGTGCTTGATGCTGTTTTCGATGAGCGGCTGCAGCAGGATGCTTGGCACCAGCACGTCGAGGGTGGCGGGATCGATTTCCTTTTCGACGCGCAGCTTTTCCGAGCCGAAGCGCACGACCTCGATGTCGAGGTAATCGTCGGTGAAGCTGAGCTCCTGGCTCAAGGGAACGTAGGTGTCGTGCTCCTTGAGCAGCCCGCGCAGGATGTTGGCAAGCTTTACGGTCATCTGCCGCGCGAGCTCAGGCTTCAGGCGGACGAGGGAGGCGATGGAGTTGAGCGTATTGAAGAGGAAATGGGGATTGATCTGGCGCTGCAGGGCGTCGAGACGTGCTTCGAGGAGCAGGCGTTCCTGTTGCTTGAGCTTCAGTTCAAGGCGGAGGGCGTTCCACACTTTGAGTGCGATTCCCACCACCACGGGAGCGCAGAGCCACACGAGCAGCTGCATACCCCAGGAACTGGAGTTCAGCGCAAACAGCCGTTTTGGGTTCATGCGGCTGAGCCACTCGCGGGCGATCTCGAGCACCACGATGACGAAGAGCATGAGGAACTGGCGGTCGATGCGGGGCTGGCGGAGATTGCGGCGGACCCAGCGGTAAAGGCTCAGATCGACGAACGGGGTGAAGCCCCAGATCTCTTCGCGCTCCACAAAGCGGCCGAGGATGCCGGAGGCGATGCCCAGCACGGCATAGAAGGGGAGGGACAGGTATTCGGCGTGGATCATGGCCGGCGCGGAGAGCACCACGCCACCCAGCATGGCCCACCAGGGGCCGACCAGAAGGCCCAGCAGGATCACGGTTTCGAAGGAGATGTCGGCTGCCAGGAAGTTGGGAACCGTGGTGCGCACCCATACGCCCAGGGTAAGGGGGACCAGCAGAAAAGCCAGCAGGCCTGCGGTTTGATTGGAACTGCGGCGATCCGCGAATAGGAGGCGCTGGAACGTCTTGGCCCGGGCCAGAGCGCTGGCCACAGAAGCCGCCACGCCCAGTTTGACCAGCAGCGTGATCAAGATGAGGGTGTTGGTCACGCTTTCATGGTACAGCGGGTGCGGGAGCGCGAACCGCAGGGGCGGATTCGCCACAGGCGTGCATTCAATCCGGTTTTCTTAGAGACCTGCATCCCCGATTCGCGGTATGCTTGCGAGCATCAGAACCGCCCGTAGCACCACCTGAAGCAAATGGGCCCGCAAGCGTGTGCAGGGTTTTCCCCTGATGTGTTTCCCCGACGTGCCTTCCTTTCCTGGTTGATAGCAAACCTGCTGAAACGCAAATCATGTGAACCGCGAACCCCGCCCGTGCATCCCCCGAGCTGCGCGGCATTCCCGGAAAGAGGAATGATCATGGATTTTCCCGACTTGCTACCCGAGGGCTGGAACTGGACGCTGATCTGGGCTGCGTGTCTATTGGCCGTGATTCTGCTGACTCTGGTGATCCTCCTTGCCGGAGCCCATCCCTGGGCGCACACCACCCAGGACCGCATCGATGGCTATCACCACGAGCAATGCGAGGAAGTGAATCCTCGAGCTCCGTTTGTGCAGGGAATGAACTTCTGGTCGAACTTCGCCTACCTGGCGGCGGGGCTGTTCATTTTCACGCGATCGGACTTCGCCTTCGGCAAAGCGATCGGCGTTGTGATGATGCTGCTGGCGATTGGCAGCGGCTATTTCCACGGAACGCTCACCGAGACCGGCCAGACCGTGGACATGATGATGACTTACAGCGCCGTGCTGGTGATGCTTGTCTACGCCATGGTGAAGGTCATGCGCCTCTCGACCAGCGATGTGACATCGTGGCTTATGTTGATTTTGGGCGGCGTGGGGCTGGGCTGTGCTGCCGGGATACTACGCACTCACGTGAAATTTTTCGATTCCGACTATTTCACGCCGCTGCTGGTGGGAATGCTGTTTGTCTACATGGTGGTCGAGGCCATTGGCTCGATCAACTGGAGCCAATCGGGATTCATCTACTTTGCGTGGAAGACGGATTGGCGGCCGGTGCTGTTGTGGACTTCGGTAGCGATGCTCTCCGGGCTGGCGGCGGTGATCTTCAAATTCACGGACGGAGATAAGAACCTGTTTGCGGCTTATGACGGTGTTTACAGCAAATGTGCTTACGACCCGGGCAGCATCATCCAGGGGCATGGACTGTGGCACATTTTCTCGGCTGTGATGTTTGTCGGCATTTTCGAATATATCCGCGTCACCAGCGACAGCTCGCGCTGAACACGGGCCATTGCTCCCAAATGCCTGCCTCGCGCATCTGTGACGTATGCCGCTGAGCGGATTTTTGCGGACAGTAGAATGGGAATATGGCGTTTGAGAGTGTGAACAAGGTGGCGGAGGCGGATTTTCCTACCCGCTGGGGCGCGTTTCGAATTATGGGGTTTGAAGGCGTTCTGCCTTCGGCGAGGCCCTGCTGTGAGCACGGCGAGGCCTCTGGGAAGCGAGTTGAAGGGCTGGTGGCGCTGGTGATGGGGGATATCCATGCGGAGGCGCCCATCGTGCGGATCCACTCCCAGTGCCTCACCGGGGACGTGTTTGGATCGCTCCGCTGCGATTGCCGGCTGCAGCTTGAGCTGGCATTGCGCAAGATTGCCGACGAGGGCGCGGGCATTCTTCTCTACGAGCAGCAGGAGGGCCGCGGCATCGGCCTGATGGCGAAACTCAAGGCCTACGAGCTGCAGGACAGCGGGCTCGACACCGTGGAAGCCAATGTGGAGCTGGGTTTCGCGCCTGACTGCCGCGCCTACGAACTGCCGGCCGAGGTGTTGAAGCTGCTGGGAGTTTCCGCTGTTCGCCTCATCACCAACAACCCCGAGAAGGTTTCGGCGCTCCAGGCTGCCGGCATCGAAGTGACGGAGCGCGTCTCCGCCGAGGTGGAGGCGCAGGATACCTTCGAGCGCTATTTACGGACCAAGCAGGCCAAGATGGGGCACATCCTGGACTCGATTCCGGACGCGCTGGTGGGCGAGGAATAAGGCTGCGTTTTGATCTGTTCCGATGCGCTTGAGCTCAGCGGCAGGAGTGCGCAGGCCCGGGCTGCAGGGACGGCCGTCCGGTGTCGAGGGCGTTTGGGTGGGCGTGGGTGGCGCATACCTGAGTTGCTGGCCGCGGCGCCGGGTTGGCTAGCGGCGCGGGGCCAGCAGTCCGACGATCGGCAGCGCGAAGCAGATGAAATAGAGGCTTCCCAGCGTCCAGTTCAAGGCTTTCTTCGGGCGATTGACCCAATAGCAGAGCAGCGCGGAAAACAGCAGCGCCTGCGGCACAATTTCCAGGTACCCGCGCAACTGAAAAGGGATAGGCATCGTGGTATAGATGAAGCCCTCGAACGAGCCGGCCGGGGCGGCGAAGGTGCCCAAAATGCCGATGCCGATCAGCATCCACGCCATGCGCAGCCAGCCGCGGGGGCGGCCAAAGAGTGCTTCACGGAATAGATAGAAGATGGACGCGAAGAGAATTCCGCGGAAGATCTGGAGCGGCACGCCGAGGATGAGCAGTGGATCGCCGAAGTGGCGGTAACCGGAATTGGGCTGGTTGAAGATCTGCTCGTAATGCAGGAAGTGGGAAGCCAGCGCGCCCATCGCGAAATAGGTGACGGTGTGGCAAACGACCGTTTTGGCCGCCAACGGCAGAAAGCGAGGTTGCATCTCTTGCATGGCAACGCTCCGATTCTTCTGGAAATGGCAGGATTGTAGGCGGCCAGCGCAGCGGGCGCCTATGCGCACCGTCACAAGACCGTGTGCGAAGGCGCAGATGGAGAATCAGGCGTTCGCTTCGCCCGGAGTTTGTAAGCGCCCGAGGGGACTTCACCGCCCGGCACAGCGTACTTTGGGGTGTGTCTTCGCCGTTACTCTGGCGCGGGCGTGGAGTTGATCGAGGTGTTTGAAGGCCAGGCGCGGGTGTAGCATGGGGGCCGAATTATCCAGTCAGCTTTTCATCTCCATAAAAGGAGAACTGCGTTTATGCGTATGCGCTTTGCCCTCGTGATTTGCGTGCTGTCGTTCGCGGTGTCAGCCGTGGCAGACCCTCCCAAAAAAGAAGAGCCCAAGGCGGCCCGGTCGGTTGCGGAACTGCGGCAGCAGATAGAACAGATTCTCAAGGATACGCACACGCCCGCGGTGTCAGTGGCGATTGTGCACAAGGACGGCCCGGAGTGGGTGGGCGCGCTGGGCACGGCCAATGTGGCGGCGAATGAAGCGGCGACGGCCGATACGCTGTTTCGCATCGGCTCGACGTCAAAGGCGTTTGCTTCGCTGTCGATTCTGAAGCTGGCGCGGGAGGGGAAGCTCTCGCTCGAGGATCCGGTGCGGAAGCTGGCCCCGGACGTAGAGTTCAAGAACCGCTGGGAGAGCACGGATCCGGTGCGAGTGGTGAACCTGCTGGAGCACACGACCGGTTGGGACGATATGCATCTGCGCGAGTACGCGAAGAATGCCGATGGGATGGACCTGCGGACGGCGCTTGCGTATGGGACGGCATCGCGGGTTTCGCGCTGGCGTCCGGGAACGCGGATGTCGTACTGCAACACGGGTCCGGCGGTGGCGGCGTACATCGTGGAGAAGGTGACGGGGCAGCGGTTCGAGGATTACGTGCAGCAGAATTTCTTTGGGCCGATGGGGATGAAGACAGCCACGTATTTTCTGTCGGCGGCGCATGCGGTGACGCTGTATCACGATGACGGCAAGACGCCGTATCCCTATTGGCACATCATTTACCGGCCGGCGGGATCGATCAACGCTTCGGCAAATGATATGGCGCCGTATGTGCAGTTTTATCTCAACCGCGGTGCGGTGAACGGGGTGCAACTGGTTGCGGCGGAAGATATCGACCGCATGGAGAGCCCGGTGAGCACGTGGGCTGCGAAGGATGGGTTGAAGGCGGGCTATGGGCTGAGCAACTACTGGACCTTCAGTGATGGATTTGTGTATCACGGGCATAACGGAGGCGTGGAGGGCGGGCTGACGGAGTTGGGCTACATGTCGGAGTACGGCGTGGGTTATTTCTTTTCGATCAGCAGCGGCAATGGCGGTGCGTTCGACCGAATCAGCAAGGCGATTCGCAAGTATGTGACGTTGACGCTTGCGAAGCCGGTGGTGCCGGCGCCGGCGGCGATGCCTTCGTTTGTGGCGGATTATGCGGGATGGTATGAGCCGGACTCGCCGCGGCAGGAGCTGACGCATTTTCTGGAGCGGATTGCGGGGCTCACGCATGTGTCGTTCGCGGATGGGAAGATGACGTTGAAGGGCATGAACGGGCCGTCGAACTTTGCGCCCGTGGGAGGACGGTTCTTCCGGTATCTGCCCAAGGAGGGATCGCCGGAGCCGGCGGCTTCCGCGGCGCTGATCACGCCCAATGCGGATGGAACGTTCATTTACGCGGGCAACGTGTTGAAGCGGGTTCCCACAGTAGTGGCGCTGGCGGAGATTGCGTTGACAGGGTTTGTGGCGCTGGCGGTGGTCTCGATTCCGATTTACGCGGTGTTCTGGATGATTGGCGGGTTCATTCCGCGGCGGCGGCGGCCGGCGGAAAGGGCGATGCGGATTTATCCGCTGATTGCGGTGGCCAGCCTGGTGGCGTTCTGCGGGATTTTTGTGGTGAGCTCGGGTGAAATTCTGACGAGGCTGGGAAACGTGTCGGTGTGGTCGGTGGCTCTGATGGTCACGACACTGCTTTTTGCGGGAGCAGTGCTGATGAGCAGTTGGGCCGTGATTACAGCTGGCGCGGGCGTGCGGCGGTGGGTGCGGTGGTATTCAGGGGTTGTGGCGCTGGCGCTGATGATTGCGGTGGTTTACCTGGCGTGGTGGGGGATTATCGGGCTGCGGACGTGGGCGTAAACGCGCGGCGCTACTGACCGGGGCCGGAGGTGCGTTCCACGACGAGGGCAGCGGGTGAGACGTGGCCGGTGGCCATGGCGGCCTGGCGAGCTGCGACGGTCTGCTCAAGGACCTTCAATCCCTGTTGGAAGGTCATGGCGGGGGGAACGGCTTCGAATCCCCCGCGAACTTCGCTGGTGTCGTGGTCAATGGTCTTCAAGAGGAGTGCCTTACCGCTCATGTGGACTTCAAGGCGCTCAGTCTTCCATTCATTGTCGGCGACCTGGGTGCGCACCAGGCGGAACCAGCCGCCCTTGTTGACGCGCCCCAGCATGCCGTAGCCGAAACTCACGTCGTCGTTCAGGCGGCCTTCAAGGCGGTGCAGCCGCTTCATGCGGACGTCGATCCAGAGGTCTCCGCTGAGCTGGTGGAAGACGCGGGCTTCCATGGAATGCGCGGAGTATTTCGGGTTGGGCACAAAGCGCAGATGACGGCGATTGTTCTCGATGCCTGCGTCCTGGTAGGTGAAGGCGTCGGGCAGGAGGGCGAGGACGCGGCCGATGCGCTGTTCATCCTCGTGGTAGGCCTGGCGGCGGTTGGCCTGTTCCGAGGGGGAATTGCGGAGCGTGACGAGTTTGGAGCGTTCGAGCTGTTCGCCCTGTTCGTCGAGGGGCTGGCCGTTCTCGAGAAGAAGGCGGCCGACGGGTCCGTCGACGGTTTCGACCTGCTCTTCCATGCGGGTGCCGTTCTGGGTGTGCTGCTGGACCCAGTAGCGCCAGTAGCCGTGGCGGTCATGATCGTGGAGCTCGTTATAGACGGTTTCGCGGACGAGGGTGCCGGCATCTTCGCGCGCGGCGTCGAGAGCCCAGCAGCCCGTGGAGGCGGCCAGAAAGCCGGTAAGCATGCAGGCTGCGGCGATTCCGCGGGATCGGCGGCAGCGCGGCGGATTGACGGGGGCGGCGACACGGGCGCTTGCTGTAGCAAGGGGTGCAGAAGAGGGAAAGATCGGCGACGAGTTCGTATTTTTTAAGAGCATTAATCTAAGCTGGTCTGTCATTAGAGGCCCCGCTCTCAGGGGCGTATACGGATAGTTGTGATGCGGGATGGGGCGCTGCCGGTTTGATTGAGCGCAGGAAAACGGGCGGGTGGGCCTTGCTACACTGGGGCCATGATGGATGAGCAGGAGTTTCGCCGTGCCGCCGAGGCAGCGCTTGAAAGGCTTAAGAAGCATTTAATTGCGCGCGAAGAGGAAGACGAGGCGGGCTTTGAAGTGGAAGAGCAGCAGGGGGCGATGCATGTTCTGTTTGAGGAGCCGGCGGGGAAGTTTGTGATTACGCCGAATACGCCGGTGCGGCAGATCTGGATTTCGGCTCTTTCGACCAGCTTCAAGCTGGACTGGGACGCGGCGGGGGCGGTTTTTGTGCTGCCGCGCAGTGGGGAGAAGTTGATTCCGCTGGTGGATCGGCTGATCGAGGAGCGGAAGGAAGGCTGAGGGGCTTCTGCACATACAGCCCGCAAAATTCCTTTTCATGGATGCGGTGCTGATGGGGCTCGCTTTCTGGGCAGACCACACCGCTCGCATGCATCGCCTCGACCGAAGCGTTGCGCACACACCGGGCATGTGAATGCTGCGAGGCGGCCCTTCAGAAGCAGCCAGTACGCCGCAAACATGAAAATCCACAGCAGGCTGTACTTCAGCGTGTCCGGATCTTTGTATGCGAAACGCGCAGAAAACAACATCGCCAACGGCGGCCCGAACACGAACAAGTACCAGAAGCGATCCAGGAACCTCTTCGTCCTCATGGCTCGTCCGTAGCTCCCATCGTCGTCCAGGCAGTGCAGATCAGGCGGTATTTCGTACTGCGGAGAGGGGCGAGGCGCAGCAGGCGATAGCTTCCGCCGCCGTAATTCTTCGTCGAGAGCCACGTCTGCTTCAGGAACGAGGTCGGAGCGGTCTGCAACGATGAGCGCAAGTTCATCGTCTGACAGGTGCGCGTAGTGACCCTCAAATGTCTCTTGTCCCGACATACGTCTCCGGATCGCCCGTCTTACATGGGAGCTGTCGTGGGCAATCTTATCGCACTCCCGGGTTCGAAATTTCTCCTCGGTCGACAGTGGCGATTGTCGTCAGCAAAACTAAGCGCCGGCATGCGCGATTGCGGCAGTCCCTAGTCGACGCGCAGGGCGGTGACGGGGTTGACGGCGGCGGCGCGTCGGGCTGGAAGCAGGCTGGCGATGAGCGCGCACAGGGCGAGAGCCAGCACTGATCCAGTGAGCACAAGCGGGTCCCATCCGCTGACGTGATAGAGCTGCGAGGCGATCAGCCGGGCGCATCCGATGGAAGCTGGAATTCCGACGAGCAGTCCGATGACGATTTGAAGGAAGGCACCCTTCAGAACGAGCTGCACGACGCTGGTGCGGTTTGCGCCGAGGGCGATGCGGACGCCGATTTCGCTGGTGCGGCGTTCGACTGAGTAGGCGGTTACACCGTAGAGCCCGAGGGCGGCGAGGATCAGGGCGAGAAATCCGAAGAGGCCGGTGAGCCGGGCGACGGTGCGGGACTGGTCGAGGCGGTCGGCGACCTGCTGCTCCATGGATCGGACGCGGATGAGGGTGATGTTGGGATCGACCTCAGAGAACGCCTTGCGCACCTGGGCTTCGAGGCCATCCATGCTGCCGCTGATCTGGAGGACGGCGCTTTCGATGATGTGGCTGCGGTCGTCGATCATCTGCACCATCTGCTTGTCATAGGTGCCGTGCTGGGCGAGCGGAATGAAGAAGAGCGGCGGCCGCCAGTGGCCGGAGGGATCGGTGTAATTGGCGGTGTGGACGACGCCGACGATTTCGTAGGTCTTGTCATAGCGGGGATCGTCGATGCCGAAGACCTGGCCGATGGGCTCTTCTCCCTGTTTGAAGTAGCGCTTGACGAAGGCTTCATCGACGACGGCGACGTTGCGGGTGGACGCGGTGTCCTGATCGGTGATGGAGCGGCCGCGGACGATGGTCTGGCCCATGGTTTCAAGATAGCCGGGGCTCACGCGATCCCAGGAGATCATGATGTTTTCGGGGTGCGAGATGTCGGGGGCGTCCATGCCGGGGAGGAAGACAAGCTCGCCCCAGTTGTTGGTGAGCGGGGTGTAGAGCGCCAGCGCGGCGTTCTTTACGCCGGGGATCTGCTTGAGGCGGTCCTGCAGCGCGCGATAAGTGACGTTGAGTTTTTCGTGCGAGTAGGTGCTGAAGGGCGCATAGAGCGAGACGCTGACGCGGTTGTCGACCTGGAAGCCGAAGTCCTGCGCCTCGAGTTTTTGCATGCTGCGGGTGAGGAGGCCGGCGCCGCTGAGAAGAACGACCGATAAGGCGGCCTGGAGGACGACGAGGGATTTCTGCCAGAGGGAACTGCGGTCGCGGGTGGTGCGGTTGGCGCCGTGCAGGGCGGTGGCAGGATTGGCGCGGGACGCGATCCATGCGGGGACCGTGCCGAAGAGTACGCCGGTGAGAAGCGAGACGGCGAAGGCAAAGCCGAGGACGGGCAGGGACGGCATCGCGTCAATGGGCACGAAGGTGGCGTAATGAAAGGCGAGGGCGATGACAATTTTTACGCCGAGGAATGCGACGACGATGCCGAGCAGGCCGCCGGCCAGCGCGAGGACGATGCTCTCTGTGAGCCATTGCAGGATGAGGCGTTTTCTGGATGCTCCGAGGGCGAGGCGGACAGCGGTGTGCGTGGCGCGCGCCGAGCCGCGAGCCATGAGGAGGTTGGCTACGTTGGCGCAGGCGATGAGAAGCACGAGCGCGCATACGGCGAAGAGGATGCGCAGGCTGGCTTCGTAATCGGACTTCATGACGGAGATGCCGGATCCTGCGGGGATGATGTTGACGTGCTGGCGCGGAAGGACCTGGTTGACCTGCGACGCGAATTGCGGGAAGAGCGGGCCGAAGTCGTGGAGGAACCAGTTGCGAAGGATGGTGGTGAAGCGCGGGGCCAGGGGCGCAGGGTTGACTCCGGGTTTGACGCGGCCAATGATGCGCAGCCAGGCCATGGGCTGGTTCAAGAGGGAGTTGGCGCCGGCCAGCACGGGTTCCTGCTGAATGGGGATGTAGAGTTCGGGCGGATCGCTCTGCAGGGTTTCGCCGTGGAAGCCGCGCGGGGCGATGCCGACGATGGTAAAGGGATGGCCGTCGATGATGAACGTGGAGCCCACGATGGCGGGGTCTGATCCATACTTCTGCTGCCAGGCGCGGTGGGTGAGCATGGCGGCGGGCGGGGCGCCGCGCTGGTCGTCCGCAGGCGTGAGAGTGCGGCCGGCATAGGCGCCGAGGCCGAAAGTGGCGAAGTAATTGCCGGAGACGTATTCGCTGTGGAGGGGCTTGGCCTGCTGGTCAGTGAGGCCGCGGCGGACGCTGTAGAGATCGCGGCCGGCCTGGAAGGCGGCGAGCTGCTCGAACTCGGGCGCGGCTTGCTTGAAACGCTCGTAGACGACGAGCGGAAACAATCCCCAGCTGTCTTCAGGACCCATGTTCACGCAGCAGTCGTTGCCTTCGCCGACGCGGTAGAGCGTATCGGGAGAGGCCACGGGGAGGGACTTGAGCATGACGGAGTGAATGAGGGAGAAGATGGCGGTGGTGGCGCCGATGCCCAGGGCCAGGGTGAGTATGGCGGTGAGCGTGAAGACGGGAGACAGACGCATCTGCCGCAGAGCGTACAAGAAGTCCTGGCGCAGGGTTCGCATGACAATCCCTCTGGGGTTGCATACGGAGGATGCGGGGTGAGGGTTCCGCGCTTGTGTGATGGCGGGCACAGAGGAGTGTGCGTAAGGTTCCGGTTGAAGATTGAGGGGCGTTTGCGCGCGGAGGAAAAACCCAGGGTCGAACGGGCTCTGTAGAAATAAAACTGCTTGCCGGCTATCTTCAGACCGATCCCTCAGGGGCTGAAGCCCGCGGCATACTTCGTCATTTAGCAGCAGGTCTGGACAGGTTGCGGGAAGGGGCGAGGGTCTGTGGCAAGTCGACGATGGCAGGGGCTAAAGCCCTGGAATTCTATTGGCAGTTCTTGGCCTGACTGAAGTCATGCCCTTGTTACAAAGGGCCGTTCAGGAAGGGTTTCTTCTGCACGCTGTGAGTCGTGCCTTGCAACGCAGCAGACGGCCGGAGTTTGTGGTGGGTGGATTGTCATCAGCCAAATGCAGAGGCCCGGCGCTTGGGCCGGGCCTCTGCTTGGGTGGGACGCGGATTTACTGGAGAGAGTAGATGGTTTTGAGGACCTGGTCCTGGAGGCTCTGCGGAAGCGGAGCGTAGGACAGATTGCTGGCTTCGCTTTCGCCGGACTTGATGATCCAGCTCAGCATGTCGTGCAGCACCTTGGCGTTGGCCGCATTGGCGGACTTCGCAGGGATGAGCAAGTAAGTGAAGCTGGAGATGGGGTAGGAGTTGTCGCCGGGGGCGTTGGTGATGGAGACGCGATAGTCGGCGGGGATCTTGGCGGTGGCAGCGGCGGCGGTGACGCCGTCGATGGAGGCCTTGAGCCACTTGCCGGAGGCGTTCTTCACCTGGCCGAAGTTGATCTTGTTCTGGAGGGCGTAGATGAGCTCGACGTAGCCGATGGCGCCGGGGTTCTGGCGAACCAGGCTGGCGACATTCTCATTGCCTTTGCCGCCGATGCCGACGGGCCAGTTGATGGAGGTGCCTTTGCCGGGGCCGTCGTTCCAATCCTTGCTGACCTTGCTGAGGTAGTCGGTCCAGATGAAGGTGGTGCCGCTGCCGTCGGAGCGATGGACCACGACGATGCGGTCATTGGGCAGGTTGACGCCGGGGTTGTCCTTGGCAATCCTGGGATCGTTCCAGGTGGTGATCTTGTTCATGTAGATTTCGGCCAGAACGTCGGGGCCAAGCTTGAGGTCCTGGACGCCGGTGACGTTGAAGATGGGCACGACGGCTCCGAGAACGGTGGGAATGTGCACCAGTTTGACCGGGGAGGAGGCGAGTTGCTCATCCTTCATGGGCATGTCGGAGGCGCCGAAGTCGACCGTACCCTTGGCGACCTGGGTGATGCCGCCGCCCGAGCCGATGGGCTGGTAGTTGATTTCCACGCCCGGGTGGGCCTGGCTGTACTCGGAGAACCACTTGGAGTAGATGGGGTAGGGGAAGGTGGCTCCCGCTCCCGTCAGGTGCTGCGCCTGGGCCGCGCCCATAGCCAACATCAACAATCCAGCGGCAATTACGGTTTTCTTCACGTGTCGCTCCCTTGCAGATTTTCTGCCGTACTTGATTGTCTGACGCGGATGTTACGGGCGTTTGAATAACGCCCGTATCTTGCGCAGATTGTTACAGGAACGGATTGTGAAGATTGTGTGAACGGCTTGATTCACACAACTCATTTGCGGTCGGCCTTGCTCCATTTCTGCGTCAGGGCTTTGTCCGCGAGCACCTTGATATAGACGCCGCCTACGACGGAGCGGGCCTGGAAGGATTCCTGCTTACCGGTCTGAGTGTCGTACCAGTCGGTGAGGGGGACGCGGCTTGGACCTTCGTTGATCCAGCGGCCGATGGGGTCCATGAGGGCATTCCAGTCGGCGGGATTGTCGGCCAGGGTGGCGGTCCAGGTCTCCCAGTCCAGCTTGGTGTAATCGCGGCGGTTGTCGAGGGGTAGGCCGTAGCGATTGATGTGCTTGAGGTAGAAGGCGATTTCGGTCTGGCGGACCTTGGCGGGGAAGAGGTTGAGGCCGAGGATCTGATCCCAGACGAGGTTATATTTCTGGCTCCAGGTGCCGGGGTTGTCAAAGGCTAATTTGTAGTGATCGCCGTCGATGGCCATGGATTGCCATTTGCCGGCCATGTCTTTGGCAGCGCGGGTGTAGTCGTCGGCTACATCGGAGTGGCCGAGGCCGCGGGCCATTTCAGCGAAGGCGGCGAGGCCTTCGATGGCCTTGATGGAGAGGTTGGCGTTGTGGGCGAGGTGGCCGGCGAAGTCGTCGGTGGAGAGCTGGCGGGCGGGATCGAGGCCTTGGGTGCGGAGGTATTCCGCCCATTTCTGGAACTGCGGCCAGTACTGGCGGGCGAAGTCCCAGTTGCCGAGTTCGTGCTCCATGGCGGTAACGAGGATGAGCAGGTTGCCGCTCTCTTCGACGGGCATCTGGTCGTCTTCGGTGCGCTCGCCGCCGCCGTAGACCTGGCCGTTGGCGAGGGGATAGGTGCCGAGGTCGTGAGGGGCGAAGGGGAATCGCCAGCGGGGGAGGGCGGCGTATTCCATCACCGGCTTCAACTGAGCTTGGAGCAGGGCGGGGTTGAAGAAGAGGAAGAAGGGGCCGGAGGGGTAGAGGACGTCGACGGTGGAGATGCAGCCGTTGGAGAAGTTTTCTTTGGGGAAGAGCATGGGGGTGCCGTCGAAATCGGCGGCGAAGCCGTGGGCGGCGAGGGTCTGGCGGTACGCGAGGATGGCGAGCTGGGTATAGGCGGGGCCGCCGGCTTTGAGAAGGTCGGCGGTGAGGTCTTCGTCGAAGCGGGCGCCTTGCTGCTGGAGGCTGGTGTAGTCGCGCTCGGATGCCGCGAGCATGGATTCGACGGTGTCGTCGTTGCGCTGCCAGTAAGGGCGGAGGCGGCGGTTGAGGTATTCGATGGCGAAGTCCTCGGTGTAGGCGAGGAGGACGTGGCGGCTCACAGGGGAAGATACCTGGCCGAGGGGGAGGAGGACGGCGAGGTGCGCGGCTTCATTGCGCGGGGCGCGCGGCATGTCCATCTGGTCGGCGGCGGGGAGGGTGCCGGATTTCACGAAGGAGTCCATGGCGTCATGCGAGGCGACGAGCTGGGCGTTGGAGGCGTCGGGTGCGGCGAGATGGAAGTAGCCCCAGTCGATGCGGAGGTCGTCGCCGGCGCGATTGAGGACCCGCTGATCCTGGGAGCCGACGTTGAGGACGGTAAGACCCTGGGCACGGGAGCGGCCCCAGGTGACGGCCTGGTCGGGGGTGTTGACGGCGATGACCGGGTCGACGTCGATGAGTGCCGAGACGTCGTGAGGCGCGTCCGAGCTGGCGGTGAGGGTGAGATAGGTGACGGGGCGGGAGAGGATGTCGAGATTCTGGGGCAGGGACGGAGTGAAGAACTCGGCGGTGAGTTTTACACCGGCGGCGGTGAATTCGTAGATGGTGTGGAGGGGGGTGACCCGCAGGCTGGTTTGCTGCATGGCGGGGACTTCGCGCGGATCTTCACCCATGAACCGGTAGGGCTTGCCGTCAATGCGGAGGAGGCCGAAGAGGGGCTGGTGCTTGCCGGTCCAGTGGGTAGTGTTGCGATCGGTGAGGTGATCGGCGGCGGACCAGACGCTGAAGTAGGGATCGTATGCGATGAGGGGGACGGCAGGGGGACGCTGTTGCTGGGCGTGGACTGCGGTGGAGAAGAGAGACATTGTGAAGACGAGCAGAAGAGCTTTGAGAATGGCTTTCACCGGCACCTCGGAGGATGATGATGCGTCCCTGTGGCCCTGCTGAAGGCAAAGGTCTAGGAGGAGTCCATTTTAAGGGCTGGGGGTTGGGGTCCTGCGAAGCCGTGAATCAGGTATGGAATGCGGGAATCGAGGTTTGCGGTTTCCCACCTGTCGCCAGAAAAAGGCGACAGGATGGGGCACGGAAGTGTGTGGTGGAGCGGTCAGGAGACTGGCTGGCTGGGGTTCGTGGTTTCCCAGGTCTCAAATCGGGACCCCTCGGTTTCGCTCCGGGGCACCTTGGTTAGAGGGCGGGAGAGGCTGGTTCGGCGAGGGGGAGGGTGAAGTAGAAAGCTGCACCGGAGCCGAGTTCGCTTTCGGCGCGGACCTGTCCGCCGTGGGCGTGCACGATGTGCTGGACGATGGCGAGGCCGAGGCCGGTGCCGCCCGATTCGCGGGAGCGAGCCTTGTCGACGCGGTAGAAGCGCTCAAAAATGCGGCCCAGGTGCTCAGATGCGATGCCGGGACCGAAGTCCTGGACCCAGAACTCGACCTCATTTTCAAGGCGGCGCGCTCCAACGCGGAGGCGGCCGCCGGTTCCACCATATTTGAGGGCGTTCTCAATGAGGTTGCCGAGGACCTGGTTCATGGCGTCGGGGTCGGCCATGACTTTGTCGGCGGGGGCATCGTCGAGCTGGAGTTGGAGGCCGGCGTCAGAGACTATGCCGCCCATGGAGGCGACGGCGTCATCGACGAGGGCGGAGGCGGCGATGGGCTGGCGGTAGAGCTTGTAGTCAGGACTTTCGACGCCGGCGAGGGTGAGGAGGTCTTCGGTGAGGCGGTTCATGCGGCGGGCGCTGCGCTGGATGATGTGGAGGAACTCGCGGGAGGTTTCGGGATCGGGCATGGGGTCGTCGAGGAGGGTTTCGACGTAGCCCTGAATGGAGGTGAGGGGGGTGCGGAGCTCGTGGCTGACGTTGGCGATGAAGTCGCGGCGGGTGCGTTCGGCGGCTTCAATGCGAGTGACATCGTGGAGCACGGCGAGCGCGCCGCCGGAGGGGAGGGGAGCGGTATTGACTTCGAAGACGCGTCCGGGGGAGAGGGAACTGGCGCGGCCGCTGCAGACTTTCTTGTTCTCGAGGGCGGCGTTGACGCAGGCGAGCAGATCGGGGTCGCGGACGGAGTGGGCGAGGGTGCGGCCGGTGCGGATCTGGGTGCCGGCGATGCGCTGCATAACGGCATTGGACCAGCGGACCTGGCCTTCCGCGGTAACGGCCACCACGGCTTCCTCCATGGAGTCGAGCATGGCGGCGAACTCGTGGCGGCGGCTTTCCATTTCACTGATGCTTTGGCCGAGGCGCTCCGCGGTCTGATTGAGAGCGGACTCCATGGCGGAGAGCTCATCCTGGCCGGAGGCGGGAAGGCGAGCGCTCAGGTCGCCGGAGGCGATGCGCCGCGCGAAATCGACGACGCGCTGGAGGCGGTTCATGATGCGCACGGCGACCCAGGCGGCGAGCGGGAGTGCGACGAGGAGAGCGATGAGGCCGGACCAGAGGGCTTCCCATCCGAGACGCTGCAGGACCTCGCCGACGCGGCGCTCCATCAGGGCGCGGAACACGAGTTCCATGACGATGGTGTGGAAGGCCAGCAGCAGAACGAAAAGGCCCAGCAGCTTTGTAAATACTTTGCGAGTCAAAACGCACCACTCCAATCAGGTGGGGAGAACGATGACTGGATTATCGAGGGACCGGCGGCTGCCGGGCTACTCGCCTTTGGGCATCTCGAAGCGATAGCCGGCGCCGCGCACGGTTTTAAGATAGCGCGGGTTTTCGGGATCGATTTCGATCTTCTCGCGGATGCGCCGCACGTAGACATCAACGGAGCGGGGGGTGACGAAGCGGGCGTCGCCCCAGACGGCGTCGAGGAGGTGGTCGCGGCTGTAGACGCGTCCGGGATGGCGGGCGAGGTAGTCGAGGAGGCGGAACTCGGTTGCCGTGGTTGTGGTGAGCTCGCCGCGCACGGTGAGCTGCATGGCGCCGGCGTCGATGACCACTTCCTCAAAGCGAATGATCGAGGGGGACGTGGGGCGCTCGAAGCGGCGCAGCACGGCTTTGACGCGGGCCACCAGCTCGCGGGTGGCGAAGGGCTTGGTGATGTAGTCGTCGGCGCCCAGTTCAAGGCCGAGGACGCGGTCGTTTTCGCCGGCGCGGGCAGTCAGAAAGATGATGGGGATGGTGGAAAGAGAGGCATTGGAGCGCAGACGGCGGCAGACGTCGAGACCATCGCCACCGGGGACCATGATGTCGAGGAGGAAGAGCGCGGGGGGCTGGCGCTCGGCGTCAGGAATGATGTTGGAAGGGGTGAGGTACGGCTTGACACTGAATCCCGCCGCTTCCAGGTGATGCTGCACAAGCCGCGAAATATCGGCGTCATCTTCCAGCACAAAAACGGATTGGCTCAACCGGTCTACCCTCGTCCGGCGGCCAGGATGATTTCAGTTGGCGAAGGCCGCACGGAAACGACTTTAGATTAATGCAGCCAGGCAAATAAATTGCAAACGTTGTGTGAATTTGGCACGTGCCGTGCGGGCAACTGCGCCTTTGGCGCGGGGTGTGTTGCAGGTGATTGGGGCGGGGGCCGTCTGTGCTTCCGAGTTTTGAGGTTGCTCGCTATGTGTACTCATCAGTAATGGTGAAGCCTACCCGATGAGAAAGAAGTGCGACGACCAGAGGAGTTTGGCCCTCAAAATGGTGAGCTGGATCACTTATGGGAATGTGTATCTATATGATTTATATGGTACTTGTTTTCCACAGATGAGAAACAGCGAAAAACACATGGTTATTTTTCTGGTAAACAAGGGCTCCTGGTTGCGCGGTGAAAGCTGTCAAGGCGGATTGGGCGATTGAGTGCATGGCTGCGCTGTCCGGCCCGCGAGGCCGGCAGGAGACGAGTATGGGGGGTTTGGGCTGGGCAGACTGTGATGGCTGTCACGGGTGGGAGTGAGCCCAGATGGGTAGGGGTGGCCACTGTTCTGTTCGCGGCCCCTAAAGGTTCTCATCCTCATCATTAGAAGGTGATGCGGGCGGCGAGCTGGAGGCTGCGGGGGCCGGCGCCTTCGGCTTCCTGCAGGGTGGTGATGGAGCCGAAGCCGCTGGCATCGGCCTGCATGCTGGGGGGCTCGTAATTGCGGTGATTGAAGACGTTGGCGGCTTCAACGCGGAAGAGGAACTGGGCACGTTCGGTGAGGGCGAAAGCCTTGGTGGCCGAGAGCGAGAAGTTGACGGTGCCGGGGCCGATGACTCCGCCGACGGGGGCGTTGCCGAAGCGGCCGATGCCTGTTCCGTCGGGAGTGGCGAGGTTCTGGTAGGGAAATGCGTCAGGGTTGAGCCACTGCGTGGTGTTGCGGTGAGGAGCATAGAGCGGGGTGTGCTGACGCTGGTCTGTGCGGGCCTGGCCGACGGTGGTGAGGATGTTGGTGTTGGCGGGATCGACGGACTGCTGGTAGGGGGTGAGGAACGGACCGGACTGCCAGATGGTGACGCCGCCGATCTGCCAACCCCCGACGATTGAATTGAGAAATCCGGGTGAGTTCAGGAATCGCTTGCCATGGCCGTAGGGGAGGTCATAGAGATAAGTGGCCAGAAAGCGATGGCGGCGATCGTACATGACGTTGCCGTAGTCGAGGCCGGGATGGAAGCGGTCGGTGAGGAAGGTGCCACCGGCGACAGCGAAGGCGTTGGGAACGGCGCCGCCGGCGTTGGAGAGATCGCGGGTCCAGGTGTAGCTGGCATCGAAGGTGAGGCCGGAGCCGGCGCGGCGCGAGACTTCCGCCGTAGCGCTGTTGTAATTGCTTTCCGCGGCGTTGACGACGCTCTGGATGATGCTCCAGCAGGGATAGGGGCGGTGATCGGCGACCTGGCTGCCGTCCGAGCCGGCGTTGTCGATACAGGAGCCGGTGGCGGGTGCGTCGGGGTCGGCGCTGTAGTAGCCGTAGGGATTGGCGGGAACCTGGTTGAGGTCGACCATGGCGTCGAGGTTGTGGCCGTGGCTGCCGGCATAAGAGAGCCGCATGCCCATGCTGTGGCCCAGATCGCGCTCGAAAGTCATGTTCCACTGCTGGACGGAAGGGTCGTTGTAGTGGATGGGGAAGGCGTAATAGAAGCCCGCGGTTCCGGTGGTGCTGCCGCCGGCGGGATTGAAGGGATTGTTGAAGGTGAGCAGGGGCGTGGTTTGGGCTTCGTCGGCGAAGTCCTGGTTGTACGTGCCGACGTAGCTTGCGTGCACGGCCCAGCCGGCGACCAGCGAAAAGCCCAGGGGCGATTCGATGAAGCGGCCCCATCCGCCGCGGAGGACGGTTTTGTCGTTGCGGAACGGCCGCCAGGCAAAGCCGATGCGCGGACCCCAGTCTTGATGATCGGTGTAATGGAGGCCGGAGGGAAGCCCGGCCTGATGCGCGGTCATGATGGGGGTGGGCGCGATGGCGGCGGCGAAGTCACTGGAAGTGTAGTCAAGGGCGGCGGCGTCAGGCACCACTACGGCGCCTTGCACGTTGGCGCCATCGGTTCCGGTTCCGTTGAAGTCCGGCTGGAAAAAGGCGGTGTTGCCGTGCTGCTCCTTGATGGGCGGGTGAATCTCGTAGCGCAGGCCGAGGTTGAGGGTGAGCGACGGGGTGACGTTCCAGGCGTCCTGGGCGTAGACGGAATAGGAGTAGCCGAGGCCGTCCATGGTGGGACGGTTGGTGGTGCTGACCTCGGTCCAGTCGGGATAGCCAAGGAGGAACGCGGCGTAAGGGTCGCCGACGTTGGCGCCGACCTGCGAGCTGCCGTCAAAGACGTACCAGCCGGAGCGGTAGTTGCCGAAGACGTTGTCATCGTGATCGCGGATGCGTTTGAAGTCGGCTCCCAATTTAAGGGTGTGGGTGTGGTGAATCCAGGAGACGTTGTCGAGCGCCTGGATGATCTGACCGCGCTGCTTGCCGGGGTTTCCGGCGCCGGTGGACATGAACCCGTTGATGAGCACCTGGGGAGCTTCGGAGTAGTCGGTGGAGGGCTGAGGAACGGTGAGGCCGATATTGTCGAGTAGCTCGGTGGTGGAGTAGCTCTGGGTCTCAGAGGTGTGCTGCGCGTTATAGCCGCCGCGGAACTCGTTGAGGAGGGAGGGGGAAAAGATGTAGTTGTGGGCGAAGGTGAGGCCTTCATCGATTTCGGGCGTGTTGAAGCCGCCCTGGAGGGGGCTGCCGGCCTCAGCGCAGTAGGTATAGACGCAGGTGGACGAGGGCGCGGTGACGACCTGGCGGTTCTTGTAGGAGAAGCGCGCGAAGACATTCTGCTGTGACGAGAAGGTGTGGTCGAGACGCACGTCGCCCTGGTCGCTCGAGATGGGCGACGGGAAATTCACCTGGTAGTTGTTGGCGTAGCTGTCCGGGCCGTTGGTGTTGGGAGCGGGGAAGAGATGCTGGAGCAGGGCGGCGGAGATGGTGCTCACGGGGACGTGGGCGGGATCGATGGGGGTGATGCCGTCGGGCTGGTAGATGGCGTCCACGCCCTGACCGGTGAGGTAGTTCACCAGGTTTCCGTTGCGCATGTCCTGGGAGGGGACGCTGAGGACGATGGGGGTTTCGCGAGGGAGGCGGAGGCCTTCATAGCTGAGGAAGAAGAAGGTGGAGGGACTGGCGGAGCGGCTGAAACGGAGGGGGCCGCCGAGAGTGGCGCCGAAGTCGTTCATGATGATCTTCGGTTTGGAGAGGGTAAAGGGGTCGCCGGCGTTGAAGACGGTGTTCTGGTGATTCTCAAATGCGCCGCCGTGGTACTTGATGGTTCCGGCCTTGGAGACGGTGGTGATGTCGGCGACTCCGGAGAATTCGGCATTGTTGTTGGTGGCGCTGATCTGGATTTCTTCAATGGAATTGAAGGATGGGAACATCTCGTTGACGGGGCCGGAGTATTCGACGCCCACGCTGGAAATGCCATCAATGGTGACGCTGAGGAGGGCGGGTGTGGTGCCCATGATGGCGAGGTTACCGCTGTCGTCGGTTTGCACGCCGGCTTCCGTGGTGAGGGTGGAGATGGGGCTGGTAGAGCCGGTGGAGCGGGAGTAGATGGCGACGGGAAGCTGGACCAGTTCTTCTCCAACCTTGGTTTGCGTGATGGAAGAAGTTTCAGTGTTGATGACTTGGGGGGGATCGTTGATCTCGATGGTCTGGGTGTCGGCGACCACGTGCAGGACAAAATCGACGCGGCGGATTTCTCTTGCTGTGAGCTGAATGCCGGGCAGCGAGGCGGTGGCGAAGGAAGGCGCGCTCAGGCGCAGTTCGTAGGCTCCGGTATCGATATTGTTGAAGGCGTAATTGCCGTCCTGATCGGTTTGCGCGGCACGTTCGGCGGCGGTGCCGGTGTTTACGAGCTTGATGTCAGCCCCGGCGACGACGGCGCCGGAGGGGTCGCGCACGGTGCCCAGGATGGAGCCGAATGTGGACTGTGCCCTGGCCGCAAGAGGCGTGAGGGCGATGAGGGAACAGAGCAGGACGAATAGGGTTCGGCCGCGGAGACGGGCCGAGGAAGAGCAACATGACATCCCTCTCACCTTCCAGGTGGAATCCAAAGCGCGATACGCAGGAGTGCAATTGTTACGGAACGATTACAGGGTATCGTCAATTGCGGCTGAGGAGAACTGCGGAGGGGGCAAAAAATCGATAAGGGGGAAGCAGCAGGGGGCTCCGTGGAGCGGGGGCGCTGATTGCGATTGGCTCAGGTGCCGGTTTTGGCGAGTTCGGGTTGGGCTTCTGCGCGGTGTTGCTCGCGGAGCTGCTGGGCTTTGCGGCGTTCGCGCTCGAGGCGTTTGTTGCGCACTTCGCGTGAGGCGAGCCACATGAGTGAAATGAACGTGCACGCGAGAAGGGCGATGGCGGGCATGCCGTGGAGCTGGTCGAGTCCGTCGGAGTTGAAGTTGCCGTAGAGCATGGTGAGCCCGGCGAAGACGAAGACGATGTGGGCACAGAAGACGCGCAGCGAGGCCATGCCGAGGGTGATGAACGGCTCGCGATGAATGAGCTTGAGCACGTACTTTCGCGACCAGTAAGCGCAGACCATGAAGGCGGCGAGGTTGAGGACACGGAGCGGGCCGATCTGCCATTTGTCGAGTTTGAGGCCAAGCGTTTGAGGAGTGAGTTGCGGGCCGAACCAGCCGAAGCGCACACCGATGAAGAAGACGCAGACCGCCGCTGAGACGGCGGCCAGCCAGGCGGGGATTTTGTCGAGGGGGACGCGGTCTGTTGCGGATTTGGCGCCGAGCCACATGCCGACTGTCCAGATCATCTGCCAGGCGAAGAGGTTGAAGGCGCCAGATTCCTGCAGGGGAATAGGCAGATGGGTTACGTGCACGATGGCGTTGTGGACGAGGTCGCGCACGCCGAACTGCGCGAGGAGCCAGACGAGGCCGCTGGCGGCGAGAATCCACTTCCAACCCCAGCGCACGGCCGCGGAGAGCACGATGGGGGTGAAGAAGAGGAAGGTGACGTACATGGGGAGGATGTCGAGCAGCGGGGGGCAATAGATGAGCAGGACAGAGCCGGCGATGGCGACAAACGGGTGGGCGAAATAGAAATTGAGCAGGTTGGTGAGTGCGGCTTTGTGGGTGTGGATCGCGATTTGCGCCACGACGGTGAACGCCAGCGCCAGCATGATGAGGTGATAGCTGTAGATCTTCAGGGAACGCTTCCAGAGCTGGGCGCGCGCATGGCGCGGATCCTGCACCAAGCCGCGGATGTAGAGTCTTCCGATCAGCAGGGCGGAGATGAAGACGAATCCTTCCGCCGAAGACACGAACCCCAGCGGCTGGTTCACAAAGTCGCTGAACCGCGTGGGCAGGTGCGTAATGGTCATCCACACCAGGAAGAGCCCGCGCAGCGCATCCAGTTCCGGACTGCGCTCGAGCTTGGGTAGATGAAGGTGCTTGGGCAGCGGCATTTCGATTATCTCGGCAAGAGGCATCACTTGAGCGAGATTCCCCCTGGGGAGTTAGATGATCTGCCGGCGCTGGAGTTGAGTTTGGGACTTCGAATTGCCGTAAATCTTTTGCGATGGCCACTGTCACTTCATCCGGTTGACCCCGCCTTGGGGGCTCTGCCAGACTCCGGTACGCATATTCTGCCGCGCACACTGGGTCGCCTTTGGGCGGCATTCCATCTCCCCGGACTCTGGTTCTCCGGCGCGGCGGCTATGCCTTCGAAATTCGCGCCGAAAGGCGCGCCACTCGGACTCAGGAGGAAACCATGAAGAAATACCTTGCAGAAGCGATCGGAACCTTGATTCTGGTGCTCTTCGGTTGCGGAACAGCCGTGGTAGCGGGCGAGAAGGTCGGCGTCCTCGGGATTGCGGTCGCCTTCGGCTTTGCCCTTATCGGCGCTGCCTATGGAATCGGGCCGATCTCCGGCTGCCATATCAACCCCGCTGTGAGCCTGGGGGTTTGGGCGGCCGGCCGGATGAGCCTTCGCGACATGATCGGATACTGGGCCGGCCAGTTTGCGGGCGGAATTGTGGGGGCGTGGATTCTTTCCGTGATCGTGAGCGGAGTCGGCGGCGGCCACGATCCATCCAAGCTGGCGCAAAACGGCTGGGGACCGGGGTACCTGGGTGAATACACCATGATCTCGGCCATTCTGTTCGAGCTGGTGGCGACGTTTATTTTCGTCGTTGTGATTCTGGGAGCAACGCAGAAGGCGTCGCCGGCGGGATTTGCCGGGCTCGCCATCGGAATCACCCTCACGGCCATCCATCTGTTCGGAATCTTGATCACGGGAACGAGCGTGAATCCGGCACGGAGCCTGGGACCGGCACTGATGGCCGGCGGTCATGCGCTGGCGCAGGTGTGGTTGTTCCTCGTCTTCCCAACTATCGGCGGACTGGTGGCCGGGCTGCTGTTCCGGGCGGGCACACTGGAAGTTGCAACCGGAGTTCCGCAGAAGGCTTTCCGCGAAACGCCGGTTGCTGTTGGTGATTAGTCGAGGTGATCGAGGGTCTCGAGCGAGGCGATGTAATCCACCACCGCCTCGCTCCAGCCATCGATGTGGGTCCACTCGCCGTAGCCCACGCCGTTGCGGTTTGAAGCTACGTTGATCACGTAACCCTTGCCGCTGGGCGCGCGCACATGGTCGTGCGACTGCTCGTCGGTGATCACCACCAGGCGGTCGTAACCGTTCCGGTGATTCTCTTCGACGTGCCGCATCGCCGCGCCCAGGTACGTCCCCGCATGCGCCTGGCTCTTCTCCATGGCATCACGCAGCGCCATGCCGCGGCGCGACGGAACCAGCCGCGCGTGCTCTGAGAAGGTGTAGACCGTCACCTTCTCCGCGATTTCGCGCAGCAGGATCGCCAGCCCGTATGCGGCGTCGGCACGGCGCATTTCCGCCTTGCGCGACAGCGGCGACTCCATCGAGCCCGATACGTCGACCAGCAGCACGGTGTGGCCTGCCAGCCGAGCGGTGCGGCCTTCCCCGTTGCCCTCAATCGCCCGGAACATGGCGGTCTCCAGCGCCTCCTCCCACTGCGGGGCGTGGCGAGCAGCGGCGAGGAAGCGGAAGGGGAGCACCCGCTCCGTCTTCACCACAGCCAGCGCGCTCAGCACCAGTTCCTCGCTTACACCGGCCTCGCGGAAGTTGCGCAGGTTACGAAGCAGCGCCAGCGCACCGAGCTTGCGCCCGGCCAGCAGGCGCTCCCACGTCTCGCGCTTTGACCGAGCCTGCTCTCCGGCTTCGCGGCCGGTTGCGGAAAGCGCAACCTCCCACGTTTCCGGGGTGGCCAGCTCATTCTGCGCAAGGCGCTTCCAGAGCTCAGCCTGGGCGCTATCGACAGGCTTGGCGTGGGAGAGGAACAGCACGTCCCGCAGGCGCACCGCGCCGGCGCGATCGTACTTAGCCAGCGCGTACTCGTCGAACTTGACGAATGCGCCGGCCAGCCCCTTCTTCACCTGCGCGGAGAGCGGCTGCTTTCCGCCCGCCCAGTAGATGGCGACGAACTCGGCCAGCTCGTCGGCACGCTGGATTACGCGCGTCAGAGTGTCTGCCACCAGCCCGCGATGCGTGGCATGACGTGCCATCTCGCGCACCAGGAACAGCGGAGCGTGACGCAGCTTCATCTGCTCGCGCGCCTCCACGGAGAGCGCGGCGACCTTTTCGGCCTCGACACGCGGAACAAGTTCGCGGATGCGGCTGGCGATCTCGACACCGTCCTCGTAGAATTCGCGCTCCCACAGCATGCAGGAGAGAACGGAGCGGCGGAGGGCCTGCTCGGCGCTGAGAAGCGCGGCGGGCGCGCCCTCGTGCGTGCGGGGCGTGATGAGATGACTCAGCTTCAATACATTCAGGCGCATACCATCGCCTCCTTTCGAAAAGAAGAGGGAACAGGCAACAGGGATCAGAAAGACTGCCGGGGAAAAGTCGGACGCGGTTAGCTTCATCGGTCTTTCGGACCGACGGCAGGAATCGAACCTGCTCCTCCGTGGTTAACGGAGTTCTCCAGATGAACCCGTGTCCTGCGCCACCGGCAGTCTTGTTCAGTTGTGGTTAGAGGATGCGGGCGGCTTCGTCCTCATCCTCATCGTCGTCGGCTACGCGGCGGACTGGCTGCACGGTTGTAATCGTGCTGAAGCCGGCGGTGCGCATGGAGACGCGGGTGGGCGCCACTTCAAGCGCCAGCTTGGACATCTGTTTCCAGTCCGGACGGCTGCGGTCGTCGAACTCCGAGCAGTCGAGCATGGTGAACGGCACCTTGAGGTTCGGATTCGTGTTGGTGCAGATCACGATGAAATCCGACTCGCGGTATCCGGTCATGCACTGGCCCCAGTTGCAGCGGCGGCACAGGTGTTCGTGGCCGACCGGGGTTCCATTCTTGACATTCAACCTGCCCATGGCATTTGCTTTCTAATCCGGCGTGCCGGAGAGTTATGCTGCGGTTTCCGCGGAAATCTGCGCCGGGGTGATGGTCAGCCAGCGCGGAGGAGTTAAGGCCGGGGAATAAGCGGCAACGGGATTGGCGCTCTACCACTGAGCTACTGGATCACTCGCGCGACCCAGGCGGGAATCGAACCCGCGACCACCAGCGTGTCAGGCGAAGTATCCGTAACCTGCGCCACCGGCCAAACCTGGAGTTGTGTTGCACGGACATTGAATCCGGGTTACCTGAAGAGAAATATCCCGATGGGTGTGCTAAGTTGCACGAGCGATAAGCTGACTAACTCAGCAACAATCAGGATCATCCCTCAGGGGCTAAAGCCCAGACGCAAAGAAAGAGCTTATCGGCCCGACTAAAGTCGTGCCCTTGTTACAAAGCCCGTTCCACCAGCATTTTCATCGAGCTCTAAAGTGGCGCCCTGAGACAAAGCCGCCGATGTCTCACAGGCATCAGCCAAAGAGCCGTCATCTATGTCCGAGGGAACAGACGGGGACTGGTGGATTCGATCCGAGTCGAGGAACCAGGCCTCTTCGCCACTCGGGCACAGAGCTGCGGAACCGCGGACATGCCGCTGTTACGGGACGATCCGGTCAGATGAATCCAATGTGCGTGTGCTTTGCGCAGGAGCAGCAGCCAGTGGGCTATTGGAATTTAGGAAACCACGCCCGGCGGCCGACGCAGCTCGTATCGAGCCGTTCCAGCCTACGCATCGAGATTTGCGTTGTGTGATTCATCGGGTGTGTCTCCTACGCTCAAACTACTCTGCCATAACTTCGAAATCAAAGCAAGTTATTCGTGTGGATATTCCAAAAGAAAGTGTTGGAAGTTAGCACGAGTTAGGCAGGGATGCGTGCAACGAAGCGCAGGCGCACATAGTCGGCGACCCAGTTGCCTTGTTCATCCTGCAACGCGGGCGCGAGAAGGGCGCAGGTTTCGTCGATGACGGGCTGGCGGATTTCAGCGGGCAGGCTATCGAGCACGCCGCGCCGGAAGACGTTCAGCCATGCGGCCATGCCTCGTTCGCCAAGGGGAGTGGGGCGGGGAATCCAGTCGATACGGTCGAGATTGAAGCCGTGCCGTTCAAGGCGGGTTTGGTAGGCGCCAGGTGTGGGGTAGTAGTTGACGCCGTCTTCGCGGTCCGCATACCCGTGGCGGGCAAGGATTGCCATCAGCGCTACGCGGATGGCAGCGATGTTGCCGTGGCCGCCCATCTCCGCGACGAAGCGGCCGCCGGGCTTGAGCACGCGGCGCACCTCAGACATCGTCTCGTCCTGGCCACGGACCCAGTGCAGGGCGGCGTTCGAGAAGACTGCATCGAAGGCAGCGTCGGGGAAGGGAAGTTGCTCGGCGGCGGCGTGGACTGCGTCGATGCCGCGGCTTCTGGCTGCCTGCACCATCGCTGCGGAGGCATCTACTCCGGTGACGAGTGCGCCTGCAGCGGCGAGTTGGCGGGTAAGTTGGCCATCGCCGCAGCCAAGGTCGAGGATCCGTTCTCCAGGTTGCGCGTTGAGCCACTCCACTACGTCTCCGGCGAGTTTGTGAACGAATGCGCCCTCGCGCCCATATGCTTGCGGATCCCAGTTCTGTGTCACGGATTGCCCTCCTGAGAGGCAGTGTCGCCTTTGATGGGCGTATCAGGCAAAGTTATTATCGTTTGCGATCTGATAAGCATTGCTTATGATCAGCGGTTCGCGCGCGATGCGCGATGCGCGCTGAAATCAGCCGTTGTTATACTGCGATTCCAATGAGAGACGAGCGCAGCCTGTGGAGTGCGGTGATGTCGGATGGGCGGCCCTTGCTGGCGCTGACCGGGGTCTCGCTTGCGCTGGCGGGCGGGTTTGCGATTTTGCAATCGGTTGCGGGGCAATTGCTGCCGCAGGATAGCCACGCGATTGGCATGGATGCGGAGACGCTTGCGCACGCGGCGAATCATCGACTGCTGGGATTCATGTTTCATGACCGCGTGGCTTACGGCGGAACGCTGCTGGCGATTGGCGCCGGGTACATGTGGATCGCTGCCTTTCCGCTGGCGCGACGGGAGCGATGGGCATGGTGGGGGCTTCTGGCTTCAGGGGTGATTGGGTTCCTGGCGTTTCTCACTTACCTGGGACAGGGATATCTGGATACGTGGCACGGGGTGGCCACGCTGTTTCTGCTGCCGGTGTTTGCGACGGGGCTGTGGCGATCGAGGCCGCATGCGCAAGCCGGCGACAGATGGAGCGCGCCGCGGGGACGGGATGAGGGTGTGGGACGGTGGGGCCGGGTGCTGCTGGGGTGCTGCGCGGCAGGGCTGGTGCTGGCCGGGGGAACGATTGCGGTGTTCGGGATGACGATGGTGTTTGTGCCGTCCGATCTGCGCTTCATCGGGCTTGATCCGCAGGCGCTGGCGCACATCTCACCGCGGCTGATTCCGGTCATTGCGCACGATCGATCCGGCTTTGGCGGGGGGCTGTGTTCGATTGGATGCCTGCTGCTGTTTATGGCGCGATGGGCGGAGTTGAGCCGCAGCTTTGTGGAGATTGTGCTGGTGATGGGCTGCGCGGGTTTTGGGGCAGCACTCGGCGTGCATTTTGTAGTGGGGTATGTGGACTCTATGCACCTGCTGCCGGCGTTCGCCGGGCTGCTGATTTTTATTGCGGCGGATGGGTTGTTGTGGGCGGGCTGGTTGCGAGTTTCAGCGGCGGAGCGGGAGGATTCGGCGCGGGCGGCACAGGCGCGCTGAAGGGGAAGCGGGAATCGCGCCGCTCGGGTCCCGGTGTGTATTGTTGTATGCGTTGCCGCAATCACACATCGGAGATACATACACCATGATGGTTTGGAATCGCAGGAATTTTTTGCGCGCCGCGGGCGCGGTTTCGGCGGGGGGCGTGCTTCCCGGCATGCATCTTCTCGCTGCGCAGGAAGCGGAGCCGGCGAAGCCGGTGGCCGCTAACGATCACATCCAGATTGCTCTGATTGGCGCAGGCGGCCAGGGCATGAACGACACCAAGGCTGCGGTGCAGGTGCCCGGCGTGAAGCTGGTGGCTGTGGCGGACTGCTATAACGGCCGGCTGGCGCGATCGAAGGAGATCTGGGGCGATGACGTTTTCACTACGCGCGACTACAACGAAATTCTGGCGCGCAAGGACATCGATGCGGTGATTATCGGCACGCCCGACCACTGGCACAAGCAGGCGTCAGTTGATGCGATGAAGGCGGGCAAGGACGTTTATTGCGAGAAGCCGATGATCCATCTGTATTCGGATGGGCCGGAGATGATTGAGACGGCGAGGTCGACGAAGCGGATTCTGCAGATTGGAAGCCAGCGCGTGAGTTCGGTGATCTACGCGAAGGCCAAGGAACTGCTGCAGGCGGGCGAGATTGGCAAGCTGAACATGGTGACGGCGTACTGGGATCGCAACTCGGCGATTGGCGCGTGGGACTACACGATCCCGGTGGATGCTTCGGCGGAGACGTGCGACTGGCCGCGGTTCCTGGGCTCGGCGCCGAAGATTGCGTGGAGCTCGGAGCAGTTCTTTCAATGGCGCAAATGGAAGGCTTACGGCAGCGGCGTGGCGGGCGATCTGTTTGTGCATCTTTTCAGCGGAACGCATTTCATCACGGGGTCGAAGGGACCGGTGCGCGCGATGGCGACCGGAGGCCTGCGCTACTGGAAGGACGGCCGCGACGTGGATGACGTGATGCTGGGGCTGTTCGATTATCGCGAGGGGTTCAACCTGAGCCTGCGGGTGAACTTCGTGAACGGCGGCGAAGAGAGCGAGGCGCTGCTTTTCACCGGGGACGAAGGCTCGATTGAGATTGGGTGGACGGGGCTTACGGTGACGCGGGTTCCGCGGCAAAAGGCGCCGGGGTACACGATCGAGACGTTTCCGGCGGATATCCGGAAGGCGACGGTGGCGGAGTATGACAAGAAGTATCCGCCGCACTCGGGCGACGGCGACCTGGGCAGCAGCGAGAAGTACAGTGCGCCAAAGGGGTATTCCGACAGCTACGACCATTTCAAGAATTTCTTCGAGTGCGTGCGCACGCGCAGGCAGCCGGTGGAGGATGCGGTGTTCGGGTATCGGGCGGCGGGGGCGGCGCTGCTGTCGAATCTGAGTGCGGAAAAGGGGCAGGTGGTGCACTGGGATCCGGATGCGATGAAGCTGGCATAACCACCTGCGGCGGGGCCGGTCGCGGCTTCGCCGCCTCAGTACCGATGGAGGAGTCTACGGTTCACCTCTTCTAGAATGGCAAGCATGACCAGGCGTATTGGTGTTCATCTGGGCACTTCGGGTGGGGTGTCGAACGCGGTTTTGCGGGCGCGAGAGATGGGCGCGAACACCTTTCAGATTTTCTCTTCGAGTCCGCGGATGTGGCGGGCGTCGGCCGTGGATCCCGAGCAGGCGGAAAGGTTGCGCGAGCTGCGCGCGCAGCATGACGTGGGGCCGCTGGTGATACACACTTCATACCTGGTGAATTTGTGCAGTGTGACGGAAGAGGTGCGGCGGAAGAGCGTGTCGGGGTTCCGCGGCGAGATGGAACGCGCGCTGATGCTGGGGGCGGAGTACCTGGTGTTGCATCCGGGATCGTGGAAGGGCATGACGCGGCATGAGGGGCTGAGGCTGGCGGCCGAGTCGATTGAGCGGGCGATTGATGGGTTGCCCTGGCAGGGGACGCCGTTCAGCGTTTTGATTGAGAACACGGCAGGAGCGGAGTGCTCGCTGGGCGGGAGTTTTGACCAGGTGGCGGAACTGGTGATGCTGTTGCGCAATCATGCTCCGGTGGCCGTGTGTTTGGACACCTGCCACACGCATGTAGCGGGGTACGACCTGGTGACAGAAGAGGGGTACGAGGAGACCATGATCCAGATCGAGGCGACGGTGGGGTTTGATGCGGTGCGGGTGTGGCACTGCAATGACGCCAAGGCCGCGCGGGGGTCGAAGCTGGACCGGCATCAGCACATTGGGCAGGGAACGATGGGGAAGGAGCCGTTTCGGCGGCTGCTGAATGATGCGCGGTTTGCGCATTCCGCGTTTATTGCGGAGACGCCGGTGGATGAGGACGGCGACGAGGCGAGCAATGTGCGGGCGCTGAAAAGCCTGGTGAAGAAGCGCTAAGGATGTTGGGATGGCAGCAGGCTGCGTCGATGCATCCCGGTCGACGGCGTATGAGGCCGCACCGCAACAATTCGCTTTAAGGCGAGCCCCTCCGAGATGTCAAAGTCATGGAAAGTAGTTTGACTGCAAAGGAGATCGTGGCATGCGGAAGGTTCTCAGAGTGTCCTCGCTGGTTCTGGTTTTCTGTTTGAGCATTGCCGGGGTAATGGCGCAGGCGCCCGCAAAGGATGCGGCGCCGAAGCCGCCGGATAGCCCGTCGAAGGTACTGCTCGACTCGTGGAACGACATTGGGCGCAAGCTGATTGCGATGGCTGAAGATATGCCAGAGGACAAGTACGATTTCAAGCCGAATCCGGCGCAGCGCAGCTTTGCCGAGCAACTGCTGCACGCGGCGGGCGCGAACTATTTCTTCATCAATCCGGCGAGAGGGATGGATGCGCCGAAGGGCGATCCGAAGCGCGCGGATTACAAGACCAAGGCGGCGGTGGTGGAGTTTGTGAAGAAGTCGTTTGGCGACAGTGCGGCTCTGATCGAGAGCAAGGGGGACTCCGGCCTGAACGACTTGATGGTCGATCCGTTCTCGAAGAATCAGTCGCGCATCAGCGATTTTGCGTGGGGATTTATCGAGCACGACGGGGAGCACTACGGGCAGTTGGTGGTGTACTACCGCACGGCAGGGCTGGTGCCGCCGGAGTCAAGGCCGAAGAAGTAGGCAGCTTTGCAGGTCCGCGGGCGAAAGCCGGTTTGCTGTTGGGGACCGGCTTCGCTCGCGAGCGACTTTACGCAGTAAAATGGCATCCGTCGAGGCTTTATCGCGGAGATTTGCCGATGGGTGCGAATTTCTCAAGGGTTCCAGCAGTGTTTGGCTTCATCATAGCGGCGACTTACATCGTGGCTCAGAGATCCGCGCCGGGTCCGGATTGCGTGGCAGAATCTCCGATCTTCCAGCCATACACGGCAGAATTCCGATTCACCGATACAAGCATGCTGGCCGATGGAAAGACGGCATACCCGTTCGTCCACTCGGGTGTTGAAGCGGCCGACTCGCGGGGGCGCACCATTGTCGCGGATTCGTATGTTGCCAAGACCGGCAAACATCCCGACCTGGGGGGCTCAAGAATTTTCGACCCGGTTGCAGGAACCGAGATCTTGTGGAGCGCCCGCGAAAACATGGTGATGGTGTGGAAGATGCCGGATAGCGCGAATCGGCACGGCTGCTGGCAAGTGGATTCAGACCGTTTCAAGTTCAGCTTTAATTTTGATGCGCCTGCGTTCGGAGGGTGCGCTTCTCGCCAGGCTTCGTTCCAACGAGCTCAAGATCAGAGAGACGCTCCCTCAGAAAAGGAAGCGCCGCAGGCGGGTGAGGCGGCGTCAGCAGATGCCGTTGCTGCCATGGGGCGGAACGCAGAACCGCAGACCCGCAAACCGACGCCCATCTACGAAGAACTGGGCACGGCCATGATTGCGGGGGTGGAGGCGCGGGGATACCGGTGGACTTATCCTCCAGGCAATGGGGTGCAGTCCGAGGAGCACTGGGTTGCCACCGATCCGGCACTCGGCGGGCTCTGGGTTCGCCAGGCGGTGCAATTTTTTGATAACCCGGGCCGGACGAAATCCTGGATGAAGGAGCTGGTGAATCTCAGACTCGGCGAACCAGACGTGGCTGGGTTTGAGCCGCCGGCAGACATTCCCGTTACCAGGAAGGAAATGCGCCCGATTTCGTGTGCTCCGTTGCATGCGGACCCCAGATAGCCGCCAGCATCTGTCCGTTTACACTAAGAAGTTATGGCGGAAGAGAAAGAACTGAGATACGACCCGGCGGGGATTGAGCCGAAGTGGCAGGAGCGCTGGGCCGCGGACCCCGCGTTGTATGCGGCTGACCCAACCGATAGTGGCAAGCCCAAGTATTACGTGCTGGAGATGCTGCCGTATCCCAGCGGCCAGCTCCACATGGGGCACGTGCGCAATTATTCGATTGGGGATGCGCTGGCGCGCCATATGTGGATGCGGGGCTACAACGTGCTTCATCCGATGGGGTGGGATGCGTTTGGATTGCCGGCCGAGAACGCGGCGCTGAAGAACAATACGCCGCCGCGGGAGTGGACGCTGGGCAATATTGCCGCCATGAAGCGGCAGATGCAGCGACTGGGGCTGGGATACGACTGGGCGACGGAAATCGCCACGTGTCTTCCGGATTACTACAAGTGGAACCAGTGGTTCTTTTTGCGGATGTACGAGCGCGGGCTTGTGTATCGCAAGAAGAGCAAGGTGAACTGGTGTCCGGAGTGCGCCACGGTGCTGGCCAATGAGCAGGTGATTGATGGCCGCTGCTGGCGGCACGAAGACACGCTTGTGGAGCAGCGCGACCTAGAGCAGTGGTTCTTCCGTATTACGGCATATGCGCAGGAGCTGCTGGATGGGCTGGACAAGCTGGAGGGGTGGCCGGAGAAGGTGCGCACGATGCAGCGCAACTGGATTGGCCGCAGCGAAGGCACGGAGGTTGAGTTCTTCCTGGCGGAAGAACTCAACCAGGGGATAGGGAACAGGGAACAGGGAACAGCAGGGAGGCCGATCCGGGTTTTCACTACGCGCATCGATACGATTTTTGGGGCCACCAGTATCCAACTGGCGCCGGAGCACGCGCTGGTACAGGAGATGGCTGCGCTCGACTCAGGGCTGGCGAAGCAGGTGGGTGAGCTGCTGGACGAGCAGAAGAAAGCGCGCGAGGCCGGGGATGTGGGCGCGATTGAGAAGCATGGCGTGCCGACCGGGCATTTTGCGGTGAATCCGTATAGCGGCGAGCAGATTCCGATCTGGGTGGCGAACTACATTCTGGCGGACTACGGGACGGGCGCCATCATGAGCGTACCGGGGCACGACGCGCGCGATTTTGAATTTGCGCAGAAGTATGCAATTCCGGTGCGGCGGGTGATTGCGCCGGCTGAGGCAGCGGCGGAGGAGCCGGAGCTTCCTTATCTGAGCGAAGACGGGGTGTTGATTCACTCAGGCGAGTTTGACGGGGTTACGTGTCACCAGGCGCAGGAGCGGCTGGGGCAGATGGCGATGGAGAAGGGGATTGGCGAGCCGACGGTGACGTTCCGGTTGAAGGACTGGGGGGTGAGCCGGCAGCGTTATTGGGGCACGCCGATCCCGATGGTCCATTGCGCAACGGACGGGATTGTGCCGGTGCCGGATGAGCAGTTGCCGGTGATTCTGCCGGAGCGGATCGAGATCACGCAGCAGGGTGGATCGCCGTTGGGGCGCGTGGCGGAGTTTGTGAACGTGACATGCCCGAAGTGCGGGCAGCCGGCGCGGCGCGAGACCGACACGATGGATACGTTCGTGGACTCGAGCTGGTACTTTTATCGCTACACGGACGCGAAGAATGCGGCGGCTGCGTTTGAGCCGGCGAAGGCGCAGCACTGGTTCCCGATCGACCAGTACATTGGCGGCGTGGAGCACGCGATTCTGCACCTGATCTATTCGCGGTTCTGGACCAAGGTGATGCGGGACCTGGGCCTGATCAAAAACGATGAGCCAGCGACGCGGCTGTTTACGCAGGGAATGGTCATCAAAGACGGCGCGAAGATGTCGAAGTCGAAGGGCAACGTGGTCTCGCCCGATGACATGATTGCGCGCTACGGCGCGGATGCTACGCGGATGTACGCGCTATTCGCGGCTCCGCCGGATCGCGATCTGGAATGGCAGGAAGACGGCGTGGCGGGAGTGAGCCGGTTCCTCGGGCGCGTGTATCGGCTGGTGATGAAGCATGCGGGTGCGGCGCGCGAGGCTGCCGGGGGCCGGGCTGTGACCGCGCCGGCCGACCCTTCACTCAAGCTGCTGCGCAAGCTGCATCAGACTATCGCGAAGATCACGCACGATTTTGAAGGGCGGTGGCACTTCAACACGTGCGTGGCAGCCATTATGGAACTGGTGAACGACATGACCGCGGCGGATGTGCAGCTTGCTTCCGGCGAAGTGCCCGCGGCGGTTGTGCGGGAACTGCTAACGACACTGGTGCTGCTGGTGTCGCCGTTTGCGCCGTATCTTTCGGCGGAGTTGTGGGAGGAGCTGGGAGGCGAGGGTGCAGTGCTACGAGCCAGCTGGCCGAAGAGCGATCCGGCACTGGCAAAGGAAGATGAGCTGGAGATTCCGGTGCAGGTGAACGGCAGGCTGGTGAACGTGGTGCGCGTGCCGGCGGGCTCGGCGAACGATGTGGTGCAGGCCGCGGCGCTGGCGGATGAAAGGGTGCGGTCGCGCATTGCCGGGAAGACGGTGGCCAAGGTGATCGTAGTACCCGGAAAGACAGTGAACCTTGTCGTCAAGTAGCATGGCAGCGAAACCGTTACGCGGCACCCAGTCCATTGTCGGGCAGATGGGCTGGGTGTTTGCGCGCCCGTCGCTCACGGCATTGGAGGTGGCGTGGCGGTGGATCATTGGCGCGCCGATTCTGGCCGTGTGCTGGATTCAGCTGCAGAAGATCCTTGCGGTATTGCCGCCGGAAGCTACGGGGCTAAGCAACGTCGACCTGACGAATCCGTGGGTGAGTGCGTTGCGGCTGGCGGTGGCGTGGGACATGTACAAGCCGCATGTTCTGTCGGTGTTGCAGTGGCTTGTGCCGGCGGGCGCGGTGGCGTGGATTCTGGTGTCGGCGATCGGCCGCAATGTTGTGATCAAGCGTATGGAGCCGGGCGTGCGGTTTCGACCGGTCGCGATGATTGCTCTGCAGGCTGCGTGGGTGGCGGCTTTCGCGATCACGGGCTGGGGATGGTGGGCGTCGATTGGCTGGACGGCGAGCAAACACATGGGGAGCGGCGGGGAGCCGGACCTGGTTGGGTACACCATGTGGGCGATTTTTTTGACGCTGGGGTTCTTTACGCTGTGGGCGCTGATCAGCTGGGTTGTGGCAATCGCCCCGATGCTGTTGCTGCTTGAAGATTGCTCGACGTGGGAGGCGCTGAAGAGAAGCGCCAAACTGGGGAGGCCTTTCACCGGCAAACTGGTTGAAGTCAACCTGGTAATGGGCATTGTGAAGCTGGCGCTGCTGGTGCTGGCGATGGTGTTCTCGTCCGTGCTGATTCCGTTTGCGGGCGAGATTGGAGCAGGAACGCTGCAGATGGAGTGGCTGATTGTTTCGGTGTTTTACTTCATCGCCAGCGACTACTTCCATGTCGTCCGGCTCAAGGGCTTTATTGAGTTCTGGCGGATTTTTTGCGGTGCAGCGTAGAACTTTCAGCCTGAGCGTAGAACTGTCCCCATCCGTCCGGTAATTGCTACAGATGGAGGCATCCCTAGATGAGTGGCTCGGTTGCGGGGAATCGCAGTTTCAATCCCCTGCGGTCACTGGCCGTGTTGGCCGCGCTGATGGTCTTCATGTACCTGTGCTCCTGCACGCTACGTTTCACCAACGATGGGCTGAATCTGGCGTTCGGGGCTGTCTTCTATCTGCTCCCGCTTCTGGCAGTCAGGCCTGCCCGGCGCCTGCCCCGCTTAGCGAAGATCACGAGTCTGATTCTGCTCGCGCCGGTCTTGGTGCTGTCCTTTTTCGGCTTGTCGTCCATGGCCGCGTGCGACATCCCAGACGCAATCAACCACGCGCAACTGAGCCGGGAGCTATGCACGATCTATCAGGAACAGTATTCGGTGCGTCTTAGCTGGGACGAGACGTCAGGCGGTGCGATAGGGCCGCACGGCGTGAGCCTGCAGCAACGAAGGAACATTTTTCCCGGCTTATATGCCGTGAAGTTCCTGGACTGGTTTGAAGGCGCGAGTGAAGGCACTCTTTCATTTGAAGGTCCAAATAGAGTCTCGTTATACATTCCGGCCGCCGGGTATGCCCTCTATAAAAAGGAGGTTCGGCGGGTGTATTCGTTGAAACCCTGGCTGTATTTCTGAGCAACTGCGCTCTGGTGGCGCCTTGAGTGATCAGGGCTGTTATAAGGCGTGGTATTCTGCGTCGCATGCGCTGCACATTTCGTCTGCTCACAGTTGTCCTGATACTCTGCGCCACGCTGGCGCATGCGCGTGTTAGCCGCGTGGAGATCACCTCGCGCGCGGATGTGCTCGACGGCGAAGCCTTTGGCGATGTGGGGGCGTACGAGCGCATCACGGGGCGCGTGTACTACCAGCTGAAGGTGGACAACTGGCATAACTCGGCGATTGTGGATCTGGTGAACGCGGTGAACCTCAAGAACGGCGAGGTTGAATTCGCATCAGACTTCATCGTTGTCCGGCCCAAGGACATGGCGAAGGGTAACGGCTCGATGTTGCTGGAGGTTCCGAATCGCGGCCGCAGCCGGATCATTGGGCTGGTGGATGGAGGCGACTGGGACCTTGCGCACAACGCAGGGGACGGCTGGCTGCTGCGCAACGGCTACACCATTGCCGCGGTGGGCTGGCAGTGGGATGCGGCGGGGGAAGGCGCGCTGGGTTTTGTCGCGCCGGTTGCGAAGGAGCGCGGGAAGACCATCATTGGATTGCTGCGCGGGGATTTCATGTTGTCAAAGGCTGCGGAGGATGTGCCGCTGGGACACCTGATCCTGGGAACGATGGGCGGATCCGAGTACCCGGTTTCCGATCCTGAGGACACGCGCAATGTGCTGACGGTGCGCGACTCCCGCAACGCACCGCGCACGCCGATTCCGCGCGCGCAGTGGAAGTTTGCGCATGCGGTGGACGGGAAGCTCACGGCAAGCGATCGGTTCATTCATCTTGACGGCGGGTTTCAGCCGGGCAGGATTTACGAGTATGTGTATGCGGTTGCCGATCCGGTGGTTGCGGGAGCGGGCTTTGCGGCGATTCGCGATTTCGCCGCGTGGTCAAAGAATGCGCCGGACGCGGTCGCGCCGGTGAAGCGCGTATATGGTGAAGGGATTTCGCAGAACGGCCGTTTTCTCCGAGACTATCTTTACCAGGCATTCAATGGGGATGAAGAGGGCCGCATGGCTCTGGATGGTGTGCTGGCGCATGTGGCCGGTGCGGGAAGGGGCAGCTTCAATTACCGATTTGCGCAACCATCGCGGGACGCGCAGCCGACGTCGTCTGTGTTCTTTCCCACGGACGTGTTCCCGTTCACGGATTTGCCGGAAACGGACCGGGCGGTTGCTTCAGCGAAGGTGAAGGGTGGGCTGCTGGATCGCGTTGCGGGCGAGCGCAATGTGCCGAAGATCTTCTTTTCGAACACTTCGTATGAGTATTGGGGGCGCGCGGCGGCGCTGATCCATGTGGTTCCAGGGCCAGGGGGCGGCTCGGGGAGCGCGCATCCGTCCGCGGAGGGCATGCTGGATGCGGAGATTTCGCCCTATGTCCGCATTTATCACTTCACGGGATTGCAGCACTTCTCCGTGCCGTTTCCGCCGGAGAAGGGGAAGGGCGACCTGCTAGGGCAGCAGCCCCAGTCGCCGCTGCCGGTGAAGTATTTCTGGCGAGCCATGATTACCAACATGGATGCGTGGGTGCGGAGCAATACGGAGCCGCCGCCCAGCAGCTATCCATGGATTGCGGACCAGAATCTCATTCCGCTGGAGAAGTATGCGTTTCCGAAGATTCCGGGCGTGAATGTTCCGCACGAAGCGAATGAGGCGTGGCGGCTCGACTTTGGGCCTGACTGGCGGAAAACGGGCATTCTCGCGCGCCAGCCGCCGACGCTGGGGCAGCCGTTTCCGGTGCTGGTGCCGCAGGTGGACTCGGACGGGAATGAACGTGACGGAGTGCGTCTGCCTGAGTTTGCCGCACCGCTTGCGACGTATGCTCCGTGGAATTTGCGTGATGCGTCGATTGGGGCGCCGGAGCAGCGGGTGTCGTTTGAGGCATCGTGGATTCCGTTTGCGAAGACGGCTGCGGATCGCCAGCGCACGGGGGATCCGCGCAAGTCGGTTGAGGAGCGTTACAAGAGCCGCGAGCAGTATGTGGCTAAATACACGGCCGCGCTGGATGAACTGATCAAGCAGCGCTGGATTCTTGCGGAGGACCGTGCGGCCGTGCTCGAGCGCGGCGAGCAGGAGTGGGATTTCGCGACGAAGTAGGCGCCATTGTTCTCGCGCCTCGTCACCGTTGCTGTGATTCGCCGGTGGTAGAGTCCCTGATGGTCTATTGGAGGCACTTCGATGTCTGAGCTTCAAACGATTGCGGTTCTCGGTGCGGGGACGATGGGCTCCGGCATTGCGCACGTGTTTGCCCGCAGCGGGTTTCGGGTGTTGCTGTGCGATATCGAGCAGAGATTTCTGGACCGGGCGGTGGGGCAGATTCGCGCGAATCTGGGGCGTGAGGCGGCCAAGGGAAAGTTGGCCGAAGCCGAGTTGGAGCCGGCGATGTCGCGGATCACGACGACCGTCGACCGTGAGGCTCTTTCTGCTGCCGACTTCGCGGTTGAGGCCGCGAGCGAGCGTTTTGAGATCAAGGCGGACCTGTTCCGGGCACTCGACCGTATTCTGCCGGGGGAGGCGATTCTGGCGACAAATACGTCTTCGATTTCGATTACAAAACTTGCGGCGCAGACCCAGAGGCCGGCGCAGGTGATCGGGATGCACTTCTTCAATCCAGTGCCGGTGATGCAACTGGTCGAAGTGATCCGGGGGATGGCGACGACGGATGCGGTGTACGCGGCGGTGCGCGACCTGGCGATCAAGCTGGGCAAGACACCTGTGGAGGTGAATGATGCGCCGGGATTTGTGTCGAACCGGGTTCTGATGCCGCTGATCAACGAGGCCGCTTACGCGGTGATGGAGGGTGTGGCGACGCCGGAGGCTGTGGACCAGGTGTTCAAGCTGGGCATGGCGCATCCCATGGGACCGCTGACGCTGGCGGACTTCATCGGGCTGGATGTGTGCGTGGACATTATGCGGGTGCTGTATGACGGGCTGGGGAATGCGAAGTACAATCCGTGCCCGCTGTTGATTCGAATGGTGGATGCGGGGTGGCTGGGGCGGAAGTCAGGGCGGGGGTTTTACACGTACGAGAAGTAGCCATTCCTTACCATTGGTAAGGCGTATATTGAGTATGAGGTCCCATTATGGCCAGCGCGGCTCTCACATCCAAGGGGCAGATCACGATCCCAATCGACGTTCGAAGAAAGCTCGGGCTCAAACCGGGTGACCGCGTGCGGTTTGTTGAAGGTGCGAATGGTGAGTACATCCTCAGGCCTAAGACAAATTCGATCATGGATCTTGCGGGAATTGCGCACTATTCCGGCCCACCCGTCACGATCGAGGAGATGAACGAGACCATTGCTCAGGGCTGGGCTGGTGATTGGTCAAAGGAACGATGACTGGACTCGACACCAACGTACTGGTGCGCTTTTTTGCCAAGGACGACACGAAGCAATTCAACCGGGCTCAGGCATTCCTTGCCGCTTTGACGCCCAACGCGCCAGGGTTCGTGTCTCTTGTCGCGCTGGCCGAAGTGACTTGGGTCCTTCAACGTCGCTACGGAATGAAGAGAGTGGAGATTGCGCGTGTCCTTGAACATCTGCTCAACTCACCAGAAGTCGTGATTGAAGGTCAGGTCGCGGTGGCTCAGGCGCTGGTTCAGTTCGGACGGGCGCAATCGGATTTTTCCGACTGTCTGATCGAGCGATGCGGGTCAGTAGCCGGGTGCAAAGAAACGGTAACCTTCGACAAGGGTGCCGCCAAGATGGCAGGGATGAAGCTGCTGTAGCGCTATAACTCTCCCGGACGGAACCTTCTCTCCATCCTGTTCGTATCAGTCTGCAACCGGCTTGCCTCTTGGGTTCCGTACTCCGGCGGACCAAAGCGATGTGAGTCCAGTCGAACGGTTATGCAGAGCTTTGCAGATACACTCGGGCAGGTGTTCAAAGCCATCGCAGCCAACAAGCTGCGGAGTTTTTTAACCATGTTCGGCATTGCCTGGGGGGTGGGGTCGCTCCTGGTGCTTGTGGGACTGGGGGAGGGTTTCCGCTCGGGACAGAAGCGCAACCTGGCCCGCTTCGGCAACGACGTTGTCCTGATGTTTAACGGGACCATCCCCGCGATCGCCAACCAGCACACGGGGATGCGTCCTTACCAGCTCACGATGCGGGACCTTGAAGACATTCGCCGGTTGGCGGATGTGCGAGCGGCTACCCCCGAAATCAACCGGTCTGATTTGTATGAAGTGAGTCAGTGGGCGAACACGTCGAGCCACGTGATGGGAACAGACGCCACCTACTCTTCGGTGCGTAATATCCCGGTGATTGAGGGCCGCTTCATCGATCAGAAGGACGTAGACGAGCGCAGGCTGGTTGCGGTGGTAGGTTCCAAGACCGCGAATCTGCTGTTTCCGGGGCGCCCGCGGCTGGGTGAAACGATCACCATTGACGGCACGGCATTCCGGGTGATTGGCACCGTGGACAAGATATCCCGCGGCGATTATGACTATGACGACCGCAAGATTTATGTCCCGATCAGCACCATGCTGCAGCTCTTTCCGTTGAAGGGAGAGAACATGGCCCAGGACGCGCTGAGTTCGATTCAATACCAGCCGGCGCAGAAGGGCGAGGTTATTGCCGCAAAGGCAGCCGTGCACCGGGTGGTTGCAAAGAACCATGGGTTTGATCCGTCGGTGAAAGACGCGTTCCAGGAGTGGGACACTGTAACGGAGATGAAGATGATGGGCGCTATCTTCACGGCGATGGACGTTTTCCTGGGGGGCGTGGGGATTGTGACCCTGGGGCTGGGCGCAGTGGGCATTATCAACATCATGCTTGTTTCGGTCACGGAGCGTACTTCAGAGATTGGATTGCGCAAGGCGCTGGGCGCGACCAAGCGCAGCATCCTTACGCAGTTTTTCTGGGAGGGGCTTTTGCTGACGGGCGTCTCAGGGGCGATTGGCATTGGTGCGTCTGCACTGTTTATGGGTGTGCTCCAAGCGCTGCTGACGGGGAAGATGCCGGGTTGGGACCCGCCGCGGCTTGTTCCGTGGTCTGCGGCTGCGGCGATGCTGTCATTGGTGGTGAGTGGCGTGGCGGCGGGGCTCTATCCGGCCAGCAAGGCGGCGCAGCTTGATCCGGTGGAGGCGCTGCGGCGGGAGAACTGAAAAGGCAGTGGAGCTAGGGGAGTTAGTAAGCGCGCGGGGGAGTGACGAGCCATGCTCAAAGACATTTTCGGACAGGCGTGGGAAGCCATGCTGTATAACCGCCGGCGTACCACGATCACGATGGTGGGGATGGCGTGGGGCATTGCGACGGTGGTGCTGTTACTGGCGTATGGGGCAGGATTCAGCCGCGCCATTCAGGCTATTTTTGCGCAGTGGGGCACCAACATTATCGGAGTCTTCCCCGGGCGCACCAGCGAGCAGGCGGGCGGGGACAAGGCGGGGATGCAGGTGCGCTTCACGCAGGAGGACGTGGACCGCGTTAGTGCCGCGGTACCCGGCATTTACCACATCTCGCCGATGGCGAACAAAGACGTGACAGTGCGAAACGACCTGCACTCCTATACATGGACTGTGAATGGGGTGCTCTCTGTGTTCCAGGACATCTGGAAGCTGAATACGGACAGCGGCCGATTTTTCAACGGCGCGGAAGAGCAGCAGCGGGCACATGTGTGCGTGATCGGGTCGGAAGCCAAGACCAAGCTCTTTTCAGGCCAGTGGGCGATCGGCCAGACGATACGGCTGAACGGCGTTCTATTTACCGTTGTGGGCGTGCTCGCGCCCAAGATGCAGGAGGGTGAAGACAGCGACCGCAATCGGCAGATTTACATCCCATTCAGCACCATGAGCGACCTCACCGATACCACGTATCTGGGCGGGTTCTGGTTCAACTACCAGGGAAATTCCGTGTTGGTTGAGCAGAACGTGCGCTCCATTCTTGCCTCGGCGCACCACTTCCGGCCCTCGGACCACAATGCGATTTACGTTGCAAATCTGCTGACGGAGCTGCACCAGTTCAGCATCCTGTCTATGGCGCTGCAGGTGCTGCTGGCGTTTGTGGGGACACTGACTCTGGGAATTGCCGGCATCGGGCTGATGAACATCATGCTGGTTGCAGTGCAGCAGCGCACGCGCGAAATCGGGGTAGAGAAGGCGCTGGGGGCGCAGCGGAAGCATATCCTGACGCAGTTTCTGGCGGAGGCCATGGTGATCACCGGGGCGGGTGGATTCTCGGGAGTTGCGCTTGCGTATCTGATCTCGATTCTGGTGGGGCGCATCCCGTTCTACAGCGAGATCGCGCTGCATGCGCAGGACGCCGATATTCAGCTGATCATCTCGCCGATTTCCGTAGTGGTAGCCACTGTGATCCTTGTTGTGACGGGGTTGATCAGCGGCATGATTCCGGCGATACGGGCGGCGAATCTGGATCCGATTGAAGCGTTGAGGTATGAGTGAAGCAGGGAACAGGCAACAGGCAACAGAAGGCCGGACACTTGCGCGGCGCATCTGGATTCGATCGAGGCGTGGAGGCCGGAGCCCAGAGGCAACAGAACTGCTAATTTGTTGCGTGCTCCAGCTTCGACATGGGCGAAACCAGCATGCGGCTCACCTGCTGCGAGAGATCGTCGATTTTCCCATAGCTCTCGGGATTGCCGTACCTCAAGCGCCCAGAGATGAACAACTGCGTCTGCACCTCGGAGTTCGATCCTCCCGCATGGCCAAGAGACTGCAGGTACTGGCCCTTGCTGTTCTTGCCGTATCCCTCGGCTATATGACTCGCGACCGAAAAGGAAGCGCGGCGCAGTTGGATGAATGTGAGTTTAACGCACGGATCTTGGACCTAAGAGCCAGAGAAAGCATGGTTCCGGTCGGCTGTTGCTCGCACTACACGGGAGGCAGTCCGTCGACGACGGGGACGCCGGGTGGGGGTACAAATTTGAATACTCCGGCGGGGACTGGTGCGTTTGCGATCTCGCTGGTGAAGGAGAAGCGTGTGGTTACGCCGTCGTTCTCCTCGGTTTCGATGCCGGTGATGGCGCCGTCGGGGCGTACGGTCAGGGTGACGTGGGCGATCCGGTTCTCCTGGCCTTTGGGCACGCCGGTGAGGCTGAATTGGCCGTTGGCGGCGGGCTTGAGAGTGAGCTGATTGAATTCCTTTTCGAGCTGGGTGTGTCCCAGCAGAAACCGGAGAGGGGAGCGCAGATCGTCCAGGTCTTTGACTTTCATGCGCTGCACGTGCGGGTCGCCATTGGCGTAGAACCAGGCGTACTTGCCGTCGAGCAGGAACAGCTTGCCGGCCGGCGACGAGTAGTCCCAGCGCATGCGGCCGGGTTTTTCCATCAGCAGGGTGCCGCTTTCGGAGCGTTTAACTCCGAGGCCGTCGTAGCTCTCGGTGAACCAAGCTTTGAGGGAATGCAGTTTGTTGTAATGCTGGTCGACACGTTGCGCCATGGTGTGGGCGTCGGGCGCCTGAGAATGGGCGGGAAGCGCGGAAGAACACGCCCACAAGAGAATGGCGGCCAGCAGGTGCCGGCCGCCCCAATTTTTTTGAAATACCGAGTTCATTGGCCGAGGTTCTGGGTGCAGTTGGTGCCGCCGGTGGGATCGAATTTGATGCTGCCGAACTGGTCGCTGCAGAACGTGCGGTTGCCGGTCTGGCCGACGGTGAGCGGCTGCGCGGTGATGGTGTAGCCGGTAACGCGGTCGCTACCATTGGCGGAGTTCTTGGTGCAGTTGCCGATGGCGAACTGATAACCCGACTTTATGCCGGTGGAGAGGTCCTGCTGCAGCATTTGAGCGCTGGTTGCGGAGGGCGGTCCGGAGTGGGGATCGCCACCGAGTGCCTGCAGCGTGCAGGAATATCCCTGGGCGGGATAGGTGTTTTCGAACTGACTCTCCGCCATGTTGATGGCCCGGATGGACTGCATCGCGGATGTCTCGTTGGCGTAGCGCTTCATGTTCCCCATGGTAGGGATGGCAATGAGCATCAGGATGGCGATGATGGCCATCACAATCAGCAATTCCATCAGGGTGAAGCCGTTGGGCTGCGGGCGGCGGTTGCGCCTCAAGAGCAAATTCGTGCGTGTCATAAGGTTGTGAGCCCCTCAGTCGGCAGACCGCACACGGCGGCCCATCCGAGAGAATCGTACAACGTAAGGACGCATTACGGAAAGAAAGCGCTCGGAAGGCAGCGTTCTGGGTTCAGGGGTCTGATTCAAGTTTGGGTTCTGTGGGCTGAGGGTTCAGTTCATGGCGGTTGGATTGCCTGAGGCGGTTGAGCGTTTGCGGCTGACGACTGACCCTGACCCCCCGAAACCTGAACCCTGCTATGTTAACCTTCGCTGTTCCACCTTGGGAGACTGAATGCTTGTGCGAGTGTGCTCTAAAAAATCGCTTTTGTTTGCTCTTGTGCTTCTTTTGACGTGTCCTGTTCTCACGTTCGCGCAGGCCGATTATCCGTTCCGGGATACCAAGTTGCCCGATGATCAGCGCATCGCTGACCTGCTGGGGCGGCTGAGCCTGGACGAGAAGGTCAATCTGATGTCGGATCATCCCAAGATTGCGCGGTTGAACCTTGTGTTTTCCGGGCAGGTGGAGGGATTGCATGGGCTGGCGCTGGGCGGCCCGGGCGGGTGGGGGCCCAAGGGGCGGCAGCCGCTGCCGACGACGACCTTTCCGCAGGAGAAGGGGCTCGGCAACACATGGGATGTGGACCTGCTGAAGAAGATTGGCGCACTGGAGGGGCAGGAGGCGCGCTACTACTATCAGAACCCGGTGTATGACTTTGGGGGTGTGGTGGTGCGGGCGCCCAATGTGGACCTCAGCCGCGATCCGAGGTGGGGGCGCACGGAAGAGTCGATGGGCGAGGATCCCTACCTGGTGGGGACGCTGGCCGTGGGGTTCATGCATGGGCTGCAGGGGCCTGACCCGAAGCACTGGCTGGCGTCGTCGCTGATGAAGCACTTTCTGGCCAACGAGAACGAGAATGGGCGGGCGTCGAGCTCGTCGGATTTCGACGAGCGGCTTTTCCGCGAGTACTACTCAGTCCCGTTCCGGATGGGGTTTGAAGAGGGCGGGTCGCGCGCGGTGATGGCGGCCTACAACTCATGGAATGGCACGCCCATGATGATTCATCCGGTTTTGAAAGACGTGATGATCAAGGAGTGGGGCAACGATGGACTGATCTGCACGGATGGCGGCGCGCTGGGGCTGCTGATAACGCATCACAAGACGTTTCCGAACAAGGAGCAGGGCTCTGCGGCGGCGGTAAAGGCCGGTATCAATCATTTCCTGGACCGCTACAAGGAGGACCTGACGAAGGCGCTCAAGGATGGCCTGGTGACGGAGGCCGATATGGATGCGGCTCTCAAGAACCTGCTGCGCCTTTACCTGCGGCTGGGGGAGATGGACCCGCAGGGAGTCGATCCATACGCCAAAATTGGCGTTGAGACAGACGGCTCATTGCCGCCCTGGGAGCAGCCCGCGAGCAGAGAACTGGTGCGGAAGGCGACGGATGAATCGATTGTGCTGCTCAAGAACGAGAACAATACGCTTCCGCTGGATCGCGCGAAGGTGAAGACGATAGCGATCATTGGACCGTGGGCCGATACGGTGCTGCTCGACTGGTATAGCGGGACGCCGCCGTATTCGGTGGGGATTGTGGATGCCATGAAGGAAGCGGCGGCCGGAAAGATCAACATACTTTTCACCGACGGCTCCAATGCCGAAGAGGCAAAGGCCTTTGCGAAGAAGGCAGATGTGGCCATTGTGGTTGTCGGCAATCATCCCACCTGCAACGCCGGCTGGGATCAGTGTCCGGTGCCTTCAAACGGCAAGGAAGACGTGGACCGCAAGACGATCGCGCTGGAGCAGGAAGAGCTGGTGAAGCAGGTGTTTGCTGCCAATCCGCATACGGTGGAAGTGCTGCGGTCGAGCTTTCCCTATGCGATTACGTGGAGCCAGCAGAACCTGCCCGCGATTGTGCACATGACGCATAACAGCCAGGAAGAGGGGCATGGGTTGGCGGACGTGCTGTTCGGGGACTATTCGCCGGCGGGCCGCCTGAACCAGACGTGGCCCACGGGCGATGCGCAGTTGCTGCCGATGATGGATTACAACCTGCTGCACGGGCGCACCTACATGTACTCGAAGGACAAGCCGCTCTATGCATTTGGATATGGCCTGAGTTACACCACGTTCGCGTACCAAGGCGTTTTGCTCAGCAAGCAGAATGTGAATGCGGATGGGACAGTGCAGGTTAGCGTGAAGGTGAAGAATACGGGGCGGCGCGCCAGTGATGAAGTGGTAGAGATGTATGTGCAGCACCTGGGTTCGAAGGTGGAGCGGCCTCAGATTGAGCTGAAGGGATTCAAGCGCGTGCACGTTGCGGCGGGAGCGACGGAAACTGTCACCTTGGATCTGAAGGCGCGCGACCTGGCGTACTGGGATGCTGCTGCGCACGAATGGCGGGTGGAAAAGGAGCAGGTGCGGGTTCTCGCGGGCGGCTCCAGCGACAAACTGCCTGTGCAGGCGACGCTCGATGTCGATCAGGCGGGCGAATACAAGCCGTAACGACAAATCAGAACTGCCGATCATGGCCACGGAGGTGTCGTGGCTGGGACGGGCAGTGTCAGTTTGAAAAGCTGCTGTGGCTGTTAGTCTGATCTTTCGCATTTCCTGCAAAGGATTAGCTGACAGATGAGCGATTGGGACGCACGATTTCTCGATATGGCCGCGTTGGTGGCCACCTGGAGCAAGGACCCGAGCACCAAGGTAGGCGCCGTGATTACGCGCGGCAAGTTCGTGGTTTCGCTTGGATTCAACGGCCATCCAGCGGGGGTGGAAGACTCGGTGGGACGTCTCCATGACCGGGAACAGAAGTACCGCACCATCATCCACGCCGAGATGAACGCCATTCTGAGCGCGCGGCAGCCGATTGAGGGATGCACGCTTTACGTTGTCCCATTCATGCCGTGCTCCAACTGCGGCGCGGTGATTGTGCAGTCGGGCATCAAGCGGGTGGTTACGCTCGAAAACAACAATGAGCGGTGGATCGAGAGCTTCGAAATAACGCGAACGATTTTTGCGGAAGCGGGTGTTGAGCTGATTATCCGGCCGGCGCTGTCGGGGGACTGAATCCAGAGTCGATGTGCCGCGCCGGGAAGATGGCGGCACCGACTAACGACACGGTCTTCCGGGAATGACAGAAAGAAAGACAAAGGCCGATGCCGCCACTTATCAGCCTGTGGCTGCGCATTCCAGATCGTAGGCCAGGGGACACCCCTGGCAACGCGGAGTGCGTCCGCAATGGGCCTTGCCCACGGCTACTGTGAGAGCGTGGAATTCATTGAAGTGCTGGGCCTTTTCGGGGTCGGGCTCGGAGGCGAAGGCGCTGGCCGTGAGTTGCACGAGAGATTCGTAGCCGCGGCGGTTCTTGCCGGGAGCGGGTTGGATCAGGCGATGCCGTTCCGCGATGCGGCGCAGATACTCATCCGCGACGGGAACGGGGTGGCCGAGCGCGTAGAGCATGATGGCGTCGGCGGTTTCCGGCCCAACACCGGGCAGGGCGAGCAGCCGGATTCGAAGCGGGCCTGAGGGCACGGCACCCAGCTTGTCGAGCGATCCGCCGAACTCCGCGATCAGCATAGTGACGAAGGCCTTGAGTGCCGGCGCTTTGCGCGTGATGAATCCTGACGGGCGGATGAGCCGCTGCAACTCGTCCAGGGGCAGCGCGTGCAAGCCTGCCATGGTAAGAGCTCCGGCAGCGCGCAGGCTGCTGAGGGATAACTCAACGGCCTTCCACGATGTGTTCTGAGTCAGGTAGGCGCCGACGATCATTTCGAACGGCGTCTGCGCAGGCCACCAGGACTGCGAGCCGTAGGTGTCGAGGAGGCGGTGATGGATCCGGCGCAGACGCCTGGCCGGAGTGTGGTCTGGATGGCGGCTCACGGGGACTGGTTCTCAGGGAGCGGGGATTGCAACTGGACTTTCCACTCCAGGATGCGCGCTCTAGCTGCGGCGGCTTCCGCCTCGGGGATGTGGCCGGCGGTCTGTAGAGAGATGGAGAGGGCGGTGTGTGCCAGCGGATCTTGCGGGGTCATGGCCGTCAGCGCGAGTGCCGCGCCGACGGCGTTTTCAAGCTGGCCGGCATCGCGGAGGGCGCGCACCAGGCCATGATGTGCTTCGTAATAGTGCTCATCGGCGGCGATGGCCGCGCGAAATGCGCGCGCGGCTTCGGCAGCGCTGCCTGCGGCGAGCAGGTCAAGGGCGTGCTGCGAAAGATCTTCCGCGGATTGGCGGCCGGTGGGGTCCACTGTTATTAGGATAAAGGCTTGGAGGATTTCACGTGGAAGGCGCGATGAAGAGTCACACCGAATATCTTGTGTTTGAGACGAAAAAGCGGCGTGAGATGGTGCACATTACGGAGCGTGTGGAAGAGATTGTGGGTAAGAGCGGAGTGCGGGACGGGCTTTGTTTTGTATCGCCCATGCATATTACAGCGGCAATCTATGTAAACGACCATGAGAGCGGGCTGATTGAAGACATTGGGAAATGGCTGGAAGAGCTGGCGCCCGCGCGGCCGGAGTACAAGCACCACCAGACGGGCGAGGACAACGCCGATGCCCATCTGAAATCGCTGCTGTTGCATCACGAGACGACGCTGCCAGTGACAAATGGCCGGCTGGATCTAGGGACGTGGCAGCGGATCTTCTATGCGGAGTTCGACGGGCAGCGCAGCAAGCGTGTCATTGTGAAGGTGCTCGGGATTGCGTAGGGATTGGGGCTGAGTGCCCGTCTATTGATCGTCTTCGGTGATTTTGCGCCAGGCGCCGTTGCTGGTGGCGGGCTTGCCGGCGGCGAAGTTGATGGCGATACGGGGAGTCACGACGAGATCGACGCGGCGATTGTTGGCGCGGCCCTCGGCGGTGGAGTTGGTGTCGACGGGATGGAACTCGGCGTACCCGGCGGCGGAGAGACGGTCGGGCGGGATGGCATGCAGTTCGAGGAGCACGCGGCCGATGTGATTGGCGCGCGCTGTCGAGAGCTCCCAGTTTGAATCGAACTGCGGGGTGTGGATGGGTACGTTGTCCGTATGACCTTCGACGCGCAGATCGTAGACTGTTCCGGCGAGCGATGCGGCGATCTTTCGCAGGGCGAGCAGCGCTTCAGAGCGGGGGATTGCGGAACCGGAGTTGAAGAATCCAGCCTCACGCAGACTGATGACCAGGCCATCGCGGCCCATCTTGATGATGACGGTGTGCTGCGCTACCTGGCCGGCTAGTCGCTGCTCAAGCTCGTGGCGGATGCGGTTCAGGTCATCCTTCACCATGTTGGGCGTGAGGGCCTGGGCGCCCATGACAACCGTGGAACTTTCTGCGGGTCCTCGTGAGGATCTGTCGTTGCCGGGTTTGAAGGAGTAGTCGGGGAATGCGCCCATGGCAGTGAAGGCGGAATCGATTGCCTGCGGGATTTCGGCTTTCTTTTTTTCATCGGCGCGCGCGAAGGCGTAGAGCACGACGAAGAAGCCGAAGAGCAACGTGATGAAGTCGGCGTATGAAACCAGCCAGCGCTCATGGGTTACGCGGCTGCGATGAATGCGCGCCCTCACGCGGCGCGCTCCTGCTTTTTGGGCGTATGGTTCACGAAGCCCGAGAGCTTTACTTCGAGCATGCGCGGGTTCATGCCTTCGAGGATGGAGATGACGCCTTCAAGCATCATCTCGCGGCGCTTCACGTCATCGCGGAGGCGGATACGCATTTTGCCGGCCATGGGCAGAAACAGCAGGTTCGCGATGCCAACGCCATAGATGGTTGCAACAAAAGCTACGGCGATGCCACGGCCGACCTCGGCGATGTTATCGAGATGCTGCATGACCTGTATGAGTCCCAATACCGCGCCAAGAATGCCGATTGTGGGGGAGAAGCCGCCAGCGGATTCGAATACGGCGGGCAGCCTGTCTTCGTTCTCAACGGTCGAGTCCAGTGAGACCTGCATGATGCGCCTCAGGTCGGCGGGCTCCGTTCCATCTACGGCCAGCATCACGGCCTGCTTAAGGAACGGGTCCTGAATGGTCTCGAGGTCTGCATCGAGGGAGACTACGCCATTGCGGCGGGCTTTGTTGGCAAACCCGACGAGCTGCGTGACGAGCTGGTCGTCGTGCTTCTGCGGGGCGGTGAAGATGTGGAGGATGCGTCCGAAGGCGGTGACGACGGTTGCAAGGGGGAACTGCAGGAGGACCGCGCCGAGCGTGCCCCCAAAGACTATGACTGCTGCTGTGGGCTGAAGGATCTGGCTGAGGCGGCCGCCTTCCATGAGAAGGCCAGCAAGGATGCCGGCCACAGCGAGCAATACGCCGCCGATACTCGACTTATCCATGATGGGCTCCTGCGGTGGATGCGGAAGGGGCGCCCTTCAACATTGGTTGAGCCTGCGCGGGGTTTCAGGCCGGCACGCGGGATCTTCAGGATTTTGCAGCGTGCTTACGGATACGACGCGCTCGAGAGTCACGCCGGGAGGTAGCCTTCGCGCGACGCATGCGAGGAGTTTGGCGCGGTAGTCCATCACGCGCTCCAGGACCTCGGCACAGGTTTCGCGGACGATCAGCTTTTCGCCGGTAATGAGGGTGAGCATGGTGTCGGGCGAGGCCTCTGCGGTTTTGACAAGGTCGCTGTTGAGGACCATTGGATTGCCGTTGAGCCGAGTTAGTTCGATCATTGCGCGTTCCTTTATAGAGGGCTTATCGGCGGGGGGCGGAAAAGATTGAAGAGATTAGAAAGCTGAAGGGCATTACTGACCTTGGCCGCGTAAAACGTATCCCTTAGCCGACAAGGAATACTTGCCGCGCCAAAGCACAATCGAGGTCGCGAAGATTCTCAAAGACCTGCCCGCGTTGGTTCCAAATGTAGCTGAGCGTGAATTCTTGATGAAACGCTCCTTTGTTTTGAGCACAAGGCGTTTCGAGCCGCCATCGTGATGAGTTGGAATCTCGCGTACTCCCATTTGCTCGAATTTATCCTGGCTCATCACGTCGCCGGATTCAATCCGAAATATCAGGTTGTTCCAGGCAAATGGGCAAAGGCCAAGCCGATTGCATCCTGCGACGATTTCCCGGTCGATTTGAAGGAGTCCGAGGTTTTGGAAATGGCGAAATCGGGCGACGCGATTAACAACGATATCTATAAAGTGCTTGATGGCAAACTCGGAAGACGAAACTCGGCCGCTCATCCTTCTTCCGTGGTGATTGGTCAACTCCCAATGGAAGAATTCGTCCATGATCTCGTAACGAACGTTGTGCTAAAGCTCTCAATTGTGAAAGCGGCCGCATCATGAAGGACCAGGCAAAGACTGAGTGCCCGCACTGCGGCAAAAATAGACGTGCAATGCACACTGCCCAGAGCGAACAAGAGGATTCGGCCTTGTTGTGGACACGCATTCTCGGTGGGCGAATGGGAGTGGATCAACCAATTGATCGTGTTCCGCACACTCAGCCGCTGACCTCCGCACACTCTCCCAACCGCGTAAGGCCGAATCGACTGTCGCGAGTTCGCGCATCAGTTACGCATTGACGATTGAACGGTCGCATCGGCTCATTGAAACTTGTAGAAGAACTCTGACAAGCTCAGTCGAAAGCCATGCGCTTGAAAGGCCGGAGAAACTGCATAAGCGCAAGGACACAACCCTGAAAAGTCCCGCTTCAGTTGCTTTGCGCGTTCAGGAGCGCCTACGGCTCGAAACTGATCGGCGTTTGGCGCTGCATAAGCGCCCTTCTAAGAAACGACTGTCCCGCTCTGGACAACTCCGGGGTTCGATAAAGACGCCCAACGATTAGCCGAAGAATGGCGCAGATGCGACGGTATCCACCCCGCAGCAGCCCGATGGCAGGGACATGGGTGCAAGAAGCACCCAGGGATGTCTTGCAGCACGTATGAGGCATTTAGCAAGCATTTCAGGGTTAGTGGACCGTAAACTCAACGCATTTTAAGGAGTTACACCATGTCCCTTGGCGTCTTGAACAACCTGTCCGCGATGTATGCGGCTCATAATCTGAACAACACCAACAACAGCCTCTCGAAGACTCTGCAACAGTTGTCGTCCGGCTCCAAAATCAATTCCGGCGCCGATGATGCCGCAGGCCTTTCGATCGTCAATGGCCTTCAGGCCAATGCAACCGCTCTGGCGCAGTCGCAGACCAATGCCCAGGAGGGCGTAGGCCTGCTGCAAGTAGCGGACGGCGCTCTCTCGCAGGTAACCAACCTGCTGAACCGCGCGGTTACGCTGGCCACCGAGGTCTCGAACGGAACTCTGACCAGCTCTCAGCAGACCGCGGCCGATCAGGAGTACCAGTCGATTCTCTCCGAAGTCAACAACATCGGATCGACGACAACCTTCAACCAGCAGAAGGTGTTCGGCGCCGGCACGGTCGGAATCTACACCGGCGACTCTTCCACGCAAGGCGCTTCGCTGAATAACCTCAGCATCTCCGGGCTCTCGTCTACCACGCTTGGCGATACGGGCGGCGTGATGGGCTACACGAGCGGCAAAAACGTTTTCCTGGACCTGTCGAACGGCACTGCCCAGGTCAACAACGCATCGCTCACCGATACGATCAACTCCACCACGTTGACCATCACCTACAAGAATCCGGATAACTCGAGCGGTACGGTGGTCACGTCTGCCGCGACTACGGTCGGCGGTCTGATCAACGCCATCAACTCCTCTGGCCGCGGCCTTTCGGCGACCTTCACCTCCGCCACGCAGGCAGGGGCGGGCGGCACCGTGCCTGGCGGCAACATGGGCATCATGATTTCCGGCAACATCGGCACAGCGGCGGCAAGCATTGCCCAGCAGCAGGTGGCCATCACGACCGGCGGTTATGACACATCGCAGTCGGCAACGGCCGCTGCCGCTACCGCTCTGACGGCCGACAACACCGGCGGCATCGCGGCCATCACCTACAGTGCCACGGGCACCACCAGCCTGGGCGGAACCAGCCTGACCAACCAAGGCAACGCGGAGACCGCGTTGACGTCGCTGAATGCGGCCATCTCCTCGGTTGCGGCACAGGATGGTTACATCGGCGCCCAGATCAACACCCTCAACGCTGTCAGCAATGTCATGAGCACGCAGCAGGAGAACATTGTGTCAGCGCAGAACGCAGTGCAGGCGACGGACTATGCGTCGGCAGCCTCGAACATGTCGAAGTACCAGATCCTGAGCCAGACCGGCATCTCGGCTCTGGCACAGGCCAACAGCATGCAGCAGGAAGTAACCAAGCTTCTGCAGTAAGCAGAAGGCTGCGCTAGCGGGCAGGAAGGGGTGCCGGGGGGCGCCCCTTTCGTGCTGGGGTAAAGCTGTTCGTGAGATGGCTTTAATTCCTCACCGCCGGCCTTGGTAGTCCGACTGCAAGATACGAGCGCGGAGCTAGCGATGGGTACGGTAGGACTTAACTTTGGATCGCCTACAAGCGGAACGGGATTTGATGTAAGCTCGACGGTCTCGACCATCGTGGCCAATCTTCAGAAGGTGGAGACGCCGTGGAAGACGCAGCTTACGTCGCTCGAGAGTCAGGACACGGTCCTGTCGAATTTAGGCACGCTTCTCTCCAAGATATCGACGGATGTGAGCAGCCTGAGTGATTTCACAGGGGTGCTGGCGCAGAAGACGGGGTCGAGCTCGGACACGAATGTTCTTGCACTGGCGTCGGCGAGTTCTTCCGCGGTGGCGGGAACGCACAGTGTGACGGTGACGAGTCTGGCTAAGACCGGGAGCGGGTATCTCACCGCAATCACGAATGCCTCTGACAAGCTATCGGGAGCGCTCACAATCCAGGTGGGCACGGGAAAGGCGCACACCCTCACTGTAAGCAGCTCGAATAACACACTCACCGGGCTGGCGGCGGCGATCAACTCTGCGGGAATAGGTGTGACGGCCAGCGTGCTGACCGACTCCAAAGGGTCGCGTCTGAGTCTGGTTTCCGGCACTTCCGGAGGGAGCGGGCACCTCAGTATCAGCTCCAGCCTCGTGGACACGAGTAATTCGAATGCCAGCCTCGCCTATACCGAGAAGGTGCACGGAGTGGATGCACAGCTGTCGATAGACGGCGTGGACCTTACAAGCGGTTCAAATACAGTGACAAACCTAATACCGGGCGTAACGTTTCAAGTGCTGGCGCCCAGTGCGCAGCAGTCAGACGGCAGCCTTGAAGAGATTCAGGTGGTGATCGGCAACGACACTTCAGGCGTGGAGAGCGCTGTGGCGCAGATGGTGACGGACTACAACTCGCTCCTGTCGGCGATAAACACGCAGCAGGGGAAGGATAGCTCGGGCAATTCGGAGCCTTTGTTCGGATCGCCGACACTGGGTCTTCTGCAGCAGCAACTGGTGAGCAGCATCAACGCACAGAATCCCAACGGCTATCTGGATCAGATTGAAGCCGGCACGAATGCGGCGTTCTCTGGATCTATGACGATCCAGGTGGGGAACGGGACGGAGCAGAAGATCGTGATCGGGGCCGCGCCGGATCCAGCAGAGGCGAACACGATCTATACCGGCGATGGAGTGAATACTCTGCAAGGGATTGCAGACGGTATCAACCAGGCGAACATTGGCGTGAAGGCGGGGATCTCGACGCAGTATGGCGAGTCGCGATTGATGCTTTCGTCGCAGACCGCGGGCACGGCCGGAGCATTGTCAGTGGACTCGAGCCTGACCGCGACGACCGACACATTGCTGAGCTTTGCGAGCCTGCCTTCCTCGGGGAATTCAAACGCAAGCGGGGCGCTGGATTCGGTCGCTGACGCTTCGGACGTTCTTTCCGGCTCGATCAGCATCCAGGTGGGCAATGGAACCGCGCAGACCATCACCGTGGATTCAGGGCACAACACCCTGCAGGGGATGGCCGATGCCATCAACGGAACGGCGGGAGTGGGGGTGACGGCTTCGGTGGTGACCAACGGCGACGGGTCGGCGTATCTGGCCTTGCTATCGCAAACGGCGGGAAGCGGAGGAGCTCTAACAGTGACCTCGAACCTGCTGGATACAACGCAGACAACGACCCAGGCTATCTCCTATACCAACTCGTCGGACATCTCGGGCCTTGCCAATCTGGGGATCACGGTTTCAAAGAATTATGACGGGTCTCTGGAGTTCGACGCGAGCGTGCTGGATTCGGCGCTTAACACGGATTTCGGCAGCGTGGTTGGGTTCTTTCAGAGTGTGAACAGCTGGGGCCAGAATTTTGCGAAGGTGCTGAACAGTGCCGGCAACACTTCTTCCAAGGGCGTGGTCAAGCTGGCGCAGAACGCCAACAGCAACATGGAGGCGTCGCTGAACAAGCAGGTTTCCAAGCAGGAGAGCCTGATCTCGATTCAGCAGAAAAGCCTGACCGCGGAGTTGAACCAGGCGAACGAAATCATGCAGGGGCTCAAGTCGCAACTGGACGGCATCAACATTCTCTACTCGGCGATCACAGGCTATAAGAGCTCGTGAGGAGAGGTCATTTCATGAACGGTTACCAGGAGTACGCGCTGGATGGCGCATCGGCGGTGGATCTGGTTGTGGCGTTGTACGACGGGATCGTCCGTTTCCTTTACCAGGCATGCGAGGCAGTGGATCGCGGCGACGAGGGGGGCCGCCGGGCGGCGGTGAAGCGGGCGCTCGACATTATCATTCATCTGCAGGCGCGGCTACGTATGGATGTGGGCGGTAGTCCGGCAGAGGCGCTGAGCGAGTTCTATGCGGCCACGTTTGCGCAGATTCTGCAGGGTTCGCAGGCGGCTTCGCGGGCGAAGTTTGAGAACGCGATCGCGTGCGTGCGCAACGTGCGTGAGGCGTGGAGGCAGGTAGCGCAGGATGGGACCATCAATCCCGCGCCTGCGCAAATGCTGATGCCGCCTCGGCGTGAGGACAATGCGTATGCTGCGGAGGCCGGTCAGATGCGGTGGAACGCGTGAGGGGTGGCTGTAAGCGCAAGAGCAGATCCCCTTCGGGGACGACAAACGGAGAAGCGAAGGCAGAACAGGTCAGCCAGTGACGGTGAGTTCCTCTTCGAGTTGCTGCTTCTGATAGAGGCTGGCGTAGTAGCCGTCGAGCGCTAACAAGTCCTCGTGTTTGCCCAGTTCTACGATGCGTCCGCGGTCCAGAACGGCGATCTGATCGGCGTTGCGGACCGTCGACACGCGGTGGGAGATGAGGATGGTGGTGGACTCGGTGGTGTAGCTGCGCAGGCCGCCGAGGATGCGTTCTTCGGTGTAGGTGTCCACCGAAGCGAGGGCGTCGTCGAGGATGAGGATGGCGGGATTGCGCAGCAGTGCGCGGGCAATGGCGCTGCGCTGTTTTTGCCCGCCGCTCAGGGTGACGCCGCGCTCTCCCACCATGGTGTCGAAGCCGTTGGGGAAGTCTTCGAATTCCTGGCGGATGTGGGCGGCGTGGGCGGCCTGGAGTATGTCGGCTTCAGTTGCTTCCGTCGCGCCGAAACGGAGATTTTCGCGGAGGGTTTCGCTGAAGAGGAAGGTTTCCTGCGGAACCATGCCGATGTTGCGGCGAAGCACGTGCAGCGGATATTCGCGGATGGGACGGCCATCGATGAGCAGCCCGGAGTCGGGCGCTTCATACAGGCGGGAGAGGAGGCTGACGAGGGTGGTTTTGCCTGATCCGGTGGGTCCGACGATGGCCAGGCTGGTTCCCGCCGGAACGTGAAGATTGACGTCGTGCAGCACCGGGATGTCGCCGTAATTGAAGTTGAGGTGGCGGAACTCGATATCGCCGCGAAGGCGCGTGGTTTCGGGGATGGACGTGTCGGCGTCGCGGTCGTCGATGGCGGGTTTCTCGTCCAGCAGTTCCGCAATGCGTTTGACTGAGGCAGTCCCACGCTGAAAGATGTTGACGACCCAACCCACGGCGATGATGGGCCAGATCAACTGGATCATGTACGCGTTGAAGGCCACGAAGTCGCCGGCTGAGATGCGCCCCTGGAGAACCAGGTGACCTCCGGCGAGCAGGGTGATCATCATCGAGACGCCGAGGATGAATTCGAGCGTGGGCCAAAGCATGCCCATGAGTTGCACGAGGCGCAGGGCGCGGGAGATGTATTGCTGGTTGAGTCGCTCGAAGAGACCGATCTGCGATTCCTCGCGCGCGAAGGCGCGAATGAGGCGAACGCCGGAGTAGTTTTCCTGGGCCTGCGCGGAGATATCAGAAAAGCTGGCCTGAATGCGTTCGAAGCGGTTGTGGATTTTGCTGCCCAGGTATTGCACCAGGATGCTGGCTACAGGCATGGGGGCCAGCGCCACCAGCGTGAGGTAAGGGCTGTAATGCAGCAGGTAGACGAGCGCAAACAGGAATAGCGATATGGTATTGGCGCTGTACATGAGCGCCGGACCAAGCAGCATGCGCACGGCGTTCAGGTCGTTGGTCATGCGGGCCATGATGTCACCGGTGCGGTAACGGTGATAGAAGCCCGAATCCTGTTTTTCGAGATGCTTAAAGAGGTCGTTGCGAAGGTCGAACTCGATGTCACGGGAGATGCCGATGAGAATCCAGCGTTGCGCGTAGAGGAAGACGCCTTTGACCAGGTACACGGCGACCAGCAGACCGGCATAGAAGAGGACTTCGTTGCGCGAGGCGCCGTTCTGCTTCAGGTAGTCAATGGCTTTGCCCAGGATGCGCGGTCCCTGAACCGAGACGATGTTGGTGGCAATCACGGAGAGGCTTCCCCAGATGTATCCCCAGCGGTAGCGTCGCATGTAGGAGAAGAGGGGGCGCAGGTCGCGAAGCATGATCTTATTGTATCGGCCGCGGAGAAGCCGTACGGGTGGAGTGGCAGACAGGCTCCAGTTTGCCATGAAACGGCCGCTGTAATCTGCGCAGAGCGCGGGCGTTGGCGGGAAGAGACTCCGCCACGTGTGGTTTTTCCCGCCTGTGCAGGGGGTATGGACTTACCTGATCATCGCTCTTGCGTGAAGCGTTGATATCAAGGTAAGCTACGGGCGTAATGGCGAACGATTGTGGAGTTCCGTACCAGACGACCCTGAAGGTGAAGGACGCCTGCCTGTGTCTGCATGTGCAGAGGGCGGCGCGGGCGCTGGCGCGGAGATTCGACGAGGCGTTTCGGCCATTTGATCTGACCAACCAGCAGTTTTCGTTATTGATGTCGTTGAACCGGCCGGAGGCTCCGCCGATGGGGCCGGTGGCGGAGTTGCTGGCTGTGGATCGGACGACGTTGACGGCGGCGCTGAAGCCGCTGGAGCGGCGCGGGCTGGTGAAGGTGATGCCGCATCCCCAGGATGGGCGCAGTCGCGTTTTGAAACTCACGGGCAAGGGTAGGGAATTGCTGGGGCGCGCGATGCCGGTTTGGGAGAGTACGCACGCGGAACTGGATGAGCAACTGCAGGGGGACGCGGAGGGTTTGCGGAGAGGGTTGAGGGCGTTGTTATAGGTTGGTGAGAGCCCGCCGAAGCAGATTCCCTGCGGGTATGACAGAAAGAAGAGCGAGTGCAGAAAGCGGAGCCTTCCCCTTCGTTGCACTCAGGGTCAGGATGACAAGGTGTTTGTAGTTGTGGCTATTGAATCCCAGGAGGAGGTCGGAAGCGATGAGTTCGGTGCGGGTTTTGGTGGGGACGCACAAGGGTGCGTTTGTGTGCGAGGCAGATGGCAAGCGCGAGAAGTGGACAGTGAACGGGCCGTTTTTCGGCGGGTGGGATATTTACCACGTGAAGGGTTCGCAGGCGGATCCGAATCGGATTTATGCGTCGCAGACGAGCGGGTGGTTCGGCCAGGTGGTGCAGCGCTCCGATGACGGCGGCAAGACGTGGTTTCAGCCCGGCGTTAAGGTGGGCGAGGAGACTCCGGCGTGGCCTCCCAAGCCGAGCAACCGGTTCTCGTATGACACGAGCGAGGAGACGGGAAAGCCGCTCACCACGCATCAGTGGTACGACGGCACGCAGCATCCTTGGGAGTTCAAGCGGGTGTGGCATTTCGAGCCTTCGCCGAATGACCCTAATGTGGTGTATGCGGGCGTGGAGGATGCGGCGCTGTTCAAGTCGACGGATGGCGGCGAGAGCTGGCATGAACTGCCGGGTCTGCGCGGGCACGGCACGGGTTCGAAGTGGACACCGGGTGCGGGCGGCATGGGGCTGCACACGATCATGATCGATCCCAAAAATCCTGACCGGATGTTTATTGCAATTTCGGCGGCTGGGGCGTTCCGCACCGAAGATGGCGGCAAGACTTGGACGCCGATCAACAAGGGGCTGCGTTCGAATTACATGCCGGATGAGGATGCGGAGATTGGGCACTGTGTGCATCACATGGCGATGCATCCGTCGCGGCCCGACGTGCTGTTTATGCAGAAGCACTGGGACGTGCTGCGCAGCGATAACGCGGGCGATCAGTGGACGGAGGTCAGCGGCAATCTGCCCACCGATTTCGGGTTCTGCATCGATGTGCACGCGCACGAGCCGGAGACGCTGTACGTGGTGCCGATCAAGAGCGACTCGCTGCACTATCCCATTGACGGGGCGCTGAAAGTGTTTCGCAGCCGGACGGGCGGCAATGAGTGGGAGGCGCTGGATAAGGGGCTTCCGCAACAGAACTGCTACGTGAACGTACTGCGCGATGCGATGGCGGTGGATACGCTGGATGATTGCGGAATTTATTTCGGAACGACCGGCGGGCAGGTGTATGTGTCGCCCAACGGCGGAGACACCTGGCAGCCGATCGCGGACAACCTGCCGGCGGTGTTGAGTGTGGAAGTGCAGACGTTGTAAAAGCAGGGACAACGGGACAAAGGCGGCGCGGAGGAGGTCCGCGCCGTTCTGCTGTGTGAGCGGGGTCGTTTGGCGGGAGAGTATGGAGAGTCAATCAACGGCGATGGTGCGGGTGTGTCTGCCTTTTCATTTGCGCAATCTGGCGCAGGTAGGGGCGGAAGTGGCGGTGGAGGTGGCGCGGCCGGTCACCATCCGGTCGGTGCTGGATGGGGTGGAGGCGCGGTATCCCATGCTGCGCGGCACGATCCGCGAATACGATACGGGAAAGCGGCGGGCGTTTCTTCGGTTCTTTGCATGCCAGGAGGATTTCTCGCTGGAACCGATGGAGACGGAGCTGCCACAGGGGGTAGCGGACGGGAGAGAGCCGCTGCTGGTGGTGGGAGCGATTGCGGGTGGCTGCTCATAGCTCCTGGGCTAAGTTGAGCTGATTCTGCGCTTTTGTTGGACCGAGTGAGATCGTGTCCTCCAGAAGTTGATTGCTCCGGCTCCGATTGAGTGCTGCCTTCAAAGCACTGGTGACGACCGGAGTTCCACGCGCTCAATGTGTGGAGGACGCGGGTTTGCGCCCGGATGGCGGATTCCTTATGGCTTCCTTCTCCGGCTGCTGGCCGGCGGCAAGGGTCTGGGCGAGGATGGGGCCGACTTCGGCGTCCTCGACAACAATGTGGGTTTTCAGGTCAAGAAGGTCGGCCCACGGCGCGGAGCCGGCATACATTGCCGCTGCGTCGTCGCCTTCGTAAAGAGTGAAGCCGATGCTGAGATCGGTGCTATGCCAGCGGCCGAGAAGGGTTATGCCGGCGGGAGGGCTGGCCTGACCGGCGAGAAAGCGACCGGCGGCTTCGCGAAACGCGCCGGACTTGAGTGACCATACCAACATGGTTTTCACGGAGAGAGCCTCCTGCTTGGGGTTTGGGGGCCAGGGGGGAACTGGATTGGGGGATTCCAGCGCTGCCGGAGGAGTGTGCGCCAGTAGAAACTCGTGGCTGGTTTGCACTCGGCCAGGATGCGAGGACGGCGGAGAGTAACGGGCGTGAACTCCGCCAAAGGCGTGTTTATCCGAGGGTGCAGTTATCGCCCTCGTCGATATCGGTTTGCTGCTTGTTGCTGTTTACGCTGCCATCGCTACTTGCAAAGGCCCAATGGGCCGCTCCGTGGCCCGACGAATCCGCAATGACCTGTACGTCCACACTTTCGCCCTGGTTGAGTGGAGCCGTATCGAGCACCAGGCTGCCGTTTCGATCGTCCCACACGCTCACGTTCACGTCGGTCATCTGATCGTTACTCAGATGAAAGGTAATTTTGTCTGCCACGTGGACCTCCTTATTCGGCAGTCGCCGAAGCCCTGCTGGTGTCGAACAGAGACGTCTGCGGGATTCTAGCGTTGATGGTAGAGAGGGGGCGAGAGAATTCTTGGGGGGGAAAGGCGCGCAAACGCAACAACGGCCTGGGAGGAGGTCCCAGGCCGTTGCCGGTGATCTGTTGGGATTGGACTAAGGCCATCGCGCTGCCGCGAGTCCGTTTGGCCCGGCGGGTTGATTCCGCTGGGGACTTACAAGAAGGTCTGGGGCGCGATGCCCTAGGCCTCAGTCACCTCACGTTGGTAGCCATAACAATTACAGTCAGATTTCATCAGCTGGATCAACCTCCTTTCCCGTGTACCGCTAGATTAGCGCTGGTTGGGTGGGGAGTCAAGGGGGGGTGGGGGTTGTCTGCCAAGTTAACAGTTGCGGGTAGGTTGAGTTCTGAGAAAAGGGCGGGCGGCGGAGGTGTTTCCGGGTGAATTCCGGCACCAAAATGTGATCTGAATCACCAATCGGAGTCACCCTAATCTGTTTATTTTCAACGAGTGGCTCCTGGCGTGCGCTGAAGTCGCAAAAAAGTCGCACTAGGTAATTGTCTAGTAAACATTTGCTGCTCGATCTCGCGAGGGATTCTGAAGGGTTCCGGAGCTGAAATTCGGAATTGGGCACAGTTTTCCTGGCTGCCTGTGAGAGCGGCAGAAGGTAGTATGCGCGGTTCGGGGTGAGGAGGCTGTGCGCGCTGTCACAGCGGGTGGGGGGTGTGGTTTCCCACCTTAGCCGCAAGAACCAAAGGCGCGGCGAAGATGGGGCACCCGGGATCGTGGGGGGAGCGGGCAGGAGGGGGTGGGGGGGTGTGGTTTCCCACCCTCGCGACAGAGAAAAGTCGCGAGGATGGGGCACGGCAGGTTGTAGATGACAACTGAGAACTGAGAACTGGGCTTACGACAGGGCCAGATTCATGTTGTCGATGGCTTCGTCGATTTCCTGATTGCTCTTGAAGCCGACGGTGGCGCAGTCGATTTTGGCGGTCTGGAAGGCGAAGCGCATGGCGGCAACGCGGTCTTCGTGTTTGGTGAAGACGCCGTCGCCGACCAGTTTCATGCTGACGACGCCCATGCCGTCCTTCTTGACCTGGTGGACGTGCTGCACGACTTCGGGTATTGTGCCGGGGTTGTCGCTGTCGGCGTAGGTGGGGCCGTCCATGCGGGTGCCGTTGTGGTTCATGCGAATCATGGCTACCTGCAGCCAGGGATTGCCGGGCATCTGGCGGAGGGCGGGCAGGCCATGGACGCTGGCGCCGCGGGAGAGGATGGTTTTTTTGGAGTGCAGGTTGTCGATGGCTTCCTGCCAGGGCTTGGTCTCCTCGACCCAGCCGGCGTCGTGCTGCCAGTGCAGCAGCATGATGTCGAAGTACTGCATTTTATGGACGCGGAGCATGTCCTGGAGGCGCTGGTGCGGATCGCCGCCGTTGGTGGTCACCTTGGTCATGAGCACGTAGCTGTCGCGCGGGTAGGGCTTGAGGGCTTCGCCGAGCATGGCCGGGGTCATATACGCTTCTGCGGTTTCAAAGAAGCGGATACCGCGCTCGTAGGCATAGGCGACGAGCTTGTTGAAGTCCTTCTGACCGAGGGAATACTGCACGTGGCCGTTCTGGCTGCCGGTGCCGAAGGCGAGGCGGGTAACCTGGATTCCCGATTTGCCCAGCGTGACCTTGTCTGTGGCGGTGAGCTTTTGCGCCAGGAGCGGCGGTGCGACGGTGGCCGCGGTGCCGGCGGCGATGCCGGTCTTAAGGAAATCGCGACGGGAGTAGCCCTTCATGCGTGACCTCCGATTGGCTGAATGGTAGCAGGAAACGGGCAAGAGGGATAGGGAGTGACAAGTTGCAAAGTTACAAAGTTACAAAGTTACAGAGTGGCAAAGCTGCACATTGGTCCAGAGGGGCTGGCGGGGCAACGTGAACGGGTTGTGAAATGTGCCTGGTACTGCAACCCGCGCAGAGAAGCCTGGCATCTATTAAGATCGCACGATTCCAAAAGCCGTTTCCGGCACGATGCAATTAAAGGAGCTTACATTATGAGGCTAGTAGCGATTGAGGGGCGCGCGTCCCTGGCGGGCTTGTGTGCGTGTGCACTGGCGCTCGCCGGTGCGCAAAGCTTTGCGCAAACTGTAGTTGCGAACATTCCGGTGCCCGGATACGTGGGCGGCGGGGCAGTGGACACGAAGGGACACCGCGCGTACATTCCCGCGGGAAACAGCAACGGCAGCAGCGCCGTGGTTGAGGTGATCGACGAGAAAAAGCTGAGCATTGCCAGAACCATCAACCTGAACACGCCGTGGCCGGCGACTTCTGTGGCGCTGAATCCGAAGACCGGCGTGCTCTGGGTGGGGACGGAGAGCGGCGGACTCTTCGAGGTGGATGCGAAGTCGCTCAAGACGATCGGATTTGTGAATGTGAATGCGGCGAGTGTCACGCTGAACCCGGAGACCAATACCGTCTACGTTTCCGATTTCGGCAACACGCTGACGGTGGTGGATGGGAATACGGGAAACATCGTTTACACGAACAGCGATATGAACGGAATTCAGAACCTGGTCGCGGACCCGTTGAGAAATCGTGTCTACATCGCGATGCAGCTCTACAACCCGGGCGCGGTATGGGTGCTGGACGGGAAGACGAACCAGATTATCGCCAAGGCGCCGGCGGGGAGCAGCTTTACGTTTGGGGTTGCGGTAGATCCGTTCCACAGTGCGTTCTACTCGGCTGACCAAGGAATGGGCACGGGGACGGCGACGATCTACAGCAGCCAAACGAATACGCAAACCGCGGCGATTGCGATTGCGGGCCAGCCAGCCGGGGT
>NZ_DASXYM010000050.1:0-3667 GCF_036502485.1 Occallatibacter sp. | reverse complement strand
CTTCTTCTCGCCTTTTTCGGAGAGCAGGCCTTTGCGATTGAAGCCGTCCTGGAGGCCGGGGATGTTGCGGCCGGGAGAGCGGAAGTCCATCAATACCCAGGGCGTGACGCCGCGCAGTTGCGGGATCTTGCTCATCATGGCGAACTGGTGCTGGAGCACATAGGCCTGCTGCTCCTCAGCCCAACGCTGGTGCGTGCCGCCGTGGGTGCCGTATTTCGCTTCCGCGCCAAACTCGGAGAACAGGACGGGCTTCTCCGGGAGCACCCAGCGAACGGTGTCGGCATCTTCGGGCTTGCCGACGTACCACCCGAGGTATTCGTTGATGCCGATCACGTCGAGGGCGTCGGCGAGGGGATCGTCCATGATCATGGCGCCGTCTTTCATGTGCGCGCTGTTGAGGGCCGATGTGATCAGGCGTGTGCCGTCGAGCTGGCGGGCCTGGTGAGCGAGGCGGGTGAGGAACTCGGTGCGGACGGGGTTGTCAGGGGTCTCATTGGAGACGGACCAGAGGATCACGGAGGCCTTGTTGCGGTCGCGGCGGATCATCTCGCGCAGCATGGCCTGGGCCTTGTCGTATACCTCGGGCTTGTCAAAGGAGATGCGCTGCCAGAGGGGAATCTCAGACCAGATCATGATGCCCTGCCGGTCGGCCATGCGCTCCATGCGTTCGTCATGCGGGTAATGCGCGAGGCGGACGAAGCTGGCATGCAGGTCTTTGAGGAAGCCGAAGATGTTGGCCACGTCCTGGTCTGTGCAGACGCGGCCGGTGCGGTACGGGGCTTCGGCGTGGGCGTTGACGCCCTGGAGGAAGATGGGCTTGCCGTTGAGGAGGATGCGGGTGCCGTCCACGCGGATATCGCGGAAGCCAATGTCGTCGGTGATGTGGTCAGCGCCCGCGGCGAGTTCCACCTTGTAGAGCCGCGGGGTTTCCGGCGACCAGAGCGCGAGGTGAGCGGCCTTGACTTCGAAGGCGGCGCGGCCGCTGGAATCCGTCTGGAGATGGGCATCGACGCCGGCATCGGGGATGCGGAGATTGACCGCGGTTCCCGCCGAAGCGCCTTCGACGTGGATGTAGCCGGCTAGGGTGTTGGCGTCAGCGGCGGAGAAGGTGCCGGTGCGGCGGAGGTGGACGTCGTAGTCGTCGATAAACGTGGTGGGCACGGTGACGAGGGAGACGTCGCGGGTGAGGCCGCCGTAGTCGAACCAGTCGTAGTTGACGGAAGGGATGTCGTCCGGGTGGCGGGTGGAGTCGACGGCAATGACGACGAAGTTGCTGCCGGGCTTGAGGGCGGAGGTGACTTCGCAATCGAAAGGTGTGAATCCGCCTTCGTGCTCGCAGATGCGCTGCCGGTTGACCCAGACGAAGGAGCGGTAGTTGGCTGCGCCGATGTGGAGGAAGGTGCGGGAATTGGGACTGGGGTTGGCTTCGAAGTCGCGCTGGTACCAGACCACGCCTTCGAAGCGGAAGAGGGTGGGGTGCTGGGTGTTCCAGTCGCCTGGAACTTTGAGGGTGGGGGCGGTGGCGAAGTCGTATTCGGCGTTGTGAGGGCCGGAGTCGATGTTGGGATGGGTGTTCTGGGCGTAGCCTCCATCCCGGACCTTTCCGTTGCTGTCGTAGAGGGAGGAAAAGGGAGGCTGGTCGACGAGGTAATGCCATTCGCCATTGAGGGAGGTGACGGCGCGGTGGTCGACGCCGACCAGGAGCGTCTGCAGGGGCTGCTGGGTCTGGGCGGCAGTGGCGGCGCAAAGAGCGACGGGGACCAAGGCGCGGCGGGCGGCGCCGAGCAGAGCCCGGGAGATGGGGGAGTAGGCTGTCATGGATTGATCCTGTTGCAACCGGACCATTGTAGGGTGTGGGTGCAGTGGTTGTGTGCAGGTGTCAGGGTGGGGGAGGGCGGAAGAGGCGGAGTGCGGCAGGTGGGATGGATGCTGGAAACGTTGACGCGGGGCGGCGAAACCCGGTAAACTACTCTAGTTTGGCGATTCCTGCCTGTTGCTGTGGAGCCAACCGCTCGCTCGAAGGAAAAGGTTGTTGGGCTTGAGCGTACCGCGGCACGGAGTTTCTGCCTGAGCACGAGTTTGATTTTGAGGAGCGTGCCGAATGGTGCTGCTCTGGAGGATTTATGTACGCGGTTCTACGCACCGGTGGAAAGCAGTACCGTGTCGCCCCCGGCGATGTGGTGAAGATTGAGACGATTACTCCGTCCGAGGACAACACCATTGAGTTCAGCGAGGTGCTGGCGGTTTCGGGGGACAAGGGCATTCTGAAGCCGGGTTCTGCCAAGGTGACGGCAGAGGTGGTGGGCGATGGGCGCGCGGCGAAGATCCTGGTGTTCCACCTGAAGCGGAAGAAGCAGTACAAGAAGCTGCAGGGGCATCGCCAGAACTTTACCGAGGTGCGCATCAAGACCATTGAGGCCGATGGTGTGACCTATACGGCGGAGAAGAAGTAAGAGCAGCTTCTAGCCGCTTGATGCTAGCTGGGCTCGCTGGGACAGAGATTTTGGCACAAACAGAAATGGCTAGAAGCTAGCTGCTAGAGGCTAGCGGCTAAGCTTCAAGAAGAGGATTCGGCAATGGCACATAAAAAGGGTGGAGGCAGCTCCACAAACGGACGCGATTCGAATGCGCAGCGGCTGGGCGTGAAGGCCTTTGCCGGCGAAGTGGTGACGGGCGGCTCGATCATCATGCGGCAGCGCGGGACCAAGATCAAGCCCGGCCTGAACGTGGGCATCGGCTCGGACGATACGCTGTTCGCGAAGGTGAGCGGGCGCGTGGTGTTTACCGACCGTGGCAACCACGGGCGGTTTGCGTCGATTGAGCCCATCACGGCTGAGTAAGCGCGCAAGGCAAGTTTGGCTGGCGAGGGGCCGCGGAGATTCCGCGGCCCTTCGTGCGTTTGGGAACAAGCCGTCAGGCACCCAGCCGCGATCGTGAAGGTAGACCTCCGCGCGGCAGTGCTGAGCCTTGGTGATGGTGGCGGTGGTGCTGACCCCGAGGCTCTTATAGCCATACGGGGAGGGGCCGATGCGGATGCCGTAGGCGTGGCGGGCGGGCAGGCCGGAAGCACGGGCGAATGGTGGACCCGGGGCAGTGTGAGAAAGCCGCAGGGGCAGGAGTACGGCGGGTGCACCGGGGTTGGCAAAAATGGCAAGGGCCGCGGCAGATTGCCGCGGCCCTTGTGATCGGAACTGGATCTGAAGAGCTAGCTGTTGGTTTCGCTCTCGCGGAGATTGCGGGTGAGGACCTTGTCGACCACCTTTTCGACGTCGGAGAGGAAGAAGCTGTTGGCGGTGGCGGGCACGGCAACCTTGGTTCCCTTGTGTCCGAGCGCCGAGGCGATCTCGTTCCAGCGATAGATGGTGGAGTTGGCGGCGACCACGATGGGCTTGCGGGCCGGTTCGGGCAGGGCCGCGTAGACGATCCAGGTGGCCAGGGCGGCGAGGGTCAACGCTTGGTAGACGAACTGGAAGGGCTCGGTAAGGGACGAGTCCGACTTCATGAATGCGGCGACGACCAGATCATTGGCAGCCATGACGCCGAATCCCAGGGAGATGCCGAAGGTCAGATCCCGGACGGGAAGCTGCAGGGCATTCATGGCGAGGCAGAGGAACGCGAGCAGCGACAGCTCCATAATGCTGACGGAGCGCATGAGGCTGAAGGCTAT
>NZ_DASXYM010000049.1:0-21267 GCF_036502485.1 Occallatibacter sp. | reverse complement strand
GACGAATGTGATTCCGGCGGAGGCGTGGGCGGAGGTGGACGGGCGCATCGCGCGCATCGCGGATGGGGCACGCATCGAAAAGAAGTTTGCGGGGCTCAAGGCTTTGGACAAGCGTTGCAAGATCACGGTGACGGGGGGCATTAACCGGCCGCCGATGGAGCGGACCCGCGGGACGGTGGCGCTGTATCGGCGAGCCCGGGCGCTGGCGGCGGAGCTGGGGTTTCAACTGGATGAGGCCGCGACGGGCGGGGCTTCAGACGGGAATTTCACGTCGGCGCTGGGAGTTGCGACGCTGGACGGGATGGGTGCGGTCGGGCAAGGAGCGCACGCGGTGCACGAGTCGATTGAGCTGGAAGACGTGGCGATGCGGACGGCGCTGCTGGCGGGGATGATTGCGGGGTAGAGAGAGGGACAGAGGGAAAGAGGGATCGAGGGAAAGAGGGAAAGAGGGAAAGAGGGAAAGAGGGACAAAGGGACAAAGGGACATAGGGACAGAGGGAAAGAGGGACAGAGGCGTGGTCCGCTGCTAGAAGAAGCCGTCGGCGTTTCCGGGGCTGTTGCCTGAGGTCTCGGCGCGGGCTACCTGGTTGATGATGCGCTGCAGAATGACGATTTCGACGTGGATGTGGCTGGCGACGTCGGGCAGGAATTCGTTGATGAAGTTCCCGATGGGCGCTGTTGCGAGGCCCGTGGCATAGCGCTGGGCGGTGGCGCCCGCATCGGTCTCGCGGCCGGGCACGTAGAGGTTGCTGATTTCGTCGTCGATGGCGAAGCCGACCAGGTTGGCGTAATTGGGCATGGCTTTGCCGGTGTCGCTTTCAGTCCAGAAGACCTGGGCGATGGCATGGCCGATGCGCCGGCGGATGGGCCTGCCCGGCATGCGGTGATAGTGGGGGTCCTGGTGGGTGAGGGACGGGATGAGGAAGGTGCCGAAGAACTCTCCGGTCAGATCCTGGGTGAAGCTCACGCCGACGTATTTGCCGTAGCCTTTCATGCCGGGGCCGTAGGGGGAGTGGGCATCCAAGCCCACGGAAATCGCGGCCTCGCCGCCGATGGTCACGAGGTTGAAGGGATCTGCCACGTTGCGCGCCGCCAGCCACGCCTTGTCTCCGGGAGTGAGGATTTTGTGGTGCGGGCCGTTCATGAACCGCTCATAGGGATTGAGGGGGCGAGTCTGGCAGGGCACCACGGCGGGATGCACGCCGAATCCTTTGCTGCCGGGGATGGCGGCGTGGGGATCGAGGGGATGGTCGACGCTTAGGGTGGCGGCGCGGGGGCATGGGTTGGCCTTGGGGGTAGGGCTGGTGGAGGCGGTCTGCCCTGCCGGTTCAGGGGCGTCGGGCAGAGTGGCTGCTTCCAGGTGCGCCGCGACATCGCCGGGCACCAGGGAAGTGTCCAGGACTGGCGGGGTCTGCCCGCCGGAGCGGAGAGGAATCAATGCAGCGAGTGGAACGGCGAGCAGAAGGAAGCAGACGAAGCGCCGCGGCTGCGAAAGCCGAGCGTGGCACGCGCTGGTTGACGATCTGCCCGGACGGATGGGTGACGGCACCGTTGTGGTCCCTCATCTAGGTGTGATGTGGGCAGGCGGGGTTCAGTTGGTGAGGTTAACCAGAGAAACAACCGGAGGGCGGACGAGGAGCGTCCAACCGGCGGAAACGGCGCGGGGATTGGAGATTGGTCGAGGGTGGCGGCTGGTCCTTTTTTATTTTCCTTTCAGAAACATCCGGATGTCAGGGGGGTTCAGGTTACTGGACGAAGTACCCGTAACGATCGCGGCACCTTGCACTGCCGTTATATTGACTGGCATTGCAGGCCGTCGCACACTGGAGATCGAGTTGCCGTGGTTGGTCAACTCGCACGAGGTATTGCGTATGAGTACGCCCCCGCCCCCTTCCGGGACACCAGGCAGTGTGGGTCAACGGATCGACGAAGCTCTGGAACTGATCCAGATGGAGTTGCGCCACGCCATTGGGTATGTGAATGACGCTGTGGTGCCGCAGGTGCGGCGGGAGTCGATCTCCGCGATGCGCACGGTTGCGGATACTTTGCAATCGCTGGCTGACCGGATGGAGAAGGCACGTCAGGCCGCAACGCAGAGCGATCAGACGGGCGGGAAAGGGCCGCAGTCCTGAGGATCCAGGATGAAGCTGTGGAGACGGCTCCCCGCAAGCGCGGCGGAGCTCTTCCCTATGTAGCGTGCGCGTTGACGTGCGCGTTGACGTGCGCGCTGCTGGCGGGCTGCGGGCATCACAAGAAGACCAGCAAGGCACCGCCTACGGCGCCCCCGCAGGAACTCTCGCAGCTCAATCCGCGTCATGGCACCAATTCGGGAGGGGGCACACGGACGCCTTCACAGCGCATCCCGCCTACTCCTGTGCCCGCTGGCGGTGTGAGCGCGGACGATCTTCAGTTTGTGCGAACGCATCGGCCGATGCGCACGGAGACCGGGTACGCCACCTGGTACACGGCTCCGTACAAGGGACGCCGATCCGCCAATGGGCAGGTGTTCAACGACGAGGCGCTTACGGCGGCGCACCGGACGCTGCCCATGGGATCGCTGGTGGTGGTAACGAACTTGAAGACGGGGCAGTGGTCGGCGATGCGCATTACTGACCGCGGTCCGTTTGTCGACGGGCGGATTCTGGACTTGACGATTGCTTCAGCCAAGGCTACCGGGGTGTATCGGGCGGGGCTGGCGCAGGTGCGTGTGGATGTGTACGAGACGCCCAAGCCGATTGACAGCGGGGGCCGGTGGTGCGTGCAGATTGGGGCCTTTCACAAGGAGCGCGAGGCGCAGAAGCTGAAGCTGCAACTGCAACGGAAGTATCCTGACGCAAACGTGATCGAGTTCCCTGGGGAAGACAGCTACTGGGTGCGCATTCGGCCGCAGGGCGACAATCGCGAGCAGGCGGAATCGATTGCGCAGAGGCTGCGTCCAGAAGAGGGCGAGGCGTATCTGACGCGGCTGGATTAGGGCCGGGTGGCTGGGATCAGGGCTGTGGTGCGCCTGCCGTCAGTCATTCCTCAATGCGGTACGTGAACTCTTCGATGACGGGATTGGTGAGCACGCCGCGGGCGATCTTCTCCACCTCGGTGCGGGCCTGGTCCGCGCCCAGGCCATCGGCAAGAGAAAGAACGAAATACTTGCCCTGCCGCACTCCTTCAATCTGCCCGTATCCGATCTTTCGCAATGCGTTCTGGATCGTCTGGCCCTGGGGATCCAGGACCGAAGTCTTCAGCGTGACATAGACATGCGCCTTCATCATCCTTGATTATAGAGGGGTAGGACCCTGCATTCCCGGGACAGGGGAGGCGGGCGGCCTTGGTTGAATTCCCGCGTTTTCCTTTCCCCAGGGGTAATGGCGTCCGGTTGTCTGGCTTCGGCCTTAAGGGCGCATCCAATCATGGAGCACTGCGCAGAGGTTGTGGGGCACTGCGTCTCTCGCTGCGCGTAACGCAGCGCATCGCATCGCGAGGAGCGACTTCCGCGGCGCAATCGCGTGGCGTACTCATCTTAGCGATATCGTTCAGTTATTCAAGTCAGGAGAGCAAGAGAAATGGTTAATTATCTGGAGCTGCCCATTGGCGATCGCGCGCCGGAAGTTTTCCGCGCTGTCATCGAGATCCCCAAGGACGGCACAAACAAGTTTGAATATGACAAGGAACTGCACGTCTTCAAGCTCGATCGCAATCTGCACTCGCCGGTCCACTATCCTGGCGACTACGGCTTCATTCCTTCTACGCTGAGCGACGATGGCGATCCTCTTGACGTATTAGTGCTGGTCCCAGGCGCCACATTCCCGGGCTGTGTGCACGAGGTGCGGCCCATCGGGCTGCTGGAGATGCTGGACCAGGGCGTGCTCGATGAGAAGGTTCTGGCAGTGGGCAAGAACAATCCGCGCTACACCAATGTGTGGAACTACACCGATATCTATCCACACATGCTGAAAGAGATCACGCACTTCTTCTCGATCTACAAGGATCTTGAGGGCAAGCGGGTGGAGATCAAGGGATGGCACGACGCGGCGTACGCGCGCGATCACGTGGTGAAGGCGGCGAAGACGTTTGAGGACAGCAAGGCCAAGAAGGGCGCGGCCAGGCAGATCGAAGCCAAGGTGAAGGCGAGCTAAAGCTGAACGTCTCGAAAAAATGGGGCCGCAGCGATGCGGCCCCATTTGCGTGTGCCCGTTGACCGGCTATTACTGCTTCTCGTGCTGCTGTCCGGGAACCGTGGGGGTACCGGTGGTGCCTGAAGTGCCGGGGGCGTTCGCATTTTTGCCCATCTTGCCCGAGCCCGCACGCACTTTTTGCGCGATATCCTGAGCCATCTGCAGGTGCTGCTGGATAACTTGCGCGCCCTGCTGGGCCGCGTCCTTCACCTGGGGATTTTTGCCTGAAGACGCTTCCTTCTGGAACTCCGCAAGGTCCTTCTTGTGATCCTTCAACATAGCGGACATGTAAGCCTTATCGAACGCATCGCCCGACAGTCCCTCAAGTTTGCTTTGCAGAGCCTTATCTTTGGCCGGCAGTTCAGCGGGGGGTGTCAATCCCATCTGTGTAGCGATGGGCGTGATCTGCTGGTTCAGCCTGGTGTGGTCGTCCACCATCTTCTGACCGAACTGCTTGACGTCAGGGCTGCTGGCTTTCTGCGCAGCCATCTGGCCTAGCTTTACTTCGGCCATTCCGCCTTCCATGGCGTTCTTCACGAATTTTTGGTCTCCCATTCCGCCGGACTTATCAGCGGAGTGGGCCTGCGCCTGGGTGTCGGATGCGGAGGCAGCCCCGCCCGCCTGGCTGGTTCCCGATGTCGTGTCCTGTTGCGCCCACAAGGGCGAAGTCCCCAGCGCCAATGCCATACACCCGGTTATCGCCTGAACTCGAATCCAATTCATTTCCATCTCCTCGGCCTTTGACCGGGCAGACCGGTCGAAAGCACGTGTACTGAGAGGGCATGGCCCGCGGGGCGGTTGTCCGATTCCCCGGCCGTTTTTCATCGCACGGAGGCGCGGACGCGGAATTTTGGCTGACTCGACAGGAAAGATCAAAACCCTTGGTGCTGCCCCGCCTTTGCCTGCGACGCAGGCTCTCCGGGGTCGCGTTGAGCCTGGACACTCGCGAGAGCCAGACGTCCGCAATCCCGGAGAAGGACGGACCCCTAACGGGGCAGCGGCGGCTGTCCGGCTGGAGTGGGCGGGCGGTCATGTTCTTTGGGCGGGATATAGGCTTCGGGCTGCTGGTGGCCGCGATGACAGGTACCGCAGGTTACGTTGTGGTCGCCGTGGTGTTCGTGGGCTTCGTGTCCGGCTTGCCCGGCGTGATCCTCATGCCCGGCCTGACCCTCATGTTCGTGCTCTTCGTGTTCCATGTCGACCATGCTGATGTAGTCCGCGTTGATCTTCCGGGTCATGGTGTACATGAGGCGGGCGGCCTGTTTCTCGTGCTTGGAGTCGTCGGCGAAGTTGAGGGCAGGCCGGCCGTTGGGCCCGACTCTGCCGGGATCCTTGGTATGGCAGGTATCGCAGTGTACGCCGAGCGACCCGGACCAGCCTTCCATGACGTCGCGGACTTGTTTGCCGGTGAGAGTTTTGGGCAGCACCTTCAGGTTGGTGGGAGCCGGGAACTCGCGTGGACGGCCGCCGGGTCCTCCGGCGGGGGGCGCGAGAGGCTGACTTTGCGCAGCGCCTGTGGCCGCGGCCTGCGGGGATTGCGGGGCCTGGGCGGCCATGGACACGACCACGATTGCCGCAGCCAGCACAGCAGCCGCAGCAGCAGAGAGGGGCAGAGACTTTGTGTTCAAGCGCTGGATGACCTCGGTCAGGAATATTTGGGGAATCTGTACGTAAGACGGAATTTTACGGGACGCGGACGCGTTCGCCTTTGAGATTTCTGGGCCCGGAGATGCAGAGGCTGCCGGGCGCGACGAACCGCAGGGGCCAGTCCACCGCGTCGTTGGTGGGATTGATCCCGATCCTCGGAGTCAGCATGGCTTCGGTGAGCTGGAATCCGTCGTCGCGGACCTGAAGGGGCGAGTCAGGACTGGTCACGTCCAGGCCGTTGTGGCTGGGGCGCGTGACGCCGAGCGCCTGGCACAGCCGGCTGGGGCCGGAGGTGAGCTGGCGCAGGAACGCGTCGGTCGGCGCGAAGTCGGGAGGGAGGCCGCGGTTCAGGGCCATTTGTTCGACCCCGGAGAGCGGATTGACGGCGCGCAGGAGCACGCAGCCGGCGTGGCCTTCGGCCTCGCAGGAGATGTTGAGGCAGAAATATTTGCCATAGATGGAGTAGACGTAGGCGTGGCCGGGCAGCCCGAAGAGCACCTGGTTGCGGGGGGTGGGGCCGCGGTGGGCATGGGCGGCGGGGTCGGGCGGGTCATTATGGGGGCCGAGATAGGCTTCCACCTCGACGATGCGGCCGGTCATCTCCACACCGCGCACCCGGTGCACGAGCAGCTTGCCGAGGAGGCGCGGGGCCACCCATTCCGGCCGCGTCTCGAAGAAAGCGCGCGGCAGCAGAGTCGATTCAGGTTTCAGAGTGGCCGCGCGCCGGTTCGGCAGCTTCACTTCTTGTGGGCCTTGTTCCAGTCTTCGATGAGGGCGAGAACTTGTTCGGCGTGTCCTTCGGGAGTTACTTTGGGGAAGATGTGAAGGAGGGTCTGGTCGGGCCCGATCACGAAGGTGGTGCGCTCAATGCCCATGACCTTTTTGCCGTACATGTTCTTTTCCTTGAGTACCCCAAACTGATTGCACACTCGCTCGTCTACATCTGCAAGGAGTGTGTAGGGCAGGTTGTATTTGGCTTTGAACTTGGCCTGGGCTTTGGGGGTGTCGCGGCTGATGCCGAGCACCACGGCTCCGGCCTTCTGGAGCTTCTCGAACTGGTCGCGGAAGCCGCAGGCCTCGATGGTGCAGCCCGGCGTATCGGCCCGGGGATAGAAGAAGAGAATCACCGGCTTGCCGGAGTAGTGAGAAAGACTTACAGTCTTATCCTCGTCAGTTTGAAGCGTGAAATCAGCAACTTTGTGGTGCAATTCCATGGGGAGACCCCTCATCAGGTGAAGGTAGTGACTGTTCCTCAGCATTATTTCCGACGCACCCGCCGGCTGTCATGGGAGGGGGTCGTTGCGTCTTTGATCGGACTGGGCCTCGCGGGCGCCGGGGTTGTGCCGGCTCAATATCCTGGGCAGGTCAGCAAGAAGTCCAGCGACAAGGCGCCTGAATTGCGCGCCGTGGCGGTGCTGGAGTGGACCGGCGATCGGGAAAAGCCCAGCGCCAGCCGCATTGTGCCGATCAGCATTTTCGACGGCGAGCATCTGCAGGATGCCGGTCTTTATCTCGCCCACCCGATGCCGCTGGCGGTATCCGGCGATATTGAGTACGAGTTGAAAGAGAACGGCCGCACGACGGGCCTTTTCGACGTCAAGCGATCGGGGCAGGTGATGGGGTCGTGGGTAGGCTTTGGCGACCTGAAGGCTGTCCCCAAGCCGAAGACCGAGGCGGGGGCTTCAGCCAAGATCGACGAGGACTGGAACGACGACGACAAGCCGGTGCTGCACCGCAAGCACAAGGAGGACGCCTCCGCGAAGCCAGGCGGGACGGACGGCTCGAAAGACGCGCCGGCGCAGGATGACGGCGACCGGCCCAAGCTGCACAAGAAGGCCGATGATTCGGCTGCTTCCGGCTCGAGTGCGGATCCTGATCGGCCCAGGCTGCACCAGAAGACCGGCGACAGCGGGGCGGACAAGTCCGGCGAAGACAAATCGGGAACAGACCAGTCGGCCAGCTCTGCTCCGGTGGACCCGGACCGGCCCACGATGAAGAAGCCGAAAGCCAAGGCGGCGGAGATTCCGGCGGATGCGGAAGGCAACGTCAGCTCGTTGCCGGATGTGTCGGATCCGGACCGCCCGCGACTCCAGCACGGCAAATCGGCGGGGAGCACGGTCAAGGTGGAACCGACGCTGATGGGGCTTCCTGCGGAGATGCAGCAGGCGGTTGCGGTGTCGGACGCGCACAATCGGCCGGAACATCCCTGGACGTATTCGTGGGCCAATCCCGGGGACGAAGCCAAGATGAGGGCGCAGTTGGAAGACACTGCGCGGCAGGCGCTGGGTATCGCCCAGCCTGCGCCGGCGCAGGCAAAGACGCCGACGACCCATGCCCGTTCCGGCGCGCATCGCGGGCCGGTGGGCGCGAAGGCGGCTACGGCGGCGGCAGTCGAGCCTGCGCCGCTCGAAGACGAGCAGTTCCGGGTGTTCGAACTGGCTTACGGATCGGGCGCTACGCTGGTGCTGACGGCGCATAGTTCCGGCGCGCCGGCCGACCAGAAGTTTGTCACGCTGATAGCCCAGCCGGATCTTTACGGCAACGTGCGGGTGCTGCTGAAGAGCGTGACCGATAGCGCCCACCTGGACGAGACGCCGCGCATGCGGCTGGTGGACGCGGTGGATGCCCTGGCCGACAACCGCGGGGAGCTTCTTTTTGAGTTGCGAGGGGACACGACGCGCCAGTTCGCGCTGTATCGCATCCTGCGGGGGCGGGCGGACAAGCTGTTCACGACGTTCGGGGGCAATATGACGGGGACGGCGACGGAGTAGGCGCGCGCACAAGCGAAACAGCGCGGATCAGCAAAAGAGCGAAGTAGAGAAACGGCGAAACAGTGGATTTCGCCCTGCGAGGCACCCGGACAGCTCACCCGCAAGGAGGCGCATCTGAGCGTTCAGGGCAGTCTGCGCGGAGTAACGAAACGCACCCGGGTTGAGGCAAGGGTGGCTAATTCGAGTGATTTCTTGAATTAACAGGTTTCTGGATTTTCATCCCTCAGATACAATTAGCTAATGGGTGGACGTTTGCGCCATCCACGTGAGGAAAACCTACTGAATGGCATCTGTTATCCCAGTCCCTTCTCCTACTGACACCGTAACCGCTGTTCCAGCCAAGCCCGTTCACAGGGCTCCGGAGCGCCATGCCGCGCAGGTTGCCCATGTGGCACCGGCGCGCGACCAGATCCGCATGGGCCGTGAGGCAACTGTGAAGGAGGGCATCAACTGGATCACGGTGGTGGCGTTGATTGTGTTCCACCTGGGAGCTGTGGCTGCCCTGTTCTTCTTCAGCTGGCAACGGCTGGCGGTTTCGGTGGTGCTTTACGTGCTTGCCATCAACGTGGGTGTGGGCATGTGCTATCACCGCCTGCTGACGCATCGCGGCTACTACGTGCCCAAGTGGCTGGAGTATGTGATGACCGTCTGCGCCACCCTTTCGCTCGAAGGCGGGCCGATGTTCTGGGTGGCCACGCATCGTGTCCACCACCAAAACAGCGATCACGAAGGTGATCCGCACTCGCCGCGCGAAGGCGGCTGGTGGGCGCACACCGGCTGGCTCCTTGTAGGCGAGTCGATGCATTCGCAGTTCGAAGCTCTGGGCCGTTATGCGCCCGACTTGAAGAAAGATCGTTTCCATATGTGGCTCAGCAAGTACCACTGGCTGACCATCACCCTGAGCGGCGTGCTGCTGCTGAGCCTGGGCTGGACCTTCGGCGGATGGCGGAGCGGGGTGGGCATGCTGTTGTGGGGCGTGTTCCTTCGCGTGACGGTCGGCCTGCACTTCACCTGGCTCGTGAATTCGGCTACGCACCTTTGGGGCAGCCGCCGGTTCGAGACGAAGGACGATTCGCGCAATAGCTGGTGGGTGGCTCTGCTATCCGGCGGTGAGGGCTGGCACAACAACCATCATGCCCACCCCGTCTCAGCGCGCCACGGGTTGAAGTGGTATGAGGTGGACCCGAATTTTTATGGCATCTGGCTGCTGTCGAAGCTGGGTCTGGCGAAGAAGATCAAGATCGCCCAGTACGATCCGCAGAATCCCAAGCCGGCGGGGATGTAAAAGGCAGGGAATAGGGTTGAGGGAGTAGAAGATCCCAGGGGCCGCGAACTCATTGAGTTCGCGGCCTTTGACCTTTTTGGGGGCGAATTTCAGAGGGGATGCAGCGCTTTTACATGGCTTCTTTCAGCCCCTTCCGGATCAGGAGCCGGTTCATGGGATAGCTGGTGGCGAAGCCGCAGATCATGCCGATTTGCATCATCAGCCAGTACCCCGGACGGAATGGAGTGAGATGCGGGTGGGGGAAGAGCACGAAGTAGGTCAGCGCCATCCAGGCATACATTCCCACCTGGAAGGCGAGGATCGACAGGGTGTCGGCTTTGATGGCGGCGACGACAGCCTGAGCGAAGGGCAGATGCCGCATGGGCTGGATGGCGAAGTACTGGAACACGATGCCGAACACCCAGGCCACGGCGAGGTCAAGGGCGTACTCGGCCCACAGCACCGAGCCCAGCAGCGTGATTCCGGCTGTGGCGATGGCGAACTCCGTGCCCACATCGGCCAGCATGCATCCGGCGCCGCAATGGCTTGTGCCGACGGCGACCTGGGCGGCGCCGGGCCGGGTGTGCGGCTGATTGTTTTGAGGGGACCCGTGCTGCATGGCAGCCATGGCTTCCCTGGTCTTCTTTCGGCCCAGCGGGTAATAGGCCCACACTGCGAAGACGCTGAAGTACAGAGCTGAGACGGGCCAGACCACATTCATGATGCCCATGTGTTGCGGGTGCCGTAGTTCGTCCAACCCGATCCACAGGGCAGATGCCAGCGCCACCGCAATTGAAACCCACGCAACCGTATCGAGCAAGCTGCCTCCCGCCGTACCTTCGGATGAAGGACGGCGCCGCAGGGATGGCCGGGCTGATCCCTGCCAGGCGGCAACGGGGGTTGAAAACGGCAGCCACGAGGCCAGGTAGCTGGAAAATGGCGGCTTAGCGCACCACAGTGTTGCAAAATTACCACACTACGATTCTCGCAACCTGCGTCTAATCTGTTCGTAACATCCCGAATTGACCTGCTGGAGTAGACCGTTGGCGCAACACGAACATGTGGAACAGACCATTGCCGAAGCAATTGATTTTACAGGAGTAGGTCTTCACTCCGGGGTCCAGGTCAGCATGCGGCTTCTGCCCGCGCCGGGTGGATCGGGGATTGTTTTTCGCCGCACCGATCTGGATAATTTCGAAATCGCCGCGATTGGCCGGAATGTTGCCAAGGTCAGCTATGCCACCAGCCTGATGCGGCAGGGCGTGCTGATCTCGACCACCGAGCACCTGCTGTCCGCCTTGATCGGCATGGGCGTCGACAACCTCATCATCGAAGTCGACAACCTGGAAGTCCCCATTCTCGACGGCAGCGCGCTGCCTTACGTCGAGGCTTTCCAGCAGGTGGGGATTCGGCAGCAGCGCCGCAAGCGGGAGTACATTCGCATTCTCAAGCCGGTAGAGGTCCGCGAAGGCAACAAGTTCATCGGGGTCTACCCCGGGTCGGGTTACGCGATCGACTACACCATCGACTTCCCTGCTCCGATTGGCCGACAGAGCGCTTCGATTGATTTGGCGGCGGAGACCTACGGCACCTTCATTGCGCCGGCGCGCACGTTCGGCTACAAGGTGGACGAGCAGCGCCTGCGCGACATGGGCCTCATACGCGGAGCAAGTGAAGAGAACGCCATCATCCTGGGCAAGAACGGGCCGGAGAACGGCCCGCTTCGTTTCGGCGATGAGTACGTGCGGCACAAGGTTCTGGACCTGATTGGCGACCTGGCGCTGGCGGGGCACCGCATTGAAGGCCGGGTGGTGGCCGAGCGGGCCGGCCACGCCATGCATACAGCGCTTGTCTCGCGACTGATGAAAGATCGGGCCGCGTGGGAACTGGCCCGCGTGCCGGTGGAAGACGAAGAGCCGGCGCAGGTCAGGCAGGCCGCCAGGCTGCACCGAGCGGTGCTGCAGGGCGCTTGAGATCCGCGATCAGAGCGGTTCCAGAGCTCGTGTGCCCTTTCTGGCTCAGAGAAGGGTGGCATTTCCTTGAGGATAATGCCATTTTGCTGCGTGGTTCCTGGGCATAGCAGCTCTGAAACCGCTATAGGGCGTCGCAATCACAATCACAATCAGGGAAACAGGATGCACATGGGTGACGGGCAGTCGTACGACTTGCCTTGAGCCGCGAGGGCGCCGGTCTGCGGATTGCGCGCGTAGACGGCAAGGTTGCTGGAGCTCTGGTTGGCGACCAGCATCCAGCGCTCGGTGGGATCCAGCACGAAATTGCGGGGAGTTTTGCCGCCGCTGGGCGTTTTGCCGATGGCGGTGAGCGCGCCGGTTTTGGGATCGGCGCTGCAGGCATAGATGAAGTCGTCGCCGCGATTGGCGAAGTAGACGAAGCGGCCGTCCTTGGTGATGACGGTATCGCAGCCGGTCGAGGTGGGCTTGGAGCGGTCGGGGTTCAGCTCGAAGCGGGTGATGGTCTTGAAGCTTCCGTCGGCCCTGTTCCAGTGCAGAACATCGACGGCCGAGGCCAGCTCATTCATGCAGTAGGCGGTGGTGCCGTTGGGGTGGAAGTGCAAGGTGCGGGGGCCGGAGCCGGGCTTTGCTTCCCACTTGCCGGCGGAGGTCAGCTCGGCCGTATCGGCGTTGAGCTTGTAGATGTGAATGCAGTCGCTGCCGAGATCGTTGACATAGGCGAAGCGGTTGTCGGGAGAGAACGACGTGAAGTGCGCGTGGGCGGCTTCCTGCCGGTCAGCGACCGGGCCGCTGCCCTTGTAGTGCTCGGTCCAGACCGCGGCGCTCAGCTTGCCGTCAGTGATTTTGAAGCTGGCGCTGGCACCGCCGCCGTAGTCGGCCGAGAGCAGCACGCGGCCGGTGTGGTCGAGGCCTGCATAGCATGTTCCCCTGGCGGCCGAGTTCTGCCCGGAGATCTGCGTCAGCTTGTCATTCTGCACGCTGTAGCTGGCCACTTCGCCGGTGGGCTTGCCATTGAAGCTGTCCACCTCTGAGGCGGCATAGATGTGCTTGCGATCGTGCGAGTAGACGATCCAGTCGACGTTGGCCAGCTTGGCGGCCACCTCGACTTTTTTGAGCTCCGCCGTGGCGGGGTCCCAGTCGAAGGCCAGAATTCCTTCGGGTGTGTTGGATCCGATAAAGACGCGTTGACGAGGAGTCACAGCAAAACCTCCGGGGACGACAGCGGCCGCAATGGCAGCGGCGGGGACAGTACGAAGGACATGACGCCGGGTAAGCTTTCTCATCACAGAAGCGATTGTCGCCGATGACGCCGTCCGTACGCCAGTTCAGTCGCACCACGATGCATCGCGCTGCCGGTCCTCTAGACTGAATCCAGCGCAGACCGCATGTCGCATCTGATCAACTTCGTTCGCATTCCAGCATTGGCGGTTCGCCAGCACCTCCTGCCTCTGCGGCCTCTGCATTTGCTTGAGGAGGATTGCCTGCGCCTGCGCGTGTGGCCGAACGACATCGATCTCAACCTGCACCTGAACAATGCGCGCTATCTGAGCTGGATGGACTACGGCCGCACGCATCTGCTGGCGCGGACGCGGCTGCTGGAGCACCTGGTGCGGGAGCGCTGGACGCCTCTGGTGGGCGCCGTGTGGATGACCTACCGGCGCTCTCTGCCCTTCATGGCGCGCTTCACGCTGACCTCGCGCCTGGTGTGCTGGGATGAGAAATGGTTTTACCTGGAGCAGACCTTCGAAGGCGGCGAGGGTCTGGCTGCCGTGGGATGGATCAAGGCCGTGCTGCGCAATCCCAAGGGCAATCTCGATCCCCAGAAGGTGCTGGAACGGATCGAGCCGGGGATCGTGAGTCCGCCGATTCCGGAGGCTATCGCCATCTGGAATGAGTTGACGCGGGAGAAGCTGGAGAGCCGGGAGTAGGGAGTGGAAGCTGGGGGTCAGGGTTTCAGGGCGGCCTTGCAACCCTGGCGCAGCTCACGCAGGTTCACGACGCCCATTTTTTCCACGGACTTGAAGTCGCTGCCTCCCGTCATATCGGTCAGGTAGGTTTCAAGGCGGCGGCATCCCATCGTCAGCAGTTCTACAGGCCCCGCGGTCTTGGCTTTGTCGCGCTCTCTGGCAAGGTTCATGTCCCACACGCGCACGTAGCTGCGCTTCACTTTGAATCGGGGGTCCTGCTCCACGATCGCGGTTGCCAGGTACTTGGAATCGGGACTAAACCCGACGATCGAAACCTGGCCGTTGCCCGCGGAGAATTCCGAGACTGCCGGATTCTCATCGAAGTAGCTTGTCTCGCCGCCGTTGAGGTCCGGACGGATGTGCCCGACGCTCACGCTGCCTTCCTTTTTACCGACGGCGAACAGCGTGCCGGCCTTGTTGAAGGCGTAGGCGGTCACCTGGCGCTGGGGCAGATAATACTGCGCCGGCTTGGCAGTTTTGTCCTTCAGATTCCATAGCGTCAGGATGCCCATCTTCACTCCCATGAAGTTGGGCGCGTATTGCAACTCGGCCACGAAGGGATACTGGCTGGTTGCTCCGAACTGCGGGGTCCACAGGTCCGTACCTGGAAGCGTGGCCTGGAATGCAGGTTTCTCATCTTCGGACTTTGTGCTCCAAACCGCGAGCGAGCCCTTACTGACTGCGCCGAACCACTGGCCGTCGGGACTGTAATTCAGGTAGATGGGTTCGAAAGGCACGCAGTGTGCCTGGCTCCAATCGGCGAAGGTGTATTCGCAGGTCTCCACCCTGGCACCTTTGTGCGAGCCGGCATCGGAGAGGGTCGCGAGGGCGGCGTGGTTGCCGTCAGGCGCAACCGCCGCGGCTTCGGCGGACCCGTTCTGGTTTTTCGTCATCGACTCTCCAGCCCGCCATGTCTGCAGGGGGGTCTGGTCCGCTTTGAGAAAGCGCCCGCTCACCGGTTCGCAGTTCCATGAGTAGTAGACAGCGATGGTTTGGAGCTGGTCTGCGAAGAGCGGCGGCACCCGCTTGCCATCGAAGGTAGACCGCTTGTCGTCGACGCTGTGGTAACGAAGTCCTCCGCGGCGATCGAAGGCCACGGCGCACGGTCCCGCGCGCAAGGCCGCGTGGTTCAGGGGGTACTCGCCGACCACAGACGTGTTTTCAAGCGTTGTGCGCAAGGTTTCCCCTGCGGCATTGGAGCCGGAACGCAGCAGCCGCGATCGCCAGGTTGCCTCCATGGCTGCCAGCGAATCGACCAGCGCGCTCAACTCGTCTCCGTTCTTCAGGCTCGCCTCAGAGTCGGTGACGAGGGCGTGCACGTGGTCCGTTTGGATGCGATAGCGGACGGCAACGGTTACCAATCCCGCAAGGAGGACCAGCGCCAGCGCGGGCCACACCAGCATGGCGCGCCGGCGCTTGCTGCGCAGGCGGCGGCTCTCAGCGAGCAGCTTTTCCTCCATGGGGGTGGGCTTGCGCATCTGCTCAAGCCCGAGTTCCACGATGCGCAGATCTCTCCCGTCCAGCGGATCGCCATCTTTTTTCTCGGTCCAGTCGCGCGCCCGGTTCTCAAGCAGACGGCGGGCCCGCGCGCCCGCGGACGCGCTCAGCGCAAACTCGCGCCGCACGATGGGCGCGAGCGTGTCGTGCGCCAGGGCGGTGGCGCCATCCGCAGCGCCGGCGACATCCTGGGCCGGCTCAGCGAGCAGGTACGCCCCTTTGTTGGATCGCAGCAGTTCCTCCAGGTTGGTCACCTGCGGGTACCACGCGCGCAGATCCGCATACTCCCGCCGCCTCGAGGTATTCATCTGGCTGGTGTGTTCCAGAAGCACATCCAGTTCGAGGCCATCGCGCACGGCCTGCCCTTCGGCGGCGGCGTAAACTTTTTTCACCTGCTCCTGGAAGAACTCCTCCAGCGGATTGGCCTGCACTACCACGCGATCATAGAGAGCGCGCGTATACACCCGCGGAGGCTGGCTTGCCTTCACTTCATCCCACAGCTTGTTCAGGACAATCTGCAGTACGGTTGCGATGGGTGAACTGGGATCGTTGAGGCGGCTGGCAACGAACTCCGCGAAATCGCTCTCCAGTTCGATGCCATAGGCGCGGCGCAGGGCGGCGCGGCGCGTGGGTCCTTGCACGACCTGGATGATGCCCTGCTCGTCGAGCCTGTCCAGCCACGCGTCCTGTACCAGTCCTTCGCAGGCTTCAGCGAGCGGATTGCGGATCTCGGCGAGATACTCCTTGCGAAACGAAAGGATGAGCCGCGCCTTTCCGTTGGGGCGGCGCAGCCGTCCGCTGGCGGCATCGACAAACAATTGCTGCACGCGCGCCAGAAAGCGATGCAGCTCGTCCACCGGATTTTGCCCGCTGCCGGTACTCTGCGCGGTGTGTACCTTGTGTGTGATGGCCTCTTCCACCTGATCCAGGATGATGAGCCGCGGGCCATCGCCACGGAACCACTTCTCCACGTTTTCGTCGTCCGCTCCTCCGATGGCGGCGTGCAGATCGTCCGTCAGGTCAAGGTTGCGGCGCAGGGACTTCACCTTGTCACTGTCGGGCAATCGCGGCAGCAGCCCGGCATTGAGCAGCGAGGATTTGCCCACGCCGGACTGGCCGTAGAAGAGCAGAACGGGCGGGGCCGATGGGTTCATCAGCCAGTCGTATAGTTGCCGGATCTCTCCATTGCGTCCGAAGAAGATCTGCGCATCCGATGGGCTGTGCCCCTGGATGGATACGTAGGGCGACGGGGGCAGCGGATAGCGCTGCGGATCGAGAGGGGGCAGTCCGACGAGAGGGTCGTTGGCACCGAGGCTCAGCTTCCACTCCACGGACGTTGCGCCGTTCGGGGTGTAGATCTTCCACGGCAGGTCAGTGGAGGCAGGGGCGGTGTCCGCCGCGTCGTCACCTACCTCCATGCGTCGCGAGGTCTGGCCCTGCGAGTCGAAGGCGACGCCTTTGGCCGCGGTGTCGAACGCGCTCCGAATCGAGGCGTCGCCATTGGTGAGCGCTTTGTAAAACGCGCTCGAAAACCGGAGCGCCATGGCATCGTCAATGGGCCGCGTGGTGGCAATGACGCACGGAATTCCCAGCTGCACCAAGCGCTTTCCCCAGGCCTCGGTATCGCAGGCGTTCAGGAAGACGAGTTGCAGAGTGGGCTGGGTGGCGAGAAAGTCTTCAAGCAGCGCGGCACTTCCCACCAGGTTGCCGCCGCCATCGTTCTCGAGCAGAACCTTCTCCGGGCTGGCATGCCCGCCGTAGTGGAAGACCGCGATGCGGTTCTCGTAGAACGGGCTTACCAGAGAGGATGCGCTGCAGTGATCGCGCACGATCAGCTCCCACGAGTCATCCTCACCGGTGATGCGGCGCAGAGCGTCCTGCAGGCTCACGGCCTCTTCAGCGACCGAGAGCTTGCGCCCCGGATCCACCACATCGTTGGCGAATGCCGCATAAATAGCCGGACGGACCCGTGGCTGCATTCCGCTGACCCCTCCTGGAACCTGCATGGTCTTGCAACGGCGGCGGCTTGTAAAGCACTTCAGGGGAACACTGCAGGATACCCGAAGAACGGAAGAGGAGTGCTCGATCTATGCAGAGGAATCAAAAGTGAACCGTGATGGACACTACTGCGCATCTTTCACGCAGCGGAATCCTACTCCTGCGGAGCGGTCGTAGCTGGGGGCCATCAGAAGGAGTTTCCCGTGCTGCTCATTGCGGTAAGCCTGCGGGAAGTACCACATGGACCCTTGCGGCTGATAGTGATTGCCTCCGCGGAGAATGGCGGCGCGGGTGTGCTCGTCCTGATACTCATCGGTCCACTGCCAAACGTTGCCCACCATATCTTCCACGCCAAAGGGGCTTGCTCCTCTGGGGTGGGCGTTCACGTCGCTTGCCGCGGCCATCACTCGCCCTTTATCGGGAATGGGAGCGGGCGCGTCAATGGGATCTCTCTGCCATGGGCAGGCGTACGGACCACCGGCCGTCGCGGGCGCAAGCCAGTCGCAACTGCCCCAGGGGAAGATGCGGCCATCGGTGCCTTGGGCAGCGAACTGCCACTCCCACTCATGCGGAAGCCGCTTGCCGGCCCACCGCGCGTAGGCGCGCGCATCTTCGAGCGAAACCCAGGTCACGGGCTTGTTTGCGGCGACCTCCGGATAATTGCCGTTCCTCCAATCTTTCAGGAAGTTCAAGTCGTCGGCGGGATGGTAGTGGCTCGCGTCAAGGAACCTTTTGAATTGAGCATTCGTAACGGGGTACTTATCCATGTAGAACGGCTTGATGTTCATGCGGTGCTCGTGGAAGCGCCTCGCGGAGTTTTCCCATGGGTACTGCACGTCTACGCCGATGTCGTCCGATCCTTCGATCTCGACACCGTCCACGCGGAAGAGGTAGTCGCCTCCGGGAATTCGAACCATGCCTTCAGGAGCGGTGGACGCTGGTGCGGTGAGCTGGATGTCTACAAGTTGCTGAGGCAGCGGCTTCCATTCGTGCGAATAGTCTGAGAGTGGCCTGGCGGTCATCTGCTTCATGGTGCTCATCAGTTCTCGCAGGGGCGCATCCGGTTCGCCGGTCTGTGCGAGGATCGCGCCATACGCGTGTGCTTCCGTGTCGAAGGACAGCACATCCTGTCCGTCTTCGACATCGGGCTTGATTTCGACGCCATGGTAGAGGTCGAAGTAGCGCATGCCGTTGTTGTGCGGGACCGACATTTGCCGTCCATGCGCGTCGTACTCATTGCGGTTCACGATGGTCCACACGCTGCGGTCTTCAAGGGGCCAGCGGCTTGCGAAGACGCCGTAGGGATGCATGGGATAGAAGGGCTCCCAATCCTGGCTGACCAGGAAGGGCGCAATGCCGCGCTCGATGGTTGCGACGCGCCGTGTGGCTTCTCCATCGCGCGGGGTCACGCCGTTCCAGATGCCCCAGACGTTCTCCCAGCTCTCCCATCCTTCGCCGTTGAAGAACGCATATTGCAAGTCGTCGGTCTTGTCGCGCACCCAGCGCCCCTGAATGTTGACCTGGTGACGAGGTTCCAGCCAGCGATAGCGATCGACGGTGGGCACGAACTGAAATTCGTATTGACCCCAGTTCATCACGTTCCAGGAGATGCCCTCGTCGTGCGGTCCGCTTTCAGGCTCGAACGCCAGGGGATGCCCCATTTTTTCAGCCGCGATTGAGAAGGCAAGGGGGACGCCATCTTGCGTGTCGCCGTTGATTCCGTCCGCATCGATCGACTTCATGAGTTCCGCGATGGAATCAGGCCAGGGTTTGCCTGGCTCACGCGTTCCCTGATCCCACATCATCATTGGAAACAGCACGCGAACTCCGCGGCGGTGGAAGTCCTCCACCATTTTGTGCAGGCCCTGAATGCCGCCGGGCATGGATTGCACCATGTCCAATTGGTTGCGATCGTCGATGCCTATGTTGGGATAAGTGGCCCACACGAGCACGGCGTCAACTCCGCCGTAGCGTGCTTTGAGATCGTCGAGGTAACGATCGACGGTGTACTGGTTATCGACGGGGTCGTAGAAGAAGCGGTCATGCACCATCATCTGGGGCTGCATGAAGCTGGATTGCGCCCATTTGAGCGCCGGCATTTCATAGCGAGCGGGGTCATAGCCGATGCGGATGCGACGCTCCATGCGCCAGTGCGTAATGTCCTTCAGCCATTCCTCAAGGCTTTTGGGATTGCAGGGAGCATACCCGGCCTCGCCAGCTGCGCGCGTTGTGAAGCAAGCCGGTCCTGGAATCTGCTGCTCCCCGGGGGCGCTATGCGTATCCTGGGCGGCAGCCCGGACGCCGAAGAAAAGGCATAATGCTGCGATTACCAGCGCCGATTCAAGCCATCTACCGAAAGTGTTCACTGGCCGTCTCCGTGCACTCGATCTGAAACTGGACCGCGCTTTTTGAACCATGTTACGGGTGGGCGGACGGCGAGGTATGCAAGGTTAGAAATGCTTCGACCTCGTCCCTGGTAGCCATGGACGCCTGGGCGCCTGGCCGAGTGACTGAAAGCGCGGCGGCGGCAGCGGCAAACGTCGCGCTCTCAAGCGGAGGCTTGCCCAGCATGAGGGCGGTGGCGAATGCGCCGTTGAAGGCATCCCCGGCTGCGGTTGTGTCCACCGCATTTACGGGGAAGGATGTGACGTCTGATCCGCTTATGGAGGTTGAGGTCATGTATGCGCCGCGCGCTCCCATCTTCAAGACGATTCCTCCGCAACCGCTTTCGAGCAGGACTTGCGCCGCCTGTGCCGAGTTCTCAGTATCTGCTGCCGCAGGGGCGTAGAAAGCGGCCTCGATTTCATTGGGTGTAAACCACGTGACGTTCTGCAGAATGGACTTACCCAGAGAACGCGCAGGCGCGGGGTCAAGCATCAGAGGAACACTCTCACGCGAGCACACCGCGGCGAGATGCTCAACGGTTTCAATGGGAATCTCAAGTTGAGCAAGGACCATGCCGGCGGACCGGATCACCTCGATGTTCGCGTCAATATCTTCCGGACTAACGAGGGCGTTTGCGCCGGGCGCAACAACGATGCAGTTATCGCCCGCCTCGGACACGAGGATGACGGCGACGCCTGAGGAACCTTCAGACACAGCAACCGAGCGGCAATCCACGCCGGCGGATTGAAGATTGGCAATCAATTGCGATCCAAATGCGTCGTCGCCCACGCGTCCGATCATGCGAACGGGGTAACCGAGACGACCCACGGCAACTGCCTGATTGGCTCCTTTGCCGCCTGGATTGACCTGGAAGCCTGTCCCGATAATGGTCTCGCCGACCGAAGGGATGCGCGAGGCCGTGGCCACGAGATCCATATTGATGCTCCCCACTACCACGATGCCGGAACGAGCAGACAAGCTATCCCCCCTGTTGTGCGCGCGCAGCACATCACAGTGGCCGACGCCATCGCGCAATAACGCATTGTAAAAGGCATTCAGGCCGGGATGATACAGGAGATGTTACCGAGGTGATCCTGAGCTATCGGAGGGGGCGGCGTTGGGGTGTCAGCGCTCGGATTTGGGGACCGGGCACGGCACCCCAGTGTTGGGGGAGGGAGGTCAGGCAGCGTTCTTGACAGGCAGGGCGGAGCGCAATTTGCTCAATGCGACTCGACGCTTTTCCTGCTCACCCGCCAACGCATGGCGAGCAGAACGCGCAATACTTGCCTGCGGGGAGCGCATCTCGCAGGCCCTTGGTGAGACCGCCGACTCCTATTCCACGATGAGGCCATCCGCGTGGAAAGTGCCGATCACAACATTTACTCGATCTCCGCGCTTGACCGTTTTATGAGGATTCGAGAACGCCATCCAATACTCTTTGCCTGCCTCCGGCGTGCTGCTCTGGCGAAGCTGGCCGACTTTCTCAAGCGATGGAACGACGAGTTTCACTCCCGCACGGTAGTCGATCAACGAGGGCTCAAGCTTTTTGTCGTTCAACTGCTTCGCGCGGGCGGGATCGAGGACGTGATAGCTGAA
>NZ_DASXYM010000048.1:0-34938 GCF_036502485.1 Occallatibacter sp. | reverse complement strand
GAGATATCGGGCACCGTCGAGTCCGCCGGCGCCTGGGGAGTGTCGCTCAAGGAGTTTCCCGGCCGCACCTTCAAGTTCTCGACTGTCGGCCTGAGCGCGGCCGATATGGCAGCGCGCCTGCTCGGCGAGCAGAATGACCTGACCCGCGAGGCAGTCAGCCAACAGGTTGATCTTCGTCGCAGTGACCTGACCAAATACCTGTCGAGCACTCTCTCACAAGGCACAAGCATCAGGGCCGTTGTTCCAAAAGGCTCACCGCAGAACGCTGAGAATGTTTCTGCTGTCATCCTGGCCGGCGGTGACAACATCAATCAGGAACTGATCGAGCGTGGATTTGGTCCAATACCGTGAGGATAAAGGTGACAGCGAAGCTCGAGCCATGCACGGTCTGCTTGGCCGCACCTATGGCTCGATAGCGGAAGGACTGTCCTTTCAGGGAGATAGGGATTTTCGTCCTTTGCCCTGTTTTGGAATCATAGAAAAGCACTACCGTAAACGCCGGGAATACTCAGATATATCCATATATATGAATCGCTTGCGAAGCATAGTCTGCAGCCATGATTGCCCGCCTTTACCGGCTTTGCCTACCGGCGCCGGCCAGGCCTCGCTCACCACGTCCAAAACTGCGCCACATGATTCCAAAACTGCGCCAACTGACTCCGGCACACCCTGAAAACTGCGCCACCTGAGCCCTGTCTGTCCGAGGCCCTTCCCATTATTTCCGGGATGGTCCGGGATGGTCCGGGATGGCGCTTATCGTCCGTCTTGCCTGCTTGCTCGTCTGCCTGCTTGCCTGCCTGCCTGCCTGCCTGACAGAGATCAAATCCCCTTTGTCCAGCGACGGGGATCACCCATCTCAGTGGCCGAGCAGTTCTGATAGCCTCTTCCTTTGTATGCGGGGAAATGTGGCTCAGATCTATCCTCAGGTCCGATTCCGGTTATCTAAGACGCAGGTCGATATCATCGCCCCAGGGATCGAGCTGATCAGTTGGGAACTCGCGAATTCGGGCCGCTACAGCCAGTGAATTCTTCCGTCACTGAATTCCCGTGATCAAGAACACCCCTCTTGCACTCCGATAAAACCCGATCTCCTCCGCCCGAGTGTGCCGGTCGTGGGCCCGACTACGGGCCAACCCGCCGGGCGTCGGAAAAACAGCAGTTGTGAACCCTGAGCCGGTCTCCCATTCCCTGATCTGCCCATAAAACCGAATCCTAAGCAGCGGCAACGTGTGCCACACGTGCGCAGCATTTTCCGCCTTAGGAGGGGATATGGCCCGCGAAACTGGCCAGATTATTCGCTGCGGATCCAGCGCATGACTGGTACACATCTACGTCGGCCGCGATCCGGAAACCCGGACACCTAGCCTTCGTAACGCAGTCGGATATTAACGAACGGAATCGGGGTAAATCTTGTCATGTCGTCGAATTGGGCTGCCGGCTGAGGACCCTCTCTCTTTAGCTCTAGCAAGAGAGCCGGCGGTATCAAAGCAAACGCGATTGCAGCTCCTCCGCTCCCGAATCGGCCAGGACCGACTCTTCAACAGGGGCGTGCCAGACGCGCTTCTCCACCATCGTGCTTGTGTGTTCGAGTGCGCCGAGCGGCTCGATGCCCATCATGTTCAGACGCTCGCAGAGCTCGTAAATTACCTCGTCCTTGCGCAGGGCCCAGGTTGAGGCGAAGCACCGCCAGAAAACCCAACCCGCTCTTTCGAGGATGCGTTGGCGGTTCATGTCGTGCGCCCATTTATCTGGCCCGTGGTATTCGTCGCCATCGCACTCGATGGCTAGTCGTACGTCGCCTGCGCCCTCGACCACCAAATCAATCCTGTAGGCCCCGGTCTTCACCTGGGGAATAACTCTGTACCCGCGGCGGGTGAGCTCCGAGTACACATCGCGCTCGAATCCCGATTCGCAGAGATCGATGAGCTTGGTGGTGTCTTCGGTATTGAGCACCATCGGCTTATCGAAATGGGAAAGCAAACTAGCCCGGAGGTCTTTGTCCGAAAGATCGGAGGCGACGATCGAACGCACCAAGTACATCCGATCCTGGGCACGACTCGCCGCGACATTGAATCGCTGGTCGAACATACTTCCAGACAATGCCTTGCAGTTCCGGCGATCGGCGACCATTGAAAGAAACATGATATGCCGCTCGCTACCTTGAAACGCCCGCGCATCACCGCACAGAAATCTCCGTCGCCTCAATTCGGCGGCATCGCACCTCTGTGTGACCACCGAGTCGATATGTTTCGCCTGCTCACTGCCGAGAAGGGACACAATTCCGATGGTTCGATGGGCAAAGTTTTCATTGGCAAGGATTGCGCTTATCTCATCAGCGATTGCTTGCGCTTCGCAATCATTGCGGTCATGTGCGTCGCGCAGCCCACCCTCGACATAGATATCGACCAACGGCGGCTCGATGCGCTCGGACGCTCTAGGGATGCGGAGCGGGAGGATCTGATTCTGGTAGAAGGTGCGATTCGAGTACGCAATGATTGGCGGCACACAACGGAAGTGCTCACGAAGCATCACTTGGTCTGCGGCAAAAACGCGCGCCGCCAGATCGTAGAGCGATTTCTCCGGCGTCATCTCAGCTTTGAACGGCTGTTCGGTGAGGAATCGGTCGAGCAGCTCTTGAATGCGAGTGCTCTCGATAAATCCGCCATCCGGCGACACCTGCTTATCGTCGCCGACTACCAGGATTCTCTTGCCGCGGAGAATTGCAGGAAGAGCCCAAAGGTCCGACTGACTCGCTTCATCTACGATCACCAGATCGAACGCGCCGACGTCTGCCGGCATGGCCTCAGAAATCCGACTGTGGTTCATGATCCAACACGGAACCGCGCCAGCGGCGTCGTACATCATCTCGCGAGCATCCCGTCTGTAGCGCGTGGCATTCGGCCCTGTGCCTTGGCCGATTCTCCGCACTGCGGTCGCATATCCCGCCAGAGCCTGCAAAACCCTTGGTGTCGCGTTCTGTTTGGTGGCGAGCCAAGCTGTCTTTGCCACCATTTCTCGGTAGAAGCGTGCAAGTCCATTTTCGACGTCGCGCCGCCGACGCGCCAAGGTCAACAGTTCTTCTCGCGCTTCGATCTGGTCGAGGTGTGTTCGCACTCGTGCCCAGTTCCAGGCCTCTTTCCAGGTCGTCGGGAAGGTGATGTCCTCGCCTGACGCCCCGACCGGCACGGACCGGACGCGCGCAGCCAGTTTGGGAGCGCCTGCTACCTCAATTCGATTGGTTGCATCTGCCAGGAAAGACAGGTAGCTTGCGAGCGCCGCAATTCGTCGCAGTTCCTCGATCAGTTCAGCATATTGCGCCCCGGCGCGCTCTCTGGTTATCTTCTCGTTGCCGAGCGTATCGCGCACAAAGGCCCTCAGCGCTTCCGAAACCGGACCTGTCTTTCCAGCCAGTTTTTCCTGGACGTCGCTGAGTTGGTTCGCGGCGCTGGACAGGCTCGCAAATACAAGATGCTGCCCGAGTTGGCGGCGAATCTCTTCCAGGTCCGCACGGTCGGTCCGCGTACCAACGTCGAAACCATTCCCGAAAACCTCGGTTGCACGCTTTCCAAGCTGCACGTCGAAATGACATGCCAGCCGGTGTGCCTTTCGAGCAGACAGTGCAATTAGCTCTAGTTGCCGCAGCGAGGTGACGCCTCCGGCCAAGGCAGGTACGGAGAGCAGATGCTGGAGGGTGTTCCACCGCGTCTCGAAGGTCAGCACCTGTTCGTGGAGTGCAATCCACTCCTTCACCTTTTGCCAGTCATCCCGGTTCGCAGGAGCCCTGCCTTGAACGCGCACCGCGGCGATGTATTCCTTCGCGTCGCCAGTCCCAAGAGCAAGGAATCCAAATGGTTTGCCTGTCTCTGCCGCTCTCGATACGGCGTCGGACGTCTTCCCATCCTCAAGGGCCTCAGTGGGAAAAGCGATCGGGAACTTGAGAAACTGAGCTCGCGCCTCGACTAATGTGTCCAGATCCTCGAGCAGAGACTCCAGAGCCGAACGCTCTGACGCAAAAGAGACATGGCCGCATCTCTTTCTCAGTTCGAACGGCCAGGACTCACCGGCATCCTTCAGTTCGCAGGTGAGAGCGATCATCTCCTCGAGTAGAACCACCAGAGCGCGGGCCGCTTCAAAGACCTCGGGGGTGTTCGCCTTGAGTGGTGTCAGCCCGCCGCTCCGCACTTCCTCTTCGATGGAACCTCTCTTGACGAGGACATCGTGCAGGTCGCAGATGGTTGCTACGGACGGGAAACTGTCCGGCGACGGGACGCGGGAGGTCACGTAGACCAAGTCTTTGCTCAGTGACCGGCGAGCCTCACGGAGTCGGCTGGCTTCGTCGGACGAGAGCGGAGGCGCATGTGGCGGGGACAAGGTGATCTCGTCGTCAAACCAGCCATGCCTATCTCTGCCGGACACCACGAGTTCGGCGAGCTTTTGGGCACGCATCTCAACGCCATCCACTTCGATCACCGAGAGCTGTTGCAGTGCGATCTCGTCAATTCGTCGGTCGATGGTGATGAGTTCGGCGTGGGCGCGGTCGATGGACCCGCGAAGACGCTCAATCTCCTGGCGGGTAAGCTCCGGATTGATCTGAGAGACTTTGTGCTGGATCGCCTCGATGGAGCCCTGAAACTGTCGGATGCCGTCCCGATCGCTGGTGAGTAAGGCAACTGTGAGTGCACGTACTTCTTCCGGGATCTTGTCCTGCAGAACGGAGAGCGCCGCTTCTCCGCGAGATGTGACGAGCACGCGCTTGCCACTCGCAAGGTAATGGCAGATGACATTCGCTATGGTATGCGTCTTGCCTGTTCCCGGCGGCCCCTGAACGGTTACACCGGGCGCGCGCTTCAGACGCTGCACGATGGTTACTTGTTCATCGTTGTAGGGCAATGGGAAATATAACTCTTCGACCTCCCCGCCCCCGGTTGTCGATCCGCGACCTGACAAGCCGCGGAATGTGATCGGCTCAAACTTGAGCGGCTCGTCGGACGGTTCCACTACCAGTGCGAGGGGGCCTTCGTGGATCGTGCAGCCATCTTCGAGCTTCTCCTGCAGACGCTTGAGGTCTTCAAAGAGGTAGTTGATCGTCCGCGGCCGAGAGAGCAATACCCAAGCGTCGGTTACAACGAGGTGCTCGCCCGCTGGCGGAGCCGTGCCATTCAGGTTCAGGACTTCCTTGTATTGACCCTCGCTGTCCAGGTTGCCGGCAATCAGTTTGAGTACATCTGAGTAGCTTCCGGGATCGAAGGGCGTCGTCGGCCGGTCCTTTTGTCTGGTGAGCTGCGCCATGGCGCTTCGCTCCACTTCGATGGTTCCCGACACCTGGCAGGCGATGAAAGCATCGAGCTCAACTTGAGTGTCCGTAGCCCTTGGACGAATCTCGATTGCCATCGAGTGGTCGTCGATCGACAGCTCCATCGCTTGGGTCAGAAGCGGATACTCAAAAAAGACGGTAGCTTTCTCCGTCTTCAGCAGCCAAGACGAGATCCCGATGCCCCAGATCAGTTCCTGCGGCTTACTTGTCTGTTCAGCCTCTATCTGGTGCATCAAGGTGAAGAAGTCTCCGTAAAGCGCGATGGTTCGGCGGCGCGGTTTTTCACCTGTGGCCCACCTCGTCCACAAAGCTGAATATGCAGAAAGGGCCTCGGCGGCGGCGGCCTTCGCCCGCGTCTCGACTTGGGCAACGTCAATCGGCTCGTCCCGTACCCTGGCCGCGTCCACACGCTGATTGATTTGTCTGGCTAGCGCTGGCTCATCGATGGAAGGAGGCAGACCATTGGGGTCAGAGCTGAAGCGGATCAGTGCTTTCGAGGCAGGCTGAGGCGGAGGAGGCGGTTCGGCAACCAGTCGCGGGACCTTGAGCCAAACATGGTCCCCGGCGACCTTGATATCGAACTCGACGCCGGGTAATCCGGCAATGTCGCCCCGCTGGCGCTGGAAGCCCTTCCCGCTCGCTAGTCGGTACGCAGCCGGATTGATCTGCTTGGCTTGCTCCTTGATGTAATCAAGAAGGCAGATTAGTAGGTCCCGTGGATCAGGCATTCAGGCTCCCCCGAACAGGGTGTACTCTACGGCGCCGTCTTGAGGCGGGAATCGATTGATTATTCATTGTAGCCACCCGAGCGTAAGGTGTTCCAGATCATTAAGATAATCCGGGACGCTTCCGGCGCCAGTGACGATTACCCTCAAGCTACCCTCAGGTGCATCCCTCGACTAACCTTAGCCCCGTGGCACTACTTCATTCCGGGCGGCAGCCATCTTGATGGTGCAATTGTCGGGCCGGGTCTCCTGAATGAACAATTCCAGAGTCTTAACCGTTTGTCCGGAAGCAGTGAGGACACCGACTCCCAGATGACGACAGTTAAGGATCGTTGAGTGATGCGTATGTATTCGAAGATCGACAATTCACAATCGTCAAGAAGTTCAACCGAGCGGAGGGTAACGGTCGCCTGACTGGCCATCAGCAGTCCAAACGCGGCTTCACGCATAGGCATTCAGAACAGCCGGCTGGACGATGTGCGTTCGGTGTGCCGAAACACAGATAATCCGGTCAAATTCTCTATTCGGGAAACTGACGAAAAGCCGACATTTCATTACAAATCGGTAGTCGACGAATGATTATGGCGACGATGCGCTAGTCGAGATTCCTCCTCAGACCCATTCTTTTCTGCCTCGGCAGAGGCGGTCTGCGTGGCGATTGAAGTCTGATCTCGTTGCCCGCCCTCCTTTAAACTCAGTGCACTATGGCAAAGCGTGTTCGGCGCGTCTGGTCTGTTTCACACGAACTGGTGAAGAAGGCCCGTGAGGCAATGCTCACGGCCGTTCAGATCTATAACAATCCGCAGATCGACTTCAAATCAGAGCTGTTCATAGTCACGACGGTCATTGCGTGGACCTACCTGCTCCATGCCTATTACCGTAAACAAAAGATTGATTACAGGCAGCTTGACCGCATGCCCGGTCGCAAAAAGTACGCGACCACACCCCGGGGCGCTGTGCGACTTTGGAGCCTAGAGGATTGTCTTGGCTGTAGGGAGTCTCCAATCGACCCAATCGTGAAGCAGAATCTTCTTTTTCTCATCGGCATTCGACATGAAATTGAGCATCAGGGAACCTCACAAATTGACAATCAGTTGAGCGCCAAGTTCATGTCTGCTGCGCTCAACTTCAATGCCGCGATCAAGAAGCATTTCGGAGACGCGCATTCACTCGAGAAGGAGCAGGCATTCAGCATTCAGTTCTCGACTTTTGATGAGAACGCCGCGAAGGAATTGTTGTTCCAGACAGACCTTCCGCCGAACATTCGGACATACATCACCGATTTCGAGAAAGACATGACGGACGCTGACTTTAACGATCCGCGTTTCTCATTCAGGGTAGCGTTCATTCGAAAACTGGCAAACGGAAAAGCCACCGCCGACAAACTTGTCGAATTTGTGCCGGCGGGGCCGATGTCGGACGAGATGAACCGCGTTTACGTCAAGGAGACTGAAAAGGTGAAGTACCGCCCCGGACAGATTGTTGCGATGATGAAGACTGAAGGATTTCCAGGCTTCACGATGCATGAGCACACCGAATTGTGGAAAGAGCTCGACGCAAAGCGCGAGCCAGGTAAGTTCGGCGTACTCGTCGCCGAAACGACTTGGCTTTGGTATCCAAGTTGGATCGAAGAAGTCCGAAGATTCTGCAAGGCTAACGAAGCTCGCTTCCGCTCGCGGGCTGCGGTGGTCGCGTCCGTCTCCGTAACGAGGTAGGTCGTCGTCCACGACACGCTCGGAACTCGGTGATTGGCGCGAACTCCCGCTTCGGCGAACGCTTTCAAAGCCATCCGTCTTTCCCGGGATTCTCTCCGGATTGCAATTGTTCTCCCTACCGGATTGCGTCGTTTCGCCTCAATTCACCTTAAGGCTCAATGTCTGCGTCACCGGGGCTGCACCTGGAATTGTCGCGGTCACGGTGAGCGTGTAGGTACCTGGAGGGGTTCCGCCCTTAGAACCTCCGCCTCCACCTCCGCCTATATTCCCTCCCGAACCGCACGCAGTCATGCCTGTGAGCAGGAAGAGAAGGAAGACGCCGGCGAGCCACGCCGTGTGCTTTCCCCGCTGGGAACGAAAAAGGAAGAGCAGAATTGCGAGGGCTGTCGTTTCGGGCAGCGACGGAAACCGCCGAAGCGATCCGCTGGTGGGAGCCTGTGTGGTGATGTTTACAGTAAAGTTGGCGCTGCCATTTCCATTTCCATCGATTTCGGGCACCGAGAACGAATCCGGGCTCACGGTGCAGGTGGAGGTTGCCGGTGCGCCGGTGCAGGCGAACTGGGCCGTGAATGCCGGGATGTAACCGTAGGAGACCACGTTGAAGGTATCCGTCGTGCTTTGTCCCGCTGTAACGGACAACTGGGTCGTACCTGGATAGAACACCACCGATCCGGAGAATCCCTGCACATAGAGGGATGGCTGCGAAGAGGCGTTGCTGTTGATGGTGAGTTGTCCGGATTCACCCTGGAGGCCGGAGTTGTTTACGGGGGTGTAGGAGACTGTTGCGGTGCAGGATTGACCCTGGCTGAGGGCAGAGGTGCATCCGCTGACGGTGAAGTTGGAGTCGCTGGAGGTGATGGTGGTGATGACGAGCGGAATGGCACCGGTGGAGGTGATGGCGAAGGTGGTGGTGGCTCTGCCGCCGGCGAGCACCGGACCGAGGACGATGGAGGATTTGTTGATCGTCACGGAGGCGACGCTAGGGGTGATGGTGAAGGTTTCGGCGGGGGAGGTAGTAGGATTTGCGCCGGCAGAATAGATGGTGATAGATGCGGTTCCGGGAGAGGCAACGAGAGATGCGGCCACCTGGGCGACGATGTGGCTTGAGTCGATGAGCTGGGATTGAAGTGCGTAGCCATTCCATTGGACCACGCTGTTGGGGGCAAGGACGGTGTTGCCGAAGGCGGTAAGCTCGAATGCCTGAGAGCCGGCGGGGAGGCTGGATGGGGTGATGGTGTTGAGAACAGGCGAGGCATCCGAGACGGTGAGCGGGAGCGAGTTGGAAATTTGCGTGTTGGAAGGATTCTGGACGGTAATGAGCTGGGTTCCGGGGCCGGGCAGATCCGTCATCTGGGTGGTGAGCTCGGTGGTGCTTATGAATTGCGTTTCAGCGGCGATGCCGTTGAGGTAGACGACGGAGTCAGGAACGAAGCCGGTGCCGTTTACGGTGAGGGGAAGGGCTTCTCCGGTGTAGGCCTGTGAGGGAGTCAGCGAGGTAAGGGTGGGAATAGAGGATGTGATGTGAGCGGCATTCCAGGCAGCGTCGAGCGTGTAGCTTGTGCTATCAGGATTGGTGACGGTGACGACATCTTCTGCCGGAGTGACGGCGGGCATGGTGAGGAAAAGCTTCGTGGAGTCAACGAACTGGACGGTGGCGGGATTGCCGTCGACCGTGACGGTTACGCCGTTCACGAAGCCGCTGCCCCGGAGCACGACGGATTGGCCGCCGCTTGCGTCGCCGTTGGACGGCGTGATGCTACCAATGGAGAGCGGGACGGAAGGCAGGGCGAAGACCGCGATGCCGTTGGGCTGCGCGACGTAGAGACGGCTGCCATCATGGCTGACGGCGAGGTTGTCTAGTCCTGCGAGGGATCCGGCGGCATTGCCGATGGTGAGTATGGTCTGGCCGTGGTGGATGTCGAATATCTCGACGCCTTTGGTGGTGGGGATGTAGCCGAGGCTTCCGCTGGAGTGGATGGTGGAGCCATAGACGGGATAGCGACCGGAGACAAGTTGGGAGTCGGGCTCGCAGACGGTGGCGAAACGAAGCCAGGTATCAACCTGATCGGATGTGTAGCACTCACCCATGACGCGATCGCCGATGTCCGTGGTGCTGAGATCATCGGAGCCAAGTTCTCCGGCGTTTCCCGATTTAATGATGCTGTCGCTTGCCGCAGACCAGAGCATGGGAGCGAAGTTTCCTGAACTTCCTCCGCGGGAAGACTGGGCGATGTAGACGAGGGATCCATCGGCGGAGGAAGTGAGCAAGGTATTGGCCACGGTAAAGCCAAGGACTATGGTGGTTGCTCCGGTGGTGAGGTTCACTTCGACGAGTTCGCCATTATCGAGAAGTTGAGCATTGGCGATGCTGACCAGGGCGGTGCCCCTCGCGGTGACGACGAAATCTGTGGGGTAGAAGGTGCCGGTCTGGTTGCCGGGGGTGGGGACGATAGTCTTCATGTCCTTGCCGGTGGTGAGGTCGATGATGTCGAGGGTGCAGGCGGAGGCGTTGGCTGCGAGGAGCTCAGAACCATCGGGAGATATGGCCAGGGCTGTCACCCGTCCGCTGGGAGGAGTCAACAAGACCGAGGAGGCGAGGGTTGCAGCATTTACGGAATAGACGTTTCCCGTGTTGGCGTCGGCGACATAGATGAGGTTGCGAGCGTTGTCGACGATCATCTGGTTGGGCAGCAGGGAAGGGATGAGCTTCTGCGTCATGTAGATGAAGCCGCCGCGGACGGTGGTTGTGCCGAAGTCGGAGGTGAGCTGGATGTCGGCCGGGCCCACGGTGCCGGGCGGAGTGGTGAAGTTGACGGTGTTGTAGCGGGCCGAGGTAACGGTAGCTGTAGCGCCGCCAACAGTAACGGTGGGGGAACCGCTGGTTGCGTCGAATCCGTTGCCGTAGAGGGTTACGGTGGTTCCGCCTTCGGTGCTTCCGGCATTTGCAGTCTGCTTGGTGATGACGGGGCCGTAGCTGTACGCGTTGGGGGCGAGGATCGCCCAGCCATCGGGGAAACTGATGGTGACATCGACGAGGCCGGGCTTGCCGGGCGGGGGCTGGACGTTGAGCACATTCTGGGAGACGTAGGTTGTGCTTGCGGGAGATTTCCCGAACCAGGAGGCGGCGCCGGCGCGATACCCCGCGCCGTTGAGGGTCATCGACCCAGGCGAGGTGGCGGAACCGGCATCGGGCGACGCATTGTTCCAGGCCTGGTAGTAAGCGCCGGGCAGGGTTGCAGGAGCCTTTGAGGGATCGAGGATGAGGAAGCCGGCGTTATCGATGAGCATGGCTTTGCCGGTGTTGCCGACCGCCAAGCCGTTGTAGCCCGTCCGGAAGGATAGGCTACCTTCGGGCAGCGGAGCTGTGGCCAGAAGCTGATGTGAGGAAGAGCTGTAGACGTAAATGACAGGATTGGAGTAGGAGGATGTTCCGCCACCTTGAAGTGTGACGGTCGTGTTCAGGCTAGATGCGACGTAGATCTTCGATCCGTCGGGACTGAAGCTGGAGCCCTGGGAGGTCCAGGCGAGAGTGGTTGGCTGGCCCTGGACGGCGAGATCGCCGATTTCCTGGAGGGATCGATTGCAGAGGATATGTCCGCCGAGGAGAACCATGGTGCCATCGGGACTCATGACGATATCGCCGTTGTTGGTGGAGCTGAAGTAGGTGTTGGCACTGTAGGTGCCGGAGGCAGTGTCGAAGACGGCGACGGCTTCGCCGGCGGTGTCTTCAGAAGCGATAACAAAGCCGTCGCCGTTAGAGGACTTGTACAGGTTGCCTGCGTAGTAGCTTGGAGGGTTGATCCATGATGAAAGAGTCGTGAAGGGATCGTATAGGAAGACAGATCCGCCGGTGGCGCCGATGGAAGTTGCGGTATAGGCGAGCTTGCCGTTGGAGAGAGCGGCGAGGAATTGCGGCACGTTGTTATACAGAGGTGATGTGCCCAATCCGGTGTAGTTGACAGTGGGTCGGATGATGTTGACGACGTGGAGGGTAGATGTATCGATTTCGAATATCATCTGGGCGGAGGCGTGTCCAAGGATGGTCACGTTGCTGCTCACGTAGAGGCGTGTGCCGTCGACTGAGAGGTCGAGTCCGTAGGCAGACGGAACGCTTATCTTCTGCACCACTCCGCCGGTAGCCTCGTCGATGACATAGACGGCACCTTCGTCGGGAACTGCGCCATAGAAGCGCTGATGAAAGGAATCGTAGAGTACGTGGGAAGGCTGCCCCCGGGTGCTGAGATGCTGATATCCGAATGGAATTTGTGCGATTCCCGAAGAGTTGAAGACAAAGCACACACCAAGGGCAAGGCCAAGCATTACACCAAAGCGCGACATTGAAGCTCCCAGAGCAAGAACGAAAGATATGAGTAGTTTGATTCAGAAGATGCCGAATTGTCCACATTCCTCTAGTTGTATCCGGCGTAAATGAGGCCGCAGTGGGTCTCATGGATCACCGCGCACTTCGTCAGTAACGCTTTGGTAAACATCTGATCTCGCCTCCGGCGAGATGATGCGCCTCCTTCGCCCCAGGTTTCGGATGGCAGGTTTGCGTGCAAAGGATGACAGCATTCCAGTCGAATCTCCAGCAGGATTCGACTGAGTGGCAGAATCGGGTATATCCGGCAGGTGGGGGCATTCCGTTGTAACCAGCACAAGATCCCAGCGGCGTTACGATAACACCATGCCATACGGCCTGAAGCGGTTCCAGAAAGCCGAAGGCCTTCACTTCATTCCGTTCAGTTGCTTCCACCGTCTCCCGCTCCTTGAAGGGCCGGCGACCAAGGAAACGTTTGAGTTCGTTCTGGAACAGACTCGGTCACGTCACCGGGCCAGGGTTTACGCTTACGTCCTGATGCCTGAACAAATCCCACTACCCCAAAACGTGGCGGGTATATCGCCAAGTAGCTGAGTAAAATGATGAAATTCATTCATATTTGTTCTACCTGAGGGCTTTCTCTTCTACCAGGAGCTCCGCCGCACAGGCTGAGAATTCCTGCGGGGTTTTCCATCCTCCGATCCTACTGCGGAACGGCGGCGATGCGAAGGAGCGAAACACACGCTTCTCGGGAGCAGCGAAATACACTCGGAGCATGTGAGCCAGACCTCGAAGTCTTGAATCGACCCGCTTTGCGGATGTCGATAGATCCCGGCAAACGCCCCAGGGTCCGGTAATGCGCCACACTCTGCAATCGTTCACTCGGAGTTCTCCCGTCGCACAGACAGATCGCTGGACAGGCACAGTACTTCCTTGCATATCCACGACCGCGCCCCGTTATGGACGGGGCCGGGCGAACACATGGCTCACTGGATTCGGCATCTGCACCGTGCTCCCCGGTGGAGCATTCAATCTGTTCCCAGTGGTGATCACCGAGGGTCGGTTTGCCATCCCCGATGGCCGGTTGTACGGTCGCTAATTCCGTTGTCATGCACTCTGCATTTTGTCATGCAAATGTGCATGACAACGCAGAATTGGATGGACAATACAGACAATATGGACAATTGGGATTCAGGCTATGTCCATTTTTTTGTTTTGTTTTGTCAATGGAATCAATAACTTTGAAAAGTGTGTGGCGGAGAGGGGGAGATTCGAACTCCCGGTAGCCTTTCAGCTACGTCCGCTTTCGAGGCGGGTGCATTCAACCACTCTGCCACCTCTCCGCTTGTTGGGACGTTCCCAGTCTAACGGCAATACGATCAACGTGGCAATTCCCGCCCGCCTCTCTGCTCCCCGCCGCCTCGCCCGCCAACCCGCGAGTCCCTCCCAAGCGACCATCTCTCCACAAAACCGCATCCATACCCATTCGATCAGTTTTTTATTCCAGCCCCCGCGCCGGTGCGCCGCCGGGTGGCCAAAACCCGCGAAAGGCCGCCAAAGGCTTGAACAAGAACCAACCCAATTTGTCCCTGTCGCCGTCCGCCCCCCGTGCCGCCCGCCGCATGGTGCGGAAACCGGAGCAGCAGCAAACTCCCAGCACCGTCTGCATGCGGTGGAAAGCGGAAGAGCCGGCAAAGCCGGAGCCGGCGATCAGCGAGCAGCGGCTGCATGCAATGCCCGCACGCAATGCCTTGTCAACTGTTAACCCCGTGGGTCTACGATGGTTAACAGGAATGAACGGGTCGCCGTCTCCTCTACCCCCCGCCCCGTTCCTGAACCGGCAACCTGAGCCTGGGAGCAAGATACCCCCTATGCTGGAATTCCACATCGCACGCACCGCCCGTGAACGCTACCAGTTCCCCGATACGCTCTTCTCCTTCAACGGAAACGTCGTCTTCGCCAACATGGGCGCGTGCCGCGCTTTCGCCTACCGCATGAATCAGGTCCGCGAGGCCGACAAATACCCTGACCGCGCCGTCCACGCAGGTGCGCTCTTCGCCATGGGCCTCATTGACGAGGCCGGCCACGTCCTCCTGCAGCGCTACCGCGAGCAGTACGACACCCAGGTCATGAGCGACGCCCTGCAGTTCTTCGGCGCCCAGGTCGGCCCGGAGCAGTTCGACAAGATGCTCCTCACCTTCGTCGAGCATTTCCCCGGTGCCGCCATCATGCGCGGTGAACAAGATCCACAGCAGTGGCTGGCAGGATCCACCAACGACCGCTCCCACCGCGAAGCCGCGCTCGAAGAATTGCTGATGCTCTGGACCGCCAATCGCAACGAGGCCTTCCAGCCTTTCGCCGAACTGTTTGAAGACAAGCCCCTCGCCGAGCGCACCGTCTACAAGCAAGTCACCCGGCAACTGCCGGAGTATTTCGCCACCCGCCCGCTCGTGCCCCTGCCCGGCGCCGATGCCGTAAGCCTCCTTGAGCTGCTGCGCGCTCCCGCCAGGGGCGCACCCAACTCGCTCCGCGATCAGCTTGAACTCCTCCGCAAGCTCTGGAAGCCCCTTCTCGGCGATGCCATGGATCGTTTCCTCCTCATCGCCGGCGAAATCCTGCGCGAAGAAGAGCTCGCCATCTGGATGCAGTTCAACCCGGACGCAGCCCGCACCCGCGCTGAAGCCGAAGAAGCCGCCCGCCGCCGCCGTGAGCGCGGTGAGCAGCAATGGTCCACCCTCGCCAGCACCGCTGACGTCCCCACCTTCGGCGATCCCCAGCACGAGTACGAAAAGTTCTCGCCCGACACCGCCTGGATGCCCACCACCGTCATGATGGCCAAGAGCACCTGGGTCTGGCTCGCCCAACTCAGCAAAAAATACGATCGCCACATCAAGCACGTCAGCGAGATCCCCGACGAAGAACTCGCCGCCCTCGCCCAGCGCGGCATCAACACCCTCTGGCTCATCGGCATCTGGGAGCGCAGCCGCGCCTCCAAAACCATCAAGCTCCTCTGCGGCAACCAGGACGCCGTCGCCTCCGCTTACTCGCTCTTCGACTATCAGATCGCCTACGATCTCGGCGGCGAGCAGGCCTACACCAACCTCCGCGATCGCGCCTTCCATCACGGCATCCGCCTCGCCAGCGATATGGTGCCCAACCACATGGGCATCGACTCCCCCTGGGTCGTCGAGCATCCTGAGTGGTTCATCTCCCGCTGGGAATCGCCCTATCCCGCTTACACTTTCAACGGCCCCGACCTCTCCGGCGACGGCCGCGTCGAAATCAAAATCGACGACCACTACTTCACCCAGACCGACGCCGCCGTCGTCTTCCGCCGTCGCGACAATCACACCGGCGAAACCCGCTACATCTACCACGGCAACGACGGCACCAGCTTCCCCTGGAACGACACCGCGCAGCTCGACTACCTCAACCCCGCCGTCCGCGAGCAGGTCATTCAGACCATCCTCCACGTCGCCCGCCTCTTCCCCGTCATTCGCTTTGACGCCGCCATGACCCTCGCCAAGCGACACTTCCATCGCCTCTGGTTCCCCGGTCCCGGCTCCAGCGGTGCCATCCCCTCCCGCGCCGAATACGGCATGAGCGACGAAGAATTCAACCGCGCCATGCCCCAGGAATTCTGGCGCGAAGTCGTCGACCGCGTCGCTCAGGAAGTCCCCGGCACGCTCCTCCTCGCCGAAGCCTTCTGGCTCATGGAAGGCTACTTCGTCCGCACCCTCGGCATGCATCGCGTCTATAACTCCGCCTTCATGGTCATGACTCGCGACGAGGACAACGCCAAGTACCGCTCCGTCATCAAGAACACCCTCGAGTTCGATCCCGACATCATGAAGCGTTACGTCAACTTCATGTCGAACCCCGATGAGCGCACCGCCATCGACCAGTACGGCAAAGGCGACAAGGCCTTCGGCGTCACCGTCATGATGGCGACGCTCCCCGGCCTCCCCATGTTCGGCCATGGCCAGATCGAGGGCTTCACTGAAAAATACGGCATGGAGTACCAGCGCCCCCGCTACGACGAATCGCCCGACCAGTGGATGATCGAGCGCCACCAGCGCGAGGTCGCCCCCCTGCTCAAGCGCCGCTGGCTCTTCGCCGAGAGCTACAACTTCCTGCTCTACGACTTCTTCCACGACTCCGGCGCCGTTGACGAGAACGTCTTCGCCTACTCCAACCGCGTCAACGATCAGCGCGCCCTGGTCGTCTACAACAACATCTACGGCTCCACCAGCGGCTCCGTCCGCATGTCGGCCGCTTATGCCGACAAGGGCGCCGGCGGCCTCCGTCAGCGTTCTCTCTGGGAGGGCCTCGGCCTGCAGGACGGCGGTTCCATCCTCGCCTTCCGAGATTCCCTCACCGGCCTCGAGTACCTCCGCCACGCCGGCGAGATCGGCGCCCGCGGCCTGCGCCTCGAACTCCACGCCTACCAGTCCTACGTGTTCCTCGATTGGCGCGAGCTCTACTCCACCGCCGAGAAACCCTGGGCCCGCCTCTGCGATCACCTCTCCGGCCGCGGCGTACCCTCGCTCGACGACGCACTCAGCTACCTCGAACTCCGCCCCGTCCACGAAGCACTGCGCGCCGTCCTCGATCCCGCCCTCGTGCACATGCTCGTCGAAGTGGCGGAAGTGCCCCAGACCCCCGGCGCCGGCCAGCAGAAGAAGCCGGCCCCCAAGGCACAGAGCGCTTTCCTTGAGCGCGTGTGGCACCCCTTCGCTGACCTGCTCACCACCGCCCTGCCGGCCTACGCCAAGGCGAGCGGCACCCGCGCCGGTGTGTATGCGACCCAGCCCGCCTCCTTCGCGCCCGTGCTCCGCAAGCTGCTGCGCTCCGCCACCCGTCTCCCCGCGTGCGAAGATCTGTTCCCCGCGAAGTGGAGTTCTGCCGCCCGCCACGTGCTGCCCAGCGCTCACCCCCCCCTCCCGTCCGCGGCGCTCTGGGGACCGGTGCTCGCTTGGAGCGTTCTGCAGGTGCTCGCTGAAGCCGTCGATCCGGAGAACTGGAATCAGCTCGCCGTCGAACTCTTCGATCGCCTGCGTCTGCGCGAGCCTCTCGCCCAGGCCTTCCATGGCCTCGGCCTCGAAGGGGAAGACGGCTGGCGTGCCGCTGCCCGCGTCAAAACTCTGCTGCTCGTCCAGAGCGGAGCCGGCATGAAACTCAAGTCGGAAGCCACCGCCACCGCACTCCCCGAGTCCGCAAAGCCTGCGCCCGATTCAAAGCAGGAGCCCGTTCAGGCCGCACCCGCTCCTCCAGCGGCCAAAGTCAAAACCCACCTCGCCGCGCACGTACTCGTAGTCCCGCCCGGCCTCTGGGAAGAGCCCGACGTCTGCTGGCTCACCGGCGCGCACCTGTCCGGCGACCACACCTACGTCGTCCGCGAGCCCTACGAGCAGCTGCTCTGGTGGCTGAGCCTGCCGCGCCTGCTGCGCCTCGCCGAGTCCCCGGCCCCGCATCGTGCCGATGCCGCCATGATCCTCGACGACATCAACAAGGCTCTGGTCACCCTCGAGTCCGCGGGCTACAAGCTCGACGAACTCCTCGACCCGGAGCAAGCCGCGGAGAAATCCACGGAAAGCCCCGCCCACGGCGAGATCGGCGCGCGCGACCCTGAGCCGCCCAGCACGCGGACAGCACAAAAAGAAGCTCTGCAGACCGTTCCCAAAACCGGCCCGCAACCCGGCCCCGCTCCTGAAGAACTCGAACCCCAGGAGCCGGTCGCCGCTAAACCCGTCGGCCCCGTCGACCCCGACGGTCCCCCCGAGGAGTACTAGGAAGCCTTCCGTGAATGCGCGCAACTTGCTGGCTTATCGAAAAGCCGGAAGAACAGGCTCTGTAACAGGGCACGACCAGGCTCTGTAACAGGGCACGACTTAAGTAGTCATTGAAAACACGTAAGTTATTGAGTCTGCAACCACAACGCCCTGTCCGCTGAGTATCCGCTGCCCCCAAAACCATGTCATCCAAACCATGTCATCAAAACCAGGTCATCCAAACCATGCCCCCAAAACCATGCCCCCAAAACCATGTCATCAAAACCATGCCCCCAAAACCATGTCATCCTGAACGCAGTGAAGGATCCGCGGTTGTCTTTGGGAATTTCGGGCGGCATTACTTCCGAGTCGGCCACTCAACAACCCTGACCCCGGGAATACTGCGGGACGGCTCGGTTATCTGCCTGTGTCATCGTCCTGGAAGCCACGCAGCGCGGCATCCCACACGCCCTTCCGCAGCCACAAATCTAGCTCCGGGTGTATCACCACCTATGCGGAAGTCTCGGCGCCCGAAGTTATTCGGTGTGAGGCACCCACCTTGTGACCGCCCATAGCACAAATCAGCACAAGAACCGGCATTGAACGGCTTCGTCCATTGTCCGAAAACTTCCGACTTGGCGACCACCCATCCCCAACCACAATGCGGTGTCCGTATCCGCTGCCCCCAAAACCATGTCATCCAAACCATGTCATCAAAACCATGCCCCCAAAACCATGTCATCCAAACCATGTCATCAAAACCATGCCCCCAAAACCATGTCATCAAAACCATGCCCCAAAACCATGTCATCCTGAACGCAGTGAAGGATCCGCGGTTGTCTTTCGGAATTTCGGGCCGGCATTACTTCCGAGTCGGCCACTCAACAACCTGACTCGCTCCGGCTGTATCACCGCCGATGCGGAAGTCTCGGCGCCCGAAGTTATTCGGTGTGAGGCACCCACCTTGTGAACGCCCATAGCACAGAATTAGCACAAAAAACGAGAGGCATTTCTAAGCCATTGATTCTACTAGGCATGCGACCTTATATTTGTAACAGGGCACGACCTCAGTCGTGCCGATGAACGCTCCCGCAAAACACCTGGGCTTCAGCCCCTGCCATGCCCGGCTTGTCACCGATGCCCACCCTGGGATGTGACCGCCAGCACAGCCTCGCAGGCTCATTCTGGTTCATACTTGCTTCGCTCAGCGTATGAATCGTCCTGCACAATCCCGTACCGCATGTCACATCCCGCTCGCCGGAACGCGCAAGTCTGTTAACCAGAAAACTAATAGGGTTTCACCCCCATTCGCTGCAGATAAATCGGCGCAAAATAGGTTGCAACATTATGAAGTAATAGAGTTTATATGCGGATTCCCGGCTCCCTCAAATTTTCGCCCCGAACCCGAAGAGAAAGCGAAAGAATCGCGAAAATGCGCCTCGCTTTTAGCCTGCCAAAAACGCACAATGATTACTAAATACTAACTATCCTCTCCGAATAGGCTGCAACCGCAAAATAAACTCTTCCCAATAACTTTACTCCGTAGTAAAGTTATTCCCGGTAACACTAGAAACCACTCCCACACGTCTCCACAATCCAGAACCCACCACAACCTCTCTCAACAGGAGGGCGGCTTCTTGATTCGCGTCCAAAATCTGGTAAAAACCTTCGGCTCTTTCACCGCGGTGAACGATGTCTCCTTCGACGTCGCCGCGGGAGAGATCTTTGCTTTCCTCGGCCCCAATGGGGCAGGGAAGACCACCACCATCAAAATGCTCACCACCCTGCTGCAGCCCACCGGCGGCAGCATCCAGCTCGACGGCCTCGATCCCCAGACCCACCGCAACGAAGTCCGCAAGCGCTTCGGCATCGTCTTCCAGGATCCCAGCCTCGACGGCGACCTCACCGCCGCGGAGAACATGCAGATCCACGCCGTCCTCTATCACGTCCCGTCCAAAATCGCGAAGCAGCGCACCGAAGAACTGCTCAAGCTCTTCGAACTCTGGGACCGCCGCAACGACCAGGTAAAGAAATTCTCCGGCGGCATGAAGCGCCGTCTCGAAATCGCACGCGGCTTCCTGCATACGCCCAAAATCCTCTTCCTCGACGAGCCCACCCTCGGCCTTGATCCGCAGAGCCGCAATCAGCTCTGGACCATCGTCAAGCGCGTCAATGAGAGCGAGAGCGTCACCGTCATGCTCACCACCCATTACATGGACGAGGCTGACCGCGTCGCCCACCGCATCGGCGTCATCGATCACGGCAAGCTCGTCACCCAGGGCACGCCCGCGGAAATCAAAGCGCAAACCGGCTCGCAGACGCTTGAAGACGCGTTCCTTAAGCTCACCGGCAACACCATTCGCGACGAAAGCGCCAACTCCGCGGACGCCATGCGCCAGTTCGCCAAGATGTGGCAGCAGAACAGGAGATAAACCGTGAATGCCATCTACATTCTCTGGCTGCGTGAGCTCAAGCGCTACAAGCGCTCGCGTGCGCAGATCATCGCTTCCCTTGGCCAGCCCATGCTCTATCTGCTGGTCCTCGGCTTCGGCCTCGGCCCCATCTTCAAACGAGCCGGAGCCGGCAATTACCTCCAGTTCGTCGCGCCCGGCGTCATCGGCATGTCGGTGTTGTTTTCGTCCATCTTCTCCGGCCTCGGCCTCCTCTGGGATCGCCAGTTCGGTTTCCTCAAAGAAACACTTGTCGCTCCCGTCTCCCGCCTCCAGATCATGATCGGCCGCACTCTGGGCGGCGCCACCGTCGCATGCATCCAGGGCATGCTCGTCTTGATCCTCTGCATCCTCTTCGGCTTCCGCCCTGCGAATCTCTCCGCCATTCCAATCGCCATCGGGTTCATGGTTCTCATCGCGCTGCTGTTCGCCGCCCTGGGCATGGCCATCGGCTCAGGCCTTCAGGACATGCAGGGATTTCAGCTCATCATGAACTTCCTCGTCATGCCCATCTACTTCCTCTCCGGCGCCATGTTCCCGCTCACCGGACTGGGCGTTGTCCTCAGCTACGTCACCAGGATCGATCCGCTCGCCTACGGCATCGACGGCATGCGCCACGCCTTCGGATCTCCCAACGTCGCCTTCAACCTCACCCTCGACGCCGCGGTGCTCGTCATCCTCGCCATCGTCCTGCTCATCTTCGGCGCCTGGCGCTTCCACAAAATCGAAATCTGAAGAAAGGCAACCAGCAAACAGAAGTGGGGAATCAGGTTTCCACTCCCTATTCCCTACTCCCTCATCCCTGTCTTTCATGGCTCGCACGCGCAGCACGGAAGTCCATCAACGCATCCTCGAAGCCGCGCTCCGCCTCTTCTCCGAGCGCGGCTTCGAATCCACGTCCATGGACTCCATCGCCCGCGACGCCGGCGTCACCAAGCCCACCCTCTACAACCACTGGACCGACAAAGAAGCCCTGATGATGGAGGTCATGCTCTACGTCAACGGCATTCGCGGCGAACGCGAAGAGTTCGACTCCGGCAGCCTCGTCGACGACCTCGCCTGGGTCCTCACCCGCCGGCCTCCTGACGAATTTGAAGAACTGCGCATGCGCATGATGCCCGGCCTTGTTGCCTACTCGGCCACTCACCCCGCCTTTGGAGCGGCCTGGCGCAACAACATCCTCACCCCCGCCCGTCAGGCCCTCACCAAAGCCCTTGAGCGAGGCATGAAGCGCGGCGAAATCTCCAGGGGATTCGATATGGATGTAGCGCTCTGCCTTCTCCTCGGCCCCATGCTCTACCGCCACATCTTCCACGGCAAAGCAGATCTGGAGATCGAAATCGTAGGCCGCGAAGTCGCCCAAGCCTTCGCCCGCGCCTACATCAACGAGGATTAAAACGACTGATCGTCAGTTCTGGTTCAGCCCACACCCTTCCGTGCCCCATCCTGTCGCCTTTCTTCCGGCGACAGGGTGGGAAACCGCGAACCCATTCCGGCCCACACCTGCATTTGCCTTTGCTTTTCTTTCTGTCATTCCCGCAGGGAATCTGCTTTTCGCGCGCCTCAAAGCCCCTTCCGCGCGCGAAACTCCCGCACCACATCCGCCGGATCGCGATGCTGCCCATCCACAGCCTCATTCATCGCGCGCATATCCTCCGCGCTCACCCGCCCCGCCAGCGTATCCATCGCCACCCGCATCTGCGGCCAGCGTTGTAGCGCCTCATCGCGCACCAGCGGCACGGCCTGGTACGGCGGAAAGTAGTGCCTGTCATCGGCCAGCACCGCAAGCCCCAGCGCCGCAATCGGCCCATCGGTCGAGTTCGCCGCGATCATATCCACCTGGTGCGCGGTCAGCGCGCGATACAACAGCCCCAGGTCCATCGTGCGCGGCGCTCCATCGAACTTCAATCCATACGCGGCGCTCAGCCCCGGCAAACCATCCGGCCTCTGCTCAAACTCGTACCCCACGCCCAGCTTCCACCGCGGTGTAAACCGCGCCGCCTCTGACAGCGTCTTCAGCCCCAGCCGCCGCGCATCGTCGCCGCGGATCACCATCGCAAACGTGTTCTCGAACCCCAGCGGCGGCCCCACCGTCACGTGATCCTTTGCCTCATACAATCGCCTCACCGTGTCCAGCACTCGCTCCGGATCGCGGTCCACCGGCTGCTTCAGAATCGCCGTCAGCGCCGTCCCCGTGTACTCCACATACGCATCGATACGCCCTGAAACCAGCGCCTGGTTTGAGATGTAGCTTCCCGCCAGATAGAACCGCCGCTCCACCTTCAGGTTCGATTTCGCCTCGATCTCCTGCGCCAGCAACTCCCCCAGCACCACCTGCTCGGTGAAGTTCTTCGCCCCCACCACCGGCCGATCCGGCCGCGGCGGCGCACACCCTGTCACTCCCCACAGCAGAGCGAAAACCACAGCCGCCATCCACAGAGTTCCCCAGGAACGGACGCACTTGTCCGCGGCTATTCGAGAACAGGCTTTGTAACAGGGCACGGCTTCAGTCGTGCCGCTGGACCCGATAAGATGCTTCCGGGCTTCAGCCGCTGCGCTCTTCACGCCCGCACCTTGAACCACCGCTCCAGCATTCCGAGTGCCCCATCCGCCGCCAGCGCCAGCAGCGCCGCGGGCACCGCTCCCGCCAGCACCAGCCTGTTATCCACGCTCGCCACACCGCGAAAGATCAACTCGCCCAGACCGCCGGCGCCCACTGCCGCCGCAATCGTCGCAATCCCCACGCACGTCACCGTCGCCGTCCGCAGCCCGGCCAGAATGAACGACGCCGCCAGCGGCATCTCCACCTTGAACAGCCGCTGACGTCCCGTGAGCCCCAGCGCCCGCGCCACCTCCACCACCGCCGGGTCAATCCCGCGAATCCCCGCATACGTGTTGCGCAAAATGGGCAGCAGCGCATACGCCGTCAGCGCCACAATCGCAATCCGCGCCGCGCGTTCCCCTAGCCACGGCAGCGGCAGCAGAAACCCGAACATCGCCAGCGACGGAATCGTCTGCAGCACGTTGGCCATCCCGATCACCGGCCGCGCCCACCCCGGCGCCCTCGTCAGCCAGATTCCCGCCGGCACCGCGATCGCCGCGGCAAACAGCATCGCCGCACCCGTCAGCCACACATGCTCCAGCGTCAGCGTGCCAATCTGCGATCCGTACTGCGCCAGAAATCCTGTCACGACCGCGCCTCCGCCTTGCGCTCTCCGCGATGAAACGCGCCAATGTACGCCACCACCTCGGCCTGCTCTGACCGCACAAACTCCTCCGGCCCCAGATGCGCAACCAGCCTGCCTTCCTGCATCAGCACAATGTGGTCCGCCAGAAACAGCGCCTCATCCAGATCATGCGTCACCAGCAGCACCGTCTTGCGCAGCCGCAACAACAGATTCCGCAGCATGTCCTGCATCTCCGCGCGGGTCAGCGGATCGAGCGCCCCGAACGGCTCATCCATCAGCAACACCGGCGGATCGGCTGCCAGCGCGCGCGCCAGTCCCACCCGCTGCCGCTGCCCGCCCGACAGTTGATGCGGATACCGCCGCCGGAATGTCTCCGGCTCCAGTCCCACCGCAGTGAGCAACTCCCGGCAGCGCGCCTCGCGTTCCGCCCGCGACTTCCCCTCCGCCTCCAGCACTACGCCCACATTCCGCTCCACCGTAAAGTGCGGAAACAGCCCCGTCTCCTGAATCACGTACCCGATCCCGCGCCGCAGAGCAATCAGACCAGCGTCCGTGACCGCCCGGCCGCCCACCCGCACCTCACCACCCGTTGGCGCAATCAGCCGGTTTACCGTCCGCAGCAGCGTCGTCTTGCCTGACCCGCTGCGCCCCAGAATCGCAGTAACCGTCCCTTCCTCCACCCCAAACGACACCGCCTCCAGAATCGCGCGCCCCTCGCGCGTGGCGAACGACACATCGCGGAACTCAATCGCAGCGCTCATCTGGCGGCTCTCACAAAGCAGCGTTCACGCACGTCTGATGCGCGCGTGTCCAAACAGTGTACGAGGCGGTGCCGCCCCTCAGCGTTCGTACGGATAACCCTGCGCTGCTCTCATCCATGCGCTGGTCGCTGCCCGTCGCGCGATATGCGACGGCGTCGGAGAAGCACTGTCGTACCGAAAGGATTAGCCGCCCAACGGCCTTGCCGCTCTTATATTTGTCCCAAGTAGCCTCGCCCCGTAGAATCTTGTGAGAGACGGCTGCCTCCGGGCGTCCGCATCAGTTAAGGTGTCGATGAGCGATCAGCATACTGGCAGTGCAACGCAAGCGCCGGCCGTTTCTGCGGCGTGGGCGAGAATCGAGCGGGCCCGGCATCCCGAACGGCCCTACCCCATGGAGTTCATCGAGCGGATCTTTACCGATTTCAGCGAGATTCACGGGGACCGCGCCTTCGGCGACGACGAGGCCGTGGCCTGCGGCATGGCACGCCTGCCTTCCCCCGAAGGTCCTGACGGCGCATCTGGGCTCGGCGAAGAAGTCATGGTCATCGGCAACCGCAAAGGTGGCACCACCAAAGAGCGCGTCCGCCGCAATTTCGGCATGCCAAACCCTGAAGGCTACCGCAAAGCCCTCCGCTGCATGCGCATCGCGGAAAAGTTCAACCGCCCGGTCATCAGCTTCATTGATCTTCCCGGCGCCTTTCCTGGTCTCGGAGCGGAAGAGCGCGGCCAGGCTGAAGCCATCGCCCGCAACATCCTCGAGATGAGCCGCCTGCGCGTGCCCACCATCTCCGTCATCACCGGCGAAGGCGGCTCCGGTGGAGCGCTCGCGCTGGCCGTGAGCGACCGCGTGCTCATCCTCGAAAACGCGCTCTACTTCGTCATCACTCCTGAGTCCTGCGCAGCCATCATGTGGCGCGACGCCGCACAGAAGCAGCTCGCCGCGGAAGCCATGCGCATCGCCGCACCGGAAGTCGCCCGCCTGGGCTGTGTCGACGAGATCATTCCCGAGCCGCCTGAAGGCGCGCACGCCGATCATCCCGCGGCCGCTGGACAACTCACTAACGCTCTGCGCAGACACCTGGCCGAAATCAAGGCGGTTCCCATTGGCGATCTGGTTGCCGCTCGACAGGCCAAGTTCCGTAAAATGGCCCAGTTCTACACGGAAGGTTAGCCCGTTGCCGCATCTGCAAGCTGAGCGAATCCAGATCGCGCATCGCTCTCGCCAGGGACCCTGTCCGGCGCAGACGCCGAGGGTCGGCCCCCAGGAAGGATCGGCCTGATGACGTCGACTACGGTGCAGGCACACGACAGCCGTCTGCGCGCCTACGGCCTATTTTTCTTCGCCCTTTTCTACTTCTTCCTGGCCCGAGCCCTTGCTCGGCACGGCGCCTTGGGGCTGGTCAGCGCGCAATGGCAGCCTCTTGCCGAGCAGGCCATGCTCGTGTTCCTGCTGCTGCTCGGCTACGCCGGCCTCGGCTTCTCGCTCAACCGGCAGATCCATCCCGTCAGCGCCCAGGGCCTGCCGCGCCGCCCCGGCTATCAGGGAGAATTCGGCCTGGGCCTCGCGCTCGGCTGGTCTGTCGCAGCCCTCTGCGTTCTGGTTATGGCCCTGTTCGGCGGCATCGCTATCGCCGTCTCGCTTTCGCTTTCTTCCTTCGGCTGGCTGCTCATACAAGCCGCCTGGTTCCTTCTCCTGTGCCTCGGAGAGGAAGTCGCCTTTCGCGGATACGCCTTCCAGCGCTTTGCCCGGGCCACCGGACCGGCCGGCGCCCTCTTCGGCTTTTCGCTGCTTTATGCGTTCCTGCAGAGCATGACCCCGGGCGCCACCCGGACCACCTCCACCGTCTCCTTCGTCTTGGCCGTCGTCCTCTCCGTGGCCTACCTCCGCACCCGTGCCCTCTGGGTCAGTTGGGGCCTCAACTTCGGCTGGAAGGCCACGCGCGCCCTCCTCTTCGGCCTCGCCGTCAACGGCGACAACACCCATTCGCCCGTCGTGCAGGGCGACCCCACCGGGTCCTTCTGGCTCACCGGCGGCGGCTTCGGCCTCGAGTCAAGCTGGTTTGCCTTCTTTGCCTTGCTGGTGCTGATCCCGGTGGTCTACCGCGTAACCCGCGAACTCAACTACCGCTACAACACCCCGGAGATCATCCCCGGTGGCATCCCCGTCGACATTGACGCCGCCGCGCGCCGGCAGCACGAGGCCGCCATGGGTCCGGCCGAGCCAGCACCGCAGCCCCTCATCCAGATCGTCCCCCTCAGCGCACCCCTTGCTGCGCCCCCGCTCGCCTCCCGTGCCATTTCCACCAACTCAGCTCCCTCCACCGCGGAGTCGGCGAATCCTTTCGAATCCGAGCCGAAATCAGGCAACGATTCCACCCTGTAGACCCTCAGAGTAAGTACCGTCGCCCGGCGCGTCACGCAGCGTGCAGGTGATTTTTTCCATTCCATCCCTGCCTCACTCGCAAACTCCGTAACCGCTGCACGCCGGGTAAGTCGAACCAGGGGCGTCCGTCTCAGCAGGACCGCAAACCGGCTTGAAGCGAATTTTGAGCTTTGCCCTTGCTTCCCCTGTCGAGAAACGCGCATCCTTGATGGCAACATGGGAGAGCCCATGAAGAGCATGTTGAGCTCCATATCCAATGAAACGCCGTCCCCTATAGTTAAAGCTCGCCCGGGCCGAACCCAGGTTTGGGTACTCGCAGCCACGCTCACAGCCGCGCCTGCCTTTGCCCAGGTCGTCACCATTGACACCCATGGCAACGCCAGCCAGGCCAATGGCACCGTCGACCGCCGCTTCGCACAAGTCCAGCCTACCCATGTCGAGTTGACTAAGGGTGTCCTGCTGACCAAGACCCGCCTCGAGCTCGAACGGCTCCTCCAGTCCGAGCAGGGCTTCGCCATGCGCCCTTTCCCCAAAGGCCACAAAGGCCTCACGCTTGAGGCCAATGGCAAGCTGAGCCCCGCCGGCGAGCCTTATCTCAACATGGTCACCGAGAGCGGCCTGAGCGCCAAGCCCGGCGACCGCCTCGTGATCACCGATATCAAGTTCGAAAAAGACAGAATCACCTTCATGCTGAACGGCGGCCCTGACGCCAAGCACCGCTTCCTGCGCCATATTCAGATCGGCGCCGGCGGCAGCGGGAACACCAGCCCCGTGGTCCAGGATGACGGCCAGGAGCCCCAGGGCGCCCGTCTCACCCTCACCTTCAAAGACCACGTCCCTGAAATGACCGGCAAGGACGTCAAAGCCCTGCTGGCCCCGCTGATCTCCTTTGACGTCAAGACCCCGATCCAGGCCTACACGGACACGCTGCCGCCCAAGCTCAAAGAAGCCATTCTCAACCATCACGTCATGGTGGGGATGACCACCGACATGGTGGTGTTCGCCATCGGCCGCCCCGATCAGAAGATTCGCGAAACCGAGGGCCAGATGCCCTACGAGGAATGGATCTACGGCAAGTCTCCCGACCCGGTCCAGTTCGTCCGCATCAACGGCAACCGCGTCATTCGCGTCGAGCTCGCTGCCGTCGGCAAAGCGCCTCAGATCTGGGAAAAGGACGAAGTCGAAGGCCTGATGCGCACCGACGGCACCCCGCTCGCGCCCGAGGCCCAGCCACGCACCGTCGCCCTCGGCGATGTTGTTCGCAACCCTGACACCCAGGCCGCGGAAGCCCCACCCAGCCTCCGTAAAGATGGCGAGGCCCTGCCCCAGGACGATCCGCGCAACCAGAGCGCCGGCGCCATGAAGCCGGTCCAGTTCCCCAAGCAACAGCCGGACGATTATCCCGACGCCTCCAAACTTCCGAGGAATCCTCAGCAGCAGGACGACTCGGACGTCCCAGTCGATAACCCGGCCCCCAAGCCCGCCGACACTCAGAAGCCAGCCAAGCCGCCGGCCGCTCCCCAGGACCATCCAACCGCGAACTAATCCAGCCTTCATGTAAACTGGAGGGAGCGAGTCCGCTCCCTCCCGGCAATACCTGCGACAAGAGACGAGCATCTGACCGCGCCGTTGAAGCCGGATCACTCTGACCTGTGCGCGAAGCCTTCCCGGAAGATGGCCCGCCACAGGTGGTGCCCTGTGAGCAGAGACAATCCCGAGAAGGAGATTCACCCTAGCCATGGCAAAGATTGCTAAAACAGGTGACCGTCAAAAGGTCATGGATACGACCAAATCGACCGACTGCCCCAAGTGCAGCAAGCCCACGCGCATCGTCAAGCGCGTTAAGGACCGCGAGCGCGGCATTCCCGGCGGCGTTTACATTTCCTGCTCCGCCTGCGATTTCTTCGAAAAGCTCTAACCGAAGATCGAAGTCCGCAAACAGCAAGAGCCCGGCTGCGGCCGGGCTCTTGCTGTTTGATTCACGGCAGTTTTGGCTGCGCGCAGGCTAGTTCACATTCGCGGCAGCGCCCTTGGACGCCTTCAACAGCTCATAAAAACACTCGTCGATCTCATCCGCCCACTTGGCCTCTATGGGATTCCCGGTCAGCTCATCCACAACCCGCACATCTTCGCGCATCATGCTGACCAGCACGCTGAGCTGATCTGAGAACGCCAGAATGCGCGAAAGGGAATTGAACGCCGCTCGCGAGGGCTCATCCTGAACCGGAAGGTTACAGTGCAATTCCGTCGCGTCCTGGCTGAATTGCGCGAACTGCTCGTAGAACGTCTGGAACTTCTGCAGCAACGGGGAAACGATCTCGGCGTGATCAATAATCATGCGGCCCTCGCAGGGATTCTGGACTGAAAAGGAGCGTACCTCCATCGCACCACCGCTGATGTGACGAACGTCACGCCGCATTGCCCAGGGCGAAACGGATTGGTGATTTTGTTTACAAGACGCCCTGAAGCACCCACTATAAAACCGACGCCATTTCCGTCAAAATCGACTCGGCCGCCTTTGCCGGATCGGCAGCTTGGGTAATGGGCCTGCCCACCACCAGGTAGCTGGCACCCCGACGCAGAGCGTCAGCCGGCGTGGCAATGCGCTTCTGGTCGCCCACCGCGTCTCCCGCTGGCCGTATGCCGGGGATTACCAGCGTGCCGGCCGGTCCTGTGATGGCCCGCAGAGCACCCACTTCCTGTGGCGAGCAAACGAACCCGCTGATCCCGCAATCCAGTCCCATACGCGCCAGCAGTTCCACCTGCTCGGCCGGCGAGCGCTGCACTCCGGCAGCTTTGAGCTGCATTTCATCCATGCTGGTGAGCACCGTAACAGCCAGCAACTGCGGCGGATTTGCCACCCCGGTCAGTGCCTCCTGTGCCGCGCTCAGCATCGCCGGGCCACCGCCGGCGTGCACCGTCAACATCTTCGCCCCCAGCCCCGCCGCGGAGCGAACAGCGCCTGCCACGGTGTTGGGGATATCGTGCAGCTTCAGGTCGAGAAACACCGAGTAGCCGCGGCGGAGGATTGGCTCCAGCACAGCCGGCCCTGCGCCCACAAATAGCTCCAACCCCACTTTGAACCATGCGCAGGTGTCGTCCAGGCGGTCCACGAGCAGGGAAGCGGCGCGCGCATCCGGCACGTCAAGAGCTACGATCAGGCGTTCGCGCGGGTCGGCAATCGAACGCGCGGCGCCGGTTGCGGAGCTACTCTGCAGCGGTTGCATACCTTCATGTTAGTTCACTATCGCCCCCCATTTCCATGGTTCCTAATGCCCCCGCGGGCAGAACCAATTCCCCGGAAAAATCCCGCCGGTGGTCTCTTCCTGCAGTTCTATCTCTCCAGATTCCCATCCCGCGCCGCCATTCCCAATTGCAATGCGCCTCCCCAGAGACGTGTTCTGAATCACACACTCCCGCGAAAACCAGGCCTACACTTCAGCAATGCAAGTCTCGGCGCCCAAGGTTCGCACCGCCGTTGAGAACGACCAGATCGTTCCGGTTTTCCAGCCCATCGTCAGCCTCGAAACCGGCCTCGTCTCCGGATTTGAAGTCCTCACGCGCTGGAAGCATCCCCGGCAGGGCCTTATCCTTCCCACAAATTTCATTGAGCTCGCTGAACAGCAGGGGCTCATCGACCTTCTCACCGACAAGATTCTGCACACCGCCTTCATCGTCGCGCGGGCGGCTGCCCCCGACAGCATGCTCAGCGTAAACATCTCTCCAATTCAACTGCGCAACCGGCTCTTACCGGGACGAGTCCGCGCATTGTGCCGGGAGACTCGTTGGCCTGTCGAGCAGCTCACGATCGAAATCACTGAGACCGCGATCATCGATAACCTCGACATGGCTTCCCGCGTGGCGGCGGACCTGAAATCCATGGGGTGCCGGCTGGCGGTGGATGACTTTGGCACGGGATATTCCAGCCTCCTCCATCTCCAGTCTCTGCCTTTTGACGAGTTGAAGGTGGACCGCGAGTTTGTGCGCGAAATGCCTCACAAGCGCGAAAGCCGAAAGATTGTCGGTGCGGTGCTCGATCTGGCCCGCAGCCTCGATCTGCTTACCGTGGCGGAAGGAGTGGAGAACGAAGAGCAATGCGAGATGTTGTTCCGTCTCGGCTGCCAATTCGGCCAGGGATGGCTCTATGGAAAGGCGATGCCGGCTATCCAGCTTCCCAGGTTTACCCAATGCCCGACCCTCTGCAACTGTGCAACGTTCCGTGCTCGCGATGTCGAGCAGGAGGAACACATTGAACTTGCCGTCTCAACTCCGGCGGCTCAGCTCAAAGCAGTCTATGACAGTGGAATGGACTGTGTGCTGGAACCCACAAACCCATGAGGGCCGGCCCGTGCTGTCGCATTACCGCTGTTAATTAAAGCTCCAGTGCCGGGTCCCAGGGCACGTTGCGATGGGGGCGGGGTGTCTTAGAATCAAACCAGGCCCTCCTCTCTTCTCACGGCCGTGCGGGGAGTTCGCCACGGAGAGTTCCGTTGAGGATATGCCGCAGTACCTGGCTGGCTCTGTTGCTCGCCGCCTCCCTGTACAGCGCCCGGGCGCAGGTCCGCACCAATCCTCTCAACCTCGATCCGCTGGTCAGAGAAGCTCAAGAGCATTTCTACGACCTTGACTATCCCGGCGCTATCGAGCGCTTCGAGCGCGTACACCAGGCCCATCCTGGCGATCCCCAGGCCACCGCTCTCCTGCTGGATGCCGAGGTGTTCCAGGAGCTCTATCGGCAGGACCTGCTGGATACCACTTTTTATGCCAATGACGGCTTCCTGACCGGCCACCATGCCACCCGGGAAGACCTTTCCGCCCGCGACCGGTTGTTCGCGCTGGCGGATGAAGCAGTACGTGAAGCTGATGCTCGCATCTCTCACAATGCAAACGATATCGACGCTCTGTACGCGCGCGGCTGGGCGCGCAGCCTGCGCTGCGCTTACATCGCCATGGTGGAGCGCGGATTCGGCAGCGGTTTTCGGCTGGCTACCAAGGCTCGAGACGATGAGCAGAAGGTGCTGCAGGCAGACGCTAACTACGTGGACGCCAAGCTGGTCGTCGGCGTGTATGAATACGTGGTCGGAGCTCTGCCCGGACCGTTCAAGTTCTTTATTGGGTTTGCCGGCATAAGTGGCTCAAAGAAAACGGGTATGGCGATGTTGCGCGACGTTGCTCATCGCGGTGTGGCCAGCTCCGTTGAAGCACGCACCGTGACAGCGCTCTTTCTTCGGCGCGAAGGGAAATACAGCGAGGCCATCGAGGTGGTGAAGACGCTGGAGGCGCAATATCCGCGCAACTATCTCTTCGCGCTGGAGGAGGCCAATCTGCGCAAGGATGCGGGTGAAGGGATGGCAGCTGTCGAGGCCTACCGGCGCATCGTGGCGAATATCGAGAGGTCTGATTATTACGCCTCCGTCCGTCCCGAACTGCTGTACTTCGGCTTGGGCGATGCTCTGCGAGGACAGCGGCATTTCAGCGAGGCGGCTCAAGCGTATGAGCAGGCCGGCTTTGCGCAGAATGTTGGCCCGGAACTGAAGGTGCGGTCGATGCTGGCGGCGGGGCAGTGCCGCGACCTGAACGGGGAACGCGACCAGGCGCGCCGCGATTACCAGATGGCCATCGATGCCGGCCCGTCCACCTCGCGGGCCGACCAGGCACGCAAGTTTCTCAAGTCTCCCTACTCAGGCGCCTGAGAGGGCTGTCACATCGGCAGTCCGGTTGATGCGACGGAAGCTGCCATAGACGCGGCCGGCCGTCCCGCCCCAGAATGGAACCGTACCTCTTCCCGTTCCGTATGAATGGCTGAGGATTCGAGGGAGGTCCGATCCAATGGCTGTCTTTTGTCATCGATGTGGAACGGGGTTGCCGGCAACCGCCCGGTTCTGCTCCAACTGCGGCGCGACGGTGCTGGTGTCGCCGCCCATGCCCGGCCGGCCGCTGATGCGCCCGATCCTGGGTCGCCAGGTTGCGGGTGTGTGCCTGGCGCTGGCTCGCTCAAACGGCTGGGATGTAGGGCTCATCCGCATTCTGACCGTCATCGGGTTCTGCTTCTCTGTCGGCTTTGTAGGGGTGGCGTATCTGGCCGGCTGGATCGGGATACCTGAGGAGCCGATGCCAATTCCGGGACCCATGACCAGCCCCTTTTCCGGTCCAAACGCGCCTCCGAATCTATGAGCCAGACCTACCGCTCCGCAGGCGCAGCGCTGCACTACGTCGACGAAGGCCGGGGTACGCCCGTGGTCTTGCTGCATCCCACGCCGCTCGACCACCATTACTGGCGGCCCATGCTGGATGAATGGAGAGACGCCGGAATTCGGGCTGTTCTCCCGGACTTTCGCGGTCATGGCGCTTCCGAGCTTGGCAAGAACCTTCCCGTCGGCGGGTTTTCGCGGGCGCCTGATGCGCCGGTTCTTGCGATGGACCAGCTCGCCCGCGACGTGTTGACCCTTCTCGATGAATTGTCAGTGGAAAGCGCCCTCTTCGCCGGCTGTTCCATCGGCGGCTATGTGCTGCTGGAGCTGTGGCGGCAGGCCCCGCAGCGCATGCGCGGCATGGCGTTTGTCTGCTCCAAGCCGCAGCCGGATGGCGAACCTGCCTTACAAAAGCGCGCCGAGAACATCGCCAAGGTGCGGGCGGAAGGTGTGAAAGGCTTCTTCGACACGATGGCCAATACGCTGCCGGGCGCCACGTCGCGTGGCAGGCGGCCGGCGCTCGCCGCGGAAGTGCGGGGAAGAATGGTGTTGTCGCCCGAGGCTGTGGTTGCGGTGCAGGCGGGGCTGGCGGTGCGGCCGGATTCCGTGTCGACCGTGAGCACCATCAGCGTGCCGCTGCTGTCGATCGCCGGCGGCGAAGACGGAAGTGTGTCGGCGGCGGATATGGAAGCGTTCTCGGCTGCGCCGGGAGGATGCACCTCGCACGTCATTGCGGATGCGGGCCATCTGGCGGCGTCTGAGCAGCCGGTGACGGTGGCGAGATTGTTCAGGGAGTGGATAGAGAAGATCTAAAAACAGCGATCAGCCGTCAGCCCGCTGGGTGTAGCCGAGGTTCGTGACGGGAATGCGTCGATGGCTTGGACGATGTCCTTCCTGAAATCGCGGGGATGGCTGGTGGTGAAGCGGACTCGGCGGATGCAGGGTGGTTCCCCACCCTGTCGCCAGAAGAAAGGCGACAGGAGGGGGCCGAAACTCTTGCGCACTCGCGGTTAGCCCCACCCCGGGTGGGGCAGGTGATTACCAGCCGAGGACGTAGGCGAAGATGAGCGGCGCGACGATGGACGCGTCCGATTCCACGATGAACTTGGGCGTCTTCTCCCCCAGCTTGCCCCAGGTGATCTTCTCGTTCGGGACGGCGCCGGAGTAGGAGCCGTAGCTGGTGGTGGAGTCCGATATCTGGCAGAAGTAGCCCCACAGCGGCACGTTGTTGCGCTGCAGGTCCTGGTGCAGCATGGGGACCACGCAGATGGGGAAGTCGCCTGCAATGCCGCCCCCGATCTGGAAGAATCCCAGCGAGGCCTGCGCGGTGAGGCTGGTGTACCACTCCGCCAGCTCCATCATGTACTCGATGCCGGTGCGCACGCTATGCACGTTTTTCACGTCGCCGGAGATGCAGTGGCCGGCGAACATATTGCCCAGGGTGGCGTCTTCCCAGCCGGGCACAAACATGGGCAGGTTTTTCTTCGCCGCCGCCAGCAGCCAACTGTCCTTGGGATCGATCTGGTAGCTCTTCTCCAGCACGCCTGAAAGCAGAATTTTGTACATGAACTCGTGCGGGAAGTAGCGTTCCCCGGCCTGGTCAGCCTTGACCCATTCCTGCAGAACTTCGTTTTCGATGCGCCGCATGGCCTCCATCTCGGGGATGCAGGTATCGGTAACGCGGTTCATGTGCCTGGAGAGCAGCGCGGCTTCGTCGGCCGGCGTGAGATCGCGGTAGTGCGAGACACGTTCGTAAAAGTCGTGAGCGACGAGGTTGAAGACGTCCTCTTCCAGGTTGGCGCCGGTGCAGCAGATGCCGTGGATTTTGTCCTGGCGGATCATCTCGGCAAGCGAGAGGCCGAGCTCAGCCGTGCTCATCGCGCCGGCAATGGTGACGAACATCTTGCCGCCGTTGTTCAGGTGGTCGACGTATCCCTGTGCGGCGTCTACCAGGGCTGCGGCGTTGAAATGGCGATAGTGGTGCTTGATGAATTTTGTGATTTCAGACATGGCGTTTCCTCGCTCTCGTGGAGCTTTCTGGAGTTGATCTGTACCGGAAGGTCCCCCGCGGATTGTCCACCCTCACGCGAGAGGCAGTGGGCGCGACCAATGAGGGCGCGCC
>NZ_DASXYM010000047.1:0-23284 GCF_036502485.1 Occallatibacter sp. | reverse complement strand
GTCACTCCAACCTTCGCGCTCAGCGAGAGTGGGGGCACATTCCAGCTAGCCCTCTACCCGCTTGCCGATCACCTGGGCAACGGGCCCATGACAGTCGCGCTCGTGCCGCACGTCAGCGTCACCAATCCTGATCCCGCGCAGCTCATCGAGAAGTGGCTTGTGCCGTTGGTAGGCAACACGCTGCTCAAGACGCAGGTGATCAAAGATACTTTCAATACGCATCTGTGGACCGGCGGGCCCGACGTGAAGGCCGTGCTTACCGGCTCAGGCATCGCCATACCGAGCGGCCTCGACCTGGTACTCAATCCCACATTCCCCAGCGTTACGCAACTTGTCACTGGTGTGATTGGTGCGCTGTCCACGGGCGTAAGTCTGAAGATTGCAGACGACCTTTACGTGGGACTCACCAACAGCGGTGGAAAGATCGGCCTCAATCTGCACGGCGCCATCGACTTCACAGTGGGTGACTACGAACTTTCGATGCTGTTTGGCGCGCCCACCGCCTGGGGCAGCACCTTTGATGCAGGCGTGACGCTGTCACTGTTCGACATCAGCTCAACCTTCAAATTCACTCCGGAGCTGACCGTTGCCGGACTGGGCCTCGGTATGACCGGCTCGAACGATGGTCCGCTGGTCAACAGCAACGGCTTCCGCATCGGCGGTGTGCGGCTCTACTCGTTCTTCCATGCCGGATTCACAGATGGCGTGAGCAGCAGCTTCCAGTTCGACTCACCGGGCGCCGGCGTGGAGATCGACAAACTCGGCCTTCCACTGTCGCAGGCAACGGGCGGCAATGTCGGCGGCAACAATCCAGTGGCTGCCGGACTGCTGGGCGGCGGTGGCGATGGCGGCAACGCCGGCGGAGACTCGCAACCCGTGAATCCCGGCGTGGATGTGGCAGCGTGGTATTGGGCCCACCCCGCAGGTGACGACACATTCCACATCCTCATCTCCGGCGACAACAAGCCCATCTGGATCGGCGTGCACGCGCAGCTCGGCCCCATTTATCTCGACCAGATCGGCATCCTCTTCAACGGCAATACCTCGGCATCGCTGGTGCTCGATGCCACGGTGAAGGTCGGGCCGCTCACGGGACAGGTGGATGAACTCGGCGTGACCATCCCGTACAAATCGCTCATGCATCCCGACAAGTGGTCGCTTGACCTGAAGGGCCTCGCGCTCAGCTTCCAGACGCCGGGAGTTACCATCGCGGGCGCCCTGCTCAAAAACGACAGCGGTCCCGCAGTTGAATACGATGGGATGCTGCTCATCCAGATCACCGAATTCGGCCTGGTGGCCGTGGGCGCGTATTCCAAGCCGCACGATGCGTCGGGCGATTACACCAGCATCTTCGTCTTCGCCGGTCTGTTCATCGTCATCGGCATTCCGCCTGTGATTGAAGTCGAAGCCATCGGTCTCGGCGTCGGGTACAACCGCGAACTCATTGTGCCCGACGACATGAACAGGATCCCGGACTTCATTCTTGTCGCGGCACTCGACGATGGTGGCGCCCTGGCCAACGATCCCATGGGCGAGCTGATGCAGATCCGCGACAGCATCCCCGCCAGGCGGGGAAGCCTGTGGCTCGCGGTGGGATTGCATGGCACGACCTTCGTCATCGTCCACATAACCGCGATTGTCTATGTCGCCCTGGACCGCGGAGTTGAAGTTGGAGTGCTGGGTGTGGCGCGGCTCGCTGTACCTTCAGACGATACCGCCCTTGTGTCGATTGAACTGGCTCTCAAGGCGCGCTTCTCCTCGGCGGAAGGCATCCTTTCGATCCAGGCGCAGCTCACTGATAACTCCTACATCTTCGATCGCGATTGCCAGCTCACCGGCGGGTTCGCTTACTTCATGTGGTTCCCGCAGGGGCAGTTTGTCACCACCATTGGCGGCTACCATCCGCAGTTCCACAAGCCCACACAGTTTCCCGATGTTCCGCGGCTGGGCTTCCGCTGGGCACTGCCAATCGGCGCCAATATCAAAGGCGAAACTTACTTTGCGCTGACCAACACCTGCATCATGGCAGGTGGCAAACTCGAGCTCACCTACGGCATCTCCTGCGCGAACGTGTGGTTCACCGCATTCGCTGACTTCCTGATCTCGTGGGACCCCTTCTACTATGCCATCGATATCGGCGTCTCCGTCGGCGCAACCCTCTCCATCCAGGTGTGCTTCTGGGGATTCTGCATCGGCGTTCACATCACGCTCTCGCTGGGCGCGACGCTCACCATTGAGGGCCCGCCGCTGCACGGCACCGTTACGGTCGATCTTGGCATCTGCAGCATCACCGTTCCGTTTGGTTCCGATGCCAACCCGCAGCCCCCGTTCATCACTGACTTCAATCTGTTCGCCACCAAATACCTGTTTGGCAACGATCCGAGCGGCAATGCGTTCCAGGTGAATGTTCTCAAGGGCCTCGTGCCTCCATCCCCCTCCGGTGCGGCTCCGGCGCCCGGTACGGCAGACAAGCCGTGGAAGATGCAGACGGAGTTCTCGTTCCAGTGCGACACCAAGCTGCCGGCATCGAAGACCGACGACTTTGTGCAGGGCGCGAAGGACCACAGTGCCGATGTGCATTCCATCGATCTGGCTCCGATGAACAAGGAGTCCGTCGACAGCACCATGTCGATCAAACTCTTCGGCAAAGACAACCACGATCAGTGGATTCAGATCAGCGTGCAGAGTGAGCCTGCGGATGAAGACCTGAAGATCGACACGTTGCATTGGACCATGACGCCCATCGTCGGCAAGGTCTCTGAAGCAACGTGGCACTGGAACGATCCCACCCACATGCCTGCGGCCGCCAACACCATTCCCGCGATCGTGGGCTTCACGGTTCAGGGCTTCTGCGTCCTCACCGAACAGACTGCGCTCATTCCAATTGCCAAGCTCTACGATGTGGGCAACAGCAGGCCTCTTCCGTTTGCCACCGAGTTCACCGTGAGTTATGCGCAGTATCAGCAGTACGGCATTGCAGCGCAGGCTTATTTGGCGCTCACTGTCAGTACCGCGTCCAGCAATGTGCTTGAGATTGCGAGCGCCATCACCGCGGGCGCTACAGGATTTTTTGCGGAGCAGCGCACAACCAGCGGCTTGCCGTTGCCCGGAAACTCGCCCGTCGCCACGCGCGCCCTGCTCTATCGGCGCTCGTCTCCTCCGCAGATTGCTCCCATCACCACTGGCCTCACCATGCATCCGCCGGCGCTGCCTTCACCCCCCGTGATCAATCGGCCTCCGCTCGTCCTGCCCGTCGCGCTCCAGCGGCCGCGGCTCCGCGCCGTGCTTCGCGGACTCCCGCAGGTGGTCAGCGACGTCCCCACCACACTGCGCACCACCGTCACCTCAGTCGAAGCTGCAGCTGGAGTGGTTCGCATGGCTGCCCCGCAAGTTGACGTGCCCGGTTCAGGTCTCCTCCGCGTAAAGACAGTCACAGCGCCGGCGCCGACACGCATTGCCAGGACCGCGCGCACGCTGCGCTCCGCTGAACTTGGATGGGTATCCGGCAAAGGCCATCAACAGCAGATTGCGGATGCTGAAACGAACTTTGTGGGCAATGGGCTCGCCGTTCCGTCAGGCACAACCCACATCTGGGACGTGCCCGCCAACCAGCAGAATACGATCGTCGTTACCGGCGACTCCGCATTCCGTGTCACGTTCCTCACCCGCGGTGGCTCTGTGGTCGCCGACGCGGAGTACCCGCCCGCGGCATCCACCAAAATCGAGATTCCGCCTCGCTGCGGCATGATCTCTGTCGAGTGCCTTGGCAAGCTGCCCGCGGGCATTGCCCCGCGCCAATCCGGTTTTGCCGCGATCACGTTCAGCGCTGCCCCTGCCGGCCGTAAAACCGTTGCCGGATGGCAGGCAGGCAATCTGCTTCCGCAGGTTGGACCCACAACGATTCTCGGCCGCGGCTCTTGTCTTGTGCTGCCGCAGACGCACATCCCCATCCGCGATCGCCAGGCAATCGCGCAAACCATGGTTCGCGTGTCCGATGCGGTGGCAAGCCAGATCGGCACGGAGACATGGCTGCCTGTCGACATAGGCGCCGTCATGATCCTCCTCGATCTCGCCGACGCCACATCGAGCGACGATGGCGATCTCGCCATCAGCGCGCAAGGCGCTACGCTCTCTGCCGCCCCCATTCGCATTCTTGGCGGACGCCGCCGCGCATTGCTCTACGACGTCACCAAGGCCGATCCCAAGGCCGCACACATCGTCATCGGCGTTGCCAGCGCCAAAGGCTGGCGGCTCTCGGGCGTTGCAGGCCTTCCGGGCAAGGCCCAGGAGTGGGCAACCGACCTGCAGGGCAAGGTGCCCGAGCAGGTTGTCGCCGATGGCCCGCTGACCCCCGACGGCAGCATTACGGTGCGCCTCTCAATGAGCGCTGAAGCCCCCAACCTTGCACTTGCCGACACGACCCACACCGTTACAGGAGCTGCTCAATGAGCACCACGCCGCCACCCATTGGTTCCATGTACATGTACGACTGCGTGACGCCACCACTCACCGATGGCAGTTATCGCATCGACGTGGTCACCGATGTCACTTATGACGGGCAGAGTCCCGCGCTCTCATCCAACAGCGGCTACTTCGACATCGAGGGCCCCCGCTTCACGCTGCCCGCGACAGACGTGGGCGGCGTCTATCCTCCACGCAACGGGCACGGCGGATTTGAGGAGTCCATTCCGCAGATCGCTATCTCGCGCCGCACCTTGCCGTGGGAGCGGCGGCTCGCAACCGACCTGGGCACCATCGGCACACCCAAATCGCGTAGCGATCAACTCACCCCGCAGCCGAACCCGTTTCCCGCTCAGGGCGAATTTGGTCCCACGCCGTGGCTCGCTCTGCTCTTGCTTGCCGAAGGCGAATACACGCTGCATCAGAATGTGGCGCTCAAGTCCGTGATGCCGGCAGACCGCTACGCAGCCCTTGATGTAACCGATGGAATCACGTGCGACTCCATCGAGGTGGAATCCAATCTGCTCCAATCGCTGCTGCCCAGCCTGGATGAACTCACGCTGCTTGCACATGTGCGCCAGGTGAACGTAGACGATAAAGAGCTCAACGCCGCGTCCACCACGGGCTACTACGCCATAGTTACCAGCAACCGCCTCCCCGCGCCCAACGCGAAATACCGCGCATGCCTCGTCTCTCTTGAAGAGCGAACCGATCTGGTTAAGGCCGATCCTCCCGCAGTGGCGTCGCCCTTCTTTCTTGCTGAATTGGGAAACATAGTCTTGAATGCCGCCGATGCCGCGCCGGCTGTTTCGGCTCAGGAGCAAGAGTTCGCATTTCTCGGTCACGCGCCCGCCGCGTCTGCACAAGTGCAGCAGGTCAACAACGCCGCAATCGATGAGGTCGGCGCGCTCTCCGGCACTGTGCTTCAAACTGTCGCGGATCGTAATGTAAGCCAGGCGGTCACCGCAGTTCAAAATCCTGCGTTTCACTTCTACATCGAAACCAGGCAACTGGTCCTTCTCCATAGCTGGACGTTCGAGTGCACGGGCACGGGCACGTTCCGTGATTATGTGCAACGCGTGAATGTGTCCACCATGGGCACGGTCGAAGAGATTGGGCATCCACCCGTCATCGACACGGGCCATATCCCCATCCAGGTGATGGACCGCGCCGGCGAGCAGGAAGATGTGTGGTACCGTGGCCCGCTTGTGCCCATGCCTCTTACACGCGACCCGCTCACCTACCACTCTGCTGACCAATGCCGGCGCGTAACTCCGGAGACCGGCGCCGAAGACATCACTTACGCTGCGGCCTTCGAATGCGGGCGGCTGCTTGCCGCTGCCGATCCGCGCCTCGCCCAGGAACTCATGCGCTGGCGCCGCGAGTCTTACCGGCAGTCGGTCCGCGTCGATTCGCTGTTGCAGATCCAATCCACGATCGCGCTCGATCAGCAACTCGAGATTCACAAGCCGGTCGCTTCTGTCGTGGCCTACAACGCGGCTAAAGGCGTGATTACAGGCGTTGACCAGGTCGCGGACAAATATGGCCTGAACGCGGCCAGCCGCGCGCCTGGGCTGAATCCCGTCGCGCTGCAGGAGGCGTGGAGTCTCTCCAACGTAACGGAGGCCACCGCCATCCTGGGTGGAGAACCTGGCGCCACCGGGGTCGCCGTCGCAGCGCCCGCGCAAACAGTGCGCAATGAAACGACACTTAGCCAGGTTGCCGCGGACACCGCTTCCCTCAACCGCCTTCAGGCCGCACGCGACCTCGCTCTCACGGCAGTTCAGCAAAAGATGGGGATCTAAACTATGCGCCCAGCGTGGATTCAATCCAAGACCGCACTTACTGAACGTCTCAAGCGTCCTATCCAACTCGACGTGACCGAGCCGGAATCGGAAATGCCGCCCTACATGGAGCAGTTTCTGGCGCACCTGCGCCTGCTGGTCGGCGTCCCGTTCGATTACCTGGTTCCCGACGAGCGTCTCCTTCCTGACGAGTCGATTCGGTTCTTCTATCTCGATCGTTCGTGGACCGACCGTCTCGTCGACGGCGCCATCGCCGTAGGCAAAATCGGCACGCGCGAACAGGCGCATCATCACGGCCATGCTCCCGCAATTCATCAGCAGCTGGATGTTACAGAACGCGTGGTGCGCGTGATACAGCGCGGCCTCAAGGGATTCGCCGACGCGAAGAGCGACCCCCATGCCGACACATCGGCGGCTGAAACAGTCACCGGATTTCTTCTGCGCTCCTCCGCCGTCAGCGGATGGCCGCACATGGACGTGCGCGCCTACAAAAGCAGGGTGCCTGAGAAGTTTTACCCGTCTGACGATTATCCAAAATCACAGCAACTTACGACGTTACGGCTCGAGCTTCTATCTCCGGGCGTGATGATCGCCCTGTTTCAGGGCGTGCCTCAACTCGTCATTCTCGAAGAGCCGCACGCGGGAGTGATGTTTGGGGTGCACATAGATGGTGGAGTTCCCAGGCTCTATCTGCGTGATAAGTTCGCTGAGCAGATTCCCGTCCCCAGCGTAAAAGACTCTTACTACGACATGCAGGTTCCGTTCCGCTCGACGAACGCGCGCGTAGTGCACGTGACGGAACTCTACAAGCGCCTGAATCAGATTCGCAGCAAAGTTCCAGCCGCGGTTCCTGTTACTGGCTCCGCCAGCTACGCCATCGCTGTCCTCGACCCGCCATGGCGCCAGCGCTTTGAAGGCACCGTCGACAATGCCGGAACCCAGAGCATATCCGGCGGATTTGTTGCGCATGGGTTGGTGGCGCAGCGGGTGGCGGACGAAACCACTCTCACTCAAGTTCAGGACCTGGTGCTGCAATATGGCCATTAATACGAAAGTGCGCTTCACGGATACCGCGGCAGCCTTCAGCGCGGCTGCCGCATACGGCATCAACCAGCGCGTCATCGATACGTGGAATCCGTTTCTGATTCGCACGCCGCGTGTGCTGGTGCCGGTGCAACTCGATGCCCTTGTGATCCGACCCCAGGAATTGCCGCAGGGCTGGGCCGATTGCCGCCTCAAGCCCGCGCCGGACGATCCCAACCCCACGCGCTACGACATCCTTCCTGATCCGTTCACTGAACTGAGCGGGCAGCGCGCTCCCGGCGTGTATCTGCACTGGGCTCTTCCTGACGCGCTCACGCACGGCAGCGCCGAAGGGGATACCGCTACTTTCCCCGCGGCGCCGGATCGCTGGCTGGTGCTGCGCATGTCTCCGTCAGGACGCTTTCTTGGCCGCAGCCAGATCGGCACGCGCGCCGTCGCCGGTTGGGTTCTGCGCGCCGGCGACAAGGTGCCTCAGGCCATCGATCTCGACAGCTTCACTGAAGGGCCGCCGTTGCCGGACGCCATCAATAATCCGCTCACTGTGGCATCGCTCGGCGATGTTGCCTGGACGGCTTATTACGATAACTGCGTCAACCGTCTCGGCTTTTACGACACCCTCGCCGGCCTCTCCCAGGGCCCGCTGAGTTATCTGGTCTGCGGATGGTACTCGAATCCTGCCCTCGATCCGCTCGGCGGCACAACTGTGAAATCGCTCACTGATTTCAACGCGAAGATGGAGGAATTTCAGTGGCAACTGGTAACAGGTGAGCTCGATGAGTCCATTCGTCACGCGCGTAAATACGCAGTTGCCGCCCGGGGCTTCGGCCTCAGGACAAATGTGAAGGATTCGACGCAAACCTACAACGACGCGCTCAACGCCAATGCAGACGCGGTCGGCTACGCCGTGACCGATGAGCCTTCTTCCATGCCCGAGTTCGATGATCAGGGCATGGCCATGGGCCCATACTCCACCGATGGTTCGTGGTGGCCCAACGCCACCCTGATGCATGGCTCCGTTGTCGCCATCGGCTGGCCGGGGATCGGATGGCCCGGCAATGAAACCGGACTGCTCTCCGGCGAGGCCGGCGGACCGCCTGCCGCGTCTTCTGTAAACGTCGCCGTGGGCAACACCCTCACGGAGGCGTTGGCCGCACTGGTGGCGCAACACAACAACAAGCCCGATGAAGCGCGCATCCTCGAGGGCTTCCTGCTCAGTTCGCTTGCCGATCTTGAACAGCCCGATGGGCGCGCTCGGCTGGATGTGCTGCTGCATTCGAATTCTTTTGCCTCCATGGACGGCGGCTACACAACTGAAACCATCAACATTCCTGCCATGCCTGACACGCCTCCTCGACTTCCCAATCCCGTGCAGCCCGCACCGGGCGTGTTCGCCTCGCACGTTGCCAAATCCGCTAACGTGCAAAAGTCCGCTTTTCAGAGCGGCAAGTTCCGCGAGAGCACCATCGAACTGCAGGGCACCGCTACGGTCAAGCACTCTGCATCTCTGCAGACCCTTCGCGAAACCGAGATTCTTTCCGGCGGGATGGCGTCGGCTATTAACTTCGTCGTGCCCACCGTCACGCAGCAGCAGATTCCCGCGCACACTGAGGAAGTGCGCCGCGCGCTGCCGCGCCTCTTTTATCCGAGCGAGCCCGTTTTTCTGCTGGAGGGCGCCAGTCGCACCTTCAAACATGGAGGCGACACCCGCTTCTCGCAAGACAACACCCTCGCTTGCCGGCTCACCGGTTTTTGCCTCACGGAGCTGAGTTGTTCCGCCGTGCAGAACATTCCCGGAGTGAACTCGCCCATTGAGCGCCATCGCGCCACGCCGGAGTCGGTGCTCGAACGCGGCATTGAAAACGGCAGCATCCCGCCGGAGTGCGATGATCTGCTCCGCGAGTGCATCCTGCTCGATCCATCGGCAGCCGTGCAACTCGCGCAGTCCGCGCTCAATCCCATCCCGCCTTTCCGCGCTTCGGCAACTACCGCCAATGCGGTTCAGGTGGCCGCGTCTGCGACAGCCAATGCCGCCACCGCAGCGCAGATCAGCCAGGTTGCCAATCGGTTCATTGTGGAGCAGACGGCGTGGTGGGCCACGCGCGATCCACGTTTCGATTACCGCGAATTGCTCGCGCGCAGCGGCATCTCCGGCACGCTGCCGTCGGCCATTGCTGTCACACCCCCTGTGCGGCCCTGGAACCCGATTCATCTTGATTGGCAGATTGAGTACATTCCCTCTTCGAACGGAGTTGCGGACTGGAGCCTCGACGAGATCGATTACGCCACCGATCCCAAAAATGCGCCGCCGGCGTCGAATCCGCCGGCTGTGACGAGCACGGGCACGTACACGCCCGTGGATCAGCCACCCAGCAGCTTCGTCCTCTCCGGCCGCGCGCACCTCACCGGGGGTGCTGCCACTACCGCTGCCGCCAGTCTGCGTCAGGCCATTGCGCAGGCACAAGCGGCGGGCGGAGCAGGGAATTTGCTGCCGAATCAGTACATCAAATTTCATTCCGAATTCGCGCAACTCGCGCTGAATGCCTATGCTGCCATGGCCGGCGAAATTAAAGTCTCCATCACTGGCGGTACTCCGTCTCTCTCCACCATCGACCGCTCCTCGCTGCAGGACATCCTTGACACGCTCGATAGCATGGACGTTCTGGCCGGCGCCGCTGACAACCTTACCCGTCAGATGCGCGGCGGCAATCTGCCCGACGGCAAGTCCATCCCCACCAGCGGCCCCAATCCTCCGCTTCCGTTTGTCCCGCTGCGTGCTGGATTCCTGCGCGTGCTCCGACTCCGTCTCGTCGACGGATACGGGCAATTCCTCGATCTTGCCGGATCCAGTGACAGCGCCTTCGTCAACTCCGCGGAGCTGATTGAATCGGAGCCCATCAATACACCTGCACGGCCCGAACTGCTCGCTCTGCCTCCGCGCTTCACATCGCCATCGCGGCTCTGGTTCCGCTACATGGCCGCCGACGGATCTTCGGTCGAGGCCGATTCGACCACCACTCCTGTGTGCGGATTCCTGATGCCCAACCATCTGGATGGCGATCTGGAATTCTTTGACCCCGCCGGCGCCAACCTCGGCTTCGTTCGTCCCGATCCGCAAGCTGGAGTGATCTGGGATGCGGCTCCCGGCGTGCCCGCCACCGTGGGGCAAACACCGCAGCGTGCCGTCGACAATCAGTTTGCCGCCGGCATTGCACAAGGACTTCTCCTCTGGGGACTCGCAGACTCCACCGCCACCGGTCTCGGCGAAGATGCACTCTCCGCGATCCTGCGCATCATCGACTCCACACTCTGGGCCGTTGATCCTTTCGGCAGCTCGTCAGATGAACATCTCTCGCTGCTCGTCGGCCATCCCGTTGCCATCATGCGTGCCCAGGTACGGCTCGAAGTGCAGGAGCCCATCGCCCCGGACAACCTCAACACGCGCTCCGTCTCTCTGCGCCTGGGCGCCGTGACGCACTGGCAAGACGGCCTGCTCGGCTACTTCATCAATGACGACTACACACGCTTTTATTGCGCCGATGCCGCCGTCGCTGGTTTCGCTCGCAAAGTCGGTCCGGGCCAGGGCTTCCTCGATCAGGCCGGCGCGGCGGACAACTACTACCAGCAGTTCTCTGAAGACATCGGCGATGACGTCACGGAAGGCAACAGCCCCGTCACCCATCCCTACGTGGACACCACCGGCGTGATGAGCATTCATCCCAACCAGGTGGTCAACCTCACGCTTCTGGTGGAACCGCACTGCGTCGTGCATGCCACCACTGGCGCGCTTCCGCGCAAGGAAATCGGCATGCGCCGCGAGTGGGTCGCGTCCGCGCTCGCGGCCATCTCGCCCACCTTCCGCTTCGGGCCCGTCCTGGTTGATCCCAAAACAATTCGCATGCCGGTTCCGAATGAAATTCACGGTACCTGGAGCTGGGATCATCGCGCCGACATCACCACCTGGCAGGAAGACCCCATCGTCGCCGCGACGCAGGATGCGCATCTGCGACCTGATCCCGCCACTGGCACAGAAGGCTGGGTGCGCATGATGCCTCCACCTCCGCCCGGCAATTCCAAATCCTGAACACCGCCTCGCGGACGCACAAGCACACCAAGGAGATGAGCTATGCCTGATGTCGACGAAGAAGAGAAGACCGGCGAAGATCAAGGTGAAGCCGGAGGAGAGCAGGGCGAATTCCTTGAAGGCTACACCGATCCGGCCGGGACGCCGAGCCCCGACGCATGGCGTCAGGCCGTCGCCGATTTCTATCAGCTCGACCTGGATGCAAGCGTCTTCTGGAAACAGATAGGTCCCGCGCCCCTGGTCATCGATCACGATCAGGCTCACATGGGCATTGGTCCCGATGCCGGTGAGGTGACTGACATCGCCATCGATCCTACCGTCGCGAATGATCAAACAATCTACGTCACTACCAACGACGGCGGCGTGTGGGGAACCAGCAACGGCGGCGCCCTCTGGCTTCCGCTCACTGACCCCCTGTTCTCGAACTCCATGGGCGCCATCGCCATCGATCCTGGCAATCCCGCAATCCTCTACGCCGGCAGCGGCAACCTCTTCGACGGTGGCAGCACATTCACCCGGAGCGCAGGCATCTACCGCAGCACCGATCGCGGCCTCACCTGGGCCATCGTAGACGGCGGCTACTTCGGCACGCTGTTCTCCAAAGTAGGCATCCTCAAGATTGTCTGCCCCATGCCTGACGTCTTGCTGGTCGCCACCAACAACGGCCTCTATCGTTCCATCGATGGTGGCCAGAACTTCGGCGCAAATACGCCTGGCTTCGACGATCGAAAGCCCGTTGTAAACGGCAAAATCTGCTGTCTTACGCTTGACACTGCCACTCCCGCATCTACGATCTACTGCGGCGTCGCTAGCGTGGGCCTGATGAAGTCCACCAATGGCGGCATCACGTTCCCTACAAATCTCTTCTCGGATGCCACCGCGCCGCACCCGCCCTTCAACTCCTTCACGCTGGCTCAATCTCAGTTCGACGGCGCCACGGCCAACAGCACCGTGTTGTACGTCAGTGTGCAGGTCACGCTCGCTGACAACTCCAACAACTTCCTCGGCCTGTGGCGGTCAAACAACTCCGGATCCACCTGGACCCCGCTCCCCAATCTCACCAGCGTGGCAACCGCTGATGGCTTCGGACAGACCTGGTACGACCTCACCCTCGGCGTCGATCCTCTCAATTCCAAACGCCTCTATGCAGGCTTTCAGGAGCTGTGGCTCTCAGTGGATGCCGGCGTGAGCTTTCTCAACACCTCCGTCACCAACGGCAAGGTGCACTGGGACAATCACGTCATCGTGTTCAGTCCGCCTTCAAATCGTCCCGCGGTTCCCGCATCGCCCGCGCCGGTGCCGGCCACCGCCATCTACACCGGTACCGACGGAGGCATCGCGAAAAGCACAGACGGCGGCGGCAACTGGACCGCGATCAATGGCAGGATGGCCACCAATCTGTTCCAGGGCATCGCCATCGGCACCGGCGCCACCGATGCCGGCAAAGGTGTTCCCAACTACTACACCTACGGAGGCATGCAGGACACCGGCACCGGCGGACGCCGCCCCGCCGACAGTGTCTACGATTGGCATCTGGGCGTCGGCGGAGACGGCGGCCAGGTCGCTGTCGATCCCTCCGACCCCACCATCCTGTATGCCTTCACCGGAAATTTCTTCATCAAGAGCGTGAACTCCGGCGGAGCGTGGGACGGCACCAACGTGACCCCCAGAAGCACGGGCAAAGGCCTCACCAACCCGGCCGGCGCACGCGCCATCGCTCTCGATCAGACCGGCGCCAATCCGGCCACGCGGCTCATGTACGTCAGCGAGGTTAAAACCCTCTACCGGAGCCTCGATGCCGGCGTGAACTTCACCGCAACCGCCCTCGCCGCGCCCGACGACATTCGCTGCATCGCCACATCCCCACAGTCTGACCAGATCGTCTGGGCCGGATGCGCGGACGGCACTCTCCACCGCTCCACCGACAGGGGCAACACCTGGGACACCGGCGCCTTCAACAGCAAGCCTGCCGGCACCGTGAGAATCGGCCGCATCAGCGGCATCGCAGTCGATCCCACCAATACCAACCGCGCCGCGGCTGTGTGCGATCGCTTTTCCGGTGTGCATCCCAAATACCGCACGCGCCACGTATTTCTCACCGTCGATGGCGGCACAACCTGGGCTGACATCAGCGGCACCGATGGCAGCGGTCCGGTAGGCAACGTCCCGGACATGCCGCTATGGTCCGTCGTCTTTGACAAGACCGGCAGCAGCGCCACCCAGCCGCCCGCCATTATCATTGCCGGGGATGCAGGTGTGCTGCGCACCACCAATGCCGCCGTGACGGTGACGGACGGCAAGGCCGTGGGCACTGCAACGTGGAAGATCTACGGCTCCGGCATGCCCATGGTGTGCTGCAAGTCGCTCGCCATCGACAACACCGTCTCGCCCGTGGTGCTGCGCGTCGGCACTTACGGCCGCAGTTGTTTTGAAGTCACGCGTCCCTCTGGCCCCCGGTTCGTCTCCGAGGGCAACCTGGCCTTCGGCTCCATCGCCAGCGGCCAGTCCGCGACCTTGCCTTACTACGTCTACAACTCGGGTGATGCTGCATTGCAGATCACCGCGGCTCACGCCAATGCTGCGTTTTCGGTCGGCGTCGACCCCGCCATTCCCGCGGCGATTGCCCCCGGAGCTACGCAGAAGTTCCAGATCACCTACACCGAAACAGGCGTTCACGATACGCACGGCCTCCTGCAGTTCGACAGCAACGATCCATCGGGAAGCCAGTTCATCTCGCTCAGCGGCACCGTCGCCGGCGACGTCGGCTTGAAGCAGCGGCTGGCGCTGAACCCCACGTCCAATTGCGGGTTCGGTATCGTCGAGATGCCCGACAACCGCAGCATCTCTGTTCAGCTCTTCAACGTCGGCCTCGCCCTGTTGAACATCACCGGTATCTCGCGCACCGCGGGCAGCGCTGACTTTACCCTTACGCCCGCGCCCACCCTTCCCATCCAGATCGCGCCCGGCGCGGAGTCAGACATCACCCTTCAATTCATGCCGTCCGGCGCAGGCGATCTCGCCGCCGAATTCACCATCGTCAGCGACGATCCGCAAAGTCCGCTCAAAATCACGGCCTCGGGCACCGGCGTGATCCCCAGCTCCGGGCCCATTGCAGAACTGCTGCGACTGCTCGGCCTCACTCACTGACGCTCTCTGCGCAAACCAAAATCCGGCCTTCACCCCCACCGGAAAGGCGGCGTGGATGAAGGCCGGATCTGTGGTTAACCGCGATTCGGTCGCTTAGAAGCGGAGAGTTGGCCCCACCATGATCTTCAGATTGTTGTGAGCGCCGTTGGACAGGTAAATCTCATCGCCTGCTTCGGCGCGCAGTCCAAGCGGCCCAAAGAATGCCTCGATACCGCCTCCCGGATACGCTGCGAAGTGCGTGCCGCTGCCGCCAAACTGGTCGAGCGCGTTGCTGAAGCTGCCCGTCGATGGGCTTTTATTGCTGGTGCTCATCTCCAGAAATCCGGCTTTGCCTGTTACAAATGCGCGGAACGGCCCCGAGGTTCCGAACTGGAATCTCGGACCAAACAAACCGGTCAACGGACGAACCCCGGTCACCACCGTTGTCGTCGTGCCCCCGCTGGAATTCAGGGTTGTGAAATTCCGTTCGAAGTCATAGGCCATTTCACCTTCAATCGCCACATTGGGATGGATGTTGAAACCCACACGCCCGCCCAGCCCTACAAAATTCGTTGCACTGTGGCCTGAGGGTGCAAACCGAAAATAATCACCGAACGCAGTGACTTCTCCGTGGTTATACGTGTGAGAGTTTTCACCCGCTCTCTGCATCTGTGCCGATCCGCAGAAGGGAAGCGCCAGGGCCGCTGCCAGCCCGGCAAACTGTAGTATGCGCATTGCTTTACTCCTAAAAATCTACGTCTATAGAGACTTGTCTAGTCGTGCGTACCGCTGTCTGGCCCGCCTTCGCGGCCCCGCAGCTTCCATCGACACTAGATGCCGCTTGCCGGCCGCAGGTTGACCCAAATCGGCTCCCCAGGCCTGTTTCCCACTTGCCTGTATGCCCTCCCCTTAGACACATCGGAAGATATGTGACCCGAGTCACGGCGAACCCGCGCACCGGGGGCGCATGGTGTAGGCCGTGAACCCGGCTCGATTTCCGTTGCGTACTATCGCCTTGATTCTTCTCGCTTGGGCATCCGTCCTTCCTGCACAACACAAGCTCAAAGATGAAGATTGCCTCGCATGCCACAGCGACTCCACGCTCACCGCAGACGTGAACGGAAAGCCGCACAGCCTGTTTGTGGATGCGGGCAAGCTCAAGCACTCCATGCACGGCTCCATGTTCACGTGCGTGGATTGCCATACGGACGTGAAGAGCCTCGTGCATGATGCGCCGCCCCGGAAAATTACCTGCGCACAGTGCCATGCCGAGGCCCAGACCGCCTGGGAACACAGCACCCATGCCAGACTCACCACGGCAAAAACGGCCGCGGCCACTTGTGGCGACTGCCACGGCAGCGCCCATGAAGCCCTCGCCGTAACGGATGCAAAGTCGCCCGTGAGCCATGCCAACATTCCGGGCACGTGCGGTCGCTGCCACGGGCAGAAATTCCTGATGGAGTCCAATCGGCAGACGACACAGCCCTTCATTTCCTACCAGGAAAGCGTGCACGGCCGCGCCGTAGAAAACGGATCAGGCAAGGCCGCGGTCTGCACGGACTGCCACGGGTCCCATTCCATCCTGCCCCCCAATGAGCAGGCGTCCCCCATCTCCAAGTTCAACGTGCCCGCCACCTGCGGCAAGTGCCACACCGACATTCAGAAGACCTTCATGGCCAGCATCCATGGGCAGGCAATCCAGAGCGGCAACAAACTTGCTCCCGACTGCACTGACTGCCATGGCATCCACTCCATCAAGCAGCACAACGACCCCAACTCCCCGGTAGCCGCCGCCAACGTGTCGCGCGACAGTTGTGCCCGCTGCCATGAGGGTGTGCGCCTCTCGCAGGAGTTCGGCCTGCCGGGCCATCGCGTATCAAGCTACTTCGACAGCTACCATGGCCTCGCGGCCCAGGGCGGCTCCGTGGTAGCGGCCAATTGCTCAAGCTGTCATGGCGTGCATGACATTCTGCCCTCCAGCGATCCGCACTCCAGCATCAACCATGCCAGCCTGGGCGCAACGTGCGGCAAATGCCACACGGGCGTTACGCAGAAATTCACCCTCACGCGGGTCCACATGCAGGATGGCGGGCCTCTGGCCGCCGGCGTCAGCCGCGACATTGGCAGCACTGCCGTTCAGTGGGTGCGGATGATCTACGTTCCGCTCATCATCCTCGTCATCGGCTTCATGGCGCTCCACAATCTCATCATCTGGAGACGCAAGCTCGCGGATCGCCGCAAACTGCACAGCCTCACAGTGGTGCGCATGACGACCAATCAGCGCGCGCAGCACCTCATGCTGCTCTCCAGTTTCATTCTGCTGGTGATCACCGGATTCGCGCTCAAGTATCCCGAGTCGTGGTTTGCGCACCTTCTCGGCATGAGCGAGAGGCTGCGCAGCATCATTCATCGCGTCGCCGGCGTGGCCCTCATTGCCGCCGGCATTTACCACGTCCTCTATGCGGCCCTGGCAGGCGACGGCAGGCGGCTGATCCGTGATCTTGCTCCCCGTCCGCAGGATGTGAAAGACGCCATCGCCGCCATGCTTTATTACGTTGGGCTGCGCAGTCAGAAGCCGCGGTTCGGCCGCTTCAACTATGCGGAGAAGGCCGAGTACTGGGCGCTGGTGTGGGGTACGGCGCTCATGGGCGTCACCGGCGTCATGCTGTGGGCCAAGGTGTGGGTCGGAAACCTGTTCGCGCGCTGGTGGGTCGATGTCGCGACGTCCATCCATTTCTACGAGGCCATCCTGGCTACCCTCGCGATCCTGGTGTGGCACTTCTACCAGGTCTTCTTCGATCCGGATGTTTACCCCATGAACGGTGCCTGGTGGGACGGCAGGATGCCGGTCGAACACTATCGCGAAGAACACGAGCTCGACGCCGAAACGCTGCGCCATCCCGTCGAATCGGGCCGGCAAGCGAAGCCGGGAACAGGTATCAAGCCCGAGGCTGACGGCCTGCCCGCCTCGAGCCCCTCGCAAGACTGAATCCGGAACTCACCCTGAACGACTCCTTCGTGTTCAGGCTGAGCGCCTTCCACCCGCCCCGATATAAAAACGGTTCGTCTGGACCCGCGACCAGAAGCCACCTGTGACCGCGCGCACAGCGGCTCCGCCCGAAAACGCCCATACTTCTTTGGGTCGCGATTCGGCGGCATCGGGGATTTGTGCCCAATTTCGATGTGCCGGTGCTGAAGCGGTCCAGCTGGTGAATACCGGATCAGAGGCAAAAGTTAACCAGAAACTTACGAAGTAGCCCTTTTTTCCTGTTTTGCCTCTGGTTTCGAACTAAGTGACTCATTAAACTAGGCTTAGTTTGTTTTTAGATGTGATCTATATCACGATTCCAAGGCCGGGCTTGCCCTGCGGAAGTCGGTTTCGAGGATGTCTCTCGTTGAACCGCAGTCGAGGGTGTTTACCGATTCGTAAATAGCCCCCCCCCGGGCCTCGCCGTCATTCCTGCCTCCGCCGATCGCTCTACTGCTTTACCGGCACACGGAAGTCGACACCGGCAGAGCGGTTTGCCTGCTCCGTCGCCCTGACGTCGATGTTGTTCAGCGGAATCTCCCGGTATTGCGGATCGAGCACGGTCAGCGTCGAGGCCGTCAGCAGGTAATTGTGGATCTGCACCGGCGGCCGGCCGTCGTTGAAGATCACCGTCACAGCATGCTGGCTTGATGCCCCGCTCGAGGAACCGGACAGTTCCGGCGTTTGGGCCGCCATGCCGTTCGGCTGCGGCGCGTACTGCTGCCCTGCATGCGGCTGTGCCGGATAGTCCTGCTGCGAGGCTGAATCCTGCTCAGGCATCGCCGGGTTGCCCTGGTAGTACTCCGTCGGATAGGGCTGCGGCGTCTGCATCCCGTAATCGCGGTAGGGCGCCGGAACATCGCCGCCATAACCGTCGTCGGAGTAATCCTCAGGCCCGAATAGCCATGGATCGACGTAGCCCGTGAAGATGGGTCCGCCATAGAACCACGGGTAGTACGGATACACGTAGCCGCCGTAGTACACGCCGCGGTGATGATGATGGTCGCCGTCGCCGTGCCCGTAACCCGAACCATGGCCCGACCCATAACCGGATCCGTGTCCTCGGTCATGTCCGGATCCAGCTCTGGACCCATAGCCGGGATCCGGCGCGAAGCTGCGATACGGCATGCGCCTTGCCGCCCCGCTCGTCGCCCCGTACCGCATCGGAGCCGTGGGATAGCTGAATCCCCTCGGGCCCCTCGGGCTTATGCCCGTGCCGACGCCTGACCCGAACCTCACCGGTCCGGACGAAGGCCGTACGCCGATCGAACCGTGCGAAGCGAATCCGCCCTGGTGCGGAGAAAATGACCGCGGAGCTGAAACGGCCGGCCCGGAGAAACCGCCCCGCGCCCCGGTCCGCTGCGCCGCTGCCGACAGGGCCAGCGCGGCAAAAATGGTCGCTACCGCTGCCAAACGTTTCATGCTGGAGATTCTACGCCTGTTCCAGATTCCCGGCGCAGGAAGTCGAACTACACGCGCCAGTGGTCCGGGCGCCAGCTCTGGATGCGCTCTTTGATCTGCTTGCGGGTCAGCTTCTCTTCGAGCGTTTGCCTGGCCAGCGCCACAGCCTCCCCATCGGAGGCGAAGCGCAGGGCGATCAGCTGATCTTCCGTCAGCTGTTGCAGTTGTCCACGCCACTCCGCCGGAGCCAGCGATTGGAGACGCAGCCGCTCTTCCAGCCGAATCACGCGATCCTGCACCTTGAGCGCATAAATGCGGATCAGGAAGAACGGCACGAAGATCGCAACCGACAGAACCACGAGCCACGCACTCCATCTCGAGAAGTGCAGGATGCAATACGCGATGGCGAAGCCCAGGTTCACAACCAGGGCTGAGAAGCTGACGATATGAAATGGAAGATGAAGCCTTGCGTGATGTTTCAGATCCTGTGCGGGCTGGGCCTTACTCATGCGAATCGAAAGTCTCTTTCATGCCGGTGTTGAGAATAGCCGATGTGCTGCTTTGGGCCCCTCTGGTGGAAGGAATCGGTTTGACCGATCCGGTTGCGACCGTGGGGCGTGGCTGCGGATCTCCAGTGAGTTCCGCGATCTGATCGGGCTGGAGGACAGCAGGATGCGCATACCTCCGCGGAAAACGCCCACGTACAAGATAGTCCACAAAAATGCCCCCCGCCAGGTAAGGGTTCAGCAAGGCGATCGGGATAGCGTAGCCGGTCATGATCAGGGAAGCGGCCACACTCTGGTTGGCGTGGCTCGGCCTGCGATAGCCCGGCACCTGCGGAATTTCGAAGATGGTCAGTTCCATCTCAGGATGTTTCTTTGCGTACCGCACCAGCTTGAACGTGAGTTGGCGCGGCGTGGTCATCGCCATATCCGGAAACAACGTCCGGTTGAAAGTGTGCGGGAAGTACTGGTTCATGAACTTGCGCGCAAAGTCAGCGCAATTGTTATAGAGCAGGTTGAACTGGGTCCGGTTGCGGCTGTCGTTCAGCTGTTCCATCAACGCTTCGTCCTGCTCCTCAGTGGTGGCAAAGCGAAACGCATAGATACGGCGCTCATACGCCACGCCGACGAGCTGGTTCCATCCGCCGTGGACGAAGCTTCCTTCAAATACCTCGCTGCCCAGACCCGTCAGGTGCTGGTCGTGGTAGGCCGTACGCAGCTGGAGCACTGTAGCGTGGTTCACCCGCTGGGGGACGTCAGCCGGGTCCTCGACAGAGTAGAGATAGGGGATGAGGGGCATCGCCACCCAGTCATAGCCGGCAATTCCCTGGTACCGTGCAATCACGCTCCCCGGCTCACCGGGCTCGCAGGCGCGCAACTTCACCGGCGTCTCGGCACAAATCCGAGCGAAGTAAATGGCGGTGTGGCCGGTGGGATTAAGAGTTCCAAAAAACCCGTACGGCTCTTCCATGAGCAACGCAGCCTGTGAGTGGCTGCGTGCCGCGGAACCCAGGATGGCCCATACGGTCAGGACTAAAAGAACCGTCCGATTGCGTGTGAACATCAGGTCTCTCCCGGGGGGCAGGTGGTTAGAGTCTCCTCGTACACAGTATGCCCCATGTTTGCCTAGATTCCTTCATTGGATCGCCTTCAAAGGGTCCGCGTGTATCCGTAATTCCGACAGGGTTTCCCTTCGGTTCAGAAGCGGCACTAAGTAATAGACACAGCTGGTCGCGGCGAGTTGCAGGTCAGGACGCGAGACGTGCCGCAGTGCGGTTTGTTAACGTTGTTTTTCCGGTAATTCTGGCGCGGAACGCGCACGGAGATCCGGTGAAATCTGCTTACGAGGGGCTCGTCTTGAATCTGCGTTCAGTGGCTTTGCTTTGCGTCTTTCCTGTTGCCGCTTCTGCCCAGGTCACATTGCCGAAGGTCTTGTCGGATCACATGGTGGTGCAGCGCGATCTGCCGGTGCACATGTGGGGCCTGGCGCAAGCCGGAGAGCAGGTGAGCGTCACGTTTCGCGGAGAGACGAAGTCCGCCGCGGCGAACCAGCTCGGCCGCTGGAGTGTGTATCTCAAGCCGGGGGTTGCGGGCGGACCATTTGAGATGACGGTCAGTGGGACGCCGGTTGCGACGGCGTCCGATGCCGCGTCCTCGAAACCGGCGGCAGCGCAGACCGTTACCATCCACGATGTTCTGGTCGGGGATGTGTGGGTGGCTTCGGGGCAGTCGAACATGGAGTTTCCGCTGGAGCGGGCCAGCACGGCGGCTGCGGATCTTCCCAAGGCGGACAATCAGAAGATCCGGCTGCTCATTGTGGACAAGAAGGCTGCCGATTTTCCGCAGGACGACGTGCCGACCACCGGCTGGGCTGCTTCCTCGCCGGAGGCGGCAAAGGCGTTCTCGGCGGTGGCGTGGTACTTTGCGCGGGAGATCGAGCAGCGCGAGCACGTGCCAGTGGGCGTGATTGATTCGACGTGGGGCGGCACGCCGGCTGAGGCATGGACACGGCTGACGGCGCTGGGTCAGGATGCGCAGGTCAACTCGCTGTTTGCGGTGCGCGGGCAGATGGTGGATCAGGGCACCGATTCCGCGCTTGCGGTCAAGGAGGAGCAGCGGCAGCGCGAAGAAGCCAAGGCGGAGGGCAAGCCCGCGCCGCAGTTTCCGTGGCATCCGGCGCTGGAGAGCTACGGACCGGGGTATCTGTGGAATGCGATGATCGCGCCGCTGACGCCGTTTCCGATCCGGGGCGCGATCTGGTACCAGGGGGAGGCGAATGCCGGGGCCGAGCGGTTTCCGTACTACGACCGGGTGATGCGCGACATGATCGAGGACTGGCGCCGGGAGTGGGGCGTGGGCGCGTTTCCGTTCTATTATGTGCAGCTTGCGAACTGGATCACGGGGCCGGATTCGAACTGGGCGGATGTCAGGAACCAGCAGGTGCGCACGCTGGGGGAGCGGAACACGGCCATGGCGGTGACGATTGACGTGGGCAATCCCAATGACATTCATCCGACGGACAAGGCCACAGTCGGGCATCGGCTGGCGCTGGCGGCGCGGGCGCTCCACTACGGCGAGCGGGACCTGGAGTACTCGGGGCCGATGTTCCGTCAGGCGACTGCGGAGGGCAGTTCGATCCGGGCGTGGTTCGACCATGCGAAAGGCCTGACGGCGAAAGGCTCTGGAGTGACGAGTGTGGAGGTCGCGGGGGCGGATGGCAAGTACTTCCCGGCCACGGCGTCGGTGGAGGGGGAGACGATGGTTGCGTCCAGCCCCGAGGTGCCGAACCCGGTGGCGATCCGTTACGGCTGGGCGAGCAATCCGCAGTGCAACTTGTACAACGCGGATGGGCTGCCGGCTTCGCCGTTCACGTCGGAGAGGTGAGGTAGCCGGCGGGTGGGGGGGGTGGGGGGTTTACCGATATGTCAATATTCTTATGAATCGAGGAGAGCGGATTTGGCCGGAATGGCTGCTGGATCAGGGCCTCTCCGGGTGCTTAGTGCGTTCAATTTGTGAGATAAATCACAAATCGGATTTGCATAACTGAAGCAATATCTGCGAGTTGACGAAAATTGATGGCTCAAAACGTAAAAAAAGGGAACTTCGTAACTCTTTGGTAAACATTGCGTGCTGATGGATGCCCGAGAGCCGCATGGGCTGTCGCGGGAGACGAAACGGATTGGTTGCACAGATGCGCCACGGGACCTCTAGTATGAACGCGCTGCGGCCGTCTGGATGTGCTGGTCATCACAGGTGAGGCGGGGTCGGGCTTTCGGTCTTCCATCGTTTGCAGGGGCTAAAGCCCGCAGGATCCAAGCGCCTTTATCGGCATGACTGCAGTCATGCCATGATACAAAGCTCCGGCTCCGAGTTTCAGGACCGCGGCGGGACGATGACGTTGGTCTCCTGCCATTCGATAACGCCGCAACTGCAACGCTGTTGAAGTTCGGGCATGATTTTTTCCACGCGTTCGGCGGTGTCAATGAACTCGATGCGGATGGGCAGGCGATCGGACAGCTCGAGAATATGGGCGGCGTGGATGCGATGTCCGGCGCCGAAGCCTGCCACGCCTTTGCAGACGGTGGCACCCGCGATTCCGAATTTATAGAGGAAGTCGAGGACGCCTGTATAGACAGGCAGGCCTTTATGCTTTGCGCCGTCACTGAGGTAGACGGTGACCTTGACGGCTTTGCCGGTAGCCAGCATGGCTGCTCCTTTTTTCAGCCACACCTTGGGGGGAGAAGGGCGGCGAGCACGAACAGGGCAACGATGGATTAGACACCCGATTGGAGCCGGGTGCAAGACATGCCCCAAGTGGTTTGGATGCAGGGGCGAA
>NZ_DASXYM010000046.1:0-48731 GCF_036502485.1 Occallatibacter sp. | reverse complement strand
CATCGCGCCCAGCCCGGCGACGCCATCCTCGTGTCCGGCACCATCGGCGATCACGGCATGGCTATCATGAGCGTCCGCGAAGGCCTCGAATTTGAATCCCGGATCCGCTCCGACTGCGCCGCCCTCAACGGCCTCGTCGCCAATGTGCTCTCTGCCGCCGGCCTCGCGGTCCACGCCATGCGCGACCCCACCCGCGGCGGCCTCGCGTCCACACTGAACGAGATCGCGCAGTCGTCCAACGTTGGCATGTTGCTCGACGAGCCCGCCATCCCGGTCCGCCCTGAAGTCAAATCCGCCTGCGAATTACTCGGACTCGATCCGGTCTATGTCGCCAATGAGGGCAAAGCCATCTTCATCGTCGCCCCGGAATCGGCCGACATAGTCCTCTCCGCTCTGCTGGCCTATCCCCTCGGCCGCGACGCCGCCCGCATCGGCACCGTCACCGCCGACCACCCGCGCATGCTCGTCGCCCGCACCGCCATGGGCGCCAACCGCGTCATCTCCATCCCCATCGGCGAGCAGCTACCCCGCATCTGCTGAACAGAAAAAAAGAGTGGCCGGCGGACAATCCCGCCAGCCACTCCTCATCGATCAACAAGTCTCGTTTAGTGCACCGTGATGGTCACACTCTTCTTGGTGCGGCCCGCCTGGTTGGTCGCATAGAGAGTGTAGGTTGTCGTCGCCGCCGGCTTCACGGAAACGCTGGTCCCAGGCACCCCGCCCACCTTGTCGATGAACGTGTACGAGTCGTTGCTCGTATTCCACGTCAGGGTCGCTGTCGATCCCTTTGTGATACTCGTGGAGGAAGCCGTGAAGCTGAGAATCACCGGAGTCGAGCCCTTCGGCGCAGTGACAGAATCCCAACCCGGAAACGCCGGCGTCATCTTCACCACTTCGAAATTCGAACCCGCAATGTTGCCCAGCAGCGCCAGATCGTCATCGTTCCAGCGCGCATCCGGCGTGCCCTGGAAGAAGAGATTGCTTCCGTTATCGGCGAGAATCATTCCGTACCTCTTCATCGCCGTGAGAATCACCTGGTTAGCCTTGGAGTACCCCGAAATATTGAAGCTCGCCTTCAGCCGGATGCGCATACCCTCCACGTTCAGCGAACTGGTGCTGCCTCCCGCAGCATGCGCCGCAGGCTCCACAAAGTACCCGCCGTTGGCGTCCTTCCGCGTGTTCGAAAGCGTGAAGCGAATGGCGTGCTTGATCACTCCCGCAGCCACCTCATCATAGCGAACAAGGCCGGGCATTACCGGCAGTCCCGCGGCATCGGCGGAGGTCCACCCATAAGGGCGCTTTTCAAATTTCTTCAGATCCCAGACCGTCTCTGAAGACGCGCTCCACTTGCCGCTGCAATGGTGGGTGTTGTACGTCTCGTAAAGCATGCACGTCTTGCGATCGATAATCGCCATGTGCGCGTCGGTCACGTAGCCGTTCGGCCAGCCGGCACAGTCTGCTGGCGCACCTTCGACGGGCGCGTTGGACGGAATCGGAATCATGGCCACATCGCTCTCACCGGCGTAATCCGTCACGCTCATGGGAACCAGCGCCTGGGTGCTGGAGTCAACCACCACATAGGGGATTCCGTAGTTCCCATCCGCGGGCGTCGACCAGTCATGATGAAGGTGCGATCCGGAAAAGCCCGCAATGATCTTGGCGCTGTTCGAATCCACGGGCGCGGTCGAAATGTCCGTCACCCACGAATCCGTAGGCAGGAACGGCACAAACCCGTTCAGGCTGGCATTATTTCCCAGGCTCAACTGCCCGCAGACTTCTGTCGCTGCCGAGGCCACAACCGCCAGGCTTACCGTAGTCTGGGTCGTGATTGCCGGCGTGCTCGAGTCAGTCACCGTGACCGTCACATTCGAGGTTCCCACGGCGCTCTCTTTCGGCTCGCCGCTGATTCTGCCCGTTTCCGGATCGATTGCCAGACCCGCCGGCAAACCCGCGGCCTTGAACCGGTAGGGCGCCGTGGCGCCGGACACCTGGACGGTCGCATCGTAGCTATCCTCGGCCGTAGCTAAAGGGAGCGTCCTCGACTGGATGCGCATCGGGTGGGATTGAATGGGAGCGTGCATCGCCTGCGCTCCAACATGGGACGCAAGCAGAAATGAACTGCAAAGCACGAGAGCCTGTGCAAATTTGTTTCGCATGAAATTCTCCGATTTTTTTGGGGGATTCACGCGCAGCAGAAAGTCGCAAGGAAAGTTGAATCAATAACAGACAAAATCTGATCGGCAGCGGTCTGGCTCACTGTCGTTGTATGCATGTATTTGAATCTTGTCCTCAGTATACAGGGCGCCTGCGCAACCGCCAACGGCGCCGCGCACGCTCCGTGCAGCATGACTGCCGCACTTACGGCTCCGACCCGCTCCAAGCGTTTTCGATGCGCCCCCAACCGTGCCGCAACAAAATTGCCCGATAGTATCAGTTACTTAGCCGGTCGAAGCTCGCCTGAATCCGTTCCGGCACCACTGCCGGTACATCCCCCAGCGCGTTGCCAATCTCCAGCACCGCGGCCGGCTGCACGGTCAACCCGCTGATCCGCTGCGCCGTGTCCTTCCAGTCGATGTGGCCGTCGCCCGGCCACAAGTGCTCGTCCTTCATGCCGTGGTTGTCATGCACATGCAAGGACACAATCCGGCTCCCCAGCACGCCGATCGCATCGGGAATCCCCACCGTCATATGCGCGTGGCCCAGGTCCAGGCACACGCCAATATTGTCCAGATGGCCCAGCTCCAGGATGGTCACCAGGTGCTCGGGAGTGGTCACATCGTTGGTGAGATTCTCCACCAGCACGCGCACGCCCAGCGCCCGCGCAAACGCGCCCAAATGCTCGAGCGCCGTCATCGCATAGTCGATGGTTCGCTGCGACCACGTATCTTCGCGCTCGCCCAGGTGCACCACCAGGTTCTTGAACGGTATCTGCTCCGCCGCCTCCAGCGCCCGCTTGATCTCGTCCATCGAGTCGATGCGCCGCGCCTTCTCCGGATGGATCACGTTCACTGATGGCGCGCCCGCCCTCCCCATTTCACGATCGGGAAACAGCGGCGCATGCATGGAGAAGGGCTGCAGTGCATTCGACCGGAACCATTCGCTCAGCTCGCGCACATCCTCGCGCCGCGTGTAATCGAAATGCTGCCGCGCCGCAAAGATCTCCACTCCTTCGGCGCCAGCGCGTCCGGCCATCTCCAGCAATCCCGGATGCAGGCGCTGATTCAAAAACAAATGAGTGGAGAGAACTCGCAGCATACGATGAAAACCCCCGACGCGGGCGTCCGTGATGCAGAACACCGGCTCTGCTTATTCTCGCATTGTTCCAATAACTTACGGCAGAGGGTTTGCGGCAAAGTGTGAGACGCGGCGGAGCGCCTCGGATAGCGGGACGGCCTGGTAACGTTCCGGCGGGATCGGCGGCGGAGCCCGCAACCCGCATAGTCCTTGCGTTCCCGTGTCTATTTAGAGATGATTTGGAAATCTTCCGATTGAGACTGGAACCTTTCATGAGCGGTCATTCCGTCCGCCGTTTTTCGCCTTGCTCCCGCGCTTTGCTGCGGCCCTTTGTTGTCCTGCTGCTCGCCTCGGCGCTCCCGGCCCTGTTCGCGCAACAGGCTCCTTCCACGGCTTCAGCCCCCGTCCAGACGGCCGCAGATCCGGCCACCCCTGTTCCCTCGCCGCCCGACGTCTCAAAGGAAGCCGCCATCATCGATAAGTACCTCACCCGCATCCGCGAAGAGACCGACGGCACCGGTTCGCGGGAGACCACCGCGCGCGTTCGTGTGCTGGCCGACGCCGGCGTGAAGCAGATGGCCGTGCTGGCTTTCACCTACACCGCCGGCAACCAGCAGCTCGACATCGCCTACGTACGCGTGCTCAAGCCGGATGGAACCGTGGTGGTCACGCCCGACTACAACATCCAGGACCTGCCCGCGGACGTCACGCGCGAAGCCCCCATGTACTCCGACATCCATCAGAAGCATGTCGCAGTCAAAGGCCTTGGGGTCGGCGACACCCTCGAATACAAAACCATCCTGCGCACCCTCAAGCCTGAAGTCCCAGGGCATTTCTGGCTCGAATATGAATTTGAAAAGAACGCCGTAACCCTGGACGAGGAGCTCGATCTCGATCTGCCCGCGGATAAGCCCGTCACCGTGGCGAGCGTCGATCCGCAGCCATCCATCACTACCGCCAACGGCCGCAAGCTCTACCACTGGGCAAGCCAGAATCTTTCCCGGCCCGATCCGGACGCTCCGCCCAAATCCACAAAGAAATGGAAGCCATCCGTGCAGGTCACAACGTTCAAGGACTGGGCGCAGGTGGGCGCGTGGTATCAGGCCTTGCAGAAGGATCAGCTGGCCGTTACGCCGGCCATCCAGGCCCGGGCCAGCGCCCTCACCAAAGGCCTCACTTCAGACAACGACAAGATCCGCGCGATCTTCAGCGCCGTCGCCCTGCACACGCACTACGTGGGCCTCGAGTTCGGGATCGGCCGCTATCAGCCCCATCCAGCGGACGACGTGCTGTCAAACGAGTACGGCGACTGCAAAGACAAGCACACGCTGCTCGCCGCCCTGCTTAAAGCAGCCGGGATTGAGGCCTGGCCCGCCCTCATCAACAGCAGCCATGAGCTCGACCCGGATGTGCCGTCGCCGGCGCAGTTCGACCACGTCATCACCGTGGTGCCCCATGGCGACAAGCTGGACTGGATGGATTCCACCGCGGAAGTAGCGCCGGTGGGTGTGCTCCTGGCCACGCTGCGCGACAAGCAGGCGCTGATTGTCCCGGCCGCCAGAGCTGCTTACCTGGAACACACGCCCATCGATCTGCCGTTCCGTCAGCAGGCCCTGTTTGAAGCCACCGGCAAGCTCGACGAGCACGGCGAGTTTACCGGTCAGATTGCGCAAACCTATCAGGGCGACGCCGGACTCGTGATGCGAGGTTTGTTCCGCGCCGTACCCGAGTCCCAGTGGAAGGAGTTTCTGCAGCGCATTTCCGCTTCCACTGGTTTTGGAGGTGAAGTGACTTCGCCCCATGTCTCCGCTGTCGAGAAGACGGAGGAGCCGCTGCACTTCTCCTACGACTACAAGCGCGAGAAGTACAGCGAGTGGAACGACCGCCGCATCAGCCCGCCCTTCCCCCCGGTGGGGTGGGAGCTGGTACCCGGCATCAAGCAAACCAAGCCGGCCGACGATGTCGAGATCGGCTCCCCCGGCGACCAGGTCTACAAAGCGTCCATCCAGATGCCCGCCGGCTGGCACGTGTTTCCGCCCGAAGGCGTCGACCTCCTCGAAGACTGGGCCGAGTATCACTCCAGGTACAACTTCGCCAACGGAGCCTTTACCGCCGAACGTCATCTCATCTTCAAAAAAGAGAAGGTCCCCCTCGCCGATTGGGACAAGTACCTGCGCTTCCGCGAGGCCATCTATGGAGACGCGGTGCGTATGGCTCCCATCGGCATGCCCGGCGCACCTCCGTTCGACCCGAAGAGCCCCCGCATGACCGGCGCCGTCACCATGGCATCGCCGGATGAAATGCAGAAGGTGATGGAGCAGATCGAGCCTCTCCGCGACGCATTCGCGCTGCTGTCCGCCGATCCCGCTCCCACACCCGCCGATCTGGCCACCGCCACCGAAAAATGCCGTACGACAACCACCGAGTTCGAAGCTCATTCGCTCCAGAACGAACCTACCGATATGCGCACCCTCTCCTGGGCACAAATGCTGGGGGCTGCATGGACGTGTATGGGCTGGGCGCAGCTTGAAAATCATGACGCTGCCGCCGCCGAGACCTACCTGCGCGCTGCCTGGAAGCTGAGTCAGAACCCCGCCGCCGGGTTCCAGCTTGGCCGGCTACTGGAGCAGAAGGGCGACAAGCTTGCCGCCGCGCACACCTGGGAACTGGCTTCCATCAGCAGCCCCGGCGGGTTGATGACCACGATCCTTCCCGGTTCCAGCGTCTCCGACCAGATTTCCGAGGCCTACAAAAAGCTCACCGGCAAAGAACTGACAGCGACCGCCCTCAACCATGGCCAATACAACGGCAGCCTCCGCGCCGAGCTCGACAAGGACACCGAGGCCCGCGCCCTCTTCCGCGAATCCAGGCTCACCGGTCAAGCCTACTTCGCCGTCACCTACCTGCCGGACGGCATCGTCCGCGCCAAGCTCATCCAGGGCGATGCTGGATTGGCCAGGCTTGCGCCCCTGCTCCAGGCGCATCGCTTCCCTGTCAGCCTGCCCACCGGTTCCAAGGCCCGCCTGGTTCGCGAGGTGCACATCATCTGCTCGCCCTGGGGTGGCTGCGACGCCTACTTACTTCTGCCCTCGGCCGTCACCCTGCCGGTGCAGCTCCATGTGAAAGCGATCGAGGTGGCTCCGTCCGCTTCTTCTCCGGCCACGGCCAAGCCGATCCACATCAAAAACCTGCCGGTAGAGTGATTCTTCTAAAGCCGCGCTGAAATCAATGACCCCGGCGATTCGATCAAATCGCCGGGGTCATTCTTGCCTCTCACTCTGCTGATCCGGTTTACTCGGCTGCGTCAGGCGTTGATGGCCATGCCCTCTACCGCCGCGTAAGCGTCCAGCATCGCTTCGCTCAGCGTTGGATGCGCATGGATCGTAAACATCAACTCATCCACCGTGCCCTCCAACTCCATCACCGCGATAGCCTCGGCAATCAGCTCCGTCGCCTGTGGCCCGATAATGTGCACGCCCAGCAGCTCGCCGTATTTGGCATCGGCAACAATCTTCACGAAGCCATCATGACTATCGACAATGGTGGCTTTCGAGTTCCCCGCAAACGGGAACTTGCCGATCTTGACCTCGTAGCCCTTCTCCTTTGCCTGCGCCTCAGTCAGCCCCGCTGACCCGATCTGCGGATCGGTGTAAGTGCACCCCGGAATGCGATCGCGCCGCACCGGCCGGAACTTGCGCCCCGCAATCTTCGCCATCGCCACAATGCCGCTCATCGCGCCCACGTGTGCCAACTGCGGCAGTCCCGCCACAATATCGCCGATGGCGTAAATGCCCGGCTCGGCGGTCTCCTGCGTCTCGCTCACCTTCAAGAACCCGCGCTCCACCTCGATCTTCGTCTTCTCGATGCCCACGTTCGCCGTGCGAGGTCCGCGCCCCACAGCCACCAGCACCTTCTCCGCTTCCTTCTCGCGCGTCTGCCCGTTGGCCGTCGTCCACCTCACCTTCACGCCGGCTTCGGTCTTCTCAATCGACTGCACCGCGCAACCCGTATTCACGTCGATGCCGCGTTTTTTAAACTGACGCGTCAGTTCCTTCGAGATGTCCTCGTCTTCCACCGGCACCACGCGCGGCAAATACTCCACAATCGTCACCTCCGTCCCGAAGCTGCGGAAAATCGAAGCGAACTCCACGCCCACCGCGCCCGCGCCAATCACCACCAGCGACTTCGGCGGCTCCGGAATCGACAGGATCTCGATATTCGTCAGTACGCGCTCATCCGGCTGCATCCCGAAAAGCATCCGCGCCTCCGACCCGCTCGCCAGGAGGATGTTCTTCGCCTTGAGCTGCTGCGTTCCGTCCGCGCCCTCCACATCGACCGTGTGCACGCCATCGACAGCGGCCCCTGTCAGCCGCCCATACCCGCGCACCACCGTCACCTTGTTCTTCTTCATCAGGAACTCGAGGCCCTTGGTGTGCTTCGTCACGATCGCGCTCTTGCGCTTCAGCACCGCCGCCCAGTCCAGTTGCGGCGTGCCGATCCCCGCAATACCGTAATCGGCCGCGTGCTTCAGGTGATCCCAGATCTCCGCATTGAAGAGCATCGCCTTGGTGGGAATGCAGCCCACGTGCAGGCAGGTTCCACCCAGGCTCGGGTCCGCCTCAATCAACGCCACCTTCAGCCCGTACTGCCCGCCGCGAATAGCCGCCGTATAGCCCGCCGGCCCGCTCCCGATGATTGCCACGTCGTATAAAGTGCTGCCGCTTTCAGCCAAATCTCGCTCCGTTCCTGCGCCCATGCCTTGACTGGCGAGCGCCTGCCACGCATCGGTTGCTCTGCTTTCGCGAGCCTGTTCGACCTATGCTGGTTGACACGGTCCAGTTTAGTAGATGGCCATCCCTGCCTCACCGACGCAGACTCCGCACCTCAGCCTCACAAGCGGCTCTGCTCCACCAACCCAGCGGCCAGGCACACCGTCTCCGCCTCATCCCCAAACGCGTCGATCCAGCGCACATCCGGCTCCCGGCGGAACCACGTCAGTTGCCGCTTGGCATAATTCCGATGCCCCTGCTGCGCCGCCTCTACCCCGGCCTGCATGCTCAAGATTCCCGCCAGGACGGCCAGTCCCTGACGATACCCCAGGGAATCCAGCGCCTTCACCCGCCCGAACCGCCCCAGCAAACCGCGCGTCTCCTCTACCAGCCCCGCCGCAAACATCTCCGCGCAGCGCCGGTTCAGGCGCTCGTACAGCGCCCCCCGTGGCGGATTCAACCCGATCCGCAACAGCCGGTATCCCGTCAGCGGATCGCGCGCCCCGTCTTCCGATGCCAGCAACTCCGACATGGGCCTGCGCCCCGCCAGGCATACCTCGATTGCCCGGATCAGCTTCGGCACATCGTTGCCATGAATCCGCTCCGCCGAACCCCGATCCAGCCTCGCCAGTACGCGATGCAGCCACCCGCTGCCCCGCGCCTCCGCACTCCGCCGCAACCGCTCCCGCAGTTCCTCATCCCGCTGCGGCCCGGCAAACAGCCCCTCGGTCAGCGCCCGCAGATACAGTCCCGTCCCCCCGGTCACAATCGGCAACCGCCCCCGCCCTGTGATCGCTTTCAGTGCCTGCCGCCCCCGCCGCGCATACTCTCCCGCCGTCATCGGCTCATCGGGATCGGCAATGTCGATCAGATGATGCGGCGCCCGCTTTCGCTCGTCAGCCGACGCCTTCGCCGACCCCAGATCCATCCCGCGATAGACGGCCACGGAATCGCAGCTCACAATCTCGCCGCCAAACCGTGCCGCCAGCTCCAGCGACAGCGCCGTCTTGCCGCTTCCCGTCGGCCCCAGCAGAATAACCACCAGCGGGTCCTGCTCCGGGTTTCCTGTTGCCTGTTCCCTAATGCCTGCTGCCTGCATCTACGGCCGCCACCATCCCGCCGGCAACACCCATCCCGGCTTCGTGTGGACTACCCAATACACAAAGATCGCCGCCGCAAAAATCAGCAGCCCAAACATCTGGTTCCGCCGAAACGCCCGCGTCTGCTCCGCGCGCCGCTGCTCGGCGGCAACCTGCTCGTCATGCGGCTTGATCCGTGTCTGAACCACTATCTCTCCCCGGCTCAGCACCAGTATAGGATCCGTGATCCTCAGCACTCTGCCCCTCTGTCCCTGTTCCCTCGTTCCCTTTGTCCCTTTGTCCCTTTGTCCCTTTTTCCCTTTGTCCCTTTGTCCCTTTTTCCCTTTTTCCCTGTTCCTTTTTCCCTTTTTCCCTTGTTCCCTCGGCCCCTGTGCCCCCCCCGTTTGACTTCCCCCCGCCACAAATCCGACCATAGGCTTTCGGAGCATCGGCGATTCCCGAGCCCGTTACGAGGCATCCATGAAAGTCCTGATCCTTGGTTCCGGTGGCCGCGAGCACGCCCTCGCCTGGGCCGTCTCTCGCAGTGCACGCGTCACCGAAATCGTCTGCGCCCCCGGCAACGGAGGCATTGCCCAGATCGCCCGCTGCGTCTTCGCCAACCTCAACAGCCTCGACTCCATGCTTTCCGTCATCGAAGCCGAGCAGCCCGGCCTCACCATCGTCGGCCCCGAACTGCCCCTTGCACTCGGCATCGTCGACGCCCTCCAGTCCCGCGGCTTCCGCGCCTTCGGCCCCAGCCGCGAGGCCGCCATGCTCGAAACCAGCAAAGGCTTTGCCAAACGCTTCCTCCAGCGCCACAATATCCCCACCGCGCGCTACGCCGTCTGCACCAGCCCCGAGGAGCTCGAAAAAGCCATCGAGATGTTCCACCCGCCCGTCGTGGTCAAGGCCGACGGCCTCGCCGCCGGCAAAGGCGTGATCATCTGCGACTCCCGCGCCACCGCCCTCGAAGCCGCACGCGATCTCTTCTCCGGATCGCTCCTGGGCGCCCGCGAACAGCAGGTTGTCATTGAGGAGTTCCTTTCCGGCGACGAAGTCAGCTTCCTCTGCCTCACCGACGGCAAGCACGTCGCCCCCCTGCTCCCCGCGCAGGATCACAAACGCATCGGCGAGGGCGACACCGGCCCCAACACCGGCGGCATGGGCGTCTACACCACTGACACCCTGCTCGAACCCGGCATGCAGGAATGGATTCTGCACCACATCGCCCAGCCCACCATTCAAGGCATGGCGGACGAAGAAACACCCTTCGTCGGCGTTCTATACTGCGGCCTGATGATGACCGCCCGCGGACCCCAGGTGCTCGAATTCAACGCCCGCTTCGGCGACCCCGAGACCCAGGCCATCCTGCTGCGCCTTGAAAGCGATCTGGTTGAAGCCATGGAGGCCTGCGTCGACGGCCGCCTGTCAGAAACGGAATTGCGCTGGGCGCCCGGCGCCTCGGTCTCAGTCATCGCCAGTTCGGAGGGCTATCCCGGCCGCTACAAAACCGGCTTCCCCATCACCGGGCTCGACGAGGCCTCCCGCGTTCCCGGCGTGCAGGTCTTCCACTCCGGCACCGTGCGCAAAGAGGACCAGATCCTCACCGCCGGCGGACGCGTCCTGGGTGTATCCGCCAGCGGCGAGGATCTGGAAGAGGCGCTCAGCCGGGCCTACCAGGCCCTCGGCGAAATCCGCTTCCAGGGGATGTACATCCGGCGCGACATTGCATACCGCGCCCTTCGACGTCCCCGCTGACATCGTCTTTCAGCTACTCAATTGAAACAGCGTGCCTTAGTGCTGTACCGGCGCCGCCGGCACGAGCTGCCCGGTCTGCGCCTTTTGGAAGCAGAACCGGCAAAGCACCGGCCTGCCTTGCGTGGGACGAAATGGAACCGTCGTCTCCTCGCTGCATGCCGAGCATCGGGTGCGCGTCTCAGTTCGAACGCGCGGACCACCGTTTGCACGCTTAGCCTTGCATTGCTTGCAACGCTTGGGGTCGTTTTTAAACTGTTTATCGTGAAAGAAAAGCTGCTCTCCCGCGGTGAAGATGAACTCATCACCGCAATCGACACACTTGAGCACTCGATCCTGAAATTCCATGGCCGGCTTCCCCGAGAGGGAAAGTAGAATCGGCCTGACACTCTGCGTGCCGCTCCCGTTTTCCCTGTTCTCGTCCGTCTTTCCATAACCAGGGCCCGGGCCGCAAACAAGCATAGCGGCGAGATTGGCTTCTCCGCCAGGAGACTCCAAAGGAATGCGCCAGCTCCGCGCCGGCGCTACTTACAGCTCTACCCCCTCCACGCTTGAACACAATCGGCATCGCGGGAGAAGCTACATCATACCCCACATGCTGCTGCATCGCGGGATATATTCCGGGCGAAACCGTTCAGAGGTCGGCTTCGCCCGGAGTGTCCTTAGTCCTGCTCTTTACGAGCCTTCTTACGATTCCGCTTGCGCGCCAAAGCTGCCTTGACGCGGCGCTTCTCGCCGGGCTTGAGGTAGTAGGAGTGACGCTTGACTTCCTTGATGATGTCCTCCTGCTGAACCTTGCGCTTAAACCGGCGTAGCGCGTTTTCGAGCGGCTCGCCTTCCTGTACGCGAACCTCTGCCAATTCTTCCCACCTCCAAACCTGCCAAGGGGCATTTCTATGATACTGGAAGCACGAACATTAGTCATTTTTCCTGACCTTAATTCAATGTTTCCGCCAGCCCGCCCTCCACCAGTCCCACACCGTCAGCCGCTGCCCCAATGTTCTCAAGACGTTACATTGAGCGTACTCTAACCCGGCCCAAACCGCATACCTCGGAAAAACCCTGGGACTTCGGCCTCACAACTGACCCCGACCCCTGAACCCTGAACCCTGAACGTGCCGTAAACTCGGGAGGGAGGCACGCCATGATCCGCAGCTACCAGGGCAAAATCCCCCAGATCGCCGCCGGTTGCTACATCGACATCTCCGCCCAGGTCCTCGGCGACGTCACCCTCGGCGAAAACTCCTCTGTCTGGATGAATGCCGTCCTCCGCGGCGATGTGAACTCCCTCCGCGTCGGCGCCAACTCCAACGTGCAGGACTGCGCTGTACTCCACGGCCAGCGCTATCTCTATCCCGTCACCGTCGGCGACTGGGTCACCATCGGCCATAACGCCACCGTCCACGGCTGCGTCGTCGAAGACGCCTGCCTCATCGGCATGGGCGTCACCATCCTCAACGACTGCCGCATCGGCGAGGGCTCCATCATCGCCGCCGGGGCAGTGCTCCCCGAACACACCGTCGTCCCGCCCCGGACACTATGGGCCGGCGTTCCCGGCAAAATGCGCCGCGAACTCGGCGACGAAGACCGCAAACTCATCCTCCAGTACGCCCAGAACTACCTCGACTACACCAGGATCTACCTCTCTGAAGGCGGCATCAGCGCCCCCCTCGACCTCACCCAGGGCCAAGCGCCCCTGCCCGAACCCACCCCCGACCTGGGCGTCGCCTCCTGAAGCACCCACCAAGGGCTGCAAGTTAGCCGGGTTCTCGGGTAATAACCGGCATCCCTATGCGATAGTTATCAGGAATCACGGTTTGCCCATGACCTCTGCCCGGAGGCTTTCCTGATGAACCGTCGCCAGTTCGCAGCCCGGTCCCTGGCCGCCGCCGCGGGTGTTGCGCTCTCTCCCCTCCGCAATCACGCGCTCACTCCCGCCGCCTCCCCCACGGCCGCCCAGACCGCGAACACCGCACCCGGCGCGATCCCCGACTCCGTCATCAAAGAGGCGCGCTTCCCAGAAGGCTTCCTCTGGGGCCTCGCCACCGCGTCCTATCAGAACGAAGGCGCCTGGAACGAAGACGGCAAAGGCGAATCCATCTGGGACCGCTTCACCCACTCCCCCGGCAAAATCCGCGGCGGAGTCACCGGCGACGTCGCCTGCAACCAGTACCACCTCTACGCGCAGGACATCGCCCTCGCCAAACAGCTCAACATTAAGACCTATCGCTTCTCCATCTCCTGGCCGCGCATCCAGCCCACCGGCTCCGGCGCGCCCAACATGAAAGGCATCGATCACTACAGCCGCTTCGTCGACACCCTCCTCGCCGCCGGCATCCGCCCCTGGTGCACCCTCTACCACTGGGATCTCCCCCAGGCCCTCGAAGACCGCGGCGGCTGGCCCAATCGCGACCTCGCCAATTACTTCGCCGAATACGCCGGCATCCTCGCCAAACACCTCGGCGATCGCATCACCGTCTGGGCCCCCTTCAACATGCCCTGGGCCATCGCCTTCATGGGATACGCCGCCGGCGCCTTCCCGCCCAACCGCACCAGCTTCCCTGACTTCCTCAAAGCCGCCCACACCCTCGCGCTCGCACAGAGTCAGGCACACCGGTCGATCAAAGCAGCGTCCTCCAAAGCCACCATTGGCAGCGCCTACGAGATGGCGCCCGCCTACCCCGCCACCGGCTCCGACGCCGACCGCGCCGCCGCCGCGCGCTATCACGCCATGAACAATGTCTTCTTCCTTGAAGCCGCCATGAAGGGCCGCTACCCCGACGCATTCATCGGCGAGCCGCCCCTCGACATCATGGGCTTCCAACCCGGCGACGAGAAGCTCCTCCAGGCCCCCCTCGACTGGGTCGGCTTCCACTACTACACCCGCCGCATCGTCTCTGACGCCGGCAAGACCCGCGCCTTCGGCGGCAGCTTCAGCGGAACCGAAATCGAGTCCGGCGCCACCGGCGCCCGCGATCCCTACACCGGCCTCCGCGCCACCATGCCCACCGAAGGCCCACTCACGGAAGCCGGCCTCGAAGTCTGGCCCCGCGGCATCTACGATCTCGTCACCCAGATCTCCCGCGAATACAACCATCCCCTCATCGAAATCACTGAAAGCGGTTGCGGCTATCTCGACGGCCCCGACGAAGAACAGCACGGCCGCATTCCCGACCAGCGCCGCATCCAGTGGTATCGCCAGCATCTCGCCGAGCTCGCCCGCGCCATCGACGAGGGAGCCCGCGTCCGCGCCTACCATGCCTGGACCCTGCTCGATAACTTCCAGTGGGGCGAGGGCTTCACCGAGCGCTACGGCCTCATCTACTGCGACTTCCGCAACCAGAAACGCACCATCAAAGACTCCGGCCACTGGTACGGCAAGGTCGCCGCCGCCAACAAGCTCGACGTCTGACCCGCCCCCGCATGTAGACCCTGAGTGATGGGAGCCTCGCCGCCGCCCCGCCGGCAATCGTCCCGGATCACGCCGCACATGCAGCCATGAACTTTCGTTCATTCTGGCTGAGCTTCTCACCCATCCCGCACAATAGCTTTATGTATCGCAAGACGTTTGCCTTCATTCTCCTTGCTCTCTCTCTGCCGGCTGCGAGCCGGGCCCAGGCCGGTTCTTCGCTTCCGAACGCCCCGCGGCCCTCCGATCCAGAGGCTCCCACCCTGCGCAATCTGCCCATGAACTTCCTGCGCGATCAGGGCGCCATCTGGACCAGTCCCATCCACCTCAATGAGCACAACGCCCTCGGACCCGTCCTGCTGGTGGGCGCCACCGCCATTCTGATCTCCACCGATCACCAGCTCATGGCGGAGCACCTGCATGACGCGTCCGTGAATCACGATTCCGAAACGGCCTCGACCGGCCTCACCGGCCTGTTCCTGGCCGCGCCGGTGGCGTACTTCGGAGTGGGCGCTTTCAAGCACGATGCCAAGGCGCAGGAGACCGGCGTTCTCGCCGGCGAAGCCATCCTCGACAGCGTGGCGGTCAGCGAGGCCATCAAGATCATCTCCCGGCGCGAGCGGCCCACCGTCAATGACGCCCGCGGCAAGTTCTTCCAGCCCGGCGTGAACTTCGATTCATCGTTCGCGTCCAACCACAGCGTCATCGCCTGGTCGTCCGCCGCCGTCATCGCCTCTGAATACAACGGACCCCTGACGCAGATCGTGGCCTACACCCTCGCCGGCGGCGTAAGCCTCACCCGCGTAACCAGCCGCAACCACTTCCCGTCCGATGTGCTGGTGGGCTCCGCCGTAGGCTGGATGATCGGCCGCTACGTGCACCACCGCCACCACCGCGCCGCAACATTTGACTGATGCAGATGCCCCGACACCGCCAGTTTCAGACGCTGCCCGTGTCCCGCCGGGCCGGGAATTTAAGCCCCGCTCGGTAATCCAGTCTTCAGACCGGATTTCACCCAAAGGTCCTGAATGATTCTCGGATTTCGGGGCGCTGACGGGCACATTTTTCAAAACGTTCTGGTCAACCCGAACCGCAGCTGAAACGGTGCGACTGGATGCGAAACGTTCGTGAATAACGTCGCGGCCTTTGGCGAAATTCGGGACTTATAAAGCGACGACCTGGCCGCAACCCTCGCCGCCGAGAATCGTGAGGAGCTGGACCACGACTACCTGTGGCGCGTCTACCGCTCGGATCACAAATGGTATCGCGATCTGGCGATTGCGGGGGTGTTGCTGACAGCGCCCAAGGAGATGAAGCCGCGCCTCCCGGCTCCGAAGTTGGACAACTACAAGCTAAAGCAAGAACGAACAAGCGCTTCAAATCCCTCTGACTTGTGATCGCCGGCACAGAATCTTTCCTGCACTTGGCGCACAATGCTCCCGTGCGCAACCCTCGGACACATCTTTGTTGCCCTGCACACCCGGTGCAAGCCGGGCAGATGTTTACTGGAAAATTACCGAATTCGACAAAAAGTTATCCACAGGTGGGCTTGACAGACTTTGAGGACGCTTCCATAAAAATCAGAAACTTACAGCAATACGCCAGCCAAAGACTTCGCCCGACATTCGCACGAACGCCTGATCTTTGGTAACCAGATTACCAAAGAGTTCATGTGGTTACTATGGTGTTTTGTTAACTGATCCGTAAATAGCTGGATTCGCGGGAACGCCTACTTCTCGTCGGTCAGGCAGCCTTTGACTACCGACACCCAGCTGAAGAGCACCACGACGGTGCATCCAGCCAGTCCGATAAAGAAGAGCGTTTCTACCGCCCGCATAGCAAACAATGCCATGTTGAACCCCATTTCCCAGCCGCTCAAACCAACCGCAAACTCGGCCGGGTAACTGATCATAAGGCGCGCGCAGCCAAATGTCGAGGGCCGAATCTGCATGGCTGTGCCGAGGCGGCTACTTCACCCCCTTGTCGGGATTCCACGACCCCTGCAGCTTGCGCACATAGAGGATCTGTCCCACGTGATAGGCGCGATGCGCCCCAATGTGGGCAATGAGCGAGGCATTAGCCGCCACCTTGGCATCGTCGGCCGCGGCCACAGCGGCTTCCCAGTCCGCCATCTCCTGGTGGAGCTTCTTCAGCAGATCGTCCCACTGCGCGGCGCTGAACTTGTCGAACGTCTCGTTGTTGTTGCCGTCAAAAGGCGCCGGCTTCTCTCCCTTGAACTTCTGCAGCGAGCGCGAATCCCAATACCAGATGTGATAGGCAAGCTGCCCAATCGAGTGCGCATCCTTGCCCGCAGGCTTCCACTGCGCCTGCTCCGCCGTCACTCCGTCGACCGCGATCGAAACCGGCACAAACCAGTCCTCGGCGCTGTTGGTGGTGCTCAGCTGCTCCATGAGCACGCCACGCAGATCAGTAGGAGCTTTCTTCTGTGCCTGGTCCTGGGCCAGCGCCGCCCCCGGCACACACAGCAGAAGCAAAAGGGTAGCTTTCATCCTCACGCATCACCTCGCAGTTCTCTGAATGGCCGAAGTATACCTTCGAGCATGATCCGGCACACATTCGATCGAAGCCGGTTCATAACTTTTGGCGCGCGCATTGCGCTTCGCCTGCGCACCATGGCTGTGAGGAGATATCCCGCATGGCCCGTTCTCAGCAGCCGGCAGTGACGTTGTTTGCCATTGGAATGATTGGACTGGGCGTGCTCGCCCTGGCGGTGGGCGACTTCGCCATGCAGTGGCAGCCGGTGGCTCCCTGGTTTCCGGCGCGCACGCTTCTGGCGTACGGCAGTGGCGTGCTGATGCTGGCCTGCGGCGCAGGCCTCCTCTTCCGCCGCACCGCCGCCTGGTCCGCACGCATTCTGTTTCCCTATTGCGTGATCTGGCTGCTGCTGAAAGTGCCCTCGCTGGTAGTCGCGCCGGGCATGGAGGCAGTCTGGCTGGGAGCCGGTGAGATCGCGGTCTTGCTGACAGGAGCATGGATGCTCTTCATCCGGCTGGCGGATCTGCCGGAGGGATCACCCCTCGCCTGGCTCGCCGGTGAGCGCAGCCTGCTGGCGGCGCGCATTCTGTTCGGCGTGGCCCTCGTCCCCATCGGCCTGTCGCACATCATCTACGTGCAGCCCACCCATGACCTCGTGCCCGCGTGGCTTCCCTTCCGCAACGGCTGGGCCTATCTCACCGGAGCAGGACAGATGGCCTCCGGACTGGGCGTGCTGTTCGGCGTGCTGCCGCGCGTTGCGGCGTGGGCTGAAGCGATGCAGATCAGCCTCTTCACCCTGCTGATCTGGCTCCCGGCAACCATCACCGCCCCCCACCGCCGTCTCAACTGGACGGCCCTGGCGATCTCCTGGGCGATCGGGGCGGCGGCCTGGGTGGTGGCGCAGAACATCGCAGGGCGGCCGATGGAACTTGAGCAGGAGAAGTCCAGTAGCGTTGCCGACGCAGGTAGCCCGCGCCTCGTAGCCAAATAGCTGTTGCAACGAATGTCGGCTTGGTGAATCTATATTCTGTACGCTCATCGAGAGGTCACCATGTCGCTTCGCGCTGTCAAAGAAATCCTGTCCACCAAACCCACCATGGAAGGCGCCGGCGTAAAGCTGGAGCGCGCCTTCGGTTTTGGCAAAACCAAGGAGTTCGATCCCTTTCTTCTGCTGGACGATTTTCGCAACGAGAACCCGCGCGACTATCTTGCCGGCTTCCCCTGGCACCCGCACCGCGGCATCGAGACCATCACCTATGTGTTGGCGGGCGAGGTGCAGCACGGCGACAGCCTGGGCAACAAGGGCCGCATGACTGCGGGAGACGTGCAGTGGATGACGGCTGGCAGCGGCATTCTGCACCAGGAGATGCCGAAGGGCGATGAAAACGGCCGCATGCACGGTTTTCAGCTTTGGGCTAACCTGCCCGCTTCTCTGAAAATGACGGATCCGCGCTACCAGGACATTCCCTCGGCGGCCATCCCCGAAGTGACGGAAGACGATGGCACCATGGCGCGCATCATCTGCGGCGAGTTCTGGGGAAAGCGCGGGCCCGTGAACGGGGTGGCAGCCGATGCCAGCTACGTGGACATCACCGTTCCGCCCTTCAAGAAGAAGCGGATCAAGGTGGAGGTCACGCGCAACGCGTTCGCGTATGTCTTCGCCGGAGAGGGAGTTTTCCGCGATGCCAGCGACCCGCAGGCGGTATTGACGGAATCCGGCGCCGACCCGAACGCCACGCCGGTGTACGACGCCAAAAACCACTCCCTTGTGCTGTTCGACCGCGGGGATGAGATCGTGGTTCAGGCCGGACCTGAAGGTATCAGATTCCTGCTGGTTTCAGGCAAGCCGCTCGAGGAGCCGGTAGCGTGGTACGGCCCTATCGTGATGAACACACAGGAACAACTGAAGCAGGCGATGAGCGAGTTGCAGAGCGGGAAGTTCATCAAACACCGCTAAGCAGCTGCGGTGCGTCGGATCGCGCCTGGGCACCAAGCGGCGGCGAAGAAGAGCAGTGGAAAGGCGGGTCTCCGAGTCATCGGATGCCCGCCTTTTTTTGCCAGAAGCGGTCTACTTGCGGTGGTGTTTGGAGTCGACCTGGAGGGTGAGCACCTGCTGGCGGCGGTCGCGGAGTACAGTCACCTGGACCGACTTGCCCTCGTTGGAACGAAGTTCGCGGTCCCAGTCGGCCGAGGTGGTGACGTTTTCGTTGCCCACCTTGAGGATGACGTCGTGCTCTTTGAGGCCGGCCACGTCGGCTTCGCTGCGGTGGGCCACCTGCTTTACCATGACGCCGGCGGCGAGTCCGAGATAGTCGGCCATCTGGCCGGCCAGGGGCTCCACCATGGCGCCCACGTTGAGGCTGGAGGTAAAGAGGGTGGAGTAGGAGCCGGACATGGCATCACCGCCGCCGGTGCCCTGCAGTATGCCCATTCCTTTGGGAGGCGGCGGGAACGCGGAGGAGTTCATCTTGTTCCACACTTCCTGCTCCATGGCCTTGCGATCGACGAGTTGCAGGACGAGGGACTGCTGCGCGCCATCACGGCTGATGACAAGCGTCACCTTCTTGCCGGCGGGGACTTCTTTGAGGATGCGGCTGAAATGCTCGGCACCGTCGATCGTCTCTCCATTGACCGAAAGGATCACGTCACTGAGGCGCAGCGCCGCACCGGCGGGGGCGTCGTGGTCAATGAGGGTCACGATCGCGCCTTTACTGTCCTTGAGTTTCAGCTTCTGGACGGAGTCGTTATCGACGTTGGTGACGAGGACGCCAAGGTATCCGGGCGTGGAGTGCGAGAGCAGGGGGTTGAGTTGCTGAAAAAAGTGGGAGATTCCTGACTGGGCGGAGGCGCCGTGGGGTGCGACGGCGGCGGCAAACGCCAGCAGTCCAGCTCCTGCGTAGAGATATGGCCTCAAAAAGCACTTCATTTTGACTGTCTCCGAAGTTCCTTGCCGGCACCCGCTCTAAAGGCGGGTTGACCGGAACCACTGTACGAGATTTTGAGGGAGTTTTCCATAGCTTTCGAACTTCTCCCTCCTGGTGTCTTGGACGCCCTGGGAACTGATTTGCCGAACGAAACTCTAAATTTTAATTACGACGTGTCCACGGGTGTCAGTTATCCGTCGCCGGACGTCTGAAAAATGAGAACTGAACGACTTCCAACCGCCGCAACTTGTCCGAACCGCGCTGCTACTGGATCTCGCCGACGTGGCTCAGAACCTGGCGCGAGACGGTGCGGATGTGCGGATTTTGATCCGTGTTGGCCACGGACTGCAGCACCTGGCGCACGCTGGTATCGGCGTCGACCGGCTCCAGCATATTGATGGCGTCTGTCCGGATGCGCGGGTCGGGGTCGTTGAGCAGCGCTTCAAGCACGGCATCGCGAACGCCCAGATCCTCGGCCACGTAGGGCTGGAGGCCTTCGAGGGCTTTCTGGCGAACCGCGGCGCTTCGGTCGTAGCGCAGGGCTACCAGCAGGGCGTCACGGATGGTGCCGCACTGGTGGCCGGCGCGGCACTCGTCTGCCAGCAGGCCCACGGAGTCATCGCGCAGGCCGGGATTGGCTGCATTGGCGGAGGCCACCATCAGCAGGCGGCGGATGCGTGGGTCATCGAGGGTGCCGCGAAGCTTGTGAGACGTGAGCTGGTTGTAGTGCACCTCGACGAACTCGCTGTTGGGCTGGTGGACGATGCTGGCCACCTGTGGTGCGGATAGTGGCGCTTCGGTGCCGTCCTGCTGCGGCTGCAGTGTGCCCGCTTGCGCGGAGGCGCCATCCTGGGGGACGGCAGCCTGGATCTGTCCCGCCTGCGCGGCAGCGTCGGCGACCTTGACGGCGTGGATCTCGGCAACGTGATAGCCCGCGAGGGAGCCGGCGCCGGCGCCGACGACGATCAGGAGCGACGCGGCAATGGGCGCGGCCTGCAGGGTGGCGGCGTTGTTGCGCAATCTTTGGAGCAGCCGCTCAAACCAGCGCTTGGGAGGGATCTGGTCCAGCGCTTCTTCGAGGCGCATCCGGGAGCGCGCCATCAGATTGGGATCGGGATCGCACACCGGGTAGGCGTCGGCGAGCAGCTTGAGGGCCAGCAGCTGTTCTTTCTCCTGGGCGCAGCCGGCGCAGGTGGCCAGGTGGCGGTCGAGTTCATGAGCGGCATCGTCGGGCAGTTCGCCGTAGGCGCCCATCACAATGCGCTCGTGTGCTAATTCGCAGTTCATCTTAACGTCCTCACAGCCTCAAAAAGTGGTTCGATGCCGCGGCGCAAAGTGCTTACCGCAGGCCCGCCAGTTGCGATCTCAGTTTCTTGGTCGCGCGAAAGAGCGTGTTCTTGGCGGTTTCTTCTGTTGTGTTCAACATCTCTCCGATGGTGCGCAGGCGGAGACCCTGGTAGTGCTTCAGTTCGAAGACCATGCGCTCGCGGGGTGTGAGCTTGGAGAGCGCGTCCTGAATGCGGTTGCCGAGCACTTTGCGATCCAGTTCCTTGGCGGGATTGGAGAAGGAGCGGTCGTCGGAGACGGAGGCAAGGATGTCGATCTCATCGCCGGAGTGATCGGTGATGACGGCCTGATCTTCGCGGCGGGTCTTGCGACGGCGGAGTTGATCGAGGCAGAGGTTGGTGACGATGCGGTAGATCCAGGTGTAGAAGGAGCACTCAAAGCGGAAGTTGCCGATGTAGCGGTAGGCCTTGAGGAACGCCTCCTGATAGATGTCTTCGGCGTCCTGTTCGGAGCCGGTAAGGTGCATGGCGAGGCGCAGGACCTGCTGCTCGTACTGCTTGACGAGGCCGTCAAAGGCAGCGCGGTTGCCGGCCTGGGCTTCGCGGATGAGCTCCGTCTCGGGCGTGCGGGATTCCGCACGGCTTTGTCCGCGATTGGGATTATCCATTGCCCTGGTTACGGTCAAGCCACTCCCCGTCCCTGGGGTGGATTGTACCGCTCCGGCGGGGGCAAACGGCAGGGATGCAGCTGGATTGAGAGCGTGAACCGGGTAAGTTACCGCATCGGTAGCCATCAGGTCTCCGTGGGGAGAGGGAAATCGTTCTATTGCATAGGAATGGACGATGGGGCGGGGGAATTGTGAGCGGGAAGGGCCGAAGGTGGGACAGATCAGGGGAGTTTTCATCGCGGGGCAGGAGCCCGGGAATCTGGAGCCGGGCGCCGGCAGAACGGTGGGAATGCTGAGAAGAAGTTACCAAGTGGTAACGATTGCTCAAAATCGACTCGGCGAACTCTTTAGTAACATGTTACCAAAAATTCTGTCTACTGAGCGAACAACAGGAGAAGTCTGGTTCCCGGACTTCGGTGTAAGTTACAGATTCCAGGTAAAATTTTGGAAACCTTGTCAAGCCCATCTGTGCAAAACTTTTTGCGTTATTTGTTAATTTTGTGGTCAACATTTGGGAGCTTCTGCCAATGATCGTTCCCGCGACGCAATGGTTCCCAAGTACCGGCACCTTGTGATTGTGACTCAAGTGCTGGAGCGACGCTGTGCTGGCGGTCACAGTTTGGTTCCTTGCGATTTCCACCGCCCCTTGCGGGGCTCCGGCGATTTCATTGGGCTGCATACCCAGGACTTTGTCCTGGGCTAACGTCCTGCCGTCCCTCCGGGACTGTGTCGTCGCATGGGCGGATATCTCCGTCAATTTTATTGGGCTGCATACCCCAGGACTATGTCCTGGGCTAACGTCCTGCCGTCCCTCCGGGACTGTGTCGTCGCATGGGCGGACATCTCGGTTCATTCCACATGTTGCTTGCGCCGCGCGAGTGGGGCGGAGGGGAAAGTTTCAGGTTGGATTTTCGGTATTGAACCGCAACTGTGCCGTTGCCTCTGAGCTCACCACGACGATTACCGCAGGGCCTTCGCTGCGCTCCGCATGAACAGTTTGGTTCCTTGCGATTTCCACCGCCCCTTGCGGGGCTCCGGCGATTTCATTGGGCTGCATACCCAGGACTTTGTCCTGGGCTAACGTCCTGACGTCCCTCCGGGACTGTGTCGTCGCATTGGCGGACATCTGGGTTCATTCCACATGTTGCTCGCGCCGCGCGAGTGAGGCGGAGGGGAAGTTTCAGGTTTGATTTTCGGTATTGAACCGCAGCTGTGCCGTTGCCTCTGAACTCACGACGACGATTACAGCAGGTCCTTCGCTGCGCTCCTCATGAACAGTTTGGGTCCTTGCGATTTCCACCGCCCCTTGCGGGGCTCCGGCAATTTCATTGGGCTGCATACCCAGGACTTTGTCCTGGGCTAACGTCCTGCCGTCCCTCCGGGACTGTGTCGTCGCATTGGCGGACAAGAGTTTGTCGGAAAGTGAGGTTCGTGGTTCCCAGGCTGTCGCCCGCAACTACCCCACCGACGACGACCTATCGGTGGGGGGCGCGGGCAGGCGACGGGATGGGGCACGGAGCGCCTGTGGTTAGTCGGGCAGGACCAGGTTAGTCGGGCAGGACCAGGTTAGTCGGGCAGGACGAGGGAGCCGTTGATTTTGAGTTTGGCGGTGGCGTTGGGGGCGTCGGTGCCGGGCTGGCCGCCGCCTACGAAGACGGTGTACTCGCCTTCGCTGATCATCGGGGTTCCGTCTTCTGAGACCATGCCGAGGTCACGGGGTTTCAGGTCGAAGTGGACCTTCTGGGACGCGCCGGGCTCAAGATGCACGCGCTTGAAGCCGCGCAGGGCACGGAGGGGGGCGCCGGGGACGGCGGGGAAGGTGAGGTAGAGCTGCGCGACTTCATCGCCGGCGAGCTTACCGGTGTTGGTGATGGTGACGTCCGCGGGGAGCGGGTCGCCGGCCTTGAGGTCGCCGGGAAGGCTGAGCTCCTTGTAAGCGAAGGTGGTGTAGCTGAGCCCGTGTCCGAAGCCGTAAAGCGGCTTGCCCTTGAAGTAACGGTAAGTGCGGTTGGCCATGGTGTAGTCTTCGAAGTTCGGCAACTGATCCACGCCGGTGTAGAAGGTGACAGGCAGGCGGCCGGCGGGATTGTTTTTGCCGCTGAGGGTGGACGCGATGGCGGCGCCGCCCTCTTCGCCGGAGTACCAGGCTTCAAGGATGGCGTTGGCGTGGTCTTTCTCCCAGTTCACGGCAAGGGCTGAGCCATTCATGAGCACGACCACCAGGGGCTTGCCGGCCTTGGCAACGCTCTGGACCAGTTCTTCTTCCGGCTGGGGCAGGTCAATGGAGGTGCGGTCGCCGCCGAGGAAGCCGGGCTCGCTGACGGGCATTTCTTCGCCTTCGAGTTCGCTGGTGATGCCGACCACGGCGATGACCACGTCGGCTTTGCGGGCGGCTTCAACAGCGGCGGTGGAGGGCGTGTTGTCGACCTTGGCCCAGACGAGGCGCGCGGAGATTTTTTCTCCTTTGCGCTGGCCGTAGGAGACCTTGATCTCGGCCTTCTCACCTTTCACCAGGTGAGCACGGCCCATGTGGAGGCCGCCGCCGAAGCCTTGGGCGACGCGCTTGTCATTGACGATGACGCCGGCGAATCCGTCCGCGTCGATGCCGATGAGGTAGTCGGCTGTTTCAGTGGCGGTGATAAAGCCGGACCACTCAACCGAGAGATCCTTGTCTTTGACTTCAGCGGGAATTGAGGCTTGAGTGAGGTCAACCTTTGACTCGACGCGGTTGGTGATCGGCTTTGGAGTTCCACCAAAGGCCATGCCTTCCGCATATTCGGCTTTGAGCCCGGGCTTGCCGTCGGGGGTAGTGAGCAGGCTGTTGGGAATGGGCGCGCCGTCAGGATGCAGGAACTGGGTGCCGGGGACGTAGGTGATTTTGGCGTTGGGGAATTCGGCCTTGAGGCCGTCCAGGACGCTGACGGAGTGGGTGGGGATTCCGTTGTAGTTGCCGAGCAGGACCTTGGTCTGATCGGCGAGGGGGCCGACGACGGCGATGTTCTTCACTTCAGGCTTGAGGGGGAGGGTGCCGTCGTTTTTGAGCAGCACCATGGCTTCTTCGGCAACTTTGCGGGCGAGGTTGCGGTGCTCGGCGCTGTCAAGGAGCTTTTCATCGATTTTGGTGTAGGGCACGCTCTCCGGTGGGTCAAACATGCCGAGCTTCATGCGCGCGGTGAAGAGGCGGACGAGCGCCTGATCGACGGCGGCTTCAGGCAGATAGCCCTGCTGCACGGCGTCGAGGTAGGGCTTGTAGTCGTGATTGTCATTGACCTTGGCGAAGAAGTCGGCGCATTCGTTGTCCATACCGCGGAAGAGCGAGATGCCGGAGGCCTGCGCCTGGGTGGGCCGGTAGTGGTGGCCGGCGAAGATGTCGATGACGGCGCCGCAGTCGGAGACGACGTAGCCCTGGAAGCCCCACTTGTTGCGGAGCTGATCGACGAGCTGGAACTCGCTGGCGCAGCCGGGCTGGCCGTTGATGGAGTTATAGGAGCACATGATGGAGCCGGCCTTGCCTTCGGTGATGGCGGCGCGGAAGGCGGGCAGGTAGGTATCCATCTGGTCGTGCTTGCTGACGTCGACGTCGGCGAAGTGGCGGGTGGGCTCCGGGCCGGAGTGCACGGCGAAGTGCTTGGGGGTGGCGATGACGCGGTAGTATTTGGGGTCGTCGCCCTGCATGCCGGTGACGAAGGCCACGCCCATGCGGCCGGTGAGGAAGGGATCTTCGCCGTAGGTCTCCTGTCCGCGGCCCCAGCGGGGATCGCGGAAGATGTTGATGTTGGGCGCCCAGAAGTCGAGGCCTTCAAAGATGTTGCTGAATCCGCCGTTTTTGCGGACAGCCTGCACGTGCTTGATGCGGCCTTCGGTGCTGATGACCTCAGCCATTTTGTGGATGGCGTCGGTATCGAAGGTGGAGGCGAGGCCGACGGGCTCAGGGAACTCGGTGGTGCCGTTGACCGCCACGCCGTGCAGGGACTCGCTCCACCAGTCATAAGCCGGGACTTTGAGGCGGGGGATGGCGCGGGCCTGATTGACGAGCTGAGTGGCCTTCTCTTCAAGGGTCATGCGCTTCACGAGGTCGGCGGCGCGCTGCTGAGGCGAGAGGCTGGTATCAAGATAGGCGGGCTTGTCGGCGTCCTGGGCGGCGAGGGTGGAAAAGCCGCCGGTCAGCAGGGCCGCTGCAACGGCAAGGCATGCAAACGTTCTCATGAATTCTCCCGGGAGCGGGCCGTATAGGAAGCACGTTGGCGACGGCGAAATAGCCGCCCGCTCTCCGGGAGTCAAGCTAAAGCGCGCAGGGGGGTCTGTCAAGCGGAGAAACGGCCGGCATCTCCCGTAAAAATCGGTTTATCTCGTAATGTGCGTGCGGCGCGAACCTAGGGCCGCCAGCGCGGAGGATAAGGCGGTTGCCCGTAGTAGACATAGGGCCTCGGCGCCGTAATGGCCCAGACGAGGGCGATGATCCAGCCGATGCAGGTCCAGCCGAGGAACAGGTTGAGCAGGGCGATGGCGGTGCGCTCCGGCAGGTAGCGGCCGCTGGCGATGAGGGTGGGGAGGAAGTAAAGACCGATGAGGATGAGCAGGTGGAACATGCGGTGCAGCCTCCGCTGCGGCCGGAAGCCGTTTGGCGTGGCTCCCGTCAGTACAAGATACGGTGTAACCTTGCGGGCAGTTCCACGTAAGAGGGGGTAGAACGCGAAGGGCGCGGAGCGGATGATGACGGCGGCCGAGATCGTCAGCGAGACAGGCGAGGCGCAGTGGCTGGCCGGGTTGCGCGCCGGAGACGAGGCTGCCTTCGAGGCGCTGTTTGGCGCGTACCAGCGGGACGTGTTCGGGTGGATTTTGCGGATTGTGCGCGATCGCGGGGTCGCAGAGGATCTGACCATCGAGACGTTCTTCCGCATTTATCGGGCGCATGCGCGATTCGATCCGGGCCGTGGGTTTGGACCATGGGCGCGGCGCATTGCAACGCATGCGGCGCTGGACTGGATGCGCAGGCCGCGCCCGGAGCACGGCATGCCGGAGGAGTTCTTTGCGGCGGTGCCGGGGCGGGCGCAGGCGGACCCGCTGGTGACGGAAGAGATCCGGAGTGGAGTTGCGGCGGCGTTGGCGCAGCTGCCGCCGAAGTTGCGGGTGGTGGCGGTGCTGGCGGTGATCGAGGAACGGCCGCAGAAGGAAATTGCGGAGGCGCTGGGGGTGACGGTGGCGGCGGTGAAGCTGCGGCTCTTTCGCGCCATGCGCCGGCTGAGAAGTGACCTGGAACAGAAGGGGATTACGACATGAAGGGAACAGGGAACAGGCAACTGGGAACAGACGCGAGGGACCAGGGACCAGGGGCCAGGGAAGAGCTGGCGAATTTGCTGCGCAAGGCGGCGCCGCCGGTGGGGAGCGATGCCGGTCCGGGCCCGGATTTGTGGCCGGCGATGCAGCGGCGGCTCAGCCAGCAGGAAGGCGTTCGTGTGGGGCTGCGGGCGGTTCCGTGGTTTGACTGGGCGCTGGCCGGCGGAATGGCGGTGGCGGGGGTTGCGTTTCCGGCTGCCATCCCGGTGCTGCTGTATTACCTGTGAGGCTGCGGGACCTGAGAGTCCGCGGAAAGGAGTGCGATGAATACCCATCGTTATTTGCGAGCGTTCCTGGCGGGAGTGTTTGTCCCTACGCTGGTTCTGCCGCTCATGCTTGTGGTCTTTATTGTGGTGCGGCTGGCCTTTCAGGTTCCTTATCCCATTGAGCGGGGGTTGGTGTTTCCAATGGCGCTGGTTCCGGTGCTGTGGGGGGTGTGGAACATGCTCTGGGCCTGGTCCCGCTCGATGACAAATCTGTCTCTGGGCGCGCACGGGGCCATTTTGGTGGGGCTGATCATACCCGCGGGAACGCTGATTGGCAGGTGGTTGGGGATCATCCAACTGGGTGAGACCAGCGCCACCAAGTTTGGGCATTTTCAGATTCCGTACGCGCTCGTGGGGATCTTGTTCTGCGTGGCGGTGGCTGCTTACTACCTGATCTGGAAATATGTTGTGGGCTTTGTGAACCGGACGCTGGGGGTGGCGTAAAGGAAACGCGGAAGGCCGGAGTGCGCACAGTTCAGGGTCGGGGCTGGAAGAAATCCTGGAGCCCGGCGCGGTGGGCATGGGCGGCCATGGTGTCTTGTATTTCGAGGGCGAGGGCGAGGGCGGCGCGCCCCTGACGGGCGGTGACGCGGGGTTCGCGGCGGGTGCGGACCGACTCGAGGAAAGATTCCAGTTCGAGGTGAAGCGGTTCGCCTGGGGTGATGTCCGGGTTGACGAAGGAGAGGCCGGGGGCGGGTCCTGAAGCAGTGCCAGGCGGAGGTCCGGCCAGGCTCTGCGCTAATTCAGCGAGCTTCGCCTTATCGCCACGGGCGGTGAGGATCTGCCCGAGGAGAGCCGGCGGGATCTGGCCCGACGCCATCAGCTTCTGGATCACGGCGGCATCGAGCTTGCCGGTGGAGAGGAACTCCGCGGCCGCGGCGGCGAGTGCGGGCGCGACGGGCTCGCCGGCCGGCTGATCGTCGATGCGAATGACCAGCAGATCGCGTCGCGCGTAGTCGATGGACACATACTGGCGGGGCTCGAAGAAGCGCAGCTTGCGAACGCGCTCAGTGGAGACGCGCGAGGCTGTGAAGTTGGCGACGCAGCCGGATTCGAACTCGACGCGGACATTGGCGATGTCGACCTTGGGCGAGAGGATCGGCAGTCCAACGGCGCGCACCTCCCGTACCGGCGAGTTGGCGAAGGTGAGGACGATGTCGAGGTCGTGAATCATCAGATCGAGCACAACGTCTACATCGAGCGAGCGCGGCGTGAACACGCTGAGGCGATGGGCTTCAAAGAACATGGGACGCTTGAGCCGCGGCTGCACGGCGAGGACGGCGGGGTTGAAACGCTCGAGGTGGCCCACCTGCAAGACGCGCTGGGCTGTTTCGGCGCGTGCGATCAGGTCATCGGCTTCAGCCAGGGTGGCGCAGATGGGCTTTTCAACCAGCACGTCGATGTTGGCCTCAAGGAGAGCCGACGCGACCGAATGATGATGAATGGTGGGTACGGCAACGGTGGCTGCGTCGAGCCGCAGACCGGCCTGGAGTAACTCCTCGATTGATGCGAAGACGGGGATGCAGTACTGGGCTTCGGCTTCGGCGGCGCGGCCGGGGTCGGGGTCAACGGCGGCGGCAAGTTGGACGCCCGCCCCGGCCTGCTCCAACTCGCGATAGACACGAAGATGGTTGCGCCCGAAGGCTCCGGTTCCCGCAACCGCGACGCGCAATGGAGCGCGATCGGCTATTTGTCCGCCCCTTTGCCTTCGACTGCTTTCAGGCAGCGGCTATAGAGCGCGAGGAGTTCGGTGACATGCTCGTCGGGCTTGGGCGCGGCGCTGGCGGTAAAGCCGGTGGAGGGCGCGGTGGCACGGCCTACGTTGGCGACTCCAGCAACAAACTTCAAAAGGTCGAGGGCGATGTCTTCATTGCGGCGGGCGCCGAGGCCCGCATTTCCCATGGAATCCATACGGTAAGCTCTCCGAAGTCCGATGCTAGCAGAATTGGCGCGTGCCCATTTCAACAGGCAAGAGCGCGAGTGCGAGGGGACAGGCTAGGCTGTACGGTATGCAGATCGCCTACATCGGCATGGGTGGGAACCTGCCCAGCGCGGCGGGGTCGCCGGAAGCCACGCTGGCAGCGGCGGTGGAGCGACTGGGCTCGCTGGGGCGGGTTGTGGGCGGCTCGTCACTCTACTCCACGGAGCCGGTTGGCTATGAGGATCAGCCGCGCTTCGTCAACGCGGTGATTGCGATCGAGACCAGTCTGAGCGCGCGGCAGGTTCTTGAGACGCTGCTGTGCATTGAACGCGCGTTCGGCCGCGAGCGGTCCTTGAGCCTGCCAAATGGGCCGCGGACTCTCGATCTGGATCTGCTGCTGCTGGGCGATGAGGTGATTCATGAAAACGGGCTGGACCTTCCCCATCCGCGGCTGGCGGAGCGCGCGTTCGTGCTGGTTCCGCTGCATGAAATTGCTCCCGACCTGGTAGTCGTCACCTATGGCAAAAGCGTGAAAGAATTGCTTGACGCTCTGCGGGACGAGCGGACCGACGGGGGCAATGCGGTATTTCCTCTCCAATCTGATATGTGGCGTGCTGGCGTTGGGGGCGATGGCGGCGTGCGCCCAGACGAGCGCCCAAACCAACAGCCAGACCAGCCTGACGCTGACCGTAATCGCCGGTGACGGCATGGCCATCGCGGGTGCGCAGGTGCGGAACGCTTGGGGCGGGGTTGTGGGCCAGACAGATGCGAGCGGGCGGATTGTCGTGGCGTGCGCTGCTCCTTGTCAGTTTCATGTTGAGGCTCCGTCCTTCGCGGCACAGGATGTGACGCTCAACGCGAATTCGACGGTGCACCTGGAGCCGGCCGCTGCGGTGGAGCAGGTGACCGTCACTGCCTATCGCATGCCGCTCGGGGATCTTGAGAGCCCCGCGATCACGCGGCAGTTGTCGACGGAACAACTTGAGTCCGCCGGCGCGATCACGATGGACAACAAGTTGCGCCAGCTGCCGGGCGTGGAGCTGTTTCGCCGTTCGAGTTCGCTGGTAGCGAATCCGTCGTCGCAGGGCATCAGCCTGCGCGGACTGGGATCCACGTCAGCCAGCCGCACGCTGGTTACTGAAGATGATGTGCCACTGAACGATCCGGTGGGCGGATGGATCCATTGGGAAGAGCAGCCGGAGCTCGCGCCTGAAAGCGTGGAGCTGGTGCGTGGGGGCGCGAGCGATCTGTACGGCTCGAGCGCGATTGGCGGGGTGGTCAATTTTCGCGTCGCCGAGCCCTCGGCCAACGCGGTCCAATTGCGGTCGAGTTACGGGAGCTATGCCACATACGCGCACAGCCTTTTGGCAGAAGGCCATCAAGGCGCGTGGGGAGGGCTTGCAGCGGGCACCCTGGTGGGCACCGATGGCTATATTCAGGAGGCTCCGTGGCAGCGCGGGCTGGTGGACGTGAACTCCAATGTACATGCGCGCACGGGGCTGGGCTTGATTGATCATGCGCGCGGGCCGTTGCGTTTGTTTGCGCGCGGCAGCGGGTTTGAGGAAGAACGCGACAACGGCACTCCCTACCAGGTGAACAGCACGCGCTTGTGGCGCTATGCGGTGGGTAGTGACTGGAGCGGCCCGCGCATAAGGAGGAACCAGGGCACGCTGGCGGTGCGCGCCTATGGATCGGATGAGCGTTACTACCAGACGTTCTCGTCGATCTCAAATGCGCCGACCGCGGATGAGCCCACGTGCTCTTCTCGTTGCGGCGAAACGCCGACCAAGATTTCAACCATTCCGGACAACGAGCTGGGTGCCACGGCGCACTGGAATCAGCCGCTGGGCTCGGGCATGCTGCTGCTGGCCGGCGGTGATGTGCACGATGTGCGGGTTTGGGATGAAGAGCAGACCCTGGCTACGGGGTCGACCATAAAGACCGATGTGCATCAGCGCGATCCTGCTTTGTTCGGCGAATTCATGGCGGTGCGCCACGGCTGGACGGTCGCAGCATCAGGCCGGGTGGACTGGTTCGACAACTACGATGTGCTGCAGTTGCGGCAGACGGGAAGCGGCTGGGTACCCACGGCCACGCAGCCGCCGAGTTTCAGCGAGACGGTCTTCGATCCGCGCCTGGGCGTGGTGCGGAGGCTAGGCGCGCACTGGTCGCTTTCGGCTTCGGGGTTTCGCGCGTTCCGTGCGCCCACGCCGAGCGAACTTTATCGCTCCACGCAGGTGGGCAACTCGCTCACCAAGGCCAATCCTTCGCTGCGGAGCGAGCGGGCAACCGGCTGGGAGGTTGGCGTTGCATCGCAGCGCAAGTGGGGCGCGGTGCGGGGCAGCTGGTTTGACACGCAGATCAATCGGCCTATTTCTGCGGTGACGGTCGATCCGAATTCTTCGCCGATTTTGCTGCTGCGAGAGAATCTGGGCCAGATCGAGAGCCGAGGTGTTTCGCTCGATTTTGAAGTGGCGCCGCGGCGCTGGCTGGCGGTGGATGGCGGTTATCAGTATGCCCATGCGGTGGTCACCAAGGGACCGCAGGACGTGGGCAACTGGATTCCCAATGTGCCGCACAATATGGCCACGCTCAATGTGCGCGCCTTTCAGCCGCGGCTGGGCACACTGAGCCTGCAGAGCCGCATGGTGGGGCGCCAGTATGACAACGACGCGAATACGTTCATGCTGCACGAATTCTTCCGCGTGGATGCCTACGGCTCACACAGCTTCAGGAGACGCATTGACGTTTTCGCGGCGGCCGAGAATATGTTCGACCGTACGATTGAAGTGTCCAAGACACCTACGACGACGCTGGGGCAGCCGCAGAGCGTGCGCGCGGGCGTGATGATCCGGCTGGGGCGCGAGCTTAAATAGGGGCATCGGCAAAGGCCGCCTGACTGTAAAGAAAGACCAACAGCCCGCCCCGATAAAATCATCGAGTGGGACTTACCTTCGAGCTTATCCGCACCACCGACGCCGGCGGCCGCCGCGCGCAGCTTCATCTTCCTCATCAAACCGTTCAGACGCCGGTCTTCATGCCGGTCGGCACCGCAGGCACAGTGAAGGCCGTGCCGCAGGACACGCTTGAGCAACTGGGCGCGCAGATCATTCTCGGCAACACCTACCATCTCTATCTGCGTCCGGGCCACGAGCCTATCCGCCGCATGGGCGGACTGCACGAATTCATCAGTTGGCCGCGCGCCATGCTGACGGACTCCGGCGGCTTCCAGGTCTTCTCGTTAAGCGAACTGCGCAAGGTAACTGATGAAGGCGTGCGTTTTCGATCGCACCTGGACGGAAGTTCGCACTTTTTCACTCCGGAACATTCTATGGACGTGCAGATCGCTTTGGGCGCGGATATCGCCATGGCGTTTGACGAGTGCACGGAATACCCAGCCGAGCGCGGGCGCGCGGAGGAGAGCCTGCGCCTCACCATGGCGTGGGCGCGGCGATCGCTGGAGCACTTCAGAGCGCATCAGCATGAGGTTCCGTGGGCCGCCGATATTCCCGACCGTACGCAGAGGCTGTTCGGCATTGTGCAGGGCGGGATGTATCGCGATCTGCGCAAGCAGAGCGCCGAGCAGCTCATGGAGATGGATTTCGACGGGTACGCGATCGGCGGCCTGAGCGTGGGCGAGCCCCGCGAGCTTACGCTGGAGATGATCTCTGAAGTGCTGCCGATGCTGCCCAGGGACAAGCCGCGCTACGTGATGGGTGTCGGCTATCCGGACGAGATTGAGCAGTACGCGCGCATGGGCGTGGACATGATGGACTGCGTGCTGCCCACGCGTGCGGCGCGCCACGGGCTGCTGTTTACCAGCGAAGGCCGGCTGACCATCAAGAACAGGAAGTTTGCCGAAGACCAGGGGCCGCCCGATCCCAACTGCGACTGCATGGTGTGCCGGCGCTACACGCGCGCTTATCTGCGCCACCTGATGCAGGCCCGAGAAGCGCTCTCCGCGACGCTCAACACGATTCACAACCTGGCTTACTATCTCAAGATCATGCAGCGGGTGCGGGGATCGCTCGAGAATCCAGAGCCGATCTGAGTTCAGACGCAGAATGCCCCGGAATGCGGTGATCCCGGGGCATTTGTTTTTGCTGCAAATTACTGGCCGCCCCACAAACGCGCGGCTGCCATTTCGTAGCCACGGCGGAAGCCTTCGCGATACTCGTGCCGGAACTCGCCGGTGACGGGCGGGTTGCGATACTCGTCACGATTGCCGGGGTCGGGGCTGCGGTGATTGCCATAGTCCTTCTGCGCGCCCTGGATGCCGTCGTGGAATCCGCGACGCTGCATTTCTGTGAAGCGACCGGGCGCCTCCATTTGATCAGGATTGCCGTTGTACTGCCAGGCCTGATCGCCGGAGAGCTGCGACATGGCCACCGTGTATCCGCGCATGAATCCCTGGCGGTATTCATCCACCAGCTGCGGTGCCACGTAAGGCTCGCGATATTCCTCGTGATCATCGGGATCGCGCCGGCGGTTGAATTGATGGTCCTTGCGGGCTTCTTCGACGCCTTCGCGATACCCCTGGCGCTCCGCATCGCTGCGCAGGCCGCGCATGCCCCAATCCCAGTTTTGCTGCGGGGGTGCATAGCTCGCCTGCGGTGGGGGATAGCCCTGCGGCGCCTGCGCGCCCCACAGGTGGGATGCACCCATGGCATAGCCGCGGCGGAAGGCCTGGCGATAGGCTTCACGCATATCCGGCGGAATGTCGCGCGGCATGTCGTCGGGATCGCGATACTCCTCGCGGTTGTTCACATTGGCGCGGCGGCCATTGCCGTAATCCTTCTGCGCGCCTTGCACGCCGTCATGAAATCCACGGCGCTGCACCTCGTTGAACTCCCGCGGGGGAACGTCCCAGCCGTATTGCTGCCAGTATCCGTCTGCTGCCGGGGGCGCGGCGGCCGCCGGTGCAGGTTTCAATGCTGCAACTCCGACGAAGAGGGCAATTGCGGGTATTACAAACCAGGTACGAGTCACGGTTTGCATCTCCTTTTCTCAAGCGAACGCGAAAATGTGAAGGAAGTTGCGGTGCCTCTGGAGAAGTGCTGTGGAAAGGGGCCGGAATCTGTGCCGATATCTGTTCAGGATTCTACTCAGGCCAGGAGCATGCGCAATTTTAACTCTACTGCTTGGATGACGCCGAGCCAGTCGCCGTGGGTTTGCTGTCGAATCAATTCGGCGGTTGGGTACCAGGGCGTGGTATTTGTCCGCTGCAGCCACCGCCAGTCAGAGAGGTGCGGCAGCAGGATCCACACAGATTTTCCCATCGCGCCGGCGAGATGCGCAATGCACGTATCGGTCGTGATAACCAGGTCCAGGGCGGCCACGAGTGCAGCCGTCTGCGCGAGGTCGGCGTCGTGGCTGGAGCCATCGGTCAGCCGGATGCCTGGGGGCAACTCTGCAAGCCGCGCGGCCGCGGGCCCTTTCTGCAGCGCGATCCAGCGCACTTCAGGGAACGCGCGCAGCAGCGGCAGCAAGGTACGGAGGTGCACTGACCGGTTACGGTCCGCTTTGTAATCGGGATTGCCGGCCCACGCGATGCCCACCCGGAAGCGTCGCGGTTCAGCGAGCAGGTCTTCTATGGCCGCAATCGGTGGGGGATCCTCTTGCGGATCCTGTTGCGGATTGGGCCACAGGTAACTCCCTGCCCACGGCACGGTTTGGATGGTGGTGCCAAAGACGGCGGGCAAAGTCATTAGCGGACATTCCAGATCGAATGTTTCTACCGTCTGCCCAAGCTGGGCGACGGTGGCCTGGCCGGCATGCACCACGGCCAGCGAGCGCACGAGCTTCTCTACAGGCGCCTGCACCTGCAGAATCGGGAAGCTACCACGGGCTGCGACCAGGGCTGCATAGCGGCAAAACTGAATGGTGTCTCCCAGGCCCTGCTCGGCGTGCAGCAGGATGCGTTGGCCGCGCAGCGGCTCGCCCCGCCAGCGCGGCTGATCGAAGCGGCGCGGCTGTTGATGCACCTCGCGAAAGCTCCAGCGCGCATCGTAGTTGCGCCAGCCCTCCCGCCACTCGCCCAGGCGAAGCTCAGTGAGAGCGAGGTTGTAGCGCGCACCGGGGTTATGTGGATCGCGGGTCACCGCGACGCGATGCGCTTCGAGTGCCGCTTGATCGCAACCGAGTTCGATGAGGGAGTTTCCGCGATTGGAAGCGGCGGCTATGCTGCCCATCTCCTCGGCTCGTTCAAAGGCCGCGACGGCCTCGGGGAAGCGGCCCTCGTTGTGCAGCAGAATGCCCTTGAGGTTGGCGGCTTCATCGCTGGTTGCACTGCGAGCGTCAACCCATTGCAACCACCTGTGCGCGCCGGCGGTATCGCCTCGCTGGGCGCAGAACTGGGCCCACGCCACATGCGTCTCCACCTGTTCCGGATCGAGCGCGAATGCCTGCCGCAGGTGCGCCTCGGCTTGCTCATCGCGTCCGCATTCGCGTTCCAGCAGCGACAGGTTGATCCAACCCGCGAAGTCATCCGGGCGCAGGTCGATGGCATGCTGCAATGCTGAACGCGCAAAGAAATCCTGGCCTTGTTCGCGCAGCAGGCAGCCCAGGTTCATCCACGCGGCGGCAAAGTCGGGCCGCAGGGCAATGGCGCGCCGATAGCGGCGCTCGGCGTCGGCGGCCCGACCCATCCGCGCCAGCGTGAAACCGATTGCGAACTCGCCTTCCGGGTGCCGGGGATTCAGCAGCAGCACCTGCGCGTAGGCTTCGAGCGCCTCGATATGCCTTTTGAGAAACACGAGCGCGTGGCCCATTCCCAAGTGCGCGGGGACCAGTGAGGGATCGCGCCGGATCGCGAGTTCAAATTCGACTAAAGCCTCCTGGGGGCGGTCGGTGGCCAGCTTGATCTCGCCGAGGCCCAGCCGCGCCAGGGGGTCCATTCCGTCCAGGCGAATTGCGGTATCGCAGGCTTTCTCCGCTTCGCCAGGACGCTTGTCTGCACGCAGGGCCTGGCCGAGCGCGACCCATGCAGATCCCATGGCGGGAGCCACGCCGACCGCTGCGCGCGCCATCAGCACTGCGGGCCCGGGCTGTCCGCTGGCCAGCGCGATCAAACTCATGGCCGCCAGCGCCTGGGGGTTACGCGGGTCGCGTTCAAGGGCACGCTGATAGCGGCGCGCTTCCTCCTGCAGACGTTTCCGGAGCGGCCCAGGATCCATTTGCATAGGCGCGGAGGCGCGGACCTGTTGTGCTGACAATGCTTTACTTCTGTCTGCAAGCGCTGACGCCATAGGCAAGGCACCCATCCGCACGTTAACCAATGCGTCTGGGGGCGTTCAATGCTGAAGGTTCAGAAGATGGACGTTGCCGTGGCCAGCCCTCCCGCGTTGGGAAAGTGCTGCTTTGGGAATGCCCGCACATTTACACTGTCGGGTGGTTCAGGCGCGCCCGGTTGCCGCGGCTCAGTGGAGCCGTCGTCCTTCAGGATGTGTTTCGGTCTTTACAGATGTGTTGTTTTCTTACCCTCAACCCCCGCAGTCTTTGTCGCGGATCGGAGTAGAACTCATGAACAGCAGATTCATTACGGCAGCGGGCCTTGTCCTTGCTGCCGCATGCAGTGCCGTGGCTCTGGCGCAGACCTCAAGCGGGGGCGAGGGAAAGCCGGAGCGACTCGCCGGCCTCGACACCTCGTTCCTCGATAAGAGCGCAGACCCGTGCACCAACTTCTTCCAGTACGCGTGCGGAAATTTCAGCAAGCTGCACCCCATCCCCGCTGACCGCTCGGGTTTTGGCAGCATGAGCATGCTCTACGACGCGAACGAAACCATTCTGCATTCGATTCTGGAGAAGTCTGCAAGCGGAGGAGCCGGCCGGACCGCGAACGAGCAGAAGATTGGCGACTATTTTGCGTCGTGCGTGGATTTGGCTGCTATCAATCGCGACGGGATCAAGGGCCTGCAGCCGGAGTTGGACCGCATCGCCGCCCTCAAGAGCAAGGGCGATCTTGCGCCGCTGCTCGCCCACTTCCAACTCACCAATGTGAACGCGTTCATCGGGTTTGGCGAGCAGCAGGATTTTGGCGATGCAACCAAACAGATTGCTGCGATGGACCAGGCAGGGCTGGGCTTGCCGGAGAAGGATTATTACCTACGCACGGGGGAGGCCGACCAGAAGCTCCGCGACCAGTATGTCGCGCACATCGCCAGCATGTTCAAGCTGCTCGGAGAGCCTGATGCCAAGGCTGCGGACGATGCAAAGAAAGTGATGGAACTGGAAACATCGCTGGCCAAGAACTCGCTGGATGTCACATCGCAACGCGATCCCAACAACATTTACCACATGACGTCGGTCGATGATTTTCAGAAGATGGTGCCTGCTCTTGACTGGAAGGTCTTTTTCCAGGACACAGGCACGCCGCCCATCGAGAAGCTCAATGTGACTTACCCGCCGTTCTTCAAGGCGCTGAATTCGCTGATTGAGTCCACTGACCTGGACACGATCAAGACGTATCTGCGCTGGCAGCTTATCAACGCGACGCCCAGCACCGCGCTGCCTGAGAAGTTCGACGAGGAGCACTTCAATTTCTATGGCAAGACGCTCAGCGGGCAACAACAACAGCAGCCGCGCTGGAAGAGGTGCGTGCAGGCCACGGATGGGGCGCTTGGCGAGGCGCTTGGGGAGGTGTATGTCAAGCAGGCTTTCCCGCCGTCGAGCAAACAGGCAACGCAGCAGATGGTGCGGGATATCGAGAACGCGATGGATAAGGATCTCGACACGCTCGACTGGATGAGCGCCGCCACCAAGGTCAAGGCCAGAGAGAAGCTGCACGCGATCGCCAACAAGATCGGGTATCCAGATAAGTGGCGGGACTACTCGAGTCTCAAGGTCGAGCGGGGAGACGCGCTGGGCAACGCTATCCGCGCGATGGAGTTTGAGAATCACCGTCTGTTGAACAAGATCGGCAAGCCGGTCGACCGAGGCGAGTTCGGCATGAGCCCGCCGACGGTGAATGCCTACTACAGCCCGACGATGAACGACATCAATTTCCCGGCGGGCATTCTGCAGCCGCCGTTGTGGGATTCCGGTGCGACGGACGCGGAAAACTACGGGCACCTTGGCGCGGTAGTTGGCCATGAACTCACCCACGGCTTTGACGATGAAGGCCGCCAGTTCGACGCTGCCGGCAATCTCAAGGACTGGTGGACGGCAGAGGACGCCAAGAAATTTGAAGCCAAGGCTGACTGCGAAGTGAAGGAGTACAACGCGTTTACCGTTCCCGGCGATCTGCACGTCAACGGCAAACTCACGCTGGGCGAGAACACCGCAGACAACGGCGGACTGCGCCTTGCTTACCTGGCTCTGCTGGAAGACGCCAAACGCAAGAATATGGGCATGGACGCGAAGAAGGATGGCTACACGCCGGAGCAGCAGTTCTTCGTCGCTTACGCGCAGAACTGGTGCGGGGAGCTGCGCCCGCAGCGCGTGCAGATGCAGGTGCAGACCGATCCGCACTCCCCGCAGGAGTTCCGCGTGAACGGCGTGGTCCGTAACATGCCGGAATTCGGGCAGGCCTTCAACTGCAAGCCCGGTCAGCCTATGCAGCCGGAAAACATGTGCCGGGTGTGGTGATAAAGCAGGTAGGGAACAGGGAGTAGGGAGTAGGAAAGGCCCGGCTCCGCCGAACAGCAAAGAGCCAGCCATTCGCGAAGGAATGGCTGGCCTTCATCTTCTACTCCCTATTCCCTTCTCCCTATTCCCTGGCTTTCAGCTGCTTGACGAAGAAGTCCGCCATCATGTGGTTGGCTTCGATTGCTTCGGGCATTTTGAAGTCGTACCAGAAGGCGTGCGGCAGCGCGTCGAACACCACCAGTTCGGCATCGACGCCTGCATGCAGAAATGCGCGATGCAGATTGACCGTGCCGCTGAGGAGGAGGTCGCGACCGCTGGTAACGAACAGCGTCGGAGGCAGGCCGTGCAGGTCTGCGTACATGGGCGAGAGCACCGGATCCTTTACATCTGTTTCGCCGGTGTATTCAGGATCGTGTGCGCCGGGGGCGGGGGGATCGAGATGACCTGAGAGGCCGCGCAGGGCGTATATGGAGATGGAGTCGCCCATGCGCCCGAAGTCACCCATGCCGCTGAAGATTCCGAGCGCCGCCGGCAGGGGCAGCCCGAGTTGCTTGATCTTCACAGCCACTTCGCCGGTAAGAATGGCGCCCGCCGAGGTTCCGTAGATCACGATGTGCGAAGGCTTGTAAGTCTTCAGCAGCTCTTTGTAGACGGCGATCGAATCATCAACCGCGGCGGGAAAGGGATACTCGGGCGCGAGGCGGTAGAGGACCGCGACCACCTTCATCTTTGCGTAGCCGGCAATGGGGATCGACTCGGTGTACGAGCCTGAATCCGAGTTGAAACCTCCGCCATGCAGGTTCAGGAGCACCTTGTCCTTGTTCGCGTCGGGCATGCCCTCGGGCACCACAACGTGCACGGGTACGCCCGCCATGCTCTGGTCATTCAGGGTGTTGGGGCAGATCTTCGACCATGCGACCTTGGCGCCGGCGGTGTACGCGTCGGTATGCTTGCGGCGCTCGGCCAGCGACTCCGGCGGCCCCTGGTCGGGTTCGCGCCGGCTCAACGAAGCCTTGGCCTCCGCGCTCAGGTCTTCAGGTATCGGCACCACCCGCGTCACGTGGGCCGTACCCTTCTCGTCGATGTAACTGGTATCGCGGGTTGGCGCTTCGGCGGCCGTAGTTGGCTTGGGCGGCGCAGCTTTTTCCTGCGCAAATCCGGCAGTGGCAAGAGCAAGCAAGAGTGCGGCGAAGATTTTCATCGGCATAACCTCTGCGGTGCGGTTGGAGCGCGGTGCAAGTATGATCATGGATTTCCGGGCGCCGGGTCCACAATAACAGAGACGTTGCCCTGATCTCGCCGTCTACATGCGAATGCAAGATCGCCGGCGGGTGTTCTCCGTCGCGATTGCGTGCATCGGCTGAGCATGCTTTGTCATCTAGGAAGAGGCCGCACTTATGGCGGCAAGCTGCGCAGCCGCGCAGTGGAGGATTCCGACTGATGCATCCGCTTTTCTCGCCGCTTGAACTGCGTTCCGTCACGTTTCCCAACCGCATCGGGGTCTCGCCCATGTGCCAGTACTCCTCAGTTGACGGTTTCGCCACGGACTGGCATCTGGTCCACCTGGGAAGCCGGGCGGTGGGCGGGGCGGGCCTTGTGATTCTCGAAGCATCCGCTGTGGTGGCGGAGGGCCGTATCACGCCCGCCGACCTGGGCATCTGGAAGGACGAGCATATTCACAAGCTCGAATGCATTGCGGCCTTTCTGCATTCCCAGGGGGCGCGCGCGGGCATCCAGTTGGCGCATGCGGGGCGCAAGGCCAGCATGTCTGCGCCTTGGCACGGCGAGAGGCTGGTTCCCCCTGCGGAGGGCGGCTGGACGCCGGTGGCTCCCAGCGCTCTTCCTTTTAGCGATAAGTATGCACTGCCCCAGGAACTCGATCAGGCCGGCATTGATGCCGTGATTGCGGCCTTTCGCGAGGCCGCCAATCGCGCTCTGCGGGCCGGCTTCGACGTGGTGGAGATTCACGCCGCGCACGGGTATCTGCTGCACGAATTTCTTTCGCCGCTCTCCAATCACCGCACCGACCAGTACGGCGGAAGCTTCGAGAATCGTGCGCGCCTGCTGGTCCAGGCGGCCGATGCCGTGCGCGAGGCGTGGCCGCAGGAGCTGCCGCTGTTCGTGCGCATCTCCGCCAGCGACTGGGTGGAGGGCGGCTGGACGATTGACGACTCGGTTGAACTGGCACGCATGCTCAAGGATCGTGGCGTGGACCTTATCGACTGCTCCTCCGGAGGCAATGTGCCGACGGCGAAGATTCCGGTGGCGCCCGGGTACCAGGTTCCCTTTGCCGCGCGGATCAAGCGCGAGGCCGGTATTGCCACGGCCGCGGTGGGCATGATCACGGAGCCGGTGCAGGCCAACGGCATTCTCGAGAGCGGGGACGCGGACCTGGTGCTGCTCGCCCGCGAGATGCTGCGGGACCCTTACTTTGCGGTGCACGCCGCCGCTGCGATGACGGAGACGACGAGCTGGCCCGAGCAGTATCTGAGGGCCGCGCCGCATGGTGCGCCGGCGCGGATGGGGATTGATGGACGGGTGGAAGGGATAGGGAAATAGCGCAGGGAAAGAGGGACAAAGGGACAGAGGGTGAAAGCGGCCGCTCGCCCTGATGTTGCGGCTCTTTCTGTTCCCTTCTTCCCTCTTTCCGTTTTTCCCTGGTGTTTTTTGCTTCACATTTGGTGCAACAAGTGGCCTATACTGCGGTAGGGCGGTCCGGCTCGCGCCCCGGAGGATCCTTGTCCCAGGCTTCCAGAAAACACGCGTCCGAGACCCCGGTCATTCCTGACCGGTTGTATTTCAAAATCGGCGATGTGGCGCGGATCTGCGGAATCGAAACGTACGTGCTTCGATTCTGGGAGACGCAATTTCCGCAGCTCAAGCCGAACAAGAGCGGCACCGGCCAGCGTTTGTACCGGCGCCGCGACGTGGAACTCGCGCTCGACATTCAGCGGCTGGTTCACAAAGAGGGGTATACCATTCCCGGCGCGCGGCACGCGCTTGAAAGCGGCGTCAAGCGGGCAGCGGCTCCCGCGCAGGCGCAGCCCGAAGGCGCTGCTGCGGAACCCGCGCCCATGATGCTGCAGCGCTCGGACGCCATGAAAGCTGCCCTTGCCCAAACTCGCTCCGAGCTGCGCGAGATTTCGCAGCTTCTGGCCGATCAACAGCCTACAGCGAAGCGCGAGCGCGCCAGGATCATCAAGGTCCGCCCCGGATCTGACAGCCTGTTTCCGTTGTAGGCTCCCAGCGAGCTCGCCGCGGGGTTAAATCACCGCCCGGACCAGCCGCCGCACGCCTTCCGTGGCGACGCCATAGACCACGTGCGCTGAATACGGCGTGGCCAGCGAACTCACCGACGCATCCGAGGAGCCGGACAATCCCAGGGTGGGTACGGCCCACAGATCCGCTCCCGCGAAGAGCGCGCTGGCAAACGCGGTTCCGAATCCGGCTCGCACCAAAGAGGAATACTCCGCGCCGGCGCCGTAGAGCGCACCCATCAGGGCGCCGAACGCGTAGTGCACGATGGGGCCGCCCTTCTGCCTGCCTTCCATGGAGAGGTGGCGTCCGCCGGTTACGGTGCTGGCAATCGCGTCAGCGGCCTTCATGGTTGCGTCCACCTTGGGCTCATCGCTTGACGACTGAGACGACGATCGCTGTTCGGGATGTCCTGACCCCTCCAACTTTTGCGCGACCTGCTGGATCTTCGGGCCCGCGCCTTCCATAAACGTGTTCATCACCCACGATGCCACCAACCCGCCGATGGCACCCGCGATCAGTCCTGCTCCCAAACCCTTGCTGTCATCCGGCATATCCGCTCCTCCGGCCACACTGGGCCCTGCGGAGGAGATGCGGAGGGTTCCAATTCCGGTTGTCGCCGGATTCGCGCCGGGCGACCAAGCGGCTAAAGCTGAACCAGCTTGACCTGCTCCTGTCGAGCGCTCACGCCGGTCCGCAGATCGCGCGCCAGAAGCCTGTGAAACAGGTGTTCGCCCGCCTCGCGGCGCATGGAGAGCCTTCCAGCGCCATACGCCCGAGAGCCCAACCCGCGCTGAACCGACTCGCAGATGGCTACATCCTCATCCTGAATGCGATCGCTCACGGCGACGCTCTCGGCGTTGAGTTTTCGCGCCGCATCGCTCACATCGGCGAAATAGAAATCGAACTGCACCAGGCACCGGTCGGGCGCAAGGGGCAGGACCAGGTTTGTATCCATGACGCCCTGGTAGATGTTGATCATGAAGTTGGGGTAGAGCCAGTAGTAAGATGCGCGATCTCCGGTGCGCGTCGCCGACACGTCGGCGTGCTCACCGCTTGCCACCAAGGGGCTCGACTGGAGACAGTAATGCTGGCTGTTCTCAATGGTGTACTCCTTGTAATCCAGCACGCTGTTCAGGCCCTTGTGCAGATGGGGTACGTGATATCCACCGTCAAGGTAGTTATCGACGTACACCTTCCAGTTACACGCAAGGGTATAATTGCGCCGCTCGAAGAAGTGGATTCTACTTATCCCCAACGGGGCCACACGAGCAGGAAGATCGCCCAGGAAGCTCTCCAGAGGCGGCGCGTCTTCCTGGAGCGCAACAAAGACAAACTGCTCCCACACAGCCACACGGACGGGGATGAGCCCATTCTGCGCGCGATCAAAGTTGCACACGCCGGCAAATTCCGGCGCTCCCTTCAGGGTTCCATCCAGCCCGTAGGTCCAGCCATGATAGGGACAACGGAGTTGCTCTGCGCTGCCGCAGGGCGCCGTCATGACCGCTGCGGCATGATGGCGGCACACGTTGTAGAACGCGCGCAGCTGCCTGTCGCCGCCGCGCACCACCACGAGGGGCTCGCCCGCAATCTCCGCCGTTAAGAACTGCCCCCGCTCGGCCACCTGGTCGGCGCGACCCACCGGGATCCAGTTGCGCGCAAATACGCGCTCCCGCTCCAACTCTGCGAAACGTGCATCCACATACCACGGGGCGGGAATCGTCGAGGCCTCGTGCAGCGGAGCAGTGGAATCGTAGAGGTCGAGCAGTTCGGCCATTGGCTCAGTCATGGGATCCCTTCGCAGTGCCGGCACTCCGTGCCGCGCGCCGTCATGAACAGATTCAATCATGATCTGCATGACATCGGCATGGAGAACTTCCGCGCGCAACGTGAGATAAGGATCAGTGTTCCCTGGCCTTCCCCGGAACAACTCTCGTTGAGGGCTCAGAGGGACGCCACGGCACTCCGACCCGCTGACGGCCCGCTCTCCTGCGCGATACTATGTCTCATGACCCGGGTTCTGAAGACCCTTATTGAAACGGTTCTGTTGGCCTCCATCACAGCGGCAGTTTCCCCTGAAACACCAGCGCCGCCGACCGCGCCGCCGGTGGACCAGATTGTCGATCATATGCGGCAGCATGAAGTCAACCAGGCACGACAACTGAAGCACTACGACGCAATACGCCACTACCAGGTGCGGTACAAGGGGTTTAAGGTGAATATCGCTGCGACCATGGAGGTGGAGGTCAACTACGACGATGGTTCCGGCAAGAGCTTCAGAACGGTATCGAAGAGCGGATCGGGACTCCTTTGTGACAAGGTGCTCAAGCGGGCGGTGGAGAGCGAACAAGAGGCCTCCAGGGACAAGCAGTCGACTGCTTTAGACTCGACAAATTATCGCTTTCAATTTACCGGGACGGAGTTGCTGGATGGTAGGCCGGCCTACGTGCTTCACGTAGATCCTCTGCGGGACGGCAAGTTTCTTTACCGCGGAGATATCTGGGTGGATGCGAAGGAATTTGCAGTACTCAAGATCAAGGCCGAACCGGCAAAAAATCCTTCTTTCTGGATCACCAGCACGGATATCCAGAGCACGAATTCAGAGACCCACGGCGTATGGCTGCCGCAGAGCAATCGGAGTGAATCCAAGATCCGCATTGGGGGGACCGCTCTGCTTACAATCGATTACGGCACCTATCATGTCGCATTCAAGGACAAGCCCCAGGCGCAAGCGAAGGGGCTTTTGTCCGGCCAGGCACTAGCTACGGAAGCAGCTTTCGCGCAGCAAAGATGACCGCGCGGCCAAGCGCTCTTTTTGTCTTGCTACGCGAGTCTTCAGCAGGGCTGTGCCTTGCGCCTAAGCGGCTCATCCTTTGCATCTCGATGGCTTTGTCATATAGCCGAATGAGTTGAAGGGTTGCACATTTCCAGCTTCGGCGGCTTACCTGAGCGCGAGCCGTGGCGCCCATCAGCTGGCGAGCGGTGGTGGAAGCGAGCAGCGTAGCGATGCGTTTCGTGGCCTCGCTGCTGGTACTCACGAGGTAGCCGGTGACCCCCTCCTCAATCATTTCGGGGATGCCGCCGGCGCGCGCAGCGACCACCGGCAAACCTGAAGCCATTGCCTCCAACACGACCAGGCCCAGAGTCTCAGTGCGCGAAGGCATGACAAAGATGTCGCTTGAGGCATAGGCAGCGGCCAGTTCCTCTTTGTAGAGGAAACCTGCAAAGAAGACCGGGAGGCCGGCGAAATGCCTCTCAAGCTTGCTGCGCTGCGGTCCGTCGCCTACGAAAGCGAGCCGTACCCCCGGAGACCCTTCGAGCCAATCGCGCAAGCTCTCCAGGTTTTTTTCGGAGGATAGCCGACCGACAAACAGAACAAGCGGGCTATCAGGATTGCCCTGCGTGAGGCGGGCGCGCATCTGTTCCGAAGCGCGACTGGGGCTGAACAGGTCAGAGTCCACAGCTCCGGGCCACAATGCGACCGGGGCAATGCCATGCTCCTTCAGTTGGCTTACCATCAGTTCTGAAGTGCACAAGTTGAGCGTGGCGCGGTTGTGGCGAATGCGAAGAATTTTGACCACGCAGGGTTGCAGGAAGCCAAGGCCGTAGTAGTGGGGATATTTCAGTAAGTCAGTATGGTACGCAACGATGAGCGGAAGACGTAGGGGGCCGCCATCTTTGCCGCCACCGTAGTAAAGGCCCGCGATCCCGAGCAGGGCCGGATCGGCAACGTGCAGAAGGTCGGGCTTGAATTCCGTCAGGATTCTGCGAATGGAAGCGCGCGGGAGCGCCAGACGAAGTTCGGGATAGAGCGGAAACGGCAGGCTTCTCATTCCGACTACGCGACACTGCTCGAATTCGGCTATGCCACCGTCGGGCGCAAAGACAAGTACTTCGTGCCCCAGTTGGCGGAGCTGATGGATGGTCTGGCAGAGCGTCGTGACGATGCCATCCGTCTTAGGTAGAAATGTCTCGGTGAAGATGGCAATTCTCATTCGTCCTTGATCGTCAGATGAAATGGAGTAGCACTACGCGTGAAGGAGCCGCTCCCGTTCTCCGCACCTCCTGGACGAGCGTTCCCCCGATCTTGCAGGAATTGGTGCGGATTCTCTTGTAGACTCTCAGGTCGAGGCTTTCTTTGCTTTGTTCTGCAAAGATGAATGAAAGTTCATTCTGGGCCAGGAGCTTTTTGGCCGCTAAAAGTAGCTGGGATGACAAGAGTGCCGATATTTCTGTTACATTCTCTGTGCGCATTGCTTGCTGCGGACATCCTCTTCGATCTCTGGGGGGCACTCTGAAGAGGCCTGACCGTCAAAGCTACGGAGTCGCATGTGCGTTCGCTTCTCATTCTGCTCTGATCTTTCCGAATCGCGCGTGGGAACGGTCTTAACCGGCAGGTAACGTTAGCTGCGAATTGAACCGGCGGATTGCATCTGAATGCGCGAGCGCAGGCGAGGGAAAGGGATTGGGGTGAAGGGCGAATCGGTTCAGTATCTATGGCGCAACACAAGGGCGCACCATGGCTTTCAATCGGGAGCGTCGCTCCACAGTCACACCAATCAATCTCGAGAGACCTTGAAGTTCCTCTCGGTTGTTGGGGCTCGCTACTGTCTCATGCGCCGTTTGATGAAGAGGCTGGAGAGTCGCTCCGAGGCGAACCACGGAATGCGGGTGAATTATTGCCTGAGCTACTGGACACCGCCGCTGGCGCCCAAGTTTGCTCTGGATCTGGAGACCGCCCAGATCGAGAAACTCGGCCTGGCTGCGATGGTTTCGCTGTCTGATCACGACAACATCAATGCCCCGCTCCTGTTGCACTCTTTGCCCGGGGAGAAGCATAGCCCCATTTCGGTAGAGTGGACGGTTCCCTGTGGCGAACAGACTTTTCACCTTGGGGTGCACAATCTGCCCGCCGCCACAGCCTCGGAGTGGATGCAAATTCTGGCGGCGTATACGTCGAATCCAGACTCGCGGAAACTGCGGGAAATTCTCGCGGCGCTTCATGCCGTGCCGTCGGTTCTCATCGTGTTCAATCATCCGATCTGGGATCTTTACGGAGTGGGACAGGAAAAACATCTGCAGATGGTAAACGAGTTCCTGTGCGAGAACAGAGCATGGATTCATGCCATCGAACTGAATGGACTACGGAACTGGATGGAGAACCGCGAGGCATTGCGGTTGGGCGACCGGTGGAACATCGCGCTGATCTCGGGCGGCGACCGCCACGGAGCCGAGCCGAACGCGAACATTAACCTGACGAACGCGACGTGTTTCGATGAGTTCGTGGGGGAAATCCGCCTGGACAAAAGAAGCGTGGTGCTCTTTCTTCCTCAGTATGCTCAGCCCTGGAAGCATCGCATTCTGCGGTCCGCTATCGACGCTGTGCGCCACTATCCCCAGTTTCCGCTGGGTTCGCAGAACTGGGACGAGCGCGTATATCATCCGGACGCGAACGGAGTTCTTCGACCCCTGAGCACTCTCTGGCCGAATGGCAATCCGCCGTCGGCCATGCGCTGGGGAATTGCGGGGCTTCAGATGCTGGGTAGAGGTGTCTTCTCAGACGGCCTGCGGCTTGCGTGGAGCGAACCGGACGAGCGCCGGCTCGCGCTTGAAGAAGCTGATGTTTAGTTGCACATCGGGCGGCTGAACGGGCTTCGCGGCTGCTGAGCCCTCTGGGACCGACGCACTCAGCGAGGGTTGTGCGCCGCATGCTACTTACCGGTTCCGGTGCGATGCTGGTAGCGCGCCAACTGGCGCTCCAGCAACAGATCCGGTGCGGTTACAGCATGCCGGCTCATAGCTGACAAAGAGATTCGCATTGCCAACGTTAAGTTGCCAGTCGCGATTGAAAAGGAGCCTGGGGGCGGAGTGTGCTCAGTTCTCTTCAGTTGAATGCAGTAGCTAACCTTCCAGGTACATGATAGTTACTCTCGCACCAGGCACCATCTTGGCCGCCGTGACCACAGACCCTTTCAAGAACCTTCACGCCGACAGTGGCCTGTCGCAGTGAATTCGTTACTACGGATGCGGCGTTTTGGATCTGAGTACTTCCACTGAATGGGTTTGGCATTTGCCGAATAGCCGTGATGTAACGTTTGATCTTTCGTGCCAGATCGGTGAACACGCCGCGCGCGATGATGTCACGCTCGATTTTTCCGAACCAAAGCTCGACCTGGTTAAGCCACGAAGAGTATGTCGGCGTGAAGTGGAATTGGGCGCGAGGATTCTTCTGAAGGAATTCGTCAACCAGACGGCGCGCCCGCATCCTGGCTGTGAGCACGGAGGCTTCTGACCTGGATGAGCCGTGTCCAAGCCGTCCACGCCGGCGGCTAAAAAGCGCTGTTTCCAGCGGCTGATGGTTGGAGCGGTGGTTCTCAGCCGCAGCTTGATGGAAGCGTACGACGCGCCCTCAGCCAACATCAGGATCAGCCTGGCGCGGAACACATACCCGGCAGGCAGGGATCGAGACTGAGCGATATGACCGGGTTCGCTCTTTTGCTGTTCGGAGAGCACCATGGAGTCGCTGTTCACATCAGTTTAGATGCGAATGCAACTAATAACCTTTACTCAGCGACCGTCCACTAGTTTATTGCGGCGGTGATGTCAGTGAGGGTGGGCCAGCCGTTCTGCCAGTCGAGGGTTTTGAGCCAGACATGCGGTGTGCCGTTTTCAGCCAGGTTCTGGGCGTGGAAGATAAGGACGCTCTCGCCGCTCTGGGTGTCGAGGTAGGCCGTTCCACCCCCGGGG
>NZ_DASXYM010000045.1:0-34635 GCF_036502485.1 Occallatibacter sp. | reverse complement strand
GGTCGATTCCCTGCCCTTCAAAAAACGCCTGGATGCGATCGCTCAACTGCTGCTCCGAAGGCTCCTTCCGCCACCACGACCAGTCCACGCTCCAGTTGCTCGCCGTGCGCCACGCGTCGTACCCAAACTCGTCTGACTGCGAGAACGGATTCTTGTGCGGCGTGCCGTCGAAATTCGCATACACCGGCGCCAGTCCGGTCTGCGCATTCGTCGTCTTGCTGAAAAACTTGCGGCTGGTCTCTGCAGCACTCACCCAGAACGGGCGATCCGCCTGCGGTCCCCAGCGCGCCCACAGTTCGTAGAACGCCGGCAGATGGTAGGACGGATCCGTGAACATCTGCTTCGAAATATCCGGCACAAACAGAATCTCCGGCGGATCCAGGTTCATCATCGGCCCCACGCTGTGCGGGCCCCACTTGCTCTGTCCGGTAATCACCGGCCGATGCACCATCGCCGCCAGCAACCGCTCGGCCTCAACCTGGTAGTTGTAAATGCCCTGTCCGTTGCCCCAGCGGTTCGCCGCAAACAGCAGCGACATGGCGAAATAGGATTCGCCGTCCGGCGCCGCTCCCTCTGAGTTATGCGTTCCGTCCGTCTTGCACGACCACGCGAAGAACTCGTAGCTCGGCGCCTTGGGGTCTGCCACGTACATATAGGTCTTCGCCCAGTTCCAGATCGCGTCAAAGTCAGCTTTTTTGTCCATCTGCACCGCGATCATCATGCCGTACGACATGCCCTCCGTACGCACGTCATGATTGGCCCAGTCGGTGATGTACATCAGCGGCCCGTTGCCATTTGACCCCGCCGCAAACCCGATCGACTGCGTCTGAGGATCGCCATGGAAGAGTTGCTGGTAGGCCGCATCAATCTTCGCCTTGATTTCCTCTTGCGAGTACCCCGCCTCGGCAAAGAGGTTGCGGTATTTGCCCGTAGCGAAGGCGCCCTGCCCCTTCGAATCAGGAGCCTGTGCATGTAGGGCGGCAGCGCCGGCCAACGCTGACACGATAAACATCGCTGCTCCCAGCAGCCGAACGCGCCACCCTGCCATCACAAATCCCCCAAGTAGATCGATTTATCGCAAATGCATCTGTCGGCTTTGTAGATGCCGCAGGCCTTGCCCGTCAAGCCGGTCCACGCTCAATCCGGCATGTCCAGGACCGACCATGATCCTTTGTCGAAATATCTATAAAGCGTCTTGCGCTCCACGATTGAGTCAGCGATGGCGTCATGCTCCACGCGCCCTGGCCGCGGCGAAAGCCCGTTCTGCGCATCATGGATCCGCTGCGGCGAGGCGGCATCAATACCCCAGCTGAACCCCATCTCGCCGCCCGAGTCATGCACCTGCAGCCGCTCGGTCTCGCGCGCCGTCGCCACCTTCGCCGGCTTCGACACCCCGCCCTCGAAAAAAACCAGCAGCGACACCGTCCCTTCTACCGAGCACAACACTGCCCAGTCGGACGAACCCGCGCGCTCGAAGCTGCCATGCACCACGTTCTCCGGCCGGCGCGCCTGGTAAGTCTGCGGAATCAGGCAGCCACGCCGATTGAGTTCGCCCGCCACCGTCTGCGGCAGATCAGGAAACGATGCCGGCGGAAGATGCCGCACAACATACGCGTGCGTCTGCCCCCGCAGCGTGACCTCGCCCTTGGCCACCAGCGACTTCAGCCCGTCGTCAGGCTCCTGCGCAAACCCGCATAGAGACACGCCCAGCAGCACGAGCGAACTGCACGTTATGCGGCCCGGAAAAGTCATGATGGAGTCTCAACAGAAGGGTATGCTCCCCGCCGGACGAGGGCAAGTTCACAGCTCACGTCTCTGGCCCGCACACCGAATCCTGATCATCTGATCACCTGATCACCTGATCACCTGACCACCTAGTTCCTGAGCGGCTTGCCGGTCTTCAAGGTGAACGCAATCCGCTCCAGCGTCTTCCTCTCGCCACACAGCGACAGAAACGCCTCCCGCTCCAGATCCAGCAAGTATTGCTCGCTTACCAGCGACCCGGCCGTCACCCGTCCGCCCGCAAGAATATAGGCCGCCCACCGCGCCACCTTCTGGTCGTGCTCGCTCGCGTATCCCGCTTCACCCATAAGGAAGACGCCGATCTCCATGGTGGCCAGCGCGGCCAGTCCCGGCGCTGGGATCTCCGTCCGCGGCACCGGCGCTGTATAGCCCCGCTCGACCATCGACTGCACTTCGGCCTTGGCATCCAGCAGCAGCCGCTCGCGGTTGTACGTGATGCCGTCGGCCGCGGAAAACAAGCCCATCCCGCGCGCCTCCACAGCGGAAGTCGACACCTTCGCCATCGCGATCGTCTCCAGTGCCTTCTTCAGCGCGTTCCCCATCTCCGGCGACTGCGCCAGCCGCGCCGGCCCCGGGTTCTGCCCTCGCGGATCAGCACCGGAGACCGTTGCAGCAGCATCCACCGCCCGCAGCAGCATCTCCTTGGTCCCCCCGCCGCCGGGAATCAGCCCCACACCTGCTTCCACCAGGCCGATATACGTCTCCGCAAACGGCTGCCGCCGCGCTGCATGCAGGCACATCTCCGCGCCGCCTCCCAGCGTCATGCCAAACGGCGCCACCACTACCGGGCGGGGACAGAACTTGATGGCCTGCGTCATCTGCTGGAAGCCGCGAATGGCCCCATTCACCTCGTCCCAGTCGCCCTCCTGCGCCGCCAGCAGCAACTGCATCAGGTTCGCGCCCACGCTGAAGTGCTCACGATCGCCGCTCAGCACAAATCCCGCAAAGTCGCGCACGCAATCCGACTCAGGCCGAAGTACCGACGTCACCAGCGAAACCACGTCGCCGCCAATCGCATTCTTGAGGGAGTGCAGGTCAATACACGCGATGTGGTCGCCGATGTCCACCAGCGACGCCCCCGCATTCGACTTCACGATGCATGAACCCACCGGCCGCCGTCCGCGCCGGTAGTCCGCCACGCGCGCATGCCCCGGCTGCCGGGGAATCAGATCCCATGCCGATGTCGAGGGGTTGAAGCAGTGCGGCCCGTCTGGCGCATACCAGTTCTCATTGCCTGAGTCCAGAAGCTGCTCCACCGCCGCACTCACCGGCAGTTGCATGGCCTTCATCCGCTCCACGCTGGCCCGCACACCCACCGCATCCCACATCTCAAACGGGCCCATCTCCCAGTTGAACCCGGCCCGCATGGCCCGATCGACCGACGGCGCATCATGTGCCGCCTCACCGATGCGCTCCGCGGAAAAGTTCCAAAGCGTCGCCAGCATGGGCCACAAAAACGCCGCGGCCTTGTCCTTTGCCGGATCGTTGCCCAGCAGAATGCGCAGCCGCTCCTTCAGCGTGGCCGCATTCTTTGCCATCTCGACCGATGGAATCGCCGCCTTGCTGAGTGGCCGGTATTCCAGCGTCTTCAGATCCAGCACGAAGCGCTCTTCCTTCCCATCTGCTCCGCGTGCCTTCTTGTAGAACCCCTGCCGCGTTTTGTCGCCCAGCCAGCCCCGCTTCACAATCTCTGCCAGCAGGTTCAGGAAGCCGCCTCCGGCCGCGCCTGCCGGATAGTTCCACGCCACCTGCGCCAACACATCGATGCCCACCATATCGGCAAGCCGGAAAGTCCCCGTACGCGGCCAACCTATCGCCTGTCCCGTCAGGGCATCCGCTTCTTCAATGGTGAGCCCCTGCTCCATCATCAGCGCCGCCGCCGTAAACATCACCGTCACCCCAATGCGGTTGGCAATGAAGTTAGGCGTGTCGTTAGCCAGCACCACCTGCTTGCCCAGCAACCGATCCGCGAACGCCGCAAAGCGGGACAAGACCTGCGCATCTGTCTCCGCCAGGGGGATGATCTCCAGCAGTTGCATATAGCGAGGCGGATTGAAAAAATGCGTCCCGAAGAACCGGCTGCGCAGAGCCTCCGGCAGCTTCGCGGCAATCTGCGCAATCGGCAGCCCTGAAGTGTTTGTCGTCAGAATCGCGCCCGGCGCAAGATGCGGCACCACACGCTCCAGAAGGGTGTGCTTGATCGAGAGATTCTCCGCCACCGCCTCAATCACCCAGTCGCACTCGCGAAGCTTCGGCAAGTCGTCGTCGAAGTTGCCCGGCGTAATCCGCCCCGCAAAGGCGGCATCGTACAACGCCGCAGGCTTCGACTTCACGAGGTTCTCCAGCGCCAGCAGAGCCAGCTTGTTTTTGTGATGCGCGCCTTCCGGCACCAGGTCCAGCAGCAGCGTTGGAATTCCCACATTGGCCAGGTGCGCCGCAATCCGCGACCCCATGGTTCCGGCGCCCAGCACCGCGGCACGGCGCACCAGCAGCGGCTGCGCAGAAGAATTCAGCGAGTGGATAGTGACTGGGACACTGGTGCTCATGCCCTCTCCGCGCGGGACGAACCGGGAATGCGCTCGCCGCCGATAGTGAGGCGAGAATAGCAGTTGCCCGCGCCAGCCATCCAGTTTCCCTCTGTCCCTTCTTCCCTTTTTCCCTCTGCCCCTCTTTCCCTCTCTCCCTCTCTCCCTCTTTCCCTTTTCCCTTTTTCCCTCTGTCCCTCTTTCCCTGTTCTCTACAACGGCTGTCCCAGCCGCTTCTCCAGTTGCGCGCGATACGTGCGGCTCACCCGCGTCCGCGCCCCGTTGCGCAGCACCGCGTCGAACTCCCCATGCGAAATCGGCTCCAGTTGCAGAATGCTCTCGATATTGATGATTGCCGACCGGTGCACGCGCACAAACCGCCGCGGATCCAGCCGGTCCGCCAGTTCGTTCAGCGCCGCTCGATACAGCAGCTCTTTGCCGCCCACGTGCAGATTCACATACACGCCCGCCGCCTCAATCCAGTCAATATCAACCACGCGCACAAAGCGCGTCGTCCCCCCCGCCTTCACCACCAGCCGGTCCCAGCGGCGGTCCGAGGAGGACGGCGCCGTCGACACCATCTTCATCACGCGCTGACCAAACTCCCGCAGGCTGCGCTCATCCAGCCGCGTCTTCACCCGACCCATCATCCCTTCAAAGCGCTCGTCGCTGAACGGCTTCAGAAGATAGTCAAGCGCATTGGCCTCAAAGGCCCGCAATGCGTGCTGATCGTAGGCCGTGATAAACACCGTCAGCGGCATCTCCGCCGGCCCAATCGCCTCCACCACGCCCAGCCCGTCCAGCTCCGGCATCTGCACATCGAGCAGCACCAGCTCCGGCCTGAAATCCAGAATCGACTCCACTGCCGCCTGCCCGTCTGCCGCTTCCACAATCGTGCCCACCTGCGCATCGTGGCGCAGCAAGTCAATCACCCGCTGGCGCGCTGGCGCCTCGTCATCCACCACCAGCACGCGCATGTTTTCTGGCCCCGTCATGCCTCTTCTCCCTGGAACCGCAGTGGCAGCACAATCTCCACTCTCGTTCCCCCTTCCGGCCGCCTGCGGACCGTGAATACATGCTGCGCAGGATAGATCCCCGCGATGCGCTCCCTCGTCACGGCCAGCCCCAGCCCTGAACTGTTTTCGAGCGTCCACCCCGGCGCCAGCCCCACACCGTCGTCCTCCACCTGGATCACCAGGTTCTGCCCCACCGCGCGCGCTGTCACCATCACCGCCCCGCCGGAGATGCGCCGCGAAATTCCATGCCGGATCGCATTCTCCACCAGCGGCTGCAGCAGCAGCGACGGCACCGCCGCATACCGCACCTCCGGCGCCACATCGATGTCCACCGTCAACTGGTCGCCAAACCGTATCTTCTGGATTTCGAGATAGTGATCGAGAAACGCCAGTTCTTCCGCCAGCGGAACCTCGTGCCTGTCCTTGCTCTCCAGCGACAGCCGCAGCAGATCGCCCAGGTGCTCAATCATCCTCCGCGTCAGCCGCGGGTCTCGCTCCACGTGCGACGAAATCGTATTGAGCGCGTTAAACAGAAAATGCGGATCCAGTTGCATGCGCAACGCATTGAGCCGCGCCTGACTATAGCTCTTCTCCATTCGCTCCAGCCGCAGTTCGCTGCTCAGATAGCGCTCGTAATACCGATACGCCTGCAGCGCCCCCACGATCATCCAGTAGATCAGCACGCTCCAGATGAACCAGCCCGGCCCCGCCTTCAGCATGTGCCCGGGCCTCAGAGACTCCCACTTGATATCCCCAATCGCCGCGCGGACCGCAAAGAACACATAGATATAAAGGGACGTAAAAAGAATCGAGCAGGGGATGTGAGCCACCGCCCGCTGCCCAAATTGCCGGCCGGAGAACGGCAGCGCGCGATCGGCCCGGAAGATCAGTGGCGCCATCAATCCCCACGCCCACCACTGCGCCATCGACTGCTTCCACCCCATCTCCGCCCATATCGGCAGCGCGAAGATCAATCCAATTACAGTCGACCCCAGCAGGATCAACGCCGTCCGCACCGGCCAGGAACGCATAATCACGCGCGTTAAAGGAAGCCGCGGAGGCCGCTCCACGGCGACAATCTTGCCGCTTTCCGCTACCGTCGCCATGTTCAGCTCCTGAGCCGTTTGCCGGACGCATCCAGCACGCGCGGCATCCTCGCGAAATTCACGCTGCCGAAATCCAACGTATTATCTCTCTTTCCAGCCCCGGGGAAGCCCGCGGAACTCTTCCACGACCATGCCCCAGGGCCTCCGGCAAGCCCCGACGTTGGCTTGCTGGCGCAGAGACCCGCACACCCTCAGCCGCTACTGCAGCGCGTATAGATTCCCGTCCACGCTGGCGACATACACTGCCTTGTCCACCACCACCGGCGACGCCAGAATAGGGCCCAGTGTCAGCAACTTGCCATAAGCCGCAATCACATCGTCATAGAAATCCGTGGTGAACGGCGCGAAGTAGCTCTTGATTTCGGCGGCATTCTGCTTGTTACCCTCCGTGGCAAAAGACCACGCCAACCGTCCGCTCGGGATGTGCACCGCCCCCAGCTTGCCCTCCGCCGAACCCACATACAGCATGTCGCCCGCAATGGCCGGCGACGAGAACACCGGCCAGCCGTTAAAGCCCACCCCGTACTCGATAGCGCCGGTCTTGGCGTCGGCTGCGTACAGCATGGCGGTGTCAGAGGTGGCAAAGAACACCTCGCCCTTGCTCACGGCCGGAGAGCCCACCACCCACGACCCCTTGGTTCCGAAGGCCCACTTTTTCGCGCCCGTCTTCTCATCGAGCGCGTACAGGTGCGCATCGCGGCAGCCGAAGAACACCATGCCGTCCGCTACCGCCGCCGAGGACTGGATCCCCTCCTGGTTATGCATATCCGCGTCTTCACCGGTCTTGAACCGCCACTTCTCCTTGCCTGTAGCCGCATCCAGCGCATAGAAATTCCTGTCCCAGCTCCCCACAAACAGCACGCCGCCATCGATCGCCGGCGACGCGTGCACCACATCGCCCGTCTCGAACTTCCACTTCAGCGTCCCGGTCGCCGCGTCCAGGGCATACACATTGTGGTCGCCGCTGCCAAAATATACTGCCCCGCCCCACACCACCGGGGAGGAGAGCCAGCAATCGAAGGGATCGGGCATGGTCTCACTCGCCGGCTGCATACCGTGCAGATGCCTGCCACTGAAACGCTTCTCTCCCCCGGTCTTGAACTGCCATTTCACCTTCCCGGCGGCCGCGTCCACCGCGTAGAAGTTGCCATCGTACGCCGCCAGGTACACCACGCCCTCGGCCACCGCAGGCGACGAGGTCAGCCGCGTCTTAAGGTCCAGCTCCCACTTCTTCGTACCCGTGGCACGGTCCACAGCGTAAAGCTTGCCGGCCGTACTGGGAGCGTAAATGGTGTCGCCATCCACCGCCGGCGAAGCGATCAACTGGCCGCCGGCATGAAACGTCCACTGCACGCCGGTCAACTGCAGAAAGCCCGGCGCGCTGTACACCCCCGTATGCGCCGCATTCCCCCGGAAGGTCGCCGTGTCTGACGCAAACAGCAGCGCCGCCCCCAGCAAAAACACCAGCAGAGCCGTAAACCGAAGAGCTATGGCCGCCACACCCGCCATCGACAGAGAAGCCGCCTCCGTCGCGTCCGCCGCCGGCAGTCCTCCGCCCGCGGCCTTGTCAGAGAAATGATTGCTTTCGTCTTTCATGATGTTGAATGTACTCACCTTCCGCCCCCCCGGTCATCAAAACCGTTGCCATCAGGACGGCACCGCTTCCCAACCGGCCTCCACCCCACCCCGGCGCCGCGCGCTCCCCATTCATTGACAGCACCAGCATCGTTTGTAGCGCCGGTATCTTCACCGCCTGTCGTGCGGGGTCCTCGCTCGCGCCCGCCCCCCTCCCAACACCCCCTCACCCTCCCGCTTCCCCCATTCCTCATCCGCTGTTACGATAAAAGAGCATATTTCCGGACCAACGCGGCCAAAGCCCGCCGGACACATCTGAAAGCAGCGAAAGAGGTAATCGTGGCCAACACCACCAAGATTGAAGACAAAGTAGAACGCAAAAAAGTAAAGCGCGCCGCCCGCAAGAAGGCCGCCCCCAAAGCCAAGCGCACCACCCCGCGCGGATCCGCCAAGAAAAGAGTCAAAAAGTTGGCTCGCGGCCAGTCCAAGCGGTAAAAAGCAGCCGCTAGCTTCCAGCCGCTTCCGGTGGAGCCCACCAGCATGGGACGCCGGGATCAGGGCTGGAAGCTGGCAGCTCGCCGCCAAAAACCTGTTCTCTCCCTTTATCATCAGTTGCATATTCCTGTATCTTCCTGAGCAGGTTCCCCATAGCGGTAACTGGTTCAGATAAAGAGGAGAGCTGCCCTGCCCAGCCAACTGGTAGCCCGCAAATCTATCGACAAGCTCATCCGCGAGTCGGAAGAGCCCGGACAAGCCCTTAAAAAGACACTCGGCCCGTGGTCGCTGACCGCCCTCGGCATCGGCGCGGTCATCGGCTCCGGCATCTTCACCGTCATCGGCACGGCCATGGCCGGCCAGCGGTTCGATACGCCACAGGTCGCCAATACCCCGCTCATCCACTGGCTGATCTATCACACCGCCCTCAACGGCCGCCCCGGCGCCGGGCCCGCGCTTGCCCTCTCACTGGTCTTCGTAGCCATCGTGTGCGCCTTCACCGGCCTCTGCTACGCCGAGCTGTCCTCGATGATCCCCATCGCCGGCTCGTCCTATACCTACACCTACGTCACCATGGGCGAACTGGTCGCCTGGATCATCGGCTGGGACCTCATCCTTGAGTACGCCTTCTCCAACATGAGCGTCTCCGTCGGCTTCGCCGCCCATGTGGTTGACCTGCTCGACTGGTTCGGCGTCCACCCCTCCCTCCGATGGATCTCGCCCGCCTACCTCCCTACCGGCCTCCAGGACCTCGCCGGCAACAACCTCTACGACCCCGGCTGGCACTTCGGCTTCAACATCCCCGCGTTCCTCATCGTGATGGTCCTCACCGTCATCCTGGTCCGCGGCATTCGCGAGTCAGCCCGCACCAACAACATCCTCGTCCTCATCAAGATGATCGCCATCCTGGCCTTCATCTTCGCCGCCGGAACCTTTGTCAAGCCCCACAACTGGCACCCCTTCATGCCCAATGGCTGGGGCGGCGTCCTCACCGGCGGCTCCATTATCTTCTTCACCTACATCGGCTTCGACTCCGTCTCCACCGCCGCCGAGGAGTGCCGCAACGCGCAGCGCGATATGCCCATCGGCATCCTCGCCACCCTCGCCGCCTGTACCGTCCTCTATGGCGGCGTCGCCATCGTCCTCTCCGGCATCGTGCCCTGGCAGTCCGTCATGGGAGACGCCGCTCCGGTCGTCAACTCCCTCAAGCGCCTCAGCATTTCCACTGGCTCCCACAGCCTTCACTGGGTGCGGCTGGTGGTCCTCATCGGCGCCATGCTGGGCATGATTTCGTCCATCCTTGTCTTCCAGCTCGGTCAGGCGCGCGTGTGGTTCGCCATGTCCCGCGACCGCCTCCTGCCCCGCGTCTTCGGCGTCCTCCATCCCCAGTTCCGCACACCCGCCTTCGCCACCTGGGTCGCCGGCTTCGTGGTGGGACTCCCCGCCGGCCTGCTCGACATCGGCACCGTCTCCAACCTGTCGAACATCGGCACCCTGTTCGCCTTCGTGCTGGTCTCCGCCGGCGTCCTGGTCCTGCGCCACCGCGAACCCAACCGCCACCGCGGCTTCCGCGCCCCCCTCGGCCCCGTCTTCCCCGTGCTCAGCATCGTCTTCTGCATCCTGCTCATGATGGGGCTCGAAGTCCTCACCTGGATGGCCTTCTTTATCTGGCTCGCCATCGGCCTGGTGATCTATTTCCTCTACAGCCGCCACCGCAGCGAATTCGCGCGCGCACGATAGCCCCTGGCTGAACAAGTCTGCCGAAGCGAGCTTTGTAACAAGGGCACGGCTTCAGCCGTCTCGTCTCCACACAATCCTTTACAGTTTTAGGCCTGTGGGAACGGGCTTTGTAACAAGGGCACGGCTTCAGCCGTCTCGTCCCCACACATCCTTTACAGTTTTAGGCCTGTGGGAGCGGGCTTTGTAACAAGGGCACGGCTTCAGCCGGGCCGATAAAGCCTCATACACCGCGCGGGCTTTAGCCCCTGCAAGCCGTGACCGCCATCACTGACTCGAAAACAGAAGCTGTCACAATAGCAGAGCTGCGCAGCACTCGCGGAGCGATCTCCGAATCGTTAAAGAATCACATTGTGTTAACCATAAAATTAATAGCGTCTTCTTTTTCGATCATCGCGCACGCGAACGGCCACTCATTGAAAAACAAGCACTTAGTGGGTTGATCGTATGTGATTCAGCTCACTTTTCGGGCCTGATTACCGGTTGGGTTTTTGCATCCTGTTCCCCGAAACCTCAATCCGCAAGGTACCGATCAGTCAATACCCCCGGCATCCGCCACGCCCCTACACCACAAACATCGCCACCCCAGCCCCAAACATCGCCGCCGTCGCCACCGCCACCAGCACCCATTCCCATCGCGGACTCGGCTGCCCCTGCATCAACCGCGTATCCGCGGCAATGATCAGAATCGTCACCAGCAAAAAGGGCGCCAGCAAGCCGTTGATCACCGCCGTCCAAAAGAGCGCTTTCACCGGATTGATCCCCGCCAGGCTCAGTAAAGCAGCCCCCGCCGTCGCGATCAGGAAGACCGCATAGAACGACCGCGCCCGCCTCATCGTCTGGTTCAGCCCTTCTCGCCAGCCAAACGTCTCCGCGAACGCGTACGCCGCCGAGCCCGCCAGCGTCGGAATGGCCAGAAACCCCACCCCCACGATCCCGATCGTGAACAGCATAGCGGCAAATTTCCCCGCCAGAGGCCGCAGCGCCGCAGCCGCCTGGCGCGTCGTTTCAATGTGCGTCATGCCGTGCCGATTCAGGGTCACGGCGGTCGTCAGAATGATGAAGAACATCACCAGGTTCGAGAAAAACGTCCCCACCCCCACGTCGATGCGGCGCATCTCAAGCTCTTCGGTAGTCGCTCCCTTGCGGTCGGCCAGCCTCGTGCGGCCCAATTCCTTTTCCTCTTCCACCTCGGAACTCGCCTGCCAGAAGAAGAGATAAGGGCTGATCGTCGTTCCCAGAATGGCCACCAGCATCGACCATTGCCCGCTGCTGTGAGGAAGGTGCGGCACCAGCGCCGCCCGCGCCACCGCTCCCCAGTCAGCCCCCACCAGGATGGCGGTGATGGGATATGCGAACAACACCAGCACCAGCCACTTCAGCACGTTGGCAATCCGGCGATACGAAAGCTTTACCGTGGCGCCCGCAATCAAAACCGCGAACCCCACCTCAAACCAGTGGGAATTGATCCCCGAAATCATCTCGGCAGCATCGGCCATACCGGCCAGATCGGCGGCGATGTTGATCGTATTGGCCACCAGCAGCGCGAGAATGAACACAATCAGCAGCCATCGCGGAAAGCGCTGACGCAGGTTCCCTGACAGCCCTCTTCCCGTAACCTGCCCGATCCGGGCGCACATCATCTGCACCGCGGCCATCAGCGGCCATGTGATCAGCGCCGTCCACAAAAGCTGGGTTCCAAGCTGCGCGCCGGCAATCGAATAGGTGGCGATGCCGGACGGGTCGTCGTCAGCCGCCCCGGTCACAATGCCGGGACCGATCGACCTCAGTAGCATTCGCAGGCGGCGCGTCAAAGCGGCGGCCACTCATGACTCCCCACTACCTTGTTGCACATTCCCATCAATCACTTGGATGCCGTCCCGGAGGCAAGCTCCTGCAGCATGGCTTGTAGTCGCGGGAATTCGGCCCGCGCATTTCCGCCGGATTCCCGGCCGTAACCAGGCTTTGAATCCGCCCTGGAATCTGCGCCATTGCCACCGGCGTCCTCGCCGGCAGGACGGCCAGAAGCCGCCCCCTGGCTGAGTCGACGGCAAACGCGATCCGATACCTTCATCACGCCATCCGGCACGATGCCAGGATGGCTGGTGGCCCGCGGATCAGCATCACGACTGGGCCGCCGCTATAGCTAGACTAGAACCATGGACGATATCGCGGCCTTCATCCGCCGTCTCCCCAAGGCCGAGCTTCACCTTCACCTCGAAGGCGCCATCACCCCTGCCACCCTCGTCGAGCTCAGCCAGCGCCACGACCGCCAACCCCTCACCCTCACTGAGGCCGGCGCGGTCTACCGCTTCACTGACTTTTCCGGCTTCCTCGACGCGTTCAAGGCCGTGACCTCCCGCCTCATCACCCCCGCCGACTACGAGCTCGCCGCCTGGCGCATGGCCCAGCGCCTGGCCGAACAGGGCGTGGTGCACGCCGAGGTCTACATCTCCGTCGGCGTCATCTATCTCTGGCGCAACCACGATCCCGAATGCTTCGAGCCCATCTTCGCCGGCCTTGAAGCCGCCCGCCTCCGCGCCGAGCGCGAGCTGGGACTCTCCCTCTACTGGATCTTCGACGCCGTCCGCCACTTCACCATCGAAGAAGCCGCTCGCGTCTTCCGCAAGGCCGCCGCCATGCTGCCCCAGTTCCCCGCCATCATCGGCATCGGCCTGGGAGGCGACGAGCGCCGCTGCGGATCGGAGCCCTTCCGCGACCTCTACGCTGAAGCCAAAGCCGCCGGTCTCCACCTCACCAACCACGCCGGTGAGACCACCCCGCCCGAGGCCATCCGCGAAGCCCTCGCCATTGGTTCCGAACGCATCGGCCACGCCCTCTCCGCCATCGCCGATCCCGACCTCCTCAACGACCTGCGCGACCGCCGCATCCCCCTGGAACTGAACCCCACCTCCAATGTCCGCACCGGCGTCTGCCCCTCCTGGGACGACCATCCCCTGCGGCACTACTTTGATTCCGGCCTCCTCGTCACCCTCAATTCCGATGACCCCGCCTTCTTCGGCTCCGACCTTGAAAGCGAATACATGCTGGCCCATACCCGGCAGGGCTTCACCCGCGACGAACTCCGTCAGCTTGCATCCAATTCCTTGCAGGCGAGCTTTTTGCCCGAATCGGCAAAGGCGCGCTGGCTGGCCCAAATCGAGTCAGCGAGGTAAACAAATCTTCATCTTCGAGGTCTAAGCCGCAGGGTCGCCATGCGACCATCTGCGGTATCATTCTCATCAAGGAAGATGTCAAGGAAGGTGCCCATGTTGAACGAACCCGAAGTGCCGGCGACCGAGGAGACGGAAGAGGATAAGCTGGGTGAACACAAGGCGTTACGCGCCATCGGCTGGTTCTCGGTAGGCATGGCCGCGGCCAGTCTGGGGATCTTCCTGGGATTCGAGCTGCGCAGCTGGTACAAGTTCAAGAGGCGCACGCCCTATGACTTCTACTCCCACTCCGACGGCAGCGCCGCCATCTCCGAGTACGGCGTAGGAATCTAGCCACGCAACAATTCTTCGCGATCACTGCTCCGCGATCAGAAATGCCCGGAAAACCTATTGCAATATAACTTCGGTTGAAGTTCTATCCCTTCGCCTCGGCCACATCCAGCCACCCCCGCCGCAGCTTCTCCGCCGCAATGCTCGACATATACGGCTTCAGATCGAGGATCGGCGTCCCCTCAAGCATGTCCAGCCCCCGCACATGCAGGCGGTTCTCCGTGCGGCCCAGAATCTCCACCACCGTCAGACCTAGCGGATTGGGACGCCGCGGCGAGCGCGTCGCAAACACCCCGTGCGGAATCCCGTCCACAGGAGTCGGCCCCACCAGCTGATACCCCTCTGACTTATCAAAGACCCAGATCACGAACAGGTGCGAAAATCCCTCCACATCCTGCAGCCCGGCCGCAAACTCCGGCAGAATCTCAAGATCCCCTTCGGCATCATGCTTCGCGCCCAGCCCTTTCGGAATGGTGGACGTCTGGCTGTATGGGCTGCGAACAAATCCAATCGGCGTGGGTGTGAACATGCCTGGCTCTCCTATCGATGATCGTAACTCTGCCTTCCCCGCAGCAAAAGTGTCCCCGATTCCCACCGGCCGCTTTGCGATACCCTAATCGCTTATGGGGCGCATCCGAGTACTCTCTGACCAGGTGGCCAACCAGATCGCCGCGGGCGAAGTGGTGGACCGCCCCGCGTCTGTCGTCAAAGAGCTCCTCGAAAACTCTCTCGACGCCGGCGCCACCCGCATCCGTGTCGAAGTCGAAGCCGGAGGCCGCAAGCTCATCCGCATCGCCGACGACGGCTGCGGCATGAACCGCGACGATTCCATGCTCGCCTTCGAGCGACACGCCACCTCCAAGCTGCGCACCGCCAATGACTTGCTCTCGATCTCCACGCTCGGCTTCCGCGGCGAGGCCCTGCCCTCCATCGCGTCCGTCGCTCGCGTGATCCTCGAAACCTCCACCGGCGACCCCGACGAAACCGGCACCCGCCTTGAGATTGCCGGCGGCAACCTGCTCCACGTCGACGATGCCGCCGTACCCCGCGGAACCACCCTCTCCATCGCCGATTTGTTCTTCAATACGCCGGCCCGCCGCAAATTCCTGCGCGCCGAATCCACCGAGCTCGCCCACGTCACCGCCCTGGTCACCCACTACGCCCTGGTCCACCCCGAAAAACACTTCGAGCTGGTCTCCGCCAGCCATACCCTGGTCTCCGCGCCGCCCGTCACCCGCACCGCCGAGCGCATCTACCAGATCTTCGGCAAGGACACCCTCGCCCAGCTCCTCCCCGTCGCCGCCGAGACCAGGCTCCAGCACGGCGGCCTGCCCCAGCCGCCTCCCTGGAAGAAAGATCCCGACGAACCTCCCCGCGACCCCGGACAGCTCCGCCTCTCCGGCTTCTACTCCAAACCGGAACTGCAGAAGCTCAACCGCAACTCCATCTACATCTTTGTCAACAAGCGCCTTATCCGTGATCGCCTCCTCCTGCACGCCATCGCCGAGGCCTACCGGAACATCATTCCCCCCACCAGTTCCCCGGTGGTGCTCCTGTTCCTGGAGATGCCGCCCGAAGAGGTCGACGTCAACGTCCACCCCGCCAAAACGGAGGTTCGCTTCCGCCAGCAAAGCCTCATCCACGATTTTGTTCGCGACAGCCTGCGCACCGCCCTCATCAAGGCCCGCCCCGCCGCCGGTTTCCTCCCCGCGCTCCACTCCGCACCCCTGGCCAGCCCCACCCTCATGCCGCCGTCCACCTCCCCGCTGCCCGGCGAGCCAGGTGACGACGCCCCGTTCCCCATCGAACCGGATTCCGAACCCCTCGCCGGCGGCGCGGTCGATGCGGAGGCCTTCCGCCTCACTGCGCGAGCGGCCTCCCCCCTTCCCACACGCCTCCCGTTTGAATCAAGCTCATTCCGGCCCGGCTCCTTCGCCGGCGCTTCCGTGCTCACCACCACCGCCGCGGCTCTGCTCCAGGGCGAGCTGCTGCAGCCCGCCGACGGTTGTGGAACAAACCACGGCAATTCAGCACCTTCCGCCCTTAGCCCCGGCGTGGCAACCGCCCAGATTGAAGCCGAACAGGCCGCCCAGAACCTCAATCACCTCGGCTCCCTCAAGGCCTTGGGCCAGCTGCGCGAATCCTTCATCCTGGCTACCGGCGAAGACGGCCTGTGGATCATCGATCAGCACGTGGCACACGAGCGCGTCCTGTTTGAAAAGATCCTGCGCGAACGAAATGTGGAGAATGTGCAGCGCCAGAGGATGCTCATGCCCCTGCTCGTCGAGCTCAAACCGTGGCAGATGGTGGTATTCGCTGAAATCGCCGACGAGCTCGAGCACAACGGTTTTGAAGTGGAACCCTTCGGCCCCCAAACCCTCGCCGTCAAGGCCGCCCCCGTGGGTCTGGAGGGCATCCGGCTCGAACGCATGCTTGCTGAAGTCATCGAGCAGTCCTCGCCTCGCGCGGAACAAGATGAAAGGAATGAGGATTTTAGATCGCTGAAGACACGCATAGCCGCCTCCATTGCCTGCCACGCCGCCATTAAGGTCAACACGCCTCTTGACCCGGCACGTATGGACTGGCTATTGTTGGAACTTGCGAAGACGCAGCACCCAACAAGCTGCCCGCATGGACGTCCAATCGCTTTGCTGTATTCTTGGAAAGAGATCCAGCGGGCCTTCCACCGTATCTAATACGCAACGGACAGGCGGTATCCCTTCCCCCCAGGGGGCCGGGAAGCCCGGCATAGCCGACCCAGAGACGCAGCATTCCGGAGCCGTACCAAAACTTAGTCGCTGAACCCTTGATAAAGGGCAAGCGACCTTTGATCAGGCCAGTCGAAACCAAGCATCAAAAGATGGTGCCGTTACGCCGGCCTGGAAAAGAGGTTCTTCTTTGACATTGGAGCAATTGGAAGCAGCGCGCGCCGAGCGGATGCGCCAGAACGGATATGGGGCCCTGACACTGGAGGATGCGTGTACATGGCTGGAAGAAACGGGTTTGTGCCTGTTCCTCCCCAAACGGCAATTCTCCAATGCTTTGGCCCCCAGCTTTGTTGAAGCCATCGCTGGCCAGCGCAATCACACACCCGATCAGAAACAGGTCGCGGTGGCCGAAGAGCTGCTGGTCCGGCTCGAAGAAAAAGGCGTAGCGGTTCGCCTCAATCTTCTGGGAACTCCCGGCGAGCAGCCCGATTACGTCGTCGCCGCCTGGGTGCTCCCCTACGTCTATGCCCTGCGAGGCGATCGCGACTGGCGCCGTACACCGCAGCTTACCGGCTCGCGCGCGGTCTCGCCTCTCGCCATCCAGCTTTACAAGCGGCTCGAGAGTAACGGCGAATCTACCGTCAACGAACTGCGCCAGGCTCTGGGTGGAGGCGTCACAGAAGTCGGTGTGATCCGCGCCATCACCGAGCTGTGGCAGCAGTTGCGCATCATCCCCATCGTGTCGGCGCCCGGCAAGGCCGCCAAATGGCAGCTCTTGCGCATTCGCTTCCAGAAAGCCATCGCGGAAGGCGCTTCCACCTCTCAGGTCACGGCCATCTCAGTTCTCGCCTCCATCTTCCTGCAGGCCGTCATCGCCGCCAGCATGGAAGAGGTGGAGATCTTCCTGTCGCCCCTCACGGCGCGCAGCAAGATCCGCGAAGTCCTCCGCGGGCTCGTCGCTACCCGCCAGGTTCATACGCTGTCGCTGGGCCACGCTCCCCACTTCTACGTGGCTGGAACCCTGCCGGAGTTCGCTCCCGCCCCCACCATCTACGCCAGCACCCTCGGTTCGACTTACCTGTCGCAATTGCGCGAAGAGGAAGCCTACCAGCAGTCGGCGCCGGCTCACGTGGCGAAAGAACCTGAAGTCCACGCAGCCGAGCCCGTCAACGATGGTGCTCACTCACCCGCAGCAAATGCAAAGAACGGCAACAGCCGCTCCCACTTCGCTCGTCCGGCAGGACATGCCCGCGACCGCAAGCCGTCTGCCGCGCCCTCGCGTCGCCCCTCGGAGAGCCGCCCGTCGCGTCCCGCAGCCTCCGGCAGCCGCAACGGGTCGAGCGCGACGCGCTGGAACGGTGCAGCCAAAAACGGCACCCACGCCGCCAGCGCTCACTCCAACGGTCATAGCACTGCAAAACCCTCAAAAGCCGGCTCGAGCGAGCGCACCGCAACACCCGGGCGCACTTCAGCCGGTCCAAGCCGTGGCAGCAAGAATGCCTCCCCGGCTTGGAAGTCCCGGAACGGCAACCACGCAGCGCCCGCACGGGCGAGTAATGGAAACCGCCCCGCTGGACTGAGTCGCACTGCCACCACCCGCAGCAAGGACGCACGGCCGGCAGCTCACACTGCCCGCAGCAGCCGCAAGCCCACGCTCACCGCGGGAACCAGCGGCAAGCGCTTCGGGCTGGCCGCGAAGGGAAACAAAAAGCATTGATGAACTCGACTGCGCCGGGCCTTGCAGCCCCCCGTAAAAAGATCATTGTTGCTATCGATGGCCCCGCAGGTGCGGGCAAAAGCACGATTGCCCGCCACCTGGCCCGCCATTTCGGGCTCCTGAATCTGGAGACCGGGGCCATGTATCGCGCCTTCGCCCTCAAAGCGCTTCGCGGCTCCGTGCCGCTGGACGATCCGGGCGCGCTCGAAGAGCTCTCTGCTGACACGTCCATCCGCCTTGAAGTCGGCGAAGTCGACAATCGCGTCCTGCTTGATGGCGAAGATGTAACCGGCCTGATCCGCAATCCCATGGTCACAGACGGCGCTTCGCGCGTCAGCGTGGTTCCCGCCATCCGTAGCTGGATGGTGCGGCTGCAGCAGCAACTGGGATCCGACGGCGGCGTGGTCATGGAAGGCCGCGACATCGGTACCGTCGTGTTTCCCCACGCCGATGCCAAGATTTTTCTGGACGCGTCCCCTGAAGTACGTGGAATGCGCCGCTTCGATCAGCTCGGGCCCGAGCCGCCACAGCAACCCGAAGAGGTGATCCGCGATCTGCGCGCGCGCGACCAGCGCGATCGCAACCGCGCCGACTCTCCCCTTCGCCCTGCCGATGATGCCGTGCTGCTGGATTCTACCCACATGACCCTGGACGAAGCAGTCAAAGCAGCGGAAGCGATTGTGGAAGAGAAGGTGGCGCTTCTCGGCACACCTGTAGCATCCTGACAAATTTCAAATAATCTCGACCCAACGCATTGCCACCGGCGCTCGCGGGTGGCATTCTTATCACATCTGCAGAGCCCCCGTCGCTCTGCACACGCCACACCAGGCGCCAGTTTCTCCCCGGCGCCCGGGCCCCGGGAATCTCCTCACCAGGAGTGTCACCATGGCCACGCATTGCCCGATTTGCTCCGATTCTCATTTCCGGCTTTCGAAGCTCAGATCTGAAGATTTTTGGCACCTGGCTTTCCTCATGTATCCGGTCCGCTGCCTCGATTGCCTGCAGCGCAGATACCTCTTTCTTCCCTTGGCCATCCTGTTCAAGTCCTCGCCGGCACGAGTCCACAAACACCAAAAAGCCTAGCTTTGGACTTCCGGCTTCGAGCCGCGTCTCCCACCTCGCCCATCGCGCCCGGCACCGCGCCTGCCGCTCCTCGCGACGGACTGCGCGCTTTTGCCCGTCCCCATCGCTTGGCGAATGCTATAGGCTCTAGATAGATGGAAATCACCTGCAACCGCTGCCACCAGCCGGTGCCCGATCAGAGCACCTACTGCCCCACCTGCGGGCTGCCGCAAATCGTGTATGCCAGCGAAGAGGGAGAAAGCGGGGCGGTTCAGGCAGATCGCTGGACAGACGCAGTGCGTGATTCCAGCGAGGTAGAGTGGAAACCGGCGCTGCGGGCGGCCATGATTCTTGCCATCCCCGCTGGGCTGCTTTATGGGGCCCTGCCCGTAGGCATCTTGGGGCTGTTCGCGACAGGCGCTGCCGCGGCATGGGCAGTCTCCCTCTACGTACGTCGGCAGCGGCCGTCATGGATCACGATGAGCGCGGGCGTGCGCATAGGCCTCGTCACGGGTCTGATCGCGGGCTGGCTGGCTCTTGGAGCCGCCGGAGCCGGCCTGTTCGCCGAGAGGTACCTCTTCCATCAGGCAAACGAAATGGATCGCGCATGGAAGCTGCAATTGGAGGCAAGCGACCAACTCGTTCAACGGGTGTTCGGCCAATCGGGTATCTATGACGCTGCACAGGCGAAGGGTCAAAGGGACTTTGAACTCACTCCCGAGGGCCACGCAGGCGTCATTCTGCTTGGAATGATGGCCGGTACAGTGATGCTGTTGCTGTTCTCAATCGCGGGCGGCGCCATAGGCGCCCGCATGATGGCCCGCTCCCGCCGCCCCGAAGCGTAATAAACAGGGACAGAGGGACAAGGGACAAAGGGACAGCGGAGGATCTGGACTCAGGGGATAGGGGCGGCTCACTTCCATCCAAAAGCTATCGAAGTTTAAAGCCCTTGGGTGAACGAGAGTCCCCGGCGCGCCTCCCCGTTCCGCGTTCCTCTCATCCCTCCGCTGTCCCTTTGTCCCTGATCCGTAATCCCCTGCGCAGCCGCGCCAGCGGCTGCGCCCTTGCCCCAACCCTGCCTCGCCTCGTATCATCCGTCGAGAGACAAGCGGCGAAAGAGCCCCAGATGAGCGAATCTGAAGTGAAGCATTCCCTGCGCGTGAAGGGCAGGTTGTTGTCTGCCTCGGAGATCGAACGCACCCTGGTGCGGCTGGCGCATGAAGTCGTGGAAAAAAGCAACGGCTGCGAAGGCATGGTCCTGGTCGGCATCAAACGCCGCGGCGTACCCCTCGCCCAACGTCTTGCTTCCCTGATCTCGACCATTGAAAAGTGCCCCGTCGAAACCGGCACCCTTGATATCCAGTTCTATCGCGACGATCTGTCCACCGCCGACATCCGTCCCGTCGTGACGCCAGGCGCCATCGGCTGCGACATCACCGGCAAAGACGTGGTTCTGTGCGATGACGTGCTCTATACCGGCCGCACCATCCGCGCCGCCCTCGACGCGCTCTTTGACCACGGCCGCCCCCGGCGCGTACAACTCGCCGTGCTCATCGACCGCGGCCATCGCGAATTGCCCATTCAGGCCACCTACGTGGGCAGGCATGTGCCCACCAGCAGCCGCGAGATCATCGAAGTAAAGTTCCACGAAGTCGACAATGACGAGCAGGTGCTGCTGGTCGAGCGCGTCGACTGAACAAAACAGCTACTAGCTTCTGGCTGCTAGCTTCCAGCTTGAGGCATGACTTCTACCGGTAGCTATAGCTGCGGCTCCTTGAAAGAGGGATATCCTCAATCGCTCGCGTCGCAGAATCAACCTGAGACTCCCGGCCTAGAAGCTGGGAGCTAGAAGCTAGAAGCTGCATCCATGACTCCAGCCACTGCACGCCGCGCCTTCCAGCCTCCGCCTGCCCCGGCCACATCGTCTCCTCACAATCCCGGCTCCCTCCTGTCGATCCAGGACCTTACGCTCGACGCGCTGAGCCATCTCCTGGGCCGCGCCAAAGCGCTGGTCGAGCAGGATCCGCTGGAGCGCACCCGCACCCTCGCCAAGCGGCGCGTGGCGCTACTGTTCTACGAGTCATCCACCCGCACCCGCACCAGCTTCGAGCTGGCCGCCAAGGCGCTTGGGTGCGACACGACTCTCGTCTCGAATCTCTCCTCCAGCATCGAAAAGGGCGAGAGCCTCAAAGACACCGGCCTCACCATCCGCGCCCTGGGCGCTGAAACCATCATTCTCCGCCACAACGCCAGCGGCGCCCCGTGGCTGCTCGAGCAGTACACGCACCTCCCCGTACTTAATGCTGGCGACGGCATGCACGAGCACCCCACCCAGGCTCTGCTCGATCTACGTACGATACTGGCGCACCTGCGCAACGGCGCCACCAGCGTGAGTGCAGACACGCTGAAGGGCGTCACCGTCTCCATCACCGGCGACATCCTGCACAGCCGCGTGGCTCGCTCCAATCTGCTGCTCCTGCCGCAACTCGGTGCAGAGGTCATTCTCTGCGGTCCCAAAGAACTGCTGCCCGAAATTGCCGCGGCCACCGCCCCCGGCGTGCGCGTAGAACGCGACTTTGAAGCCGCCCTGAAGCAATCGCAGGTAGTCATGATGCTGCGCATCCAGGCCGAGCGCATCGCCGGCCTGCAGCTTGATCTCGACGAGTACAAGCGCGGCTATCAGCTCACCGGCGATCGCCTGCGCACCCTCGCCCCCGACGCCATCGTCCTCCACCCCGGGCCCATCATCCGCGGCCTCGAACTCACAGCCGGCGTCGCCGACGGCCCCCAGTCGCGCATTCTCGAACAGGTCAGCAACGGCGTCGCCATCCGTATGGCTGTAGTGGAACGCGCCCTCACAGCAGCGCAGCACAACGGAGGCCGGGCATGAGCGCTCTGGTGATTCGCAACGGGCACCTGGTCGACCCGGCAGCGGGCGTCGATGCCCAGAAAGACATCCTGCTCAAGGACGGCAAGGTCGCCGAGATCGCCGGTCCGGGCAAGCTCAAGCAGGCCAACGGCGCCGAGACCCTCGATGCGGCCGGCCTTGTCGTCGCGCCGGGCCTCATCGACATCCACGTCCACCTGCGCGAGCCCGGCCAGGGCTACAAGGAGACCATCGCCACCGGCACCGCCGCTGCAGCCGCCGGCGGCTTCACCGCTGTCGCGGCCATGCCCAACACCACGCCGGTGAACGACTCCGTCGACATCACCCGCTGGATGCAATCGCCCGAGCGCGCCGCCAAAGTGCGCGTGTTCCCCATCGCCGCAGCCACGCGCGGCTCGAAAGGCGAGGCCATCAATGACTTCGCCGCCTTGAAGTCCGCGGGTGCGGTTGCAGTCACCGATGACGGCCATCCCATCCTCAAAGACAGCATCATGCGCGAAACTCTGGCGGCGGCCGCGCGCGTGGGTCTCAGCGTCATCCAGCACGCGGAAGACACCCGCATGACCCAGGGCGCCAGCATGAACGCCGGCGCAGTAGCCTTCCGCCTGGGTCTTCGCGGCATGCCCGCGCAGGCCGAGTCAGGCCTGGTCGAACGCGATATCCGCCTCCTGGGCGAGCTGCGCGACGCCCGGGCGCACCTGCACGTGGCGCACACCTCCACGGCCGGCGCCATCGCCGCCGTGCGCCAGGCACGCCGCAACGGGCTGCGCGTCACCTGTGAAGTCGCCCCCCATCACTTCCTCCTCACCGAGGAGCATGTGGGCCTCTACAACACCAACTTCAAAATGAATCCGCCCCTCCGCTCCGCCGCCGATCGCGATGCCATGATCGAGGCGCTCTTCGACGGCGTAGTCGACGCCATCGCCACCGACCACGCCCCCCACGCCACCCACGAAAAGGAAGTGGAGTTCGAGCGCGCCCCCAACGGCATCACCGGCCTCGAGACCGCCCTCGGCCTGTGCCTGCGCTGGCTGCACGGCGAGTGGAAGATGCCTCTCGGCCGCGTCCTGAGCCTGCTCAGTGCGCAGCCCGCCGCCGTGCTCGGCCTCAAAGGCCGCGGCACCCTCACCGTGGGCAGCTGTGCCGATGCCGTCATCTTCGACCCCAAAGCCCAGTGGACCTACCGCGCCGTAGACACAAAATCCAAGTCGCGCAACACCCCCTTCGATGGCTGGGCCATGCAGGGCCGCGTCAAGTGGACCGTCTGCGATGCCCGCATCGCCTACGCTGCTGAGGCTTGATTGCCCCCATGTCCCATCACGCGGTTCGCGTATCCGCTGAAACAACCCGCACCGCGTGAATGCCTTTGAGCTTGTGCATCTCAACTCCCAGTACCTATTCTGCGAGCAGAAGCACCAGCGAGGTCGGGATGGACAAGCGGGATTTTCTGAAGACATCGGGAGCAATCGTGGCAGGAAGCATGTTTTCGCATCTTGTCGGCGGCCAGGAACCTGAAACACCCCGCGAAAACTGGGCCGGCAATCTCAACTACTCCACCGATCACCTGCACCTCCCTGCCTCCGTTGAGGAAGTGCAGCAGGTGGTCACCAAGTGCACCAAGCTGCGCGCCCTCGGCACCCGCCACTCCTTCTCCACCATCGCCGACAGCACCGCCAACCAGATCTCCCTCAAAAAGCTCGACTCCATCGACATCGAAGCCAACGCCAAAACCGTCACCGTGGGCGCCGGCGTGCCTTACGGCAAGCTCGCTCCCGTCATCGATCAGAAGGGCTTTGCGGTGCACAATCTCGCTTCCCTGCCGCACATCTCCGTGGCCGGCGCCATTGCCACCGCCACCCACGGCTCAGGCATACACAACGGCAATCTCGCCACCGCTGTCTCCGCCCTCGAGATGGTGACGGCCGACGGCCAGGTGCACACCCTCACCAGGGGCAAAGATGAGCACTTTGACGCTGCCGTCGTCGGCCTCGGCGCACCCGGCATCGTCACCCGCGTCACCCTCAACCTCGTTCCCACATTCCAGGTGGCGCAGTCCGTCTATCAGAACCTCTCCTTCGATCACCTCAAGAGCCACTTCGACGACATCTTCGGCGCAGGCTACAGCGTCAGCCTGTTCACTGACTGGCAGAACCATCGCGCCACCCAGGTCTGGATCAAGCGCAAGCTCGCCACGGGCGACGCCAACAAGTGGGACCCCGAGTTCTACGGCGCAAAGCTCGCCAAACAGAAGCTGCACCCCATCGAGGACCACCCCGCCGAAAGCTGCACCGAGCAGGGCGGCGTCCCCGGCCCCTGGTATGAGCGCCTCCCCCACTTCCGCATGAACTTCACGCCCTCCAGCGGCCGCGAGCTGCAGACCGAATACTTCGTCCCCCGCAACCGCGGCTACGAAGCAATCACCGCCGTCGAGCAGTTGAAGGACCAGATCACGCCCCACCTGTTTGTCACCGAGCTGCGCACCATCGCCGCGGACGACCTCTGGATGAGCATGGCCTACCAGCGCGACTCCCTCGCCATCCACTTCACCTGGAAGCCCGAGACCGACGCGGTAAACAAGCTTCTGCCCCTCATCGAAGCCAAACTGGAGCCCTTCGCCGCGCGCCCCCACTGGGGTAAAATCTTCGCCATTCAGCCGCTCAGGCTGCAAGCCCAGTACCCGCGCCTCAAAGACTTTAAGGCCTACCTCGCCCAGCACGATCCCAAAGGCAAATTTCGCAACGAGTTCCTCGATGCAAATCTCTATTCCACGCAGGCGGGGACTTAGGCTGCGTCCCGCTCCTGAGCCGGTCCGAAAAAAGCTGCCTACTTCTTCGGCGCCTTCATGTCGCGCCCGCCCTGGTGCAGGATCAGCGCGTTCACCGCGCCTTTGTCGTCCTTTACGAACTCCAGTTCGGCGGGGAAATCGAGCGGGAAAAATTTCGTCTGCGACTCGGCGTAAATGGGAAAGCTGGGCTGGCCCGTGGCCTGCGTGATCAGCTTGCCGTCTTCCAGCTTAACCACCAGGTCAAAGTTCGGCCCCAGCTGATACGTGCCGGCATATTGCGCCAGGACGGCGGGATCCACTGCAACGACCTCCCGCACCGTCGGGCGCCAATCGGGCCAGTTGTACTCGGCGGCGATGCTGTGCATGATTTCGTCGCCAAGTTGGCCGCCGTTATCGCCGTTGGTCATCACGAACGCGCCCTCTCCGTTCTTCTCATAAGCCGCGAAGATGTTGCGGAAACCTTCATTCGCGCCTCCATGCGAAAAATACGGATTCGCGTCCGCGCCGCCCATCTCGAGCCCCAGCCCCCAATGCCCCATGCCCGGCGTGAGCATCTGTCGCGTCATCTCCTGGTTGAGCACGTGATTGGCCTTCCCGTTCAGCGACTGCTCCACCTCCATCGCGTACTTCGCTAGGTCTGTGGGCGTAGTCCACAGGCCGGCCGCGGCCATCTCGGGATACGTATGCGCGCCACCCTCCACGGGTTTGCCGTCGCCTCGGTACGGCACAGCAGCGTTGCTGCGCAGCGGCTCCGGCAGCGGCTGCTCATAGGTGCTGCGCGTCATCCCCATCGGCGCCAGCACCGAGTCATGCAGCAGCTTTGGAAACGGCTCTTTCGCCACATCGATCACGGCCTGCTGCATGACCGTGTATCCGCCGCCCGAGTATTTCCACTCCTTCAACGGAGGCTGCTCGCTGCGGATCGCGGGCGTATTCGCAGGCTTTTCCCCATTGAGCACCTGCACCAGCGTGGGCACGGGCGCGTCGCTGGCGTAGCCGGGGAACCCGTGCACCGTCGTGCCCGCCGTATGCGTAAGCAATTCGCGCAGCGTAATACTCTTGCCCCCCGCCACCGCTTCGCTGGGGAACTTCCAACTGGTCAGATATGTGTTGATATCGCTGTCCAGCGAAATCTTCCCCTGCTGCACAAGCCGTAGCGCCGCCATCGCTGCAAGCGGCTTGCTGATCGACCCGGCCTGGAACATGGTCTCCGCATCCACGGGGGCCCCATCACCATTACGCGTCCCAAACCCGCGCGCCCACTCGATCTTGCCGTCGTGCAGCACCGCAATGCTCACGCCCGGCACATGGAGCTGCTGCATGCGCTCTGCGAGCGTATGCGTTTCGTGCTCGTGACCCTTGAGGATGAGTCCGCCGATGAGCCCCGCGGTGACGTGCTGGATATGCTGCTCCGTATCCGTCGGGACAGGCGAAGATTTCTGAGCCATGACAGGCCACGCCACGCACATGCCGGCACACACAACCCAAAAACGAGAACGAGAGAACATCGGAAGGCCTCCGCGCAGCAACGGTATCACGCAATGCCGAAGCGGCCGTTCAAATGCCCGTAGACAGAAGCTCTTCGCGTACACGTGAGCGAAGGTGAACGCCCGCTCAAATTCAGAATTAGAACCGAGCGAAACCCTTTGGTGCAGTGTAAAAGGTCGCAATGAAAAGATGAACGGCGCTTCGATTCGAAGATCCGCTTCCTATCTCAGCCGATCATTCTCCCTAATCTGGCTTGCGCACAGGCATGCGTTAAGCCCGGCTGTCTCCGCTTCACAGTGTTGATGAAAGGTTCGCACATGCCTTCCTCTGTCTCCTACCTTGCTCCTACCCCCAGCGCCTCCACCACCTTCTCATCCACCCGCGCGGGCTGCCCGTCTTCTTTCCACACCACGCCAAAGCCGCCCCGGTAGTCCCACATCGTCCAGCCAATGCCGTCTGCTTCCAGCGCCGTCCGCACGTCGTGAATCCAGCGCATCCGCGACGCCTCCGGCGTAACCCGGCGATACACCCCAAACTCATTGCAGATCAGCGGCACGCCGTTGGCCTTCCCCCACGCTGCGGCGGAGTCCATCAGCAGCCTCATCCGCTGCGCATCCCAGTGGTCGAGCCAGTAATGCTCAAAGCTGTAGCGATCGTGCGCCTCTGGAACCTGCTTCAGGCCCTCCGCCATCTCAGAGTCCGTCGACGGGTACCTGATGTCGTGGGTATGGATATGCCAGTCCGTGCCCCATCCCGCGCCCTGATGCGTGAAATCCTCCGGCTGGTAAAAGTGAAACGTGTAGATCACGTTGCCGTCCGCCAGCGGGTGCTGCGTGAGCAGATCGCCTATGCCTGACCAGTTCGGCCCCGTGGCGATGATGGTGTTCTTCGGCGCCACCTCGCGAATAGCGGCGGCCGCGCGCGCCTGAATACCCGCCCAGCGATAAGGATCGCGAACCTCTGGCTCGTTCATCACCTCGAAAAACACCAGGTCGGGATTGCGGCCCGCGTAATGCGCAGCCAGCCGCCGCCACAGCCATACAAACCGGTCCACACCTTCGCTGGTCTCGCGCACCTTCGCTTTGTAGTCCGGCTCCGGGTGGATATCGATCTGCACCGCCAGGCCCTTCGCCAGCATGGCGTCCACCGCGTGATCCAGCCGTCCGATAAAATCCGCGTTGAACCCCTCCCCGTTCTGCGGTTCGCCCTCCAGCGGCACCGGGTCAATGCTCAGCCTGACATTGTCGAACCCCAGCTTCGCCATCAGCGCGATATCGCCATCATCGGTATACCGGTTGGTGAACGCCGCGGAGTAGTCATACGCGTGCTGCGCGAACCACTCCGACGCGTTGATGCCATGGCGCAGATGCTGCGCCCGCACAAACGCCGTCTTCGAATCCGCGGCGCGATCCTGGGCGTAGCTGAAGGAGGCAACCAGCACAAAAACAGCAAGAGCGAAGCGGCGCATCAAGGGCCCTCGTTAAACGTGGATTGGGACAACCGATAACCATACTACCTGCGGCCCAGACAAAAACGGCTCCCCCAAGGGAGCCGCACAGTGGTACCGGAGTTCGATCTTCAGCTTCCCGGCGAGGTCGACGACTTGCCGACCTCGCCGGCAATCTGCTGGAAGCTGGTCCGCAAATATTTGTGAGGATTCACCGGCACCGAGTGCACACGCACTTCATAGTGAAGGTGCGGGCCCGTCGCCCGGCCGGTCTGTCCCACATAGCCGATGACCTGTCCGCGCGTGACGTGCTCGCCCGGCACCACCGCGATCGCTGACAGATGGCCGTAGAGTGTCATCACATCGTGGCCATGATTGATCGTGACTTCCTTGCCGTACCCAGCGCCCAGGCTGGCTCCGGTCACGTCGCCGTCACCGGCGGCACGCACCGGGGTGCCCTTGGGAGCATCGATATCAATGCCCGGATGGAAGGCGCCTTCGCCATTGATAGGATCCTGACGCTGGCCGAAGCTCGACGCCACCAGGCCCTCAATAGGCCACAGAGACGGCGCGTCAGCAAGCTGGTTCCAGTCGCCGGCAAACGACGAGTTCAGACCGCTCTCCAGCGCACGCGACACGCGGCCCGACATCGCCTGGTTGCGCAGCGCTACAAAGGTGTCGATGGTGGCCTTCACGTTCTGGGCGCTCAGATCGTCGCTGTTGGCCAGATTTGCGCTTGAACGGCTGGCAGCGGCCTTGCCCGTCACCGCGTGCGTGGCCATCAGGCGGTTCTGCCGCATTCCGTAAAGAGCCGTCACTTCACTGGCCAGCGCGCCCAGACTCGCCACCTGGATGTCGCGATCGTGCACCGTCTTGGCCATCTGCTGGTAGTTTTTACGAAGCTCTTCGCGCTCCTGGCGAACCTGGTTGAAGCTCTCCGTCTTCAGCAGCATGCGCGTGTAGGAACCGGCCAGCCCCACAATCGTGAAAGCTCCGATCAACGCGGCGGCGACGAACCCATACGCATAGCCGAGGGGCAGCGGAATCTTGCGGACCCGCCCATCTTCATCCCTGGCAACAAACAGAATGTAATAGCGCTTGCGCAGCATTCTGTGACTCCTTCAATCGCATCGGAAACTTCCTCGCTGCGGTCGGTGTCGCAATTCGCCGTTACCCATTTCGACAAAAAGCAGTTCGGGGCCTCTAGGGCCGTTCGATATAAACGCCCCCGGAGAGGCGCGGCTGACACTGATTGTTTTTACAGGCTATCAACCAGCCCGGACCAGGGTCAATTTGAATCATCGGTCAATTCATCGATTTACTACGCGAGGCGAACAAAACAGGAAAGAACCACAATCGCCCTCCTGCTCTGATGCCTCCATGGAGTAGACGGTCGTTTCGCCTTTCGCGCTTACACGCTATCGAGCGAGTTGCGCCCATCGGCGGCCCGGGCTTTTATGCTTGGAACGGTATGGCTCGCGGATCTTCAGCCGCCGGGGGGCGGGACGCCGAACTCGATCTGCTGCGGCAAATCCGCCGGCGCGTCTCGACGGGCGCCGCGGTCGCCCTCGGCATCGGCGACGACTGCGCCCTGCTCCGAATCAAGGACCGCGAACAGGTGGCGGTTACCACCGATCTGAGCATCGATGGCCGGCACTTCCGCCTCGGATGGCACCCCCCCGAAGCCGTGGGCCATCGCACTCTGGCACGGGGACTTAGCGACCTCGCCGCTATGGGTGCGCGACCCCTGGCGGCGTTCGTCTCCCTGGGACTGCCGAAAGATCTGGTACAGCGCGAGGGGCGCCGCCCTGCCTGGGTGTCGCGCTTCTACGACGGCCTGCTGACCCTGGCGGCCCGGCATAAGACCCCGCTGGCCGGGGGTGACCTGGCTGAGTCGCCCGCCGCGCTCGCCGACATCGTGCTGGTAGGTGCCGTGCCACGGGGCCGGGCCCTGCTGCGGTCCGCCGCGCGAGCCGGCGATGCGATCTATGTGACCGGAACCCTCGGCGGATCCGCTGCGGGCCTCGACATTCTCAGCAAGCTGGCAAAGAAGCGTGGCGGGGCCCCCGCAGCAATCCGAATACCCAAACGAACATCGGCGCTCCTGCACGCCCACCTGTATCCGGAACCGCGGCTGGCGCAGGGCCAGTGGCTACAGCGGCGTGGCCTGGCCTCGGCTGCGATCGACCTCAGCGACGGCCTCTCCACGGATCTGACGCACATCTGCGAGGAGTCCGGTCTGGCGGCCGAAGTGGACTCCAGCGCGATTCCGCTGGGTCCCGGAGCTACGCTGCAACAGGCCCTGCACGGCGGCGAGGATTACGAATTGCTGTTCACGGCGCGCCCCCATCTGTCCGTCCCAGGGCGCCTGGCCGGGGTGCCGGTGACGCGCATCGGGCGCATGGCGCTGGCGCGCCACAACACCCCCCTGGTCATGCTCCTGATGGATGGCGAGGCCCGGCCTCTCGAGCCGCTCGGGTGGCAACACTTCGTCTGAACGAATCCGCGATCCGCCCGCCACGCCCAGCCGCCACCCCGCACCATCAACTGTGAAAGCAATCACAGCCACAACCTTCCAACCCTGTCCATACTTCTCTTGCCGCGCATGCTGCGGCATGGCGAACTCGTGTTCAATCCTGTTCATCTCCCGTCCGAACCGCAAAACCGAACCGTCATCCGGCAAAGCACGAAGGTTTACCAGAACATTACTGAGTCCGCCTTTTTTTGCAAAACCGGGAGAGAAATCGCATAAACCCATGAAAGCATGGACGTTGATCGAAAACTAAATGTGATCTGGCTCACCAATTGCTACCTCGCACCCCGGAGGTCGCCCACCGGAACAAGGGTTGCAACTCTCAGGTTCAAATCACAGCCTGTTAACTGATCCGTAAATACACCCCCCCTCCCCCAACCCGTTTAGCCACCCCTCCCCCCCGAGCCTCGATGACCACAAACCAGCTTGCACACTCGAACGGAGCCTTCCGCTCCACTGCGGTTTTCCCTTGACAATCGCGTAACACGGCGCTTTGCTTAGGCGTTGTTTCGTCTCCCTCGGCTCTGGGAGCCACCACGCCCGCCCGCTCCGAGGGGGTCCGCAGTCGCGCAATCCGGCTGCGTCACAATCCAGCGACAACACCCACCTATCGCAGAAGGAGTTGTTATGCCCGAGCAGATGGAGCAAACCCCCCAGCCCCCCCAAGCCCAACAAGCCCAGCCAGTCGGAATGAGCGAGACCGCAACCTGCGGCTTGGCTTACCTCACGTTCATCCCGGCCATCATCTTTCTGGCCACTGCCCCCTACAACCAAAATCCCAAGGTGCGATTCCACGCATGGCAGTCAATCTTTCTGGCGATCGGCTGGGTTTGCATCGCAGTGGTAGCCACGGTTCTGATGGCGATTCCGATCCTTGGCTTCCTCATCGACACCGTGGTCTGGCTGGCTTTTGTCGCGCTCTGGCTCGTGGTCATGATCAACGCCTTCATGGGCAAGACAATCAAGGTTCCGGTGATCGCACCCCTCGCCGCCAAGCAGGCTGGCTACACGCTGTAAGGTGGATCATGACAACATGCTGGGGCGGAGCGGGCACTCCGCTTTGCCCCTCATGAGATCACGCGTTCTGCGCGCGATCCATCAGATGCCCTCCCGGACATGACCAAGATTGAGGGAAGCGCCACCGCTAGCGGCGCTTCCCTCGCCCAGATCGATTGCGCACCTTCGACGGATTGCTGCGCGGCTCGTCCCGGCGCGGCTTCTTGGCCTTCTTCGGTGGCTTGCGCTTGCCCTTGCCCGTCAGCGGAATACCTTCTTCCGCGATGGAGAACTGCAGCCGCCGTTCCTGCGCCAGAATGCGGTCGAGGATCACGTGCACCCGATCGCCGGCGCGAAACTTGCGCCCGGAGCGCTCGCCCACGATCTCGTGCGTGTTCTCGCGAAACGTATAGCGGTCGTCGCGCAGCGTGTCGATGGGCACCAGCCCTTCGACAAAAAGATCGGTCAGCTCGACAAACATCCCATATTTGGTGGGATTGAGAACCAGCCCCTCAAACTCCTCGCCCACGCGGTCCTGCATAAAGCGGACCTTCTTCCACTCCACGAGTTCGCGTTCCGCCTCCGCGGCACGCCGCTCCGTCTGGCTCGTCTCGTCGGCAATCTGCGCCAGTTCAGCCTCAGGAATGGGCGCCTCTCCCGCGTAACTTCCGGCGGCAGCGGGCTTGCGGCGGCTCAGCGTAAGCCCGGCAAAGCCCTCGTGCGGATGCGTCCATGGCGAATCCATGCGCCCCTTTGCAACGGCGCCTCGCCCCCTTATGTCAGCGCGCAGGAGAGCCTTCGTGATGCGATGGACGATCAGGTCTGGATAGCGGCGAATGGGCGAGGTAAAGTGCGTGTAAGTGGGCGCCGCCAGTGCAAAGTGTCCCTCATTGTTCTCTGCGTAGCGCGCCTGCCGCAGCGAGCGCAACATGAGGTAGCTCACGATGCGCTCTTCCGGCTTGCCCTCAATGCGCTTCGCCAGCCGCTGATACATCTTCGGCGTGACGGCGATGTCTTCAGGCACTTCGTGCGTCCGCGCCTTCTTACCGCTGCGCTGCGCGTCTCGACGGTCGCCCCGCGTCTGGATCCGCTTCACGGGGAGCGTTCCCAGCCCGAGCGTGTAGCCAAAGCTGGTGGCCAGCTCTTCAAACTGCACCACGCGCCGCGGATCGGGCTTCTCATGGATTCGATACAACGACGGCACACCGAGATCTTCAAGCCAGGTGGCAACGCACTCGTTCGCGGCCAGCATGAACTCCTCGATCAGGCGGTTCGCCCACGTGCGCTCGGCACGCGTGACGCCGCGCATCTGGCCGTTCTCGTCGAATTGAATCACGGGCTCGGGCAAATCGAAATCGATGCTTCCGCGCTCCTCGCGGCGGCGGTTCATCAGCATGGCAAGCTTCTGCATGAGCTCGAAGTCGCCGGTAAGCTCCGGATATTGCGCGCGCATCTCCTCATCGCCTTCAAGGATCATGTGCACCTTGGTGTAGGTCATCCGCGCGGCTGATGCGATAACACCTTCGCAAATCTCGTAGCTCTCTATGTTGCCCTGCGCGTCGAGCTGCATGAGACAGCTCAGCACCAATCGATCCTCTTCCGGACGAAGGCTGCAGATATCGCTGGACAGCTCCTGCGGCAGCATCGGAATAGCGCGGTCCGGAAAGTAAACGCTGGTGCCGCGCAGCCGCGCTTCAAGATCCAGATCCATGCCCGGCCGCACATACTCGGCCACATCGGCAATGTGTACCTGCAGTTCATAGCCGCCGTCACGGCGCTCTTCCACGAGCACGGCGTCATCGAAGTCGCGCGCCGTTTCGCCATCTATCGTCACAATGGGGAGCCCGCGAAAATCGCGGCGGCGGTCCACCTCCGCGCGATCCAGATGCGCAACCCGCCTCGCCTCCGCCAGCACGCCGGCGGGGAACACACGCGGCAACTGGTGCTTGCGGATCATCATTTCCACGTCGACACCAAAGTCGTCAGGATGGCCCAGCACCTCAACCACGCGGCCCACGGGTGGCCTGGTCGGCGTGGGCCAGGCGGTCACCTCCACGTCGACAATCAGGCCTTCAAGGCTGTCATGGTGCGGCGCTTTCCGCGCTTCCTCGCCAATCACCCGGTGCGGGGTAGCGATCTCCGCGGCGGGCGCAACCTCATCCCCATGCGGAATCAGGATAGGCTGCGTCATGCGCTCATCGAACGGCACAACGTAATTGCCTTGTGTGCGCCCCTTCGCGTAGTGGAAGGTACCCACAATCGTAGCGTTGCGCCGCTCGAGCACACGCGCAATCCGACCGAGGCGGCGGCCATCGCCTCGCGGCGGAGCCAGCTCAACGAGAACCTGGTCGCCCTGCATCGCGCCGTTGATCTCGTCAGGCGGAACGAAGACGTCGTCAGACTGGCCAACCGACTGGCGCGCATTAGGGCGGACAAATCCATAGCCGTCGCGATGCAGATCAAGCCGGCCCGCGATGAGGTTGTCGCGCGTCCCCCCGGCGGAGAGGGATTTCGGGATGCTCCACATATCGCGAACCAACTGCGTCAGCTCGCCACGGGAGGTAATCTTCCCCAGCTGTTCGCGCAGCAGTCGGCGCTCGCGGCCGCCGCCCAGGCCGAGTTCGCGGACGAGCTGTTTGTAACCGGCCTTCGAGCCTGCGGAACGGGCGATGTGCGCGATGAGTTCCCGATCGTTCATCACTCAAGACTAATGGGATGCAGCGCCTGCCCCCACAGTCCGCATGTGATCGCGCGCCCTGGCCCTCATACCCGATGCCAAGTGCCTGGTGCCTGATGACCAGTGCCAAAGGTGTGGCCCCTTATCCTGGGCCTGCTCCCTGGTCCCTGCACCTGCTCCTGCTCCTCGCCCCATCTACTACAATGAAATTTGCAACGAAAGGGTACTTTTCACGATGGCGCACATGGTTTTTTGCGTTCGCAATAAGCGGGAGATGGAGGGCCTCGACGAGCCTCCCTTCGATTCGGAGTTCGGCCAGAAGATCTACAAGAACGTCTCCAAGGCGGCGTGGGGCGAGTGGGTGGAACGCCAGAAGATGCTGCTGAACGAGTATCGCCTGCAGCCCTGGACACCCCAGGCGCAGCAGTTCCTGGTGGAGCAGATGGAGGAGTTCTTCTTCGGCTCTGGCTCCGCGCTCCCCAGCGAATACGTTCCGCCGTCGCACTAGGCGCGCTCCACCCCGTGTGGGTCAACTGCGATTCAGATGACCGGCTATCTTCCACCTCCATCCGGAA
>NZ_DASXYM010000044.1:0-29643 GCF_036502485.1 Occallatibacter sp. | reverse complement strand
GCCATGATCTTGTCGAGAGCCTGGCGTTCGATGATCGAGTAGGAGCCGTTTTTAACCAGCTGGGCGATCAGCAGGTCAGTGACGCCCTTGCCCACGTCCACGTTGCTGCCGAACATGGCGGAGGAGTAGCTCTGCACAGTGGCGTAATCGAAGTCCATCACAGCGACGCGGGCCTTGCGGGCCTGCGCCGAAAGAGGGCCGGAGAAAGTGGCGCTGAGAATCAGCACGACAAGCAGAACGCGGACGGAGAAAAGTGATTTCATCATCAGCCTCAGGAAGTGAAGATAGGCGGGGCCCGGCTAACCAGAGGGGAACGATGCAAGGTTCGGTCCGTTCGGGTCGCATGTCAAGAAAAAACAGGGAACGACCGGAACCTTGAGTTCTTGCCTCTGATTGCAGGCGCACCGGCAAGCCTGCCGGGGAGCTCCGTGGGAAAGTGGCCCTGGTGGGCGGATTGTGACGTTGGGGGTATTTGCTCCCCGGGTTGGCGCAAATCGGCAGTCTCTTGGAGGGCGGGAATTTCCACCCTTATCCACAGGTTTGCTCGGCACGGATCGCTATGCTAACCTTAAGTTCTGTGCCGAAGAACGCGCGGAGTGCTGGTGTGTCCGCGCAATTCTGAGGGTTCCGGAGCGGTTTCCCGGAGTGGTCGAAGGGCGATTGCCGCGCGGGCGGCAGGGCGCCCGGAGGGCTGGCGTAGCTCAGCTGGTAGAGCATCTGATTTGTAATCAGAGGGTCGGGGGTTCAAATCCCTTCGCCAGCTCCACTCAAGAAAGCGACGGAGCTGAAAAGCACGTGAGTTTTACCGGTGCTGAAACGGTGAGCATCGGGCCTGTCCCTGCGGTGACCCCACCTTCAGGTGCATGCAGCAAAGCCGGGGCTGGAAGGCCACGGTAAGCCGGAAGATGATCCGGTGGAATGCTGGTGCGCGGAAAGAGGTTCCGGATGGATAGGGCCAGGGTTGCACAGGTGGCCGAGCGGTTAATGGCAGCAGACTGTAAATCTGCCGCTCCTTGGAGCTACGGAGGTTCGAATCCTCCCCTGTGCACCAGTTTTAAGTTCGTGGTCTCGCCCTGTGGTACGAAAGAAAGCGCAGGGTGGGGGCACGGAAAGTTTGCTGGGCGGTCGAGGTAGGGCGATGCGCGACGAGCAGCAGGGAACGCGCAGCGGGTCAGATCTGGAACGGCGGTATCCGGTGGCGCTGGCAATGTACGGTGTGCTGGCGGTGCTGGTGTGGTTTACCATCGGTGATGGCTCAGTGATCGCGATGGGCCGGCGGGTGGAAGTGCGATGGGTGGTAGAGTTCATCCTCGCCATGTTGGTGTTCCGCACGGTGATGGCCATGCAGGCTGACCGGATCCGGCGGGGCGGGAAGTAAGACAGCTTTCAGCTCTCAGCGTCAGCCCTCACGGGCGGGATTGAGGCGGAAGCGGAAGTTTTAGAAGGGCTGATGTAGCTCAGTTGGTAGAGCACTCCCTTGGTAAGGGAGAGGTCACCGGTTCAAGCCCGGTCATCAGCTCCAGAAATGCAAGTGGTCAGTGGTCAGCGATCAGTGATCAGCGAGCCCAGCGGGCGGATTCTGATCACTGATGCTGAGCTCTGATCACTGAGTTTTTGCGGGAGTAACTCAGTGGTAGAGTCACAGCCTTCCAAGCTGTTGGTCGCGGGTTCGAGTCCCGTCTCCCGCTCCAGAGTTCAGTAGAGCCTTCAAGCAAGACAGTTCCACGCAGATCATGTTCCAGAGGTAAGAAGTGGGAAAGATGTTTGAGCAGGCAGCCATCGCCGTCCAGGACCAGAAGGGGTTTAGCCAGATGCATTCGTTGCTGGACGCGGCGTTTGCCCCCAGTGATGTAGAAGTTCTGCTGAACCGTGTGGTGAAGGCGAAGCTGCCGGTGCGGGATTTCGAGACGGTGATCCAGCGCGGCTATCTGGGTAAGGGAGCTCTGGGGGTTTATCAGAGCCTGCCGGTGAGCGATCAGGGGCTGATCCGGGAGCGGTATCTGACCCTGGTGGAGCAGGTGCCGGCGGAAGTCCGGCAAAGGTTTTTCAAGGCGTACGCGTACTACTGAAAAACCGGCTGCTAGCTTCTGGCTTGCGAGATGCGGAGTTGGACCAATGTGGTCGGCACGTGCGAGATGGAGCTGAAAGCCGGCGGATAGAAGCTAGGGGCTGATTTTCAAGTCCAACGAAAGGGACACGCAATGGCGAAGGAAAAATTTGATCGTTCAAAGCCGCACGTGAACGTGGGAACGATTGGCCACATCGATCACGGCAAGACCACACTGACGGCGGCGATCACGAAGGTTCTGTCGAAGCACAACCCGAAGATCGCGTTCCGGTCATTCGACTCGATCGATAACGCTCCCGAAGAGCGCGAGCGCGGCATCACGATCGCGACGGCGCACGTGGAGTACGAGACGGCGAACCGTCACTACGCGCATGTGGACTGCCCCGGCCACGCCGATTACATCAAGAACATGATCACGGGCGCGGCGCAGATGGACGGCGGCATCCTGGTGGTCGCGGCCACCGACGGCCCCATGCCGCAGACCAAGGAGCACGTTCTTCTGGCCCGCCAGGTGGGTGTGCCGTACATCGTAGTGTTCCTGAACAAGTGCGACGCGGTGGAAGACGAAGAACTGACCGACCTGGTGGAGATGGAAGTGCGCGAGCTTCTGTCGAAGTACCAGTTCCCCGGCGACGATGTGCCGGTGATCCGCGGATCCGCACTGGGCGCGCTGAACGGCGAGCCCAAGTGGGAAGCGCAGATCGACGCGCTGATGGAAGCGGTGGACAAGTATGTGCCGCAGCCTGACCGCGCCATCGACCTGCCGTTCCTGATGCCGATCGAAGATATTTTTTCGATTTCCGGCCGCGGCACGGTGGTCACGGGCCGTATCGAGCGCGGCAAGGTGAAGATGGGCGAGGAGACCGAGATTGTCGGATTCCGCGAGACCCGCAAGACGGTAGTGACGGGCGTGGAAATGTTCAAGAAGCAGCTGGACGAAGGTCTGGCAGGCGACAACGCCGGCCTGCTGCTGCGCGGCATTCCCAAGGAAGACGTGGAGCGCGGGATGGTTCTGGCCAAGACCGGATCGATCACGCCGCACACCAACTTCAAGGGCGAAGTGTACGTGCTCTCGAAGGAAGAGGGCGGCCGCCACACTCCGTTCTTCAAGGGCTATCGGCCTCAGTTCTACTTCCGTACGACCGATGTGACGGGCGTAGCGGAACTTCCTGAGGGCGTGGAGATGGTGATGCCGGGCGACAACGTTCAGCTGGTAATTGAGCTGATCACGCCGGTAGCCATGGAGAAGGGCCTGCGCTTTGCCATCCGCGAAGGCGGACGCACGGTCGGCGCGGGAACCATCTCGGAAATTATCAAGTAAGAGAACAGTTCACGGTTCATAGTTCTCCGTTCACAGCCACTGCGGCTGAAAGATTCGCGGTAGTTGTGAACGGAGAACTGAAAACTAAGAACTGAAAAGAATGGATTTGCGGCGGAGCAGGAAGAAATTCGCCGAATCGGTTAGGATTGAGAGATGCGGGAAATTGTGACATTGCAGTGCACTGAGTGCAAGGAGCGGAACTACTCGACGACCAAGAACAAGAAGACGACCACCGGCCGTCTGGAGTTCAAGAAGTTCTGTAACCGCTGCCGTAAGCACCAGGCGCACAGAGAAACGAAGTAACGAGGACAGTGGTCAGATGTCAGTGATCAGGCGCGGGTGTTGCGGGGGGAGGCGAGAGCCTGAACCGGGCTACCGCGGAACTGATCACTGACCACTGAGCGCTGACAACTGCTTTAGGGGCGTAAGCTCAACGGTTAAACTGTCGGTCTCCAAAACCGAACTTGGGGGTTCGAATCCCTCCGCCCCTGCCAGATTTGGAATTAACTCCGGCTTGAAGCCGGACGCGAAGGAAACAGCAGCATGTCAACGAAGGCAACAGTCATGAACGATGAACGGCCGCTGAAGAAGCAGGAACCCAACGCGGTCTCGAACCTCACGGGGAACGTGACGGGTACCTGGGGCAAGTTCACCAACTTTCTGAGCGACGTGCGCGCCGAGATGCGCAAGGTGGTGACACCCAGCCGCAAGGAAGTGGAGTCGACGACCACGGTTGTGATCGTGGCCGTGTTCATTTTCGGATCGTTTTTTTTCGTGGTAGACGCTGTTTTCAGCCGTGTAGTCGAGCAGATTCTGCACACGCTGGGCGCACAGTAAAGCTGCGCAAAGCGCAGTGAGGCGGCGGGATGACGCTGGAACAAGAGAGCAAGATGGCAGATGAATTAGAACAATCCGCCGAGCAGCAGCCGACGGCGCCGGAACAGGCGGAAGGCCAACCGGAGGCAAATCCGCGCTTCAAGTGGTACATCCTGCACGCTTACTCCGGCTTTGAGCGCAAGGTGAGGGAGTCGATCCAGAGCCGGGTGCAGGCCTTTGGGCTGGGTGACCGCGTGGGCCGGGTGATGATCCCCACTGAGCCGGTAACCGAGATCGTCAACGGCAAGAAGCGCACCGTCGAGCGCGTGTTCCTGCCGGGGTATGTGCTCGTCGAGATGGAACTCGACAACAACCTCTGGCACGTGCTGAAAGAGACGCCGAAGGTGACCGGGTTCCTGGGCACCGGCGACAAGCCCGTGGCGCTGAGCGAGGAAGAAGTGAGTTCGATCCTCTTCCGCAGCGAAACGGTGAAGGACAAGCCGCGGCTCAAGATCAAATTTGAGAAGAACGAGTCGGTGCGCATCACCGATGGCCCGTTCGCGAACTTCAACGGCGTGGTGGATGAGATCAACGAGGATCGCGAGACCCTGAAGGTGATGGTCACGATTTTCGGGCGGTCCACCCCTGTCGAACTGGAATTCGGCAAAGTCGAAAAGATTGAGTAACTGCACCTTCTAGCTACTAGCTTCTAGCTTCTAGCCGGTGCGTGGACCTAGCAGCCGCCGGTTTATTAGCGAACGCATGGAGTGCAGGACCAAAATGAATGAAGGAATAGCCAGCTGGTAGCTAGAAGCTAGGAGCTAGTAGCTGGTTCTGAAGGAACTGAAATGGCACCTCCGAAGAAGGTATCTACTTACGTCAAGCTGCAGATTGAAGCTGGCAAGGCAACGCCGGCGCCCCCGGTTGGTCCCGCGCTCGGTCAGGCACAGGTCAACATCATGGAGTTCTGCAAGCAGTTCAACGCGCGCACGACCAACAAGGAGATGGCCGGTCTGATCATTCCCGTGGTGATCACGGTGTATGCGGACCGTACCTTCAGCTTTGTCACCAAGACGCCCCCCGCGGCCATTCTGCTCAAAAAAGCAGCCGGCATCGCCAAGGGTGCGGGCACGCCCAACAAGGACAAGGTGGGCAAGGTGACCGAAGCCCAGGTGCGCGAGATCGCCACGCAGAAGATGCCGGATCTGAACGCCGCCAGCGTTGAGACCGCCATCAAGAGCATCAAGGGCACGGCCCGCTCGATGGGCATCGAAGTCGTCGCATAAGACGGCGGCCCCCCTTCCGGATCGAAACGAAACGGCTGCGCCAGGCGCGGCCGTTTCCTTTTTCCGTCGCTTTTGCCCGCGGAGAATGAGACCTATGCGATGGGTGCTCCCCGGGGGCATGCAGAGGGGTCGTTGGGGCTGGTGCGCCGGTCCCCCCGCGAGAACGGCCGGTTCTTGCAATCCCGTTTGAAACCAAGACATCTGAACGCCGTTTGTGCGCTGTTCATGCCCGCACCAGCATCCCGACGTGATCCAAGTACCGGAAATCGGACTGAGCCGTTGCGGACCGAGACACTTCATCCTGCTGATTTTGCGGGGCGGCGCAGGTTGCGTAAGAACAAACCGGCGGCCGGCGTTCCGTGGGAGCCTGTTTACGCAAGGCGATGCGGGAGGGAAGCGTGCGAGCCGCCAAACGGCTACTATTGGGAATGATCATCGTGCTGGCGTTCAGCGGCGCTCTCAACGAGCGCGCCTATGCCTGGCACCACAAGCCGCATCTTCGGAAACCCCACAACTCCCATTACAAGAGCGGTAAGTTCGCAGAACTTCTAGGCGGCAAGCACAAGACCCCCAAAAAACCACATTACTCAAAGGTCTTTTGAGACGGGGCCTGGAGAACCCGGCCGTTACGACGAGACAGGCTCGGCCGGAGTCGTTCGTCTCGCCGTCGCGGGTATGTTCAGAAACGGAAGGCCCTCCCGGGCGGGAGGGCTTTGCTATTTGGGAGCCGGCGTGAAGATTTCACGCTTGCTGGGCTCGGGTTTCGGCTTCGGCTTGGGAGCCTTCTTGGTTTCCTTTTTGCCTTTGTCTTTGTTCCCCATGGGTGACAGTTTGACATAGACCGCTGGATCGGGGGAAGAGGCGCCGAGGCGAGTTGTCAGTTTTCAGTTGTCAGACCGGCAAGCGAATCGCGCGCGCGGCGGCTGACAACCGAAAACTGAAGACCGGCGGCCTCGCTGCTACTTCTTCTCGTCGGTCACAGGCGCTTTGCCCATGTGGTCGTGGTTGAGGATGGCGTTGAAGACCAGTCCGTAGGTGCCGATGGTTTCGCCGCGGTACACGGGGTTGTTGCCGAACAGCAGCACGTTGCCCTGGCCGAGATGAGCATCGACAACCACGGCGCGTTCGGCGATGGAGCCGGCCTTGTCCAGCAGGCCGGAGAGCAGAAGCGTTTTCGCGTCGGTGAAGCGCAGGATAACGTCAGGGCGGTACTGCGCCGGGATGACGCTGGGGTTGTTGCGCATCTGCTCTTCATTGAGATTCTTCGCCTCCCAGGGTTTTTGCTTCTGCAGCGGCTCGGCCTCCACCGCTTTGTGGGCGATAGGCTCGTCGTTGTCTTCGAGCGTGCCGCGGCCAGTGGGCCGCTCCGAGTAAGGATCCATCAGGGTGCGGCCGCCGCTACGTCCCACCGTATTAGCGATGTTGAACGCCATCCCGCTGGCGCTCATCACGGGAAGATTTCCGTCATAGCCAAAGGCGACCGGGTTGTCTTTGTTGACGAACGTGGTATTGAGCACTGAGCCCACGATGCGCGCGTCGGCAGAAGATGCCACGCTCACCCCGGGTGCGAGGCCGGCGTCGATGGCGAATTGCGCGGTGTCTTCGCAGGTGATGAGCAGGCCGCCGTCTTCGACAAACTTCTTGAGATGAGCCAGTCCGTCGTAGCCGAGGCCGGGCCGCGTGTCGTCTGTGGAGTCGCCGCCCACTTCGAGGTTGGGCGTGAGGTCAGACTTCTTCCACGGCATGGGATTGTTCCACATCGGCATGCCGTTGATAATGTCGCTGGCGCTGGCGCGCGCCACCGGAGCGAAGATGATGACATCGTACTTGGAGTGCAGGTCGTCGATCCTCCCCGCGGTTTGCGTGCTGATGTAGTCGAAAGGAACGCCGGCCGTGTCGAAGGCATAACGCCACCAGCCTTCGGTCTGCGTGGCAAGCCAGGTGTGCATGAAGGCAATGCGCGGCGCTTGCATTCCATGCAGCGGCGTCTGCGGCGTCGCGGACATGCGAACGCCGTCGAGCGCCAGGTCGTGCAGTGCCTTGGCGAGCTGATCGTCGGGAGCGTTCGTGATGAGCAGGGAGCCGGGGTTAAAGTGCTTGCCGTCCGCGTCGAAGCCCTTCTCGGCTATCTGCACGTTCGCGCCTTTAACCTTGTAGAGAACCGACAGCAGGGTGGTCTGGCCGGTGTTGTTGATGGCCACCACGGAGCCGCTGCCGCTGACTTTGCCGGAAATGGATGCGGCATCGGTGAGGGGCTTCATCTCGGCCTTGAGGATCGCCGGATCGCTGATGCGCGCGACCTTGAGATTGAAGAGCTCGCTGAAGGACCAGCCGGTGTCGTCATAGGGGTGCTTCTGCGGATCGTCGGGCGCCCAGTACTGGCGATCGAGTAGCGCATCCGCGATGCGGCTGAAGGGCTGATCCATGCGGACCACGAGGCTGCCGGCGGGGAAGGTCTGCGGCTTGAGCTTGTCGTCGCGCTTTTCGCCGGGAACATTCACGGTGGCCGCGGCGGAGAGCTGCTGCACTTCGACATGCTGGCGAGCCAGCGACTTCAGCAGTTCCACGTTGCGGTTGGCGTGCGCTTCATCGTTGGTGATGATGTAGGCCGCTGGGCCCTCGAGCGTGGGCTTCTGAATGGAGCGCTTGCTCTTCTGGTAGTAGTTCTCCAGGAAGTGGCGGGTATTGTGGGAGAAGTAGGAGATAGTGGTGAGCAGCGCCGTCTGCTCGTAGTTGTTGTTGTCGCGCTGCGACCAGTTGACGATCGGCCAGGGTGGATTCTGGCGGTACCAGGTGCGCGAATACTCTTCCGGCCGCAGGATGCGCTTTTCCGTGTCGGCCCCACCGTTGCCGAAAGTCTCATAAAGGCGCGAGATGCCGTTGTGCATGGCGGCAAGAAACATCAGGTAGCCGGGGCTCCAGGTGTCGAAGTCTCCATGGGTAAAGACGCCCGGCATGCCGAAGGACTGCATCTGCGCGATGTTGTTCCAGCCGAGCTCGGCCCATTCGTCGGTCAGTGTCGGATCGACCCAGGCGTTATAGGGCCCGTCGCCCACGGTGTTGTCGTAGAGGAAGGGAACCGATTCGTGCAGGTCATGCAGCACCGTGGCATGCCAGTCGATGTAGGTGTTAAGTATGTTGCGCGTCAAATCGAGCGTCATGCCCATGGCATCGCGATTGTTGTCGTGCGCAACGTAGTGGCCCCAGTAGAGCAGGCGCGGGTAGTCTTTGCCGGGATTGGCCTTGTGCCACTTGTAGATGTCGACCATGCGGTCGCGGCCGTCCACTTCAACCACCGGCGTGATCAGCACGATCATGTGCGAGCGGATGTACTTGATATAAGGCGAGTCGTCGACCGCCAGACGATACGCGAGCTCCATCAAAGCTGTCGGCGCGCCCGTCTCAGGCGAGTGGATGGTGCCGGTGATGTAGTAGACCGGGACCGACTGATCGATGAGTGTACGCGCCTTCGCGTCGTCGAAGTTGATGGTCCTGGGATCCGCGAGCTGCGCCAGGCGGGCCTTGTTGGCGTCGGCATTCTTCAAGAGATCAGCATCACCGATGGCGACGGCGATCTGCTCGCGTCCTTCTTCGCTGTGGCCGATGGTGAAAACCTTCACGCGCGGGCTGGCGGCCTCAAGCATCCGGAAGTACTTGTAGACATCTTCGGCATAGGGAAGAAAGTCAGGTGCGCCGGAGACATCGCCGAGAACCTTGGCGGGAGTAGGCACCGTCTTCGACGCGGGAAGGTAGTCCACCAGGGGAGAAACGAACGAGGGATCCGTTGTGTACTTCTTGATGTGGTCCGTGTAGGACTGATCGATGGGCTGTCCTGGGTCGCGGGCGTAATTGTTGTCGAGATTGGGAAGCTGCGCACTGGCCGCGAGGGCAGCGGCACATAGAAGAAATGCAGGCAGGGACAGCCGGGAGAGTCTCATAGTCCTCATTCGTAAATTGTTTGAGTAGACGCAAACAGGGGCTGGAATGCGTTGCATAACAAGCTACACGGCGAGCATGGGGGAATTCAATCAAGGCAGGAATAGGGAGTAGCGAAGAGGGAACAGAAGAGGCCACGGCTCCGGGACGATCCGCCTGATTGAGGAAGACCTGTCCCGCCATAAGGCTGGTCAATCTGGGAGCTTGGAATTCGGCTGCTCAGGATTCAGCATGAACTGCGCTGTCGCTGTCGTCGTCCAGGATCGCGAGTTCCACGGTGCTGAGAATGGCGCGATCGCCCACGACTTGGACTTCCGCGATTTTCCCGCCGCGGAACGTGAAACGCAGCAAGCGGAAGAGGCGTCCCCGCGGTGCGATGACGAGGCCCGCGTCGCCGTCAATGAGGGCGGGTTGTGCGAAGCGTGCACCCTTGGCTGTTTTGACGGCCTGAGCGGCCCAGTCTCGCGCACCCCGCACCTCCGGCGCCTGGCCTGATACCGCAGACGCGGCATCCACGCGAACGATCAGATCCGGGTCGAGCACGGCAAGCAGGTCATCCACATTGCCGGCCCGCAGTGCTGTGAGAAACGTTCGGACGAGTTCCCGCTGGTGCGCAAGTTCGGTGCGTGGCTCGGCCGCGCCGCGCACGCGACGGCGAGCACGGCTGGCAAGTTGCCTGGCCGCATCGGGAGAGCGGTCCACGATGCGGCCGATCTCGTCGAAGCTGAAATCGAACAGGTCATGAAGGACAAACGCGAGGCGTTCCGCGGGGTTGAGACGATCAAGCACCACCAGCAGAGCGATCCCCACGGCGTCGGCCAGCAACGCTTCCTGCTCGGGATTGGAGCGGGCGCAGGAGCGATCGGATGTGTGTGGCGCCGGTTGCGGGGCCGCCGTTTCATCCAGCGACTCCTCGCGATGCGCAGTGCGGGAACGAAGCATGTCAAGACAAACGCGGGAGACCACCGTGGTGAGCCAGGCGCGCATGTTGCTGATTCCTTCGGCTCCCGAGCGGCTCAGCCGCAGCCAGGCTTCCTGCACGGCATCATCAGCCTCGGCGAGCGATCCGAGCATGCGGTATGCCACCCCGCGCAAATGCCCCCGACTCGCCTCGAACTGTTCCGCCAGCCAAAGGTTTTGCTCCATCCGTCACATTCTCCCGCCGTGCTTCGTCATGGTGTTGACGTACGAAACCAAGTCTATGTGACAAGGAGATCCCCAATATGCAGGCACGTATGAAAAATCCCGTCATGGTTCTTCCTGAAGTGATGCCTCACGCACTCGCCCTCAATGCGGCGGTCGAAAAAGCAGGGCTGCCCCAGAAGACGCTGAAGCTCGTCCACCTGCGCGCGAGCCAGATCAATGGCTGTGCCCTCTGTGTGGACATGCATGCGCGCGAGCTGGAGCACGCGGGTGAATCCAGGGAACGCCTGTTCGCCGTCGCGGCCTGGCGTGAGACGCCCTACTTCACGGATGCGGAGCGCGCCGCACTGGCCCTGGCCGAAGCGGCAACGCGCCTGGCCGATAGCCCCGATCCCGTCCCGGATGCAATCTGGAACGAAGCCACCCGCCACTACAACGAGCGTGAACTCTCGGCGCTCATCATCTCCATAGCCGTCATTAACATGTGGAATCGCGTGAATGTGACCACAAGGCAGATTGCGGGAGAATGGCGACAGTCAGCGGAGGCTCGCAAATGGGCCGACGAGCGCCAGCACGCTCACGCGGTCTGAGAAAATACACCCGGCAAACGCAAAAAAGCGCCGCTCTTACAACGAGCGGCGCTTCGTCGTCAGTGGTGTTGGAGGCCGCTGGTTACATTGCGCCGCCGGTGGTGCCGCGGCCTACGTAGACCTGCTGCGGTGCGTCCACCTTGACGCCGCCGTTGTTGACCTTCAGCTTCATGCTCTCCACGCCGGGCTTGCTCACGGGAGCGGTGAAGGCCACTTCGTATTGGTTCTGCAAGCGGCGATCCAGGTCCTTGAAGAAGGGCTGGAACGAAACCGGATTGCCCATGCCTTCCCAGTAGCTGTTTCCGCCGGTGGCTTGCGTCACCTGCGCAAGCAGGTTCTGGCCGGCATTGTTGGCGTACCAGGTGCGATCGAAACGGCCCTTGTTCTGCCAATAGATCGAGTAGACCACCAGGCCCGAGCGAACCGAATCAGAGATTGCGGTTTCCATGTACGGGTCCTGCGAGTCGTACTGCGGGTTGTAGTAGTCCACACCGTCCGTGATCATCACTACGACGCGCCGCGCGCTGCGATCCTGCGACGGCCAGTGCTTGGCCAGGTCAGACAGGCAGACGTACGCGCTCGCGTTTTCGCCGGGGGAGCCGGCCGGAATGCGGAGCCCCTTGAGCACCGCGTTGCGATCGGTCGTCAGCGGCGACACAACACGCGCCGTCCCGAACTGCATGTAGGCCAGCGTGACCTTGGCGTCTGCCGGCAGACCGTTGATGAAGTTTTTGATGTCCCCGAACTGGTTCGACAGGCTGGTGCGCGCCCCGGCGTCCATCATCAGTACGACTTCCAGTCGGTCGCTGTTGCTGCGCAGCGATTGGACATTGGTGATGGTCGCATCCTTGCCGTTGATCCTGACCTGCAGATCCTGCGCCGATACCTCGCGCGGCTGGGCGTTCTTGTCCGGCAGCACCGTAACCACTGCCTGGCCGTGCGTCTGGGTGTCGCTGGAGGTGTTCGCTTGTCCGAACACCGGCACGGCAAGCAGCGCCGCCGTCGCAAGTCCGGTTGCCAGTTTAGTTCGAAATCTAAGTACGTCCATCTCTACATTCTCCTTCTCATCCTCTGTCACATCTCTTTAGATGAAGTTCCGCAGATTTTGTTGCGGACCTGGAAAGGTTGCCTGAAGGGAAGATCCATTCCGCGCCGAGCCCGACCCCGTGAAGTGAGGCACCGTCAAGGAGTTAAGGGAGGGCGCGCGGGAACGATCAGGCGGGGGAGTTCTGGCCTCGCTCTTTTCGTCCAGTACATCGGTCGTCGAGGTGTCGAATTCCGGCAGTTACACCGTTCCCTGATTTTTCCGGCAGGATTTTCAGGCTGGAACCGGAGATTGCCGCGCTCGCAGTGCAACGCGGGCGGAGAATGGTTGCACTTACTCTGCCAATCCGATATGATCCATAGATGTGCCCGGTGAACTTTGCCGGGCCGTCAATTGCACCACGGTATTTGGGTCCTGACCGGACGGGCGGCATTCGAAAATACTGCCCGGTTGAGGTCGGCGATCCCCTCGAAAGAGGGCTGGCAGATGCGGTGGGAGACGAGGGAAAATGGCACAGAAAGCCAGCAAGAATATTGCGAAGGCGCGCGCTGCTGTTACGCAGCCGGCCTATGAATTGCAGGACGCGGTCAGCCTTCTGCAGAAAGTCAAGTACGCCAAGTTTGATGAAACCGTAGACCTGACCCTGCGTTTGGGGGTCGATACGCGCCACGCCGACCAGATGGTCCGCGGAACCGTGGTTCTGCCGCATGGTCTGGGCAAGACCAAGTCCGTGGCCGTGATCGCCACCGGCGACCGCCAGAAGGAAGCGCAGGAAGCCGGCGCGGATTTCGTGGGCGGCGAGGAGATGGTCGAAAAGATCCAGAAGGAAAACTGGACGGACTTTGATGCCCTGATCGCCACACCCGACATGATGCGCGTGGTGGGCCGCCTGGGTAAAATTCTGGGCCCCAAAGGCCTGATGCCCAACCCGAAGACGGGCACGGTGACCATGGATGTGGCGGCGGCGGTTCGCGAAATCAAGGCGGGTAAGGTGGAGTTTCGCGCCGACAAAACCAGCCTCGTGCACGTGCCCGTGGGCAAGCTGAGCTTCGATGCGCAGAAGCTGGTGGACAACGCGACCACAGTGGTGACGGCGATCGTTCGCGCCAAGCCTTCCGCGGCAAAGGGTAAGTACATCAAGAGCATGACGTTGAGCTCGACGATGGGCCCCGGAGTTCCGCTGGATCAGGCTGTGGCGGACGCGGCCGGCAAGCACTAAGAGGCAGTTGTCAGTGATCGGTGGTCAGTGATCAGTTGGCGCCGTGGGGCGACCGGCATTGTGCCTGACCTTGGGATCGAGAAGCGGATTGGAATACGCCCGGAGCGCGGGCGAGAGAAGGGATCGGGGAGCAGCCAAGATGGTGGTTCAGGTTGACTGACCACTGATCACTGACCACTGATCACTGTGCGGAGCACACAATGGCGATTTCGAAAGCAAAGAAGCAGGAGAAGGTCCAGATTCTGACCAGGGAACTGGAGACCTCGACGACCGCAATCATCGGTACGTTCAGCAAGCTGACCGTGGCCAAGGATTTCGAGCTGCGCAAGGTGATCCGCGAGGCGGGCGGCAAGTATCGCGTGGTGAAGAACAAGCTGGCGCCGATTGCCGGCAAGGGCAGCAAGGTCGAAGAGGCCCTCAAGGGTCTCAAGGGCGTGAACTCGGTTGCGTTCACCGCCGGCGACCCCGTGGCCCTGGCCAAGGTGTTCGCCAAGTGGGCCGGTGAAAACGCCGAGTTCCAGTTCAAGCTGGGCATCGTGGACGGCAAGCTCCTGAACGTCGATGACGTGAAGGCGCTAGCCACCATGCCGGGCAAAGAAGAGCTCTTCTCGAAGCTCTTGTTCCTTATCAATGCTCCGGCGCAGCGGCTGGCCACGGTTCTCAATGCCACGGGCCGCGATCTTGCGGTGGTGCTTGGCCAGGGCGTGGAAAAAGAAAAGTTTTCAGCACCCGCCGGGGCGGCAGTTGCGCCCGTCGCACAGGCGGCTCCGGCAGAAGCTCCGGCAGAAGCTCCGGCGGCAGAAGCGCCCGCAGCAGAAGCTCCGGCGCCCGCGGCAGAGAGCGAAGCTCCTGCGCCGGCGAGCGAAGTTTAGTTCAACAGTTTTGGCGGCAACGACGGCAGGAAGGGCGCTGGTCTGGGCGCATCGGAAACTTCCGGTCTGGTTTTTGCAGCCGGTACCATGCATTTCAAAACAGTTCTGATTGGAGAAGGAAAAATGGCGGATCTCGCGCAGTTGGAAGAGCAGATTGTATCTCTGAGCCTGTTGGAAGCGGCGGCTCTGGTGAAGAAGCTGGAAGAGCGTCTTGGCGTTTCGGCAGCGGCGGCGGCCCCCGTTATGGCGGCTGGCGGCGGTGCGGCTGCGGCGGCTCCTGCGGCTGAAGAGAAGACCGAGTTCCAGGTCATCCTCAAGGATGCCGGTGCGAACAAGATCAACACCATCAAGGCTGTACGCGAAGTGACTTCGCTCGGCCTGAAGGAAGCCAAGGACCTGGTGGACGGCGCTCCCAAGCCGCTGAAGGAAAATGCCACCAAGGACGAGGCTGAGGCGATCAAGAAGAAGTTCGAAGGCGTGGCGACGGTCGAAGTCAAGTAGTTACGCCCGCCAGATTGAGGTTTGAGCCGCCGGCTCAGCCTCGGTTTGGAACCATACTTGCATGCCCGGATAGAACGCGCTATTATCAAGAGTGCGCGTCTCTCCGTCTCATTTTGGCACGACACCATAAAATGGGGCGGAATCCGGGCTGCGCTTTTTGGCATCAAAGTAACACCTTCAGACCCGGCATGCTTGAGACAGGGCCAAGCACTTGAGCGGCGGGTTTCGCGCAGATTTAAGTGAAACACCTCGAAGTCAACAGGTTAGGCGGAATCCTGTGGACCAACGGCATTGGGCGGCGGCAAGCAGCAGAAGCGAGCTTTGGGATCGGCGAGAGTAAGGATTGAAGAATTCGGATGGGAGCACTGGCATCGAGCCGCGCTCGTGAGGAATCGCGTCCTCGCGGGCTTTTCGTGTCTCCCGACCCGGTGAACAGCGGCTTTCGGCCCTGAACTTCACTGTTTGCGCACAGGAAATCCAGCTCTAACGGAGTTTCTGGCGCGTCCTTCTCTCCGGATGTGCGCAGTCTAGCGCATTCCTCAAGCGGTCGGCAACGCCTTCGAGGGTAAATCGGCGCGAGGTTCAGGCCATCAGCTTGGCACGTGCATTTTGCGCAGGTATTGCCCTGGCGCAACGGTAAATACGCTGGCGTCGCGGTGAGCCAGCCTGGATTAACCAGTTCTTCCCGTAATTTGCTGGCGCCACCCGAGACTCGGGCGCCGGCCCGAACCAGGCCCCAGCGGGGCGGTCTGCGTTCGGAAGCCGAGAGCCTCAGGAGTGAAGCATGCCCAACGAGAAGCGCGCGATTCGCAGCCGGCTCGATTTTTCCAAAATTCCAACAGCAACGCAGATTCCCAACCTGATTGAAGTGCAGCGCCGCAGCTATGAGCGGTTCCTGCAGATGGATAAGCTGCCCAACGAGCGTGACGATTCCGGCCTCCAGTCGGTGTTCGTCTCCGTGTTCCCCATTACCGACTTCCGCGGCATCTCGCAGTTGGACTTTGTGGACTTCTCGATCGGCAACTGGGAGTGCAAGTGCGGCCACCTCAAAGGCCTCCACCACCTGCGTACTGCTTGTACGAACTGCGGTTCGATGGTCATTACGGACCCGTTCCTGCCGGGCGACGTGCTCTGCTCCAAATGCGGACACTACAACAAGAACACCCCTGACTTCTGCAACAAGTGCGGCGACCCTGTCAGCCTGCAGTTGAAGTACGACCAGCAGGAGTGCGAAGAGCGCGGCATGACGTTCTCCGCGCCGTTGAAGGTGACGGTTCGCCTCACCATCTACGACAAAGACCCCGAGACCGGCAACAAGACGATTCGCGACATCAAGGAGCAGGAAGTCTTCTTCGGCGACATTCCGCTGATGACCCCGAACGGTACGTTCATCGTGAACGGCACCGAGCGCGTCATCGTGTCACAGTTGCACCGTTCGCCGGGCGTCTTCTTTGAGACCGCCAACAATCGCACCTACTTCCTCGGCAAGATCATCCCCTACCGCGGTTCGTGGGTGGAGTTCGAGTACGACCAGAAGAACACGCTGTATGTGCGTATCGACCGCAAGCGCAAGTTCCTGGGCACCATCTTCCTGCGCGCGCTGGGGCTGCGTTCCGACGAAGAGATTCTGAAGACCTTCTACACGGTCGACAAAATCCAGATCGTTGACGGCAAGCTGTTCTGGACGATTCCGCAGGATCCCAAGGCGCATACGCACCTGGTCGGCTCCAAGCCGGCGCACGCCGTGGTACACAACGGCGAAGAGATTGCGCACTCCGGCCGCAAGGTTACGCCGCACACCATGAAGGCGCTGCGCAATGCGGCCATTGACAAGGTCGAGATCGAAACGGCCGAGCTGGATGGCACGCTGACCGCTTCGGACGTGGTCGACATGGCCACCGGTGAAGTGATCGTTGAAGCCAATGTGGAGCTCACCGCGGACCGCCTCCACAAGGTGATGGCCAGCGGCGCCACCGCGGTGGAGGTGTTCTTCCCCGAGCGCGACGACGTGGGCAACATCATCACCAACACCCTGCGCCGCGATTCGATCCGCAAGCCCGAAGAGGCGCTGATCGAGATCTACCGCAAGCTGCGCCCGGGCGATCCGCCGACGCTCGACACCGCGACCGCCCTGTTCGAAGGCATGTTCTTCGATCCGCGCAAGTACGACTTCTCCCGCGTGGGCCGTTTGAAGTTCAACATCAAGCTGTACGAGAACCAGAACGCGACGCCGCTGGATCACCGCACGCTGACGCCCGAGGATTTCTACTCGACCATTCGCTACCTGCTGAAGCTGCGCAAGAACATCGGCATCGTGGATGACATCGATCACCTCGGCAACCGCCGTGTCAGGGCCGTGGGCGAGCTGATGGAGAATCAGTTCCGCATCGGCCTGGTGCGCATGGAGCGCGCCATCAAGGAAAAGATGAGCGTCTATCAGGAGCTCTCGACGGCCATGCCGCACGACCTGATCAACGCCAAGCCGGTGATGGCGGCCATCCGCGAGTTCTTCGGTTCGTCGCAGCTGTCGCAGTTCATGGATCAGACCAATCCGCTCTCGGAGATCACGCACAAGCGGCGTCTCTCCGCACTTGGACCGGGCGGTTTGTCGCGTGAGCGCGCGGGCTTTGAAGTCCGCGACGTGCACCCTACGCACTACGGCCGTATTTGCCCGATCGAAACGCCGGAAGGTCCGAACATCGGTCTGATCAGCTCGCTGTCGTGCTTCGCGCGCATCAACGAGTACGGCTTTATCGAGTCGCCTTACCGCAAGGTGAAGGACGCCATGATCCTCGACTATGTGGAGATTTCGAACGCCGGCGATAGCGGCCTGCGCGTCGGCGATCACATCGAGAAGGACGAGGCGAAGCGCCTGAACGACCAGATCAAGAAGGCCGGCAAGCGCGCCATTGACCACATCCCGTTCAGCTTCTACCTGTCGGCGTGGGAAGAGGACAAGCACACCATCGCGCAGGCCAACATCGAGTTCAATGACGAAGGGCAGATCACGGAAGACCTGGTGAATGCGCGTCGTCAGGGCAACTTCGTGCTGGTGAACCGTGCCGAGGTGGACTACATCGACGTTTCGCCGAAGCAGCTTGTTTCGGTGGCCGCGTCGCTGGTGCCGTTCCTTGAGCACGATGACGCCAACCGCGCGCTGATGGGCGCCAACATGCAGCGCCAGTCGGTGCCGCTGCTGGTGGCCGAGGCTCCGCTGGTGGGAACCGGCATGGAAGGTGTGACAGCCCGCGACTCCGGCGCCGTCGTACTGGCCAAGCGTAACGGCATTGTGGATTCGGTCGACTCCGAGCGCATCATCGTGCGCGTGGAAGGCGAGCATCACCCCACGCAGTTGTCGCGCGAAGTCGGTTCGGACATTTACACGCTGATCAAGTTCAAGCGCTCCAACCAGAACACCTGCATCAACCAGAAGCCGGTGGTGCGCGAAGGCGATCGCGTGCTCAAGGGCCAGGTGATCGCGGACGGCCCCTGCACGGAGCAGGGCGAGCTGGCGCTGGGACGCAACGTGTTGGTGGCCTTCATGCCGTGGCGCGGTTACAACTTCGAAGACGCCATCCTCATCAGCGAAAAGCTGGTGAAGGAGGACTACTACACCTCGGTGCACATCGAGGAGTTTGAAATCGAAGCCCGCGACACCAAGCTGGGACCTGAGGAAATCACCCGTGATATCCCCAACGTCTCAGAGCATGCGTTGCGCGATCTGGACGAGAGCGGCGTAATCCGCATCGGCGCTCAGATCAAGCACGGCGATATCCTCGTCGGCAAGGTTACGCCCAAGGGCGAAACGCAGCTCACTCCGGAAGAGAAGCTGTTGCGCGCCATCTTCGGCGAAAAGGCCGGCGATGTGCGCGATGCTTCACTCACCTGCCCTCCAGGCATTGAAGGCACCGTCGTTGACGTGCGCATCTTCAGCCGCAAAGGACAGGAGAAGGACGAGCGCGCCAAGCAGATTGAAGCGGAGTATGTTTCAAAGCTCGAGAAGAACCTGGGCGACGAGATCCGCATTCTGACGGACGAGCGTTTGAAGCGTCTCGAAGGCATTCTGGGCGGCAAAATGGTGTTGGCTGACTTGCACGACGAGCGGACCAACAAGCGTCTCATCACCAAGGACTCGGTTCTCGATCGCGAAACGATCGAGCGCATCTCCACCAAGAACCTCAAGCGTATCCGCTACAACGACAAGGATCCCCGCGTCAACGAGCAGATCGATGAGATCGAGGAGATGACTTCGCGCCAGATTGAAGTGCTGCGCAAGATCACCAACGAGAAGATCGCCAAGCTCGCCAAGGGCGATGAGCTTCCTCCGGGCGTGATCAAGCTTGTGAAGGCGTACGTTGCCATGAAGCGCAAGCTCAGCGTGGGCGACAAGATGGCGGGCCGTCACGGCAATAAGGGTGTGATCGCGCGCATTCTTCCTGAAGAAGACATGCCGTATCTGCCTGATGGAACGCCCGTCGAGATCGTTCTCAATCCGCTGGGCGTGCCTTCCCGTATGAACGTGGGTCAGATTCTGGAGACGCACCTGGGCTGGGCTGCACACGCGCTGGGCTACAAGATCGCCCAACTCGTGAAGCAGAACAGCGACGTGGAAGCCACCCGCGAACTGATGCGCAAGGAGTTCGCTGGAACCGCGACGCTGCGGCAGCTGGAAGATCTCGACGATGAGATGCTGCTTCGCGTTGCGGCTGGTATGAAGCGCGGCATCTGGTTTGGCACCGCGGTGTTCGACGGCGCGCAAGAGAGCGAGATCAAGTCCTTGCTGGCTTCAGCCGGATTGCCCTCTTCGGGCAAGACCGCGCTGTTCGACGGCATGACGGGCGACCAGTTCGAGCAGCCCGTTACGGTCGGCTACATCTACATGCTCAAGCTGTCGCACCTGGTGGACGACAAGATTCACGCTCGCTCCATCGGACCGTACTCGCTGATCACGCAACAGCCGCTGGGCGGCAAGGCGCAGTTCGGCGGACAGCGCTTCGGCGAAATGGAAGTGTGGGCCCTCGAAGCATACGGCGCCGCATACATCCTGCAGGAGCTGCTCACCGCGAAGTCTGACGACGTGTATGGCCGTACCAAGATCTACGAGGCCATCGTCAAGGGCGAAGCGGCGATCGAGCCGGGCGTGCCGGAGTCGTTCAACGTGCTGATTCGCGAACTGCAATCGCTGTGCCTCGACGTGGAACTGATCAAGCGCGCCGATCTGGTGAAAAAGGTGCCCGCGCCCGAAACCATGGCCGCGGTCGCCGACGACTAGTTCTCAGTCCCTCGGTTGTCAGTGCTTCAGTCTACGAACTGATCACTGACAACTGATCACTGATCACTGTTTTTAAGGGTCCTTCTTGAAAGCGATAACCATCGCTACCCGGGAAGGAAGGACTCCAAAGGAATCCCGGGATGAGCCGCGGCAGAGTTGAAAAAGCCTGCCAAGGAGGGTCGCCTTGTTCCGTTCGAACCCGTTCGAGCTTACCAGCCCTATCACCGACTTCGATGCCATCCGCATCATGCTTGCGTCGCCCGAGAAGATCCGGAGCTGGTCGCATGGTGAGGTAACGAAGCCAGAAACCATCAACTACCGCACGTTCAAGCCGGAGCGTGATGGCTTGTTCTGCGCGCGCATCTTCGGGCCCGTCACTGACTGGGAGTGCCTGTGCGGCAAGTACAAGCGCATGAAGCACCGCGGCGTGATCTGCGACAAGTGCGGCGTCGAAGTTACAGTCAGCAAAGTGCGCCGCGAGCGCATGGGCCACATCGAGCTCGCTTCTCCGTGCTCGCATGTGTGGTTCTTCAAGGGTCTCCCCTCGCGTATCGGCCACCTGCTCGACATTTCCCTGCGTGACCTGGAATCGATCCTCTACTTCGAGTCCTATGTCGTGGTCGATCCGGGCGATGCCCCCGTGCGCGAGCGCGAAATCATCAAGGACGAAAATAAGTTCCGCGAACTCGACCAGCAGTTCCGCCCTTCCGGCTTCAAGGCCATGATGGGCGCGGAAGCCATTAAGGAATTGCTGAAGCGCGTCAACATTGAAGAGCTCGCAGTCGAACTGCGCGAGCGCATGAAGACGGAAGCCTCGGCGCAGAAGAAGATCAAGTACGCCAAGCGCCTGAAGGTGGTTGAGGCGTTCCGCAAGTCGAGCAACAAGCCGCAGTGGATGATCCTCGACGTGCTGCCGGTCATTCCTCCGGAGCTGCGCCCGCTCGTGCCGCTGGATGGCGGCCGCTTTGCCACGTCCGATCTCAACGACCTCTATCGCCGCGTCATCAACCGCAACAACCGGTTGAAGAAGCTGATGGACCTGCACGCGCCTGAAGTCATCGTACGCAATGAAAAGCGCATGCTGCAGGAAGCTGTCGACGCGCTGTTCGACAACGGCCGCCGCGGCCGTGTGCTGCGCGGCGCCAACAACCGTCCGCTCAAGTCGCTCTCTGACACGCTCAAGGGCAAGCAGGGCCGCTTCCGCCAGAACCTGCTCGGCAAGCGCGTGGACTACTCCGGCCGTTCCGTCATCGTGGTAGGCCCCGAGCTGAAGCTGCACCAGTGCGGTCTGCCCAAGAAAATGGCGCTCGAGCTGTTCAAGCCGTTCATCTATCACCGCCTCGAGCAGACCGGCCACTGCACCACCATCAAGCAGGCCAAGGAAATGGTGGAAATGCAGGAACCGGTGGTCTGGGACATCCTTGAGGAAGTCATCAAGGACCACCCGGTGCTGCTGAACCGCGCCCCAACCCTTCACCGTCTGGGCATCCAGGCTTTCGAGCCGGTGCTGGTGGAAGGCAAGGCCATCAAGATTCATCCCCTGGTCTGCACCGCCTTCAACGCAGACTTCGACGGCGATCAGATGGCGGTGCACATTCCCTTGTCGCCTGAGGCGCAGATTGAAGCGTCGGTGCTGATGCTCGCCTCGCACAACATCCTGTCGCCGGCGTCAGGCCAGCCCATCACCGTACCCACGCAGGACATGGTGCTCGGTCTCTACTACCTGACCAAGGCGCATAAGGGTGCCAAGGGCGAAGGTCGCGTATTCGCGAACTACGAAGAAGTGCTGATGGCGCTCGAAGCGAAGGAACTCGAGACGCTCTCGCCCATCCGTCTGCGTTACACCGGCAACGTGCTCGACATGACCACGGCCTACGACGATCAGGATCTGACGCACACCGAGGCCGTCGCTTTCGACAACGACTACATCAACACCACTGTGGGCCGCGTGATCCTGAACGACGCGCTGCCTGCAGGCATGCCGTTCATCAACGGCCTGCTCAAGAAGAAGGGCATCGGGCAACTGGTGAACTATTGCAACCAGAACCTCGGGCTCGAAACCACCGTCCGCATGCTCGACCGCATCAAGTCGCTGGGCTTCCACTACGCGACGCTCTCCGGTCTGTCCGTCGGTCTGGACGACATGGTCATCCCAGCCTCGAAGTATACCGTCGTGGAAGAGGCGGATCGCAAGGTGATCGAAGTCCAGAAGCAGTACATGGACGGCGCCATCACCAACGGCGAGCGTTCCAACAAGGTCATCCAGATGTGGTCGTCGGTTACCGATAAGGTTGCGGACGAGATGTTCGGGAATATGAAGCGCGCCGACGAAGAAGGCGCCATGAACCCGATCTACATCATGGCCGACTCCGGCGCCCGCGGTTCTAAGCAGCAGATTCGCCAGCTCAGCGGTATGCGCGGACTGATGGCCAAGCCTTCGGGCGAAGTCATCGAGACGCCGATTACCGCCAACTTCCGCGAAGGCTTGACCGTGCTCGAGTACTTCATCTCGACCCACGGCGCACGTAAGGGCCTGGCCGATACGGCTCTCAAGACGGCCGATTCGGGCTACCTCACTCGCCGTCTCGTCGACGTGGCGCAGGACGTCATCGTCACCGAGTACGACTGCGGAACTTCAGAAGGAATCGATGTAACCGCCATCGTCGAATCCGGTGAGATTATCGAGCCGCTGCGCGACCGCATCATCGGCCGCGTCTCGCTCGAGAAAATCAAGGACTACGACAGCAACGTGGTGGTCGAGATCAACCAGCAGATCGACGAAGACATCGCCTCGGCAATCCAGGGCGCGGGCGTGGAGAAGGTCAAGATCCGCTCCGTGCTCACCTGCGAATCGCGCCGCGGCGTGTGCGCCCTCTGCTACGGCCGCAACCTTGGTTCGGGCCGCATGGTCGAGCTCGGCGAAACCTGCGGCGTTATTGCGGCGCAGTCAATCGGCGAGCCGGGCACGCAGCTTACCATGCGTACCTTCCACGTGGGTGGCACGGCCAGCCGCGTTGCCGACCAGTCCAAGCTCGATGCCAAGAACAACGGCACGGTGCGCTTCTACAACCTGAACACCGTTGAAAGCAAGGACGGCGCGCTGGTTGCCATGAACCGCTCCGGCTCCGTTGCGATCGTGGACGACCGCGGCCGTGAAAAGGAGCGCTACCAGGTGGTCTATGGCGCGCGTCTCCGCGTGAAGGATGGCGACCAGGTGAAGCTCGGGCAGTTGCTGGCCGAGTGGGATCCGTATACGTACTCCATCCTCACGGAAATCGGCGGCCACGTGCAGTTCAAGGATCTGCAGGAAGGCATCACGCTCAATGAAGAAGTCGATGAAGTCACCGGCCTCTCGCGTTGGGTTGTCGCCGATGCTCCCGACGAAAAGCGCCAGCCCACCTTCGTAGTGAAGGGCGTCAAGGGCAGCAAGCGTTACCTGCTGCCGCGCGGCGCTCACCTCATGATCCAGGATGGCGACGAAGTGGGTCCGGGCGATGTGCTTGCGAAGATTCCCAAGGAGTCAACGCGCACCAAGGACATCACCGGCGGTCTGCCTCGCGTGGTGGAGCTGTTCGAAGCTCGTAAGCCGCGTGAAACAGCCACCATCAGCGAGATCGATGGCGTGGTTCGCTTCGGCGAAGTGGTGAAGGGACAGCGCAAGATCTACATCACGGCCGACAACGGCGAGGAGAAGGAATACTCCGTGCCGCGCGGCATCCACGTCAACGTTCAGGAAGGCGAGCGTCTGCGTGCCGGCGATCCTCTGATGGATGGACCGCTCAACCCGCACGACATTCTCGACGTTCTCGGCGAGAAGGCGCTGCAGGGCTACCTGGTGAATGAAATCCAGGAAGTCTATCGCCTGCAGGGCGTGGCCATCTCGGACAAGCACATCGAAGTGATTGTCCGCCAGATGCTGCGCTGGGTCCGGATCGACGAGATCGGCGACTCCAACTTCCTGCTCGAACAGCAGGTCGACCACTTCCGCTTCACCGAAGAGAAGAATCGCGTGGAGAAGGAAGGTGGCCGTCCGCCGCAGGGCCGCCCGCTGCTGCTCGGCATCACCAAGGCGTCGCTCTCGACCGACAGCTTCATCTCCGCCGCGTCCTTCCAGGAAACCACGCGCGTGCTGACCGAAGCTTCGATCAATGGCGCCATCGACAACCTGCGCGGACTCAAGGAGAACGTGATCGTGGGACGCTTGATCCCCGCGGGCACAGGCCTCGAGTACTACCGCAACGTCCAGCTCTCACCGGAACTGGAAGAAGCGGCAGCCCGCGTACAGCAGGAAGTCAGTGCCGAAATCGAAGCCGCCGAGCGCGAACTGGAGATGATGCGCCAGGAAGGCGAAGCGGAAGAGATGGCGGCAGAGTAGCTGCTTCAAGTTACTTCAACAACAAAGGCCCGGCGCAAGCCGGGCCTTTCGTTTGCCTCCTGAAGCGCATCGAGAATGCAATAGAATGACGCCGGAGTGTGGTACGGCAGATGAACGAGAATACGTCCCAGAGATCGTCCAGTCAGAAACCTGGTTGTACGATGAGCAGGTTCCATTTGAGGTCTGGATCGTAAGGCAGAATTTGAATACTGGTACGAAGCGGAATCTTCCGACGGTCCTGAAGAGCTCAATCCCGATGGCGAAGTCTTCCAGGTTATCTTCGCTCAGGACCGCATGACGACTAGCTTGGGGCCGGCTGAGCCCCCCTTGTCGAGGGCAATAGCGGTTGCGGAGAATCTGATCCAGGGAAAGATCGCATCGGAGAATCACGTCCGGCAAAAGCTGTTGGGCGGAAGGCTCTATTCTCTCGTTCCGATGGATGACCAATAGCTGTTCGCAGGTGTAACCGGCGGAAGCTCGTCTGTTCCCGGTTTGTTACCATAGTCCAATCCGCCTTACCTGACCCAATCAAGATGCCAAACAAAGCCACCGTCGCAATGCCCGCCCCTAGCCGTCCCGAACCCACCAGGCCGCCCGTCCTGATGGAGCGCACCCAGCCCGTCATTGAGCGCCTTTCCGCCGCTCTCGGCGAGCCCGTCTTTACCTACTGGAACTCCACCAAGGGAGCCATCTGCCAGAACGACGTTGCCGGCCTCTATGCCCTCGTGCGCGCGCGCGGCCACGTTGACAGGCTGTCGCTGTTTATCAAGTCGGATGGCGGATCGGGCCAGGCGGCCCTGCGCATGGTGAACCTGCTGCGCCGTTACGTGAAGCATCTCACCGTGCTCGCGCCGCTCGAGTGCCAGTCCGCGGCTACGATGTTGGCCCTCGGCGCCGATCGCATTCTGATGGGCCCCCTCGCCCATCTCTCCGCGGTCGACACCTCGCTCACCCACGATCTCTCCCCCATCGATCGCGACAACGACCGCGTGAGCGTGAGCAATGATGAGTTGCTGCGCGTGATTCGCCTGTGGACTGAGCAGGCCAAAGACTCCACTCAGAACCCGTACCAGGCGCTGTTCCCGTACGTGCATCCGCTGGTGATCGGCGCCGTCGATCGGTCCAGCGCGCTCTCCACGCGCATCTGCGAAGAGATCCTCTCCTACCACATGACCGATCTCGACCGCGCCCGCGAGATATCGAACATCCTCAATGCCGGCTATCCTTCGCACAACTACCCCATCACCCTGCGCGAAGCCAGGCGCATCGGGCTGAACGTGGAAGCAATGGATGATTCGGTCAACGGTCTGCTGTTCGAGCTGAACGAAATCTATTCAGAGATGGGGCAGAGCGCGTCCACGGATTTCGACGAGCGCAACTCGCATGACAACAGCATTCTCAACGTGCTGGAGTCGAGCGGACTGCTCATCTACTTCCAGCTCGATAAGGACTGGCACTACCGCAGCGAAGAGCGACGCTGGGTTCCCTTGAACGACAAAAGCAGCTGGCGCAAGGCGGAGATGGTGAAGAGCAAGGTCGTGATCTCGCAGTTGCACGTCCGCTGAGCCGCCTGAGGATCAGTCAAGTTTCCCTTGTTGCGGATTGCTCTTACTTCCGCAGCTCAGGGTGTCGGTCCGTGTGCCCCGTGTGCTTCGATACGTACATTGCAGCGTCGGCGGAGGTCAACAGGCTATCGCGCGTTGCGCCGTCTTCGGGGTACAGAGCCACTCCCAAACTGGCTGAGCCGTGCAGAACGTAGCCCTCCAGTTCGAACGGCTCGTCGAAGCAGCTCTCCAGCCGCGAGGCAATCTCGTCCACATCGCCGCGACCGCGGGCGACTGGAACGATGGCGGCGAACTCGTCGCCTCCCAGCCGGGCCAGCAGATCGGCCGAGCGAAGTTGGCTTTTCATGCGCGCGCACACTTCCTGCAGATAGAGGTCGCCCACGCGGTGCCCGTAAACGTCGTTCACCTGTTTGAACTCGTCCAGATCGACATAGATCAGTCCGAACACCGCGGCCTGTTGCTTTGCACGTTCGATCAGCCCGTCCAGTTGCTTTTCGAGCGAGAAGCGATTGTGCACATCGGTGAGCAGGTCGAACTCCGAACGATACACCAGGTCGGTGAAAGCCCGCCGAGTTTCAATCGCCAGCGTAGCCAGGCGCGTGCCCTGGAAGAAGGCCAGCTTTTCGTCGTCGTCCGGGATTGCCTCGGCATCCATGGCCGCATACAGGTAGCCCAGTGGTTCCCCTGCCCGTGCGGGGATCTCTTCTTTAATGAGGCGCCTTCCGCTGAGGTCGGATTGATAGCCGCCCAGTGTGGCTCCGCCGGTCACCTGACACCAGCACGCAGCCCCCTTGAGCCGGAAGGAGACCAACTCGGTGATCTCTTCCAGCAGTTCCGAAAGTGGTCGAGTGCCGTTGATATCTTCCAGTACGCAGCTGCGGCGGCGTTCAATCTCGGTGTTATGCCGCGCCATCGCCGCATCTGCTTCGCTGCGTCTCGCCAAAATCGTGCTTTGTCGTTCCACCTTCCGCTTCAGCATCCAGCCCCAGGCGAAGATGGCCACCACCAGAACCAGCAGAAGGCCGACAGTCTTGATCAGGTTAGCCACCGTCAACGGCGACGGCCGGGCGACGATCGCTACGTCGTCGAAGGACCGGATCAGCAGATCGAAGGGAACTCTGACGTTGAACGGATTGGAGTCTTCAAGCACGCAGATGCCGGTTACCCGCACCCGCGAGCCCGGAGGAATGCGCTTCATGGGCGGAACGGAGCTTCCATTGGTGCTTGAGACGATGGGGTGGCGGTAGATAGCAGAGAACAGATGGCCGTCGCTGACCAGCACATACTGATCCTGGCCGCCCTCCCGGACTTCCTCCACCACATTCGCCTCAATGGAGACGAGGTCGAAGACATGATGGCTCTGGGTCAGATCCTGCCAGGTTACCGGCACCGCTTCCACCGCAACTGCTTTTTGGCTGTCGAGGATCTCTCCGTTGACGATCCGCAAAAAGCCATCATGCAGCCCGGGCAGTCCAGTGGCCTCGGCCAAATCGCCGATCCGCACTCCATCGGTCGCATGCGTGTTGATCCACAGGCTGCGTATGCCATTCTGCAGCACCACCGCTGATCCGGGGATGAAGTAGGTCACCGTACCCTGAACGCGTACCCGTGAGGATTGATTGCTCACATGGTATTTCGTCATGATCTCGTCCATGGGCGTGAGAGGGACGGACCATGGGTTCATCTTCTGCGGTTTGACGATGTTCACCTGCGAGAGGTACTGCGTGTGCAGAAGGGTTCCGGTCATCTCCATCTTGCCGTCAAAACGGCCTGAAGCGACACCGGTCGCTTCAATCTCGGCATCCAGCATCGATGACAAGGCGTCCGGATCGTTGCTCTCGATCTGGACTTCGGCGATGCCGCCATCCATTGAGACCTGCAGTGTGGTGCTGGGACGATCAGAGCTCGTGACGATGTCAGCGGAAATTACGGTGCCATGCACTTTCACAAAACGGCAATCGTACTGAGCCTGAATCAGCGCATCGAAGGTGATCATGGGGGGCTTGGGCAACGCCGCCTGCCCCACCACCTTGATCTCCGCCGTGGCGATGAAGGGACGGAAGCTCTCATGGGTGATGCCGTGGATGTGGACCCGGTCTCCCGGCGCAAGGCTGTAAGTTCTCTCCGGCCGCACGTAAATCCCTGCGTTGCCGTCCTCTACAAAGAGCGTTCCTTCATAGGGACGATAGAACGTGACGGTGGCGTCGAAATCCACCGCGAGGTGCGCGGCGGCTTGCGCGTTGGAGAGACGATGAATCTCCGCAAGCGACGTGACAGGCGCAGCCGCGTGAAGGGCCGGCATCAGCGCCAGTCCCAGCAGCAGCACCGTACGATCTATCCACTTCCGCATCTGATCTGTTCGCATTCATACGCCTCAAACGTCCGGACAATCACCCTTAGCAACAAAGCAAAGCACCTGACGCCGGTCTTCGGGCATGAGTAAGAGCGCAGTTCAATCTGTTTAAAATCTTTGCCGTTCATCTTACAAACCGCTGTGCCACGCTGGTAATGACACATTTGGGTTACTTCGGTGCGTCCCGGGCTGGCGCAGAAAGGCCGCCACCCCAGGCGCGTATCATGGCAGTGCAGGAGCAGCGGTCGCGGCTGATTGCGCAGTCGGCCGCAAAAATTGCCCCTGCTGCACAATATCGGCGAGATCCCCTATGTCCAATACAGGTACGAACGAAACGGTAGTAGCCGCTCCCGGTGGTGGTCTGCAGTCCCTTCCCACACGTCAGATTCGCGTGATTGGCGTGCCTCTCGATATGGGCGCCAGCCGGCGCGGTGTCGATATGGGGCCTTCAGCCATGCGGGTGGCTGGTCTTGAAGCCCGCCTGAAGGCGCTCGGCCACCGCGTCACAGACGGCGGCAACATCAAGGTGGAGGTTCCGGAAACCCAGGCCGAGGGTGCGGAAAACGCCCGTTATTTGAAGCAGATAGCGGAAATTTGCACGCGCACCGCTGAAGCCGTGGTCCAGGCAATGGAGGAGGGAATGACTCCCCTGGTTCTGGGCGGCGACCACTCTCTGGCTGCCGGCTCCATCTCCGGCGTCTCCGAGTTCTATCGCCGCCGCAACCAGAACATTGGCTTGGTCTGGATCGACGCCCACTCCGACATCAACACGCCCGACACCTCGCCCTCCGGCAACGTGCATGGCATGCCGCTCGCCGCGTTGCTCGGCCTTGGGCCGGAGCTGCTGGGAAACATCTATGCGTACTCGCCCAAAATTCAGGCGGAGAATACAGTGCTCATCGGGGTGCGGGATATCGACGCCGCCGAGCGAGCCAACATCAAACGCGCCGGTGTGGGCGAGGTCTACACCATGCGCGACATCGACGAGCGGGGCATGCGCACGGTGATGGAAGAGGCCCTGCGCGCCGCCGGCCGCGGAACCGCGGGCTACCACGTTTCGCTCGACATGGACTGGATTGATCCCGAGGACGCCCCCGGTGTCGGTACGCCCGTCCGCGGCGGCGCAACCTACCGTGAAGCTCACCTGGCCATGGAGATCATCGCCGACCACGGCCGCCTGCTCAGCTTCGAAATGGTGGAGGTGAATCCGGTGATCGACGAGCACAACCGCACTGCGGATCTGGCCGTGGAACTGGCCTGCTCCGCGTTTGGGAAAAAGAT